>CBIHOH010000033.1:0-44025 GCA_966211755.1 uncultured Rhizobacter sp. | reverse complement strand
TGGCCGCTTTGACAGTGTCTTCCGCAGGGACCGCGGGAGGTGTTACCGCGGATGGAACCGGGGCCGGGGCCGTGTGGCCTGCCGCAGTGGGCTCGGTGGGCAAGGCATCGGGCCGCCACCCCGGTGTCGCACTGAGCACGATCTCGGTTTCCTGTACGGGGGGGACCGATGCCTCCGCCGGCGAGGCGACGGGCGGGGCCGACACCTGGGGCGCGCGCTGCCGCCACGCGAAGCTGCTGCCGATGGCGCCTATCACCAGCAGGGCCACGGTGCCGAGCCAGGCCGGGCGCCGCCGCAGCCAGGCCGGGCGCCGCCGCAGCCAGGCGGAGGCGCTGGCGGGCATCGGCCGGTCTTCGGGGGCGGGCACCGGGTCGGTCGCCGGTGGGGGGGCCGGTACGGTCAGGGGAAGCGCCACGGTCGTGTCGGGCCCCGGCTCGCGCGACAGGGGCACGCGGGGACGCGATCCGGCGCTGAGGTCTTCGCAAAAGGCCTCGATGCTCGGGGTCCGCGACTCCGGGCGCACCGCGAGCGCATGGTCGATGGCCCTCAGGAAGCGCGGGCTGTAGCGGCCGGCCGCGGCCACCGACAGCGGCTCGTAGGCGTCGTCGAGCATGCGGGCGACGGCGGGCGGCGGCGTACGGCCCGTGATCATCCAGTGCACGGTGGCGCCCAGCGCGTAGACATCGGTCGCCGGACCCTGGCGCAGGCCGGGCACCTCGGCATACTGTTCTATGGGCGCGTAGCCCGGCTTCAGGATCGTCGTCAGCGAGTGCGTCATGCCGCCGATGACCCGCCGCGCGGCGCCGAAGTCGAGCAGCACCGGGCGATCGGCCGGGGGCAGCAGGAGGATGTTGTCGGGCGAGATGTCGCGGTGGTAGCAATGCGCGGCGTGCAGCATCGACAGGGCATCGCACAGCGGCGTCAGCAGCCGGCGCAGCCAGGTCTCGTCGGGAGGGGTGGGCATGGCCCTCACCGCGGCCTGCAGCGTGCCCGCTTCGTAGAAGGGCATCACCATGCAGGCCGTGCCGTTGGCCTCCCAGAAGCGGTACACCTTGATCAGCGCGGGGTGATCGAAGCTCGCGAGCATGCGTGCCTCGTTGACGAAACTGCGCATGCCGGCCTCGAAGGTCTCGCGGTACTCCTCGGAGCGCGGGCAGACGGTGGTGCCGTCGCCGCGCGAGGCGATCGTCGCCGGCATGTATTCCTTGAGTGCCACGCGGCGCTCGAGGGAGTGGTCCCAGGCGAGGTACACGATGCCGAAGCCGCCATCGCCGATCACGCGGATGAGCTCGAACTCGCCGAGGCGCGTGCCGGGCGGCAAGGTGCCGATGAGGTTGGATCGTGCAGCCGCGGCGGCGGCGATATCGAGCCGCGGCATGGCATCGTGTTCAGACATGGAGGGTCCCTTTTTCGCGGGCCTTGGGCAATGCGCCGGGCCGGGTGTCCGCTGCCCCCGGCGCAGGCATGCTGCTGCCTGGGCCGTGCCTGCCCGGCATGGGCCGGCCGACACGGACGGTGGGAGCATCGGGCACGTGATCGCGCGAGCCCATCCAGGAGGCTGCGATCGTGCACTTGGCACGGGGCGAAGCTGCCGTGCGGCGACTGCGCGGGCTGAGGCGGGGATGGGACATGGACGTAGCCCCCGTCGACAGGCCGGGCAAGGCGATGCGGACAGGAATCTGCAGCAAGTCTCGGAAGCTTCAGTATTGCCACATCCACGGGGAAGCGCAACACCCTAGGTTCATCTGTTACCAGTCTTGCGGCTGGCCTGTCCCGCAGGGGCGTGGCGAGTGACGGCCGCCCCGCCCGGGCCTACGCCGCCATCGCCACCAGCCCCTCCACCGCCAGCCGGCGCGCCAGCTGCAGTCGCTCGGACAGCGCGAAGCGCCCCGGCGCATCCGCCAGCCTGTAGGGCTGCGGCTGGAGCAGGAAGCCGAGCAGCTCGGCCGCCTTCGGGTCGAAGTGAAGTTCCTTGCGCGCCAGGCCGAGCGTCAGCCGGCCCGAGCTCTGGTGGGTGCGCAGCACGCCCTCGGGACGGCCGACCAGGCAGGTCTGCGCGTCGGCTTCGAACAAGCGGCTGAGCGCGGTGAGGCGGCCGGACGAGGCGAGCTTGTCCTCGTCGATCCGCGCCAGGTGCCGCTGCGCGGCGAGTTGCGCCGCGCGCGGCCGCAGCGAGGCCTGCAGCAGCCGGCGCAGGCGCTCGGCGTCGCATGCCCCGGTGCCGTCGGCCCCTCCTGCCGCAGCAGCCCGCCCGGGACCGCGCACGCAGCGCCGCAGCGCCGCATCCTCGCCCAGTGCCGCCAAGGCGCCGGCCCCCAGTTCCTCCAGCACGGCCAGCGGGGTCAGCGGGGCCAGGCACAGTTCCACCGCCCACACGCTGCCATGGGTGCTCCAGGCCAGGCCATGCGCCGCGGGCAGGTACAACACCTCGCCGCGCCCCAGCCGAAGGCGACGCTTCCGTGCAGGGCGGGACGCGGCTGCATCGGTGGCGGCGGCCGAGCGTGGAGACCATGCCACCGTCATCTCCCCCTCGATGACGAAGACGAAACGCGCCGCCGCCGCGTCGGCCGGGTCGAGGTCGATCCGGGCCGCGCCGGCCGGACGCGCCCGGCCTCTCCAGCCATGGGCGCGCAGCGGGATGCCGAGGGCCTGCTGCCAGCGCGACATCACGCGCGCCACGCCGGCATCCAGCCGATGCAGGTGCTGCAGCTGCAGCCAGGCGCCCCGCGAGAGTTCCCGCTCGACGGCGCCGGCATTCAGCAAGCCGTCCAGCACCTCGCCGCCGAGCCGGCGCTCATGGGTCCAGGTGCGCGGGTCGAGCTGCAGCTTCCCCGGGTTCGCGCCGGCCGGCGAGCGCCACAGGCGCGCCTGGGCGCTGCGCAGCCGGTCGGTCTGCATCCAGCGGACCCACTGGTCGCTGCCGGGCCATTCGGGCGCCGGCCCGGCCGCATCCAGGCGCAAGGGGCTGCGCTGCCAATGACGGTGCAGGCGGGCCAGGTCGCGCGGGGCCAGGTCCGCGGACAAGCCTCCGAACAAGGACCTTCCCTGTGCCTGCACCAGCGACGGGAAAGGAAGGGACCCGGGGCCGGCATGGGTGGCGGCGTCGCGGGCTGGATCGATCTTCATGGGGTGGTCTCGGCGGGTTCGTGGTTGGGGGTGCGGGCCGGCGCGTGCTCTTCCGGGGACGGGTCCCCCGGGCCGGCGAGCAGGTCGAGGCTGCGCTGCAGCGCCCGGGACAGCAGCATGTCGGCTTCGCTCCCGGACCGGGTGCTCAGCGCCTGGTGGGCGATCGGGTCGCGCGCCAGCTCCGCCAGCACGCCCCGCCACCTCGACTGCAGCCGGCCCAGGCGAGTGCGCATGTGCAGTCCCAGCGTGAGATGCAGCGAGCAGGCCCCCGCCGTCCGGGCGGCATGGATCTGGCCGCGCGGGAGGTAGAGCAGGTCGCCCGGTTCCAGCACGGTATCGATCAGGGGATCGCTGCGCAGCGCCTCGTCGATCAGCCTGCGGTGCGGACCGCAGACCTGGTCCGGGCCGGGAAACGGCAGCGGCGCGCCATGCACCTGCCAATGCTTGCGGCCCTCGAGCTGCAGCACGATCACATCGTGCGTATCCCAGTGGTGGTCGAAGCCGCGGGCGTCGGCCGGCGTGAGGTAGGCATTGGCATGGATGCGCTCGACATGCGGAGCGAAGGCCTCGACCACCGCTTCACACCAGGCGCGCACCGGCGCATGGAACACATCGATGCCGATGGTCTGGATCGTCGCTCCGTCCGCGTACTCGGCAAGCAACGCATCGACATCGGTGAGCGACTGCGACCCGCCGCTGCCCACGGTGTAGCGCTGTGCCGGCACCTCGGCACCGTCCTTGAACAGGCGCACCTCGGGCCAGCCCAGGCCGCCCCGCGTGAGCCATTGGTCGAGTGCGGCGATCGACCAGGCGTCGGTCGCCTCGCGGCAAGCCCCGCGCAGCAGGCAGGGCGAGCGGTCGAAGGCCTCGCGCAGGGCCGGGTCGGCGGTCCAGGCAAGTCGGGGATGGTCGGATGTCTTCATGACGGTGCGGGACGGTGAAGTGGATGGAACGGTCTTGTTCAGGCCACCAGGGCGGCCTCGGACGCCTGCCCGGCCGGCGCGGCGGGCGGCAGCCCGTTCAGGTCGAGCACGGTGGCGCGGCGGCCCTCTTCGGCGAGATCGATGCCGTTGCGGTCGTGCGAGATGATGACCACGGTGCGGCCCTGGAACAGGCCGCTGTCGAGCAGGCGGCGGCGCGACAGCCGGTCGAGCTGCGACATCGGCTCGTCCAGCAGCAGCACGCGGCGGTCGCTGGCGAGCACGGCGGTCAGGGCGATGAGCTGGCGCTGCCCGCCGGAGAAGGCCGCGCCGCCCGCCCCCACCCGCGTGGCGTAGCCCATGGGCAGGCTGCGCACCCAGTCGTCCAGCCCGGTGCGCCGGGCCACGGCCAGCACCTCGGCCGCCGGGCGGCCGGCCAGCCAGCGCAGGTTGCTGGCGATGCTGCCCTCGAACAGCGGCGCTTCCTGGGGCAGGTAGCCCACCAGCGGACTGCCGGCGCGGACCGGCTGGCCGAACACCTCGACCCGCCCCTGCTGGGGCTGCAGCAGGCCGGCCGCCAGGCGCAGCAAGGTGGTCTTGCCCGCGCCGGACGCGCCGCTGAGCACCACCAGCGCCCCTTCGGGGACCTCCAGCGAGTGTTCGCGCAGCGCCCAGGGCGCGGTATCGTCATAGCGGAACCACAGGCGGTCCAGCTGCAAGGCGGGCACGCCCGGCTCGATGCGCGCCGAGGGCTGGGCGGCCGGCGGGGAGCCGGCCGCCGGCTCGTCGCACACGCCGGCCTCGGCCAGTGCCGCGTTCACCCGCCGCCAGTGCGGCGCCAGGGCCGAGAGGTTCACCGCCGCGTGGCTCAGGCTGATGGCCTGGCGCATGACCTGCTCGGCCAGCATGGCGCCGGCCAGGAAGACGCCCAGGCTGATCTCGCCGGCCACGCAGGCCGCCCCGCCCCAGGCCAGCCAGCCGGCGCGGGTGATCTGCAGGCTGCCCTCGAGCAGCACGTCGAGCCACAGGCCGCTGCGCACCTGGCCGAGGGTGGCGGTCTGCTCGTCCACCAGGCGGCGCAGCCAGCGGCGGGCACCGGCGTGCTCGGCCCCGGCCACGCGCAGGGCCGGCGCGCCCTGCAGCAGTTCGAGCAGCAAGGATTGCTGGGCGCCGCGGGCGCGCACGGTCTCGCCCTGCCAGCGCGCATTGCGGCGCGCCAGCGGCACCGACAGCAGCAGGAGCAGCGCGCACCAGGCGGCCAGGCTCCACGCCACCGCCGGCACCCAGGCGCACAGCGCGGCCCAGGCCATCGCGGCCCCGGCCAGTCCCAGCAGCGGGCTCAGGCCCGCGCTCAGGGCCGAGCCGGCCATCAGCTCGGCGCTAGACAGCAGCTGCAGCGCATCGCCCGTGGTGCGCTGCCGGCCTTGCGCGTACGGCGTCCGCAGCAAGGCATCGAACATCATGGCGTTGGCCCGGGTGCGCATGCGCTGGTCCAGGCTGCGGGTGACGCGGTCGCGCCACCAGCCGAGCGCCGCGGCGTGCGCGGCGACGGCCACCAGCCCCAGCACGGCCAGCGCCAGCAGGCGCGCCGCCCCGTCGGGCAGGGCCTTGTCCGTCACCAGCCAGGCCGCGGCCGGCCCGAGCCAGGCCAGCGCCTGGGACAGCAGCAGCGCCAGCACGGCGGCCAGCACATGGGGCGATTCGGCGCACAGGCAACGCCACAGCCAGGACCCCAGGCCCGCGGCCCGGACCTCGGGGCGCAGGTCGATGGCGACCACCTCCGTCTGCGCGGGCCAGGCCGCCAGGTCGGCCAACTGGCCGTCCTGCCCGGTGCAGGGCCCGTGCGCCGCCGGCATCAGCACGAGCATGGCCTCGCCTGCGGGCCCCGCGGGCAGGGCCAGCAGCGTCGGGGCGAGCGCCCTCGCCTGCTGCAGCGGGAGCCGAACCGGACGTCCCGGCAGGCCCAGCGAGGCCAGCGCGGACGCGGCCTGGCGCAGGCGCTCGGCGCCCTCTTCCGGCGGGCGCACCGGCGCCAGCGCATCGGCCACGCACGACGGCGCGACGCGCCGTCCGCGGCACGCCAGCAGGCGCTGCAGCAGCGTCGCCAGTCCCGACGCGGCCCCGTCCGCATCGCCCTCCTCCACCGCCGGCCAGGCTTTCATCGTCGTCAGCACCATGCACCTCCGGCTTGCAGCAGATCGCGGAAGACACCCGGCGCGCCGGCCAGCTCGTCGAAGCGGCCGCTCTGCACCAGCCGCCCGGCCTGCATCACCAGGATGCGGTCGGCATGGCGCACGGTGGCCAGGCGGTGGGCGATCACGAGCTGGGTGCAGCGCAGCGTCTCCAGCCGGGCCTGCAGCGCGGCCTCGGTGGCCGCGTCCAGGTGGCTGGTGGCTTCGTCCAGCACCAGCACCGACGGCTGGTGGGCCAGGGCGCGGGCGATCATCAGGCGCTGGCGCTGGCCGGCGGACAGGCGCATGCCGCCCGGGCCCAGCGGCGTGTCGTAGCCCTGCGGCAAGGCGGCCAGCGTGTCGTGCAACTGGGCGGCCTCGGCCGCGGCCTGCAGGGCCGGGCTGGGCAGGTCGTCGTCGGCCAGCGCCAGGTTGGCACGGACGCTGTCGTTGAACACGAAGGCCTCCTGCAGCACCGCGGCCATGCGGCGACGCACGGCCACCATGTCCAGCTCGCCCAGGTCGCGCCCGTCGAGCAGGACCTGCCCCTCGCTGGGCCGGGCCAGCCCGAGCACCAGCCGCGCCAGGGTCGACTTGCCGGCCCCGCTCGGGCCGACGATGGCGACACGCTCGCCGGGGGCGATGCGCAGGTCCACGCCGTCCAGCACCCAGGGCGCATGGCGGCTGTAGCGGAAGCGCACACCACGCAGCTCGATCGCACCCTGCACCCGCAGGGGCACCTGCGTGCCGCGGGCCTCCTGCGGTGCCGCGAGCACGTCGTCGATGCGTTCCAGCGTGCCGCGCAGCAGCGCGAGTTCGCCCGCCAGGGCGGTCATCGATTGCAAGGGGCGCCCGAGCAGGGCATGCAGCGCAAGGAAGCCGGCGAACTCGCCCAGCGTCAGCTGCTCGGCCATCACAGCCGCGCCGGCACCGGCCAGCAGGCCGGCCTGGCACAGGGCGTCGAAGGCCTGCATCCAGCGGCCGCTGCGCTGGCCGAGGCTGCTGCGCCGCAGGGCCGCGTTGCCGCGTTCGTCGAGGCGCTCGCGCTGGCGCTGCCCGAGCTGCCCGGCCAGGCCGAAGGCCTGCACGAACTCGGGTGCGCCCAGGGCCTCGGCCGCGGCGCTGCGCTCGCGCCCCAGGGCGGCCTGCTCCTGGGCGATGGCTTCGCGCTGCACGCCGCGCCAGGCCTGGGTCAGCGCCAGCCTTAAGGCGTGCGACGACAGCACGCCCAGGCCGAGCAGCGGATGGTAGGCCAGCATCAGCGCCGCATAGGCGAGCACCAGGGCGCTGTCGAGCACGCAGCTGATCAGGCGGGTGGACAGGTCGCGCAGCTCGATGTTGGCCTGCACGCGCTGCATCAGGTCGCCCGCGGGCCGCTGCGCCAGCGCGCCTAGCGGCAGGTGCAGCAGGTGGACCACGAAGCCGCTCATCAGCGACAGGTCGAGCGCGGCATGCAGCCAGTGGATGACACGGTCGCGCACGAAGACCAGCACGGTCTGGCTCACGCAGGCCGCCACCACCGCGGCGGCCACCATCCACAACCAGGCGTCGCGCTGCGGCAGGATCACATGGTCCACCATCACCTGCGTGGCCGCGGGGGGCACCAGCGCCACCAGCTCGAGCAGCAGGGTGCACAGGCCGACCAGGCCGATGGCCGAACCGCAGCGGCGCAGTTGCGCCAGGTAGCGGGTCAGGGTGGGACGCGGCGCCCGGCGCGTGCGGAAGTCCGGGCCCGGCGTACACACCAGGGCCACGCCGGACAGCCGCCGGGCCATCTCCTGCGGCGTCCAGCAGACGCGGCCAGCGGCCGGGTCGAGCACGCGCCAGCCGCGCCGGCCCAGCCCCTCGAGCACCACGAAATGCCCGCCGTCGACATGCAGGATGGCCGGCAGGGCCAGGCCCTGCAGCGATTCCGCACCCACGCGGAAGGCCTGGGTATGCAGGCCGTAGTGGCCGGCCGCCTGCGCGATGGCCGACGCGCTCGCGCCGTCGCGGCCGATGCCGCACAGCTCGCGCACTTCCGCCAGCGGCGCGGCATGGCGGTGCCGGCCCAGCACCATCGCCAGGCAGGCGGCGCCGCAGTCGGTACGCTCCATCTGGGAGCCCAGCGCCCCCGGCCGCCGGCGGGCGCCCCGCCGCAGCCAGGCGGACGGCCCGGCCTGCGCCGGCCGGCATCGATCCAGCTTGAGGAGGTGGGCCATGTTCATGCCAGCCACTTGCGCAGCGGTTCCAGGATCAGGGTGATGACGCGGCGCTCTCGCAACGTGAAGCGCACGTCGGCCTGCATGCCGGCGCGCAGCCAGGGCTTGAGCCTGGCCAGGCGCGCATCGGCCTCGGGGGCGATCTCGACACGGTACAGCGGCGCCGCCGGCATGGCCGCGTCGCCCATCACGTCGTGCCACTCGGCCGCCCCCACCAGGTCGCCGCCGATGCGCGTCACCCGCCCGCGCAAGGCGCCGAACTCGCCGCTGGGCAGTTGCCGCACCTCGATGCGGGCGGACGCGCCGGGCGACAGGAAGGCGCGGTCGCGTTCGGAGATGAAAGCCACGACCTCGCTGGGAGCGGCATCGGGCACCAGGCGGGCCACCACCGTGCCGGGCTGCACCAGCTCGCCCGGGCGCACCACCACCGCCTCGACCACGCCCGGCCGCGGCGCCACGGCCACCGTCTGGCGCAGCATGCTCTGCGCCGCGTCGCGCCGGGCCAGCGCGGTCGCATGGTCCTCGCTGAGGCGCAGCTGGTCGGTCTCGCGCTGCGCCTGCAGCTCGGCGATCTCGCCGCGCACCCGGGCCCGCTCCTCGGTCAGCGCGATGCGCTGGCGCCGGGCCTCGTCCAGCCGGTCGGCCTCGGCATCGCGGGCATGGGCGCTGACGAAGCCCTGCCCTTGCAGCTCGTCCATGTCCTTCAGCCGCCGGGCCAGGCGTGCGACGGCGGCGTCCTGGCTGGCCAGGCGCTCGTCCAGGCCTTGCAGGCGGGCGTCGAGCTGGCGGCGCCGTTCGATGCTCAGCTGGTTGCGGCGGTCGCCGCTGGAGGCGGCCTGCGACTCGATGAACCTGAGCCGGCGTTCGCTCTCCTCCAGGCTCGCCTTGAGCGCGGTGGCGTCGATGCCGAGCAGCCGCTGCCCCGCCGTCACGCGTTCGCCGGAATGCACGCCCACCCAGGCGACGGGGCCGGCCGTCTCGGCCAGCAGCGGCAGCGTGCCGCCTGCGGCGCGCAGCGCGGCCGGGCCGCGGGCGGTCACCTCGACCGAACCCAGCACCGAGAACACGGTGGCGCTGAGGACCGCCGCGCCCAGCAGCGCAGCGGCCATCCAGGCGCCTGGCGGCGTCATGCGCAAGGCGGCGGCGATCGGCTCGCCCTGGTCGAAGGCGGCCTCGACACGTTCGCTCCAGCCGGCCTCGCCGGGGGCGACCGGCGCCTGCCCCGCGGGGCTCTCCCGGGCGGGCCGCTCCGCCGTGATGAAACGGGCTTCGATGACGTTCATGATGGGCGCGCTTCAGTTGAGGTGGCCGCCGAAATCCACCGGCACGAAATGCAGGAAGGCCGAGGTCGAGCGGCTGCCGGCGGGCAGCGGATCGCGGTAGTGCGGCAGCTCGCGTCCCTTGAACAGCACGGCGTCGCCGGGCGCCAGGCGCATCCAGCGCCGGCGGCCCTGCCGGTCGGTCAGCCCCAGGGGCCAGGCATCGGCGCGCCGCCGGCCGGGTTCGGCGTCCAGGGTGATCGACAAGGTGTACTCGCATTGCTCGCGGTCGACGTGCGGCTTGAGGTCGCTGCCGGCCACGTAGCCGCCGAGGAAGGCGTACGAGCGCTTGATCGGCTCGGCCACCAAGGCCTGGATGCCCGCCTCGAGCTGCTGGTGCAGCCACACCGTCATCGCCTCGCTGTGGCGGTAGTAGCGCCGCGACTGCGCATCGTTGAAGCGCAGGTGGCCTTCGGCGATCAGCGGGTTCACATAGCCTTGCAGCGAGGCCAGCAACGGCGCCGGCAGCAGGCCCGGCAGGCGTACCCAGCCCTCGCGCGCCAGGTGCGCGCGCCGCTGCTGCTGGCGGCGCTGCTGGCAGCGCTGGCCGCGCACCACTTCGGCCGCCGTGGTGAGCAGGCCGGCGCGGGCGTAACGTTCGGCCGCGGCGGGCTCCAGCTGATGCGGCATCAGCTCGTGGGTGCTGAGGCGGGCCAGCCGCTGGCTGTCCTCGCCGTCCAGCCAGTAGGCGAACGGCAGGCTCGAGCCCGGCAGCGTGACCCAGGCCAGGGCCGGCGCCTCGGCCAGCGCGCTGTCCGCCCAGGGGGCACAGAAGCTGCCGGTGCCGGAGAACACGCGCAGCGTCGGATTGACGATCCATTGGCCGTGCGGCACCGCGCGCAGCGCCTCGGGCAAGGGCGAGACGCTGCCATGCCCGTCGATGAAGCAGGCGTAGCGCACGCCGCGCGGCAGCTCGGTGCGCGGCATCAGCACGCCCGCGTTGCGCAGCGTCTCGGCCAGCGGCGCGTCGAGCGTGAGGCCGGGCAGGCGCGGCGATTCGCGCAGCGACATCATCAGCTCGAACACCTCGCGATCGGCCTGCGCATCGATGCGCGTGACGCGCAGCCCTTCGCCCCGCACCGGCGCGTTGACCTCGACCCCGACCACCGTACCCGCGTCCTGGATCAGGCTCACGCTCAGGCAGCGGTTGAGGCTCAGCGGGGCCGGCGCGGCCAGGGATGTGTTGGATTCAGACATGGCGAGCCTCCATGGTTCAGGCGAACAGCGGCTGCAGCAGCAGCGCCTCGCGCATCTGGGCGAACAGCCCTGCCAGCTGGTCCTGCTGGGCACGCACCGCGCCCTGCCCGTAGCGTTGCTCGAGCTCGCCCTGGATGCGCTTTTCCGGCCGCCCGTCCAGCAGCCCCTGCAGCACCTCCAGCGACAAGGCGTCGAAGCTCAGGCCGATGCGGTCCTCGCCCGACAGCTGGCGCACCTGCTCGACGATCCATTCGGCCGGCACCACGCCGGGATGGCGCGAGCGCACCGCCTGGAAGATGGAGTCGCGGTCCGGCAGGTTGAGCAGCAGGGCCAGGAAGAAGCGATGCTCCCTCTCGCGGATGCGGTCGCGGCGCAGCACGATGTTGGCCTGGCGGCGCGCCTCGTCCAGCGAGGGCCGCATCAACTCGACCAGGGCACCGTGGCGCCGGCGCGCCACCTCGATCAGGCCGTCGAGCGCCGCATGGGCGTGGCGGTTGGCGATCTCCAGGTAGCGGTAGGCGCACCAGGCATCGGAGCCCTGGATCACGTCGGCCAGCGCCTCCGGCAGGCCCGGGTCCTGGATGGAGGCCAGCATGTTCAGCAGGCGCGCCCGGGTGGCGTACGGCTCCGGCGCCCAGAAGGGGTCGTAGGCCACGTGCGGCTTGGCATACAGGTACTGCGGGCCGGTGCCGTCGTCGACGGTGCGCACCACGATGGTGGCCGACGGGTGGTCGAGATGGAACAAGGCATGGATCAGCTCGCTGCCGGAATGGATCTCCCGCACGTCGCCCACGCCCAGGTGCTCCGCCCCCTGGAAACAGGTGTCGCCGATCAGCAGCCGGTTGCCCACCCGCTCGCGCTCGGCGAAGGTGTAGGCGCTGTGCAGGCTGGAGCCGGCCAGCACCTGGAAAGCGCCGCAGAAGTTGTGCTGGTGCACGGCGGTGGTCGACTCGACCCAGGTCAGCACCTCGATGAAGAAGCCGGGCCCGACATACACGTTGAGCGGCGGCTGGCCGAAGGGCGAACCGAACTGCGGCGCCCACACCGGCGCGCGCAGGGCCTCGCGCACCAGTTCCACGTGGCCGACGCGCGCCGGCAGCTCGTGCGCCTGCAGCGCGGCGCGGGCGATGGCGGGAAAGGCGGCGGCCACGTTGCCGCAGGCGCGCCAGCGCTGCTCGATGTCGTCGCCGAGTCGGGTGAAGAGGTTCATGGGAAGTCCTTTCGGAAGATCAGTCGGGAAGGTGGGGGATCAGGCGGCCAGCGCCTCGGCCGCCTGCGGCGGCGCCACATGCGGGTGCCACGCGCCCATCGCCTGGGTGAGCACGTGCCGGCGCTCGGACGGGGTCAGGCCGATGCGGTTCCAGCCGAACAAGGCCACCACCGCGAGCACCCCGCGCAGGCCCTGCTCCAGCTGCCCGTCGCAGGCGAGCCGGGCCAACGCGGCGCCGGCCCGGCCCTGGGCCTCGGCCAGCGCCTGCAGCACGCCGCGCGCGGCCTCCGCCTCGGGGTGAGCCGCCAGCGCGGCCAGGGTGGGCCGCGAGCGCCTGGCCGCGCCCTCGGCGGCCGGGCGCAGGTCGTGGAAGGCGGCCAGGCGGCACCAGCCGTCCCACACCTCCTCGGGTCGCCCGCCCAGCGCCGCGGCCAGCAGCTCGTTCACCTGCGCCAGGGCCAGGGCGGCATCGGTATAAGGCAGCCGCCCGCGGCGGCGCAGCAGCGCCAGCCGGGCCCATGCGGCGGTGTCGGCATCGAACAAGGCATGCACGACCTGCATCGCATGGCTGCCGCCGAACAAGGCCGTCTCGGGCTCGTAGACGGTCTCGTGCCAGCGCGCCAGGCCCTGGCCCGGGCTGCACAGGCGGTCCAGCACCGGTGCCAGCGCGGCACGCACCACGGCGGCCTCGGTGGTGGCCACGCGCCAGCGCAGCCCCGGCTCCTTGCGCTGGAAATGCGCGGCGAGCACCAGGCCTTGGCGGCGCAGCGGCGCCAGCGCGCGCAGCAGCACCGTTGCGACGCGGCGCGCCGTCACCATCTGCCGGGCATGCACCCAGTCGGTGGTGTCCGGCTCAACCCGGCTCGCACTGCGCGACAGCGGCCTGGGGGGCGCCAGGCTCAGTTGGAACTGCAGCCACGGCGCCGCCTCCAGGGTTCCAGGCATGCCGCTCGCGGGCGAAAGCAAGAATGAGTTCAGTGGCATAGCAGTTTCCTTCCAGGTCGGTGAGCCAGCATTCGTCTTCGGGGGCTTCGATCTCGAACGCCACCGTGGCGGCGCCGGGGGCACGGAACATCACTTCGACGGCCAGGGCGCTGTCGCGCGGCATGGGCAGCGCGGGTTCGCCGTCGCGCGAGACGGTCACCCATTCGGGCAGATTCCAGGCGCCGGCCAGCGCCTGCCACTGCGCCCAGCGGGTCGCGGGGTCGGACTGCGCCAGCGCCATGGCCGCATCGCCCGCCAGCCGCCAGCGGGCGCGCTGCCGCGACAGGTCGGCATCCAGCCGTCGGGCCTCGCCTACCGGCCCGCCGTCGTGCAGGGCCGCCGCGGTGACCGGCGGGCGGTAGCGCCAGCCCGTCAGCAGCAGGCGCTCGAGCAGCGGGTCACGGGCGCCGAGGTCGAGCGCGCTCGCTCCCAGCACCAGGACCGGCCGCGGCTCGCAGGGCAGCTGCAACCAGCGCCGCCGGGCGTCGTGGCAGAGCTGAGCCCCGGCCTCCGGCAAGGCCCCCGGCGTGCAGCCATAAGGGTCGAGCGGCCGTGCCGCGCCGAAGCGCGGCTGGGCGAGCAGGTTGGCCAGCGGCCCGCAAGGCGCGGCCAACTGGGCCAGCCGCAGCTGCGACTCGTGCGCGAAGCGGCCCAGGGCCCGATCGCACCAGGCATGCAGCGGATGGGCATGCGGCCCGGGGCGCCCCAGCAGCGCGCCGAAACGGGCATAGCTCAGCCAGGGCTCGTGGCTCAGGCCCGTCACCAGGCTGCTGTCGCGGCCCAGCCGCAGCATCAGGGCCCCGAAGGGCGTGACCTCAGGCTGCTCGCCGCCGCCGTCGTCGTGCGTCGATGCCAGGCGTGCGCCCAGGCCGCCATCGCCGCCCTGCTCTCTCAAGGCGGACGCCAGTCCGTGCCAGTCGCCATGGCCGGCCAGGCTGCGCCGCAGCGCGGCGACCCGCCCCTGGTCATGGGCCTGCGCGTAAAGCTGGTCCAGGGCCGCGACCGGGTCGCTCCGCTGGTGATGGCGCTCGTACGCCACCAGCGCACGCTGCAGGCGACCGAGCGTGACGGGATCGAAGCGCACCGCCGCGGGCAGGCCCGCATCCCAGTGCAGGCTGGCCCTGGGCAGGGCCGGGGACGCCACGCCCAGCTGGGCGGCCAGGGCCTGGATGCGCCGCGCCGCCTCCAGGTCGGCCTGCCAGAGGGCGTCCGCACCCAGCCGGGCGTGGCTGTGTTCGAGGCGCCGGCACAGGGCGCGCAGGTCGGCCACGGCCGACTCCCAGGCGCGGCGATGGCCCGGCTGCAACTCGCCGCCGGCCTGGTCCAAGGCCTCCCAGGCGGTGTCGAAGAGATGCGGCAGGCAGAGCCCTCCGACCAGCAGCCCGGCGCCCATGAGCTGGTCCACCAGCGAGCGGGCGATCGCCGGGTCCATCTGCCGGGCCGCCACCTGGACCAGGGCTGCGTACGGCAACGGCCCCTGCGCCGTCAGCGCCTGGATGCAGCCGTCGGCGACCTGCGCCTCCACATGCCGAAGATGCAGGCGGCGCAGGCGCTCGGCGCCGGCCGCGTCCAACGTGCGCACCAGCCACACACCGGGCGCCTCGCGCCTGGCGCTGGGGTGCACCTTGAAGCGGCCGTGGCGGGCATAGTCCGGGCATTGGGCCAGCGCGCGCAGCATGTCGAAGAACGGCTGCAGGTGCGGCGCCACGGCCACCCGGCCGAGCGTGTCGTGCTCCGTCCCGTCCTGCAGCGGGCGCAAGGGCGCCAGCCCCACCCCGGCCCACAAGCCATTCGGCTCGGTGCGCCAGCAGGCGCGGGCCCAGTGGCGGTACAAGGTCGCCGTCAGCTGGCGCGCCGCCTTGTTCCAGCTCGCCGGGCAGCTGGTGTGGCGCAGGCGGGCGTACAAGCCGGGGTGGCTGACCGCCAGCGCCTTCCTGAACGCGGGGCAACCCAGCGTGTGCTGCCACAGCAGCTGCAGCTCATGGCGAAGGCGCTGCGCATGCGGCTCGGCCGCGGCGGCCTCGGCGATGTCGAAGGCCGGCCGGACCAGGGCGAGCAGGCTGGAGACCGGCCAGCGTGCCGCGCGCACCACCGCATGCGGTGCCGTGTCGAGACCGCGCACGGCCTTCATGCGGGCCTCCGCACGAAAGCGGCCGCATTGCGCATGGCATGCAAGGCAAGCTGCCCGGGCAGACGGCGCTCGACCTGGTCGGCATACGCCGCCTCCAGTGCATTGCAACGTGCCCACTCCTGCATCAGCTCGGTGAAATCGTCGAGCGACAGGTTGGTCCGCTCCAGCCACTGCAGCATGTCCTCGCGCCGGGTCAGGCCGGCGACACGGCGCACATGGTTGCTGAGCGCCTGCACCTCGGACATCGGGATGTCGATGCCGCGCAGCGTGGCCAGCTCCAGGGCCAGCACACGAAGCAAGGCCTTCTTGCGTCCGACGGCCACCAGTTCCTCTTCGCGGGGCGGTGCGAACTCGTCGAAGCTCACCCGTGGATACGGCCAGCGCTGGGCCGGCGCGAGGGGAAGCCCGCCTTGCGCGGCGAGCGCTTCGCCGGGGCGCAGGATGCGCACCGGCACCGGCGAGGCGATCAGCGTACGGCCCCACGAGGAGCGGGCACGTGCGGCATGAAGCAAGGCTTCTGGAGGGGGGTCGAAATGGCTGTCGTCGCCCGCCTCGCCCGGCAGGCTCAGGTCGGGGCCCAGCCCCAGCGCCCAATACCAGGGCGCGCCGCCGTCCGCATACGGCACCACGCAGCCGGCGCCCCAGGCCTCGGCGACATCGAGCGCCTCGTGCGGGCCGGCCATCAGCTGGTGCCGGCGTGTCCAGTCCTGCGCCGGCACGAACAAGGCGTAGCGCCTGACCGAGCTGCGCAAGAGCTGGGCCGGGTACAGGGTCCAGGCCCTGCAGCCGGCGAACAGCGCATCCACCGGACCGTGCTGCCGGCGATCGGCGGCCGCCACGGCGCGCAAGTCACTGCCCGCGTCGGTGCCGGCATCCGCCGTGAAGGCCACCCGCAGGGTGGCGGTGGTCACGGTGTACAGGTTGCCGATGTTGCGCAGTTCCGGGTGCAGCCGCTCGCCGTCGCCCGGCTGCTCGCCATGGAACGGCAGGGCCAGCACCGTCACGTCGCCCCGGGTCAGGCGTTCCTGCCAGCCCAGCGAATGCACGCGCCGGAAGCCGAGCTGGCGCAGGCGCGCCGCCATGTCGATGGACAACACCGACTCGCGCGGCACGCGGGGCACGACGATGTCGCAGTCCGGCCCCAGGCGCAGCAGGGTCCCCAGGTCGAAGTGATCGGGATGGGAATGGGTGATCAGCACCAGGTCCGCCCCCAGCTGCGACAGGCTGGCGGGCCGGTACGCGGCGGCGGCGTCGTAGGCCGGCAGGAAGGGATCGACCAGCACCCGGGTCCCCTCTCCGCCCACGAGCACGCAGGCATGGCCGACCCAGGCGGCGCCGGCGGCCTCGCACAAGGGCTTGGCCGGTGCCGAGGTGAAGGCATCGAAACCCCGCATGGCCTCGGACAGCGCGCATCCGGGGCGCAGCACCCCCTGCTGCCAGTCGCCCACCAGCCCGGCCAGGTCCGCCGCCGCGCCCTCGGGCAGTACCAACCGCCCCAGCACGCCTCCCGCGGCATGGACGACAAGCGCCCGCGGCGTCACGAGTCGGGGATCGGGATACAGGAAATCGTCGCGCAGGGTCTGCGCATCGACATGAAAGGCAGCCGTCGCCTCGCGCACGGCGCGGCACACGGCGGCATGGTCCACGCCGTGCCAGTCGGCGGCGACCAGCGGCGCCACCAGCGGATCGAACAGGGCACGCAACCCGTTCTCCAGCCGCCCCGACACCATGCTGCCGAAAGGCGATGCATCGTCGTACTCGAGCTGCAGCCAGACATCGTCGCGCAAGCGCAAGGAGTTCATGCGAGATCCTCGTCAAAGTCAGTGTGCGGCCGGCGGGCACGGCAGCCCCCCGGCCAGGTGCATCGCGGCGTCACGCCGCAATGCACTCGGTCCATCGGATCGGAAGCCGATCGATCAGTAGCGGACCACCGGGTTGATCAACACATCGCCGCCCAGGCCCACCTTGGAGCTGGGGCACATGCAGGTCGAGACGGGCGTGCCCGGGGTGGTCGGGCAGGTATCCGGGTTGTAGGCGACGCTGGACAGCGGCGAGGTGGACACCAGCGTCTGGTTCAGCGGCGTGACGCTGAAGGACAGGCCGCCCACGACCTCGGTCAGGTCGTCGATGTCGATGGACACGGGGGGTTGGGCTTTTTCGTTGCTCATGGGGTTCTCCTGGTACTGAGCCGGCGGCTTGCGGAATGCAGGCCGCCTTGGACATGCACAACGGCTCGGCGAGCCGCTGCCTCCCGCTGCCACCGCATCGCAGTGACAGCGCCAGGAAAGAATAAAAAAAGGGGCCTGCCGAACCGAGTGCAAATGGCCGGGCCCGGATGTGACAAATTCACGTGTACCCCGCGCGGTTTTCTGCATGGACTGGCGCGGTTCAATATGGGTCGGCGGGCATCTCAAGCCGAGGTCGGCACCGACCGCGCTATGTTTTCTGAAGCTGCCGGATGCCGACCACGGGATGGCGCAGCCACTCGCAATGACCGCCAAGCGGACCCCGACATCCCGTCGACAATGGTCTCGCTCCGATCAAGGCGAGCGGATACGCCCCTGGATCCCCCTGGCGCGACCAGCCCATCAGCCACGGCCACCTTGGCCCATGGCTTGGCAACACCGTCCCGCTGCTTCCAGACATCGCCTCAAGACGCGAGAGAGCAGTTGCGCGTTCCAGGCTGCCGATCGAATGAGAAAACTTCTCCGTCCCAGACCGGCGGCGCCGCGGCGACCGGAAACGAAGCACCATGATGGAACGTGCGAATGTCCACCGATTCATTCGGAATGGAGAAGCGACGAAGGGCCTCTACATGGCCTAGATCTCGGCAATCACATTGTCGCGATGCAAGGGATGAACGAAGCAGGGATCACCGAACTGTGCCAGTCCACGCACGCCCCAATTGAAGCCCTTGCAATCCGATGCAGTACGCGACTTGCAGGTCAGCGCAAGATCTCCTCTTGGCGAAGCGGTCAGGCCGGGGGCTTCTTGAGAGCACGGTCGTCCTCGCAGTCCTTCAACCGACGCGCCGAAGCCGAGAGGATGCTGATGATCTCCCGGGTTTCGTTGTCGGCGAGCACCTTCATGCAGGCGCAGCCATAGCCATAGTGGTTGTTCGTGCGAATCCACTGCGAGGCCTTGAAGCGGGGCGCGTCGCCTTCGGCCTGGTGGCCGCCTTGAAGGCCGACGACCCATTCGCCCTCACGATCCGTGAGCCAGGCGTTGCCTGGACTGGGATTTTCAAACCACCCACAGCGCCACACAGGGGCTCGTGGCGCAGACATCGCCGGGCCGGAGAAAGCGAGAGCGAGGATGCCCAGCAGAACAAGCGGCCGGCAACCGGCGAACCATGCGGTTATCTTGAAGCCCCTCGATGACACCTGCGACGAGGAACCGCCCGGCCGGCCTGCATACGTTTCATTCATCCCCCGCATGGTAGTCGACACCACACGGAATCCGGCAGATGGCGGGCCGGTCAGGCCGAACCTTTCGCCAGCTGGCGCGAGGCGACATCCCGGTCCGGGCCGTGAAGGCGAGGGACAGCGCCGAGGGATCCGCATACCCAAGCTTCTCGGCCAGGATCTTGACCGACCGGCCCTCGCCCAGCCGGCTCTGGGCTAAAGCCCACCGCTCAGGCAGTCCGCTGACGTCTGGCCGGCCACCTGCTCGATCTCGACATCCCTGCAGTGATCCGGACGGGTGGCTCAGGGCCTCGCCCCCGCATGCAGCTGCAACCGGATCTGTCCGCCACGAACGCTCTTGGCGCGCATGGCAGCCGGCACCGCGGTCGAATTCGCCATGGTGTCCTGCAATGCCACCGCGGCGATACCACGAGGCCCCAGGACAAACGCACTGCCGCCACCGGGAGCGACCTGGATGGATGCCGCATGACTACACGTTTCGCCCGCGATCGGGAGGCTCGTGCATCCCACCGCGTCAGGTAACGCAATGCTTGCCAGCACGGGCGCGATTTCGAGTGGGGTCCTCGGGACATCGCTCAGATCCACCACCCACAAGGTCGCATCGCGAGCACGCTCGATGCCGCCTTCCAGCGCCACCCGGTATCCATAGACGAAGCCGTAGCGCCCGTCGGCGCTGACTGCGTAGCCGCCGGGCACATGGGAGGCGGGCACGCGGCTCCCGAGGTTTCCCTGGTGCATTTCATAAGAAAGGAGTACCCCGTCACTGCGCACCATGAGCCGGGAATCATCCGAAACCGAGACGATGGAAACACCCGGCGGCAGACGGCCGAGCTCAGCCCAGTTGCGCAGATCGGGCCGATACATGGAACGCCTTCCCTGCGCATCCTGGTTGACGATCGTGTGTCCGTTGGCGCTGCGCACCATTCCGGCAGTCGACGGCCCCACATGACTCGTGTCCGTTCCGGGACCCGCGCGCTGCGGGGCACTGGTCAGCTCCTGCAACAGCCGGTTGGTCGACCAGGAAGTCACCCAGGCTATCGAATGCTCGTACCCAGACGACGATTGGTACAAGGCAGCGAGGACACGTCCGTCGGCGGCGAACGCGAGGGCACGCTGGCCAGCCGGCACTTGCGTGTCGAAGGTTTCCATCGTCGTGTCGGGAGGGTTCGACGAATTGAGGCTGCCGCGGCTTGCCTGCAACAAGCTGCGCGCATCGAGCGCCAGCAGTTCACTACCGGCGCCGGCATACAGCCAGCGATCGTCCGGGCCAGGCGCGACATCGGCCAGGCCGGCAAACGTGCGCTGCGACAGCGTCCACGACACTTGGTCATGACCCCAGCGGTACACCGTATCGGGACCCGAGAAATAAAAGCCATCCAGGCCGGGCGCGTACTGCCCCGGACGATAGGCGGCATAGGGAAGCACGGCATACCCGGTCGGCACCCGCGCCGGCGACTCCACTTGGAGAGTCAGTTGCGACGGCTGCAACTCATTGCGCACCCGGACCACCACCGGTGTTCCGGGCACCGCGTCGGCAAGATCCAGCGCCAGCACGTTGACGTGGCTCAAGAAACGCGAGTCACTCAAGATCTGTGCCTTCACCAGGCGGGCACCGGCGACTTCCAGGCGGCCCGACTGCAGCAACTGTGAATAGAAGCTCGGGAAGTCTCCCTCGATAAAGACGCGACCACTGCTGCCGACGAGCACGGCAGGTGAAATCCGTTGCAGCGTGGGCACGCGGTTCGATACGACAAATTCCCTCTTTAGAGGCAAGGTACCCGGCCGGTCCACGGTGATCTCGATCGGAAGGCCGACTTCGCGCTCCGGCTGCGTCGCCAATGCCGGATCAATGACGAACTGCAGGCGGTCCACGCCGGTCATGCCGCTGGCACGCTGGAGCGTCAACCAGGGCGACCTGGACACGGCGGTCCAGCCGACGGACGCGCCGTCGGCCATCAGGACCGCGTGCGAGCGGGTCAGGTCGGCGCGGCCACTGGCCTCGTCGAACGTCACCCCGAAGTCTCCATCGACGTAGAAACTGTCATAGATGCTCAGATTGATATAGGCCCACGCCTCCCCCCCGGTGGGACCGGCGGAAAAACGAACCGTCGAGTGATAACCGCTGCCCGGCTCGAGTCGCGAGGCGTCGATGGTCAGCTCATACTCGTCGCCACCCAGGTCTCGCAGGCTCGCGATGCCGGGGGTTCCGCCGACCTGCGGCGTGTCCCAGGCATTTGTCCAAGTAGGCCGGATCACCTTCAGCCGCTGGACGCTCTTTTCGCCCTGCCGAAGATTCACATGGCGATGACCATCGACCACCGACAAGTCCTGTTCGCCGCCCGAGGGCGCATCCACCATGTAGAGCACATCGACCTTGCGCTTGTACCGGGGATCGGTAGCCGACTGCAGCGTGACGGTAGCCACGTACTTGCCTGCGCGCACTTCGTTCCCATGCACACGCAGGTGGCTGCCATCGAACGCGATATCGAGCGCGGACGTTCCACCATTTGCCACTTGCATGACGACCTCACCGGCTTCCGTTGGCACGCTGACGGGCAGGTTCAGGTCGGCGGCGGGCTCGCGCCCAGCGCGATGCAGCAGTGCCCTCTCTTGCACTTGCAGATTGGGCTTGACCTCGTACTTGATCGGCAGACGGACCGGGCTCCCCGCCAACTCCTTCGTGCACCGCGCCTCGGCGCATGCGTGCAGCAGCAGCTCTCCGCGGTGCGTGCCGGCATCGAGGTCGCCGCGAAATGTGACGTTAAGCTCGAGACGGTCGCCATAGGCGAAGCCCTGTACATCGAGCACGAGCTCGTCCGGTGCCTCGACGACGAAGTAGATGGGGTCGGAACTGGAATACCGGGCCGTTGCCGCCAGGGCTTTGGACTGCGGCGAGCCCTCGACGCCCTCTACCGACAGCGTATCCACATCGAACGAGGCCGGGACGGCCTGGACGTTCGAATCATCCCCGCCACCACCACAGGCGGAAAGAACAATCACCAATGCCAACGCCGCAGCGCGCATCAAGAGCCGCGTCATGCAGGCCTCGCTTTCATCATATTTTTTGGAACCAGCGCAGGACGGCGAAGGCGGTCAATTGTAACAATCCTCGTCACATCGGATGGCGAGTCCCCCCCATTCCCGGGGCCCACGCGGCTTCGCATGAGCATCCGGGAAGCCGCCTCGACCACGACAACCAGCCGCTGGTGGAGCTGAGATCAGGCTTCTAGTCCCTGCCGGCAAGATGATGCGCATCCACCGAAACCTGCAGGGAAAGACCAGGACATAGTGGCCATGCCGGCCCGGCTGAAACTGCCGCCGACGTGCCCGACGACTCGGCATCCGTCCTGTGGTGACGGTCTGCGCGCGATGATCGAACGGCTCCGGTGGAGAAGGCTCGTTCAGGACGGGGTGCCCAGCCGGATGCCGCAGGTCTACCGGGAGGCAGCTGCCTCGTCCTGTTGGCCCACCGTCAAGGCCTTGCCGTTGTCGGCGGCCGACAACCCCAGCAACAGGGGCACGGCCCGCCGCGCCCAGTCTTGAGGCGATGGATAACCCTCGGCGGCAGATCCCAGGCAGGCCTGGAGCATCTCGGTGTTGATGCCGCCACCGGGATCGAGCGAGACCGCGGCGAGACCCGGCGGCAGCTCCGCGGCCAAGGCCTGCGTGAGGCCTTCCACAGCGAACTTGCTCGCGCAATAGGGAGAGAGCCCCGCCTCGGCCTGGCGTCCCCAGCTGGAACTGACATTGACGACCATGCCACGGCCGGCTTCCAGCATGGCGGGCAAGAAGGCCTGCAGCACGTGGACAAGGCCCTCGACATTCACCGACATGACCCGGGCGAACTCGGCCGCCGGCACCGCCCACAGCGGCGCCCTTTGGTTGATGAGCGAAGCATTGTTGATGAGCAGGTCCGGGGCGCCGGCTTGCGAGATCACCTGAGCGGCCCAGGCCTGGACTTCCTCCGTCCGGGCGACATCGACGACGGCGAAACGAGCCTGCGGATACTGCGTCCGAAGCTGCTCGACAGCAGGAAGAGAACGCCCGCAGCCGAAGATCTGATGGCCCGCTCGAGCGAACTCATGAACCAGGGCGAGCCCCAGCCCCTTGGTGACCCCGGTGATGAGGATCCGTCGACGCTCTGCCTGCATTTCATCCATCGCTCCGATGGTAAACGACACGGATTGCGGCGCAGCATCCACCCCCTGCTCGGCCGGCCCGTCAGGCCGGACGGCTCGCCAGCCAGGCGCGAGGAGACACCCCGGTCCGGGCCGCGAAGGCGCGGGACAGCGCCGAGGGATTCGCGTACCCGAGCTCCTCGGCCAGGCTCTTGATCGGCCGGCCTTCGCGCAGCCGGCTCTGGGCGAGCGCGATGCGCCAGCCGCCCAGGTAGTCGGCCGGCGTCTGGCCGACTACCTCACGGAAGGTATTGGCGAACGCCGTGCGCGACATGCCCGCGCATTCGGCCATGCGCTCCAGCGTCCAGGGCTCGCCCGGAGCGTCGTGCATCGCCACCAGCACGCGCGCCAGGCGCGGGTCCGACAGTCCGGTGATCAGGCCGGGCCGCACACCCGCCTCCTGCGGATGATCGAGCAGCCAGCGCAGCAGCTTGAGCACCACCACCTCGAAGAGCCGGTCGGCCAGCAGGCGCTGGCCGCAGCGCACGCTGTCGGTCTCCGCGAACAGCAAGGCCAGCGCCGCATCCAGGCCCGGCACCCGCGCCAGCGGCAGCGCGATCAACGGCGGCAGCGCCCGGGCCAAAGGGTTGTGCGGGCCGCCGTCGAAGGACAGTCGCGCGCAGGTGAAATCCGAACCGTCCACCGGGGGGTTGTGGAAACGGTGGGTGAACGGACGCGGATACAGCAACAAGCTGGGTTCGTCCAGGCGCATCGACTCGGGCACCTCCCGCGCGCCCGGATGACTCACCTCCAACCGGCCCCGACGCAGCACGTGCAAGTAGCCATGCCCGTCGCAGGCGTCGAAATGGCTGAGTCCGCACAGCGCGCCGTTGTGATGCAACTGCGCCTGCACCCGGAAGCGCTCGAGGATGCCAGAGAGGCGATCGATGGGGGGCATGGGGCTCACCTGAACGAAAAGGTACGTTTTCCGAACCGAATGAGTTAAATCATACATCCAGACCGCTGATACTGCCCTCGTTCCAACACATTCCTACAGAGGGCAAACATGCAAGCGCTGAAGTCATCCCTTCTTTTCACCCTGCTGCTGGCCGGCCTGGCCGACGGCGTCTCGGCCCACGGCACGGAGCACCACGGCGGCATCGCCACCCCGGCCAACCGGGCCGTCAAGGCGTCCTTCGACATCGTGCACACCCGCATCGGCACCTCGGGCAACACGGCCGTCTTCCACATGGCCGTTTCCGGCAAGGCCGGTGCTGCGCGCCCGGCCAGGTCCGGCAAGCTCGCCGGCAGTTCCGTGTTCTCGTATGTCTGGCCCACCCGACTGGACCCGTCGGTCGTCGGCTTCGAGCCGAAGGCGGGCATCCTGGCCTTCGCCGTCACCTCGCACCCCGATTTCGACGACACCCCCTGGTTCGACGAGGACGGCGACGGGAACCCCGCCAACGACGGCAAGGTCTGGCACTCGCACTGGGTGGTGCTGCAAGCGGATGAGGCCTGCGGAAAAGGCGCCCTGAAGGTCGTCGACATCCCCGAAGGCGCCAAGCCCCGTGTCCCCAAGACCTGGCCGGGCCTGCCCATCCTGATCGACAGCCCGGGCTGGGCCCCGAGCTTCAAGAACGAGACCGTCGAGGTACGCGTACCCTTCGACGACATCGGTGCCATCGAGGCGGGCGGCTTCGACGGCGTGACGGCCGCGCTGCGCGTCAACGCCAGCATGCACGACCCGCTGCTGTGCGTCACGGACATCTTCAAGGTGGCCTCGGGCCAACTGTCCCTGCCCGGCAAGGTCAACCACTGAGGCCGTCCTCGCGGCCTGTCTTCCTTCACCCCGATCCGACACCCTCAAGGACACCATGATGCCCCGCGTCGACATCCAGCTCCCAACCGCCCCTGCTGCCCGGCAGACTTGCATGAACATCGCGGTCTTCGACACTCACGTCCGCCGGCCCGATGGCCGCACGATGCACTTCGACATCCTGGTGCGCAACCAGGACGCCGACAAGCAGCCGGCCACCGTGTTGTCCCACGGCCGCCGCTACCTGGCGGCCAAGGGCCTGCCGGCCGACATCCTGAGTGCACGGGAATGCCGCTTCTGCCACACCGAATCCGCCCCGCCGTCCATCGAGGCGGAGATCGAGCGCATCGGTTTTGCCATCATCGAATTGCAGAACTGCGATTGAGTCCACGGCCACCACGCGCCGGACGCAGGCTCGGCCGGAGAGACATCCTCATGAAAACCGCCCTGGCCCTGCGCCATGCGGTGCTGGGCCCGCAGTTCCATCTGGATGGAGGTCGATGCCAGCCGGATCGAACGCTGGTTGGCCGGCCATTGCCGCGAGCTGGCCCAGGCCGGCATCGACCCGCGCATGCTGCGCGAGGAGGCCCGCTTTCGCGCAGCGGCCCTGCAGGCCGCGGCACATCGCACCATCGGCAGCCGGATGGATGGGCTACCGGCCGGGGCCGGGGGCTGAACAACCAGGCCATCGAACCAGAATGAGGCCGACGGCAGCGGCAAAGTTCATGGCACTGCTCGAACCGCTAGCCAGCGAGACGCTCCGGCCAACTCGCGGACACGAGCACCGCCGCACCATGCAGTCGATGCCCACCAGCGGCCCGGCCCCTTTGATGTCGTCACGGCAGCACCTCGATCGCGCGAAGCTCCGGGCGCACCGGCATGGCTGCCGGCAGGCGGAAATCCCATGCCAGGCCGACCCGCTCCAGCAGCATCAGCATCCACCAGCCCGGATCCCACTCGCCGGCATACAGGCCCAGGCGGGCCGAACCGGGGAAGGCGTGATGATTGTTGTGCCAGCTTTCGCCCATCGTCAGCAGCGAGGTCCAGCGGATGTTGCGCCCCTGGACCGCAGCGCCAACCACCACGTGATGCATGCCGCCTGCGTTGTGCGCGAAGTGGCCGATCAGCCAATGGCCCACCACGCCGGCGCAGATCCGCGCGCACACGCCCCAGCAGACGAAGGCCCAGCCGCCCAGGGCGTAGAGCAACAAGGCGGGCGGCAACTGCTGCAGCATCCAGCTGCGCTCCAGCCAGCGGTAGAACGGGTTCTGCGCCAGACGCGGCTCCAGCTCCACCCGAGGAGGCCGCGCCAGGCGCAGTTCGCAATGGAGCTGCCACCAGGCATCGCGCCAGAACGAGGTGCCGTGCCGCAGATAGGGGTGGCAGTCCGGCAGCCGCTGGGCGAAGTCGCGCAGCTCGTGCTGGCGCAACAAGCCGAGCGGTCCGGCCAGCCCCACCTGGACGCCCAGGTAGACGAATGTCCGCTCCAGCCAGAGCGGACATTGGTAGCTGTCGTGGATCAGCTTCCTGTGACTGCCCAGCGAATGCCCCAGCAGCAGCACCGTGCCGGTCGCCAGCAAGAACACCAGCACGGCGGACCATGAGAAGTACATCCACGCCCCGATCGCCGCCCCCACCCCGTTGACCAGCAACCACAGCGACTTGCCGGGCGAGTAATGGACGGTGCCGGCGAGCAAGTCGCCCGGATCCGCAGCATGCACACGATGGCCTTCGAGGGACGCGGCAGGCACGCGGGAGCGTGACGGGTTCATCAAAAACTTCCTTCTCAGCGTTTGGCAGTCTTCGCAGCGCGGCCGGTGGCCGCGGTCCCTCCGGCCGCGCGCAGCTTCGCTTCCCGCTTCAGCGGTCGACCGACCGGGCAGACCTCCAGTGCATAACCGGTCAGGGTGTTGACGAGATTGTCCCCATTCAACCTGTACAGCACGAACTGCCCCTGCCGCTGGCTGCTGACCAGGCCGGCCGACTCGAGGATGGACAGGTGCCTCGAAATGGCCGGCGCGCTCATCTCGAAGCGCTCGGCCAGCGCGCTGGTGCTGAGTTCACCGCCGGACAGGTAGGCGAGGATCTGGCGGCGGGGGCCGGAAGCCAGGGCTTCGAACACGCGGTCGAGTTGCATGGACAAATCAGACATTAACTTATTTGTTAATAGTTTACTTGAATGGGAGGACGGCTTCAAGCAGCGGGGCTTGGCAGAGAGGGAGGCTCGCAGCGGCAGGCCCGGACAGCCTGTCCGGGCAAGCGGACTTGCTCGCGCCATCGGCGGCGCCTGACGTCACCGCGACTGCGTCGTCGCGGCCGGCCGCCTTGGGCGACGAAGCCGGCTCCAAGCTGCACGAGGGCGGACCCGCGCTGCGCCCCCTGCACGGACCGGACGGTTCCTCCTCCCTGCTCGGCCGGCCCCCTCTCAAGTGCTGCAGCGCACCCGGACCGATTCGACGTCCTCGACGATCCCCGTCTTCTCGCGGGCCATGTAGGCGACGCGCTCCCGCGGGTTCAGCACCGCCGGACCTTCCTGCAGGCTCGCGGTGTCATAGGTGCTGACCCGGGCCATGGGACCGACCACCGCACTGTTCCAGTCGCGCCAGGGCTTTCCGGTGCGCTCGGCCACGTCGGGCACGTCGAGCGGCCCCACCAGCGTCGCCTGGTCGCCGCGGTAGCCCGCCTCGTCGTAGAAACGGACCCAGCATCCGCCAGCCATGCCGCCATCGGACGGGACCACTGCCGCCGCCGGCGCGCGGGGCTGGACCGGCACCACCACGATGATCGGCGGAGCGGACGCGGCCGGCAACGGTGCCTGGCCTTGCGGTGCAAGCTGCGCCCACGCCTGGACCGCAGCGAGGCTGGTCGAAACAACGGTGGCTGTGATCGCGAAACGGCTCATGGGAACCTCCTTCTGTCGATGGGAAAAATTCGGCAACGCGCATGCCCATCCGCCCGTCGGGGGGCACCGTCGAACAAGGTGCTCTGTTTTGCACCTCTGTGCAAACCGGTGTGCAAGTTGCGACAGATCGCCGGCGCATCGATCCGGCCCGGTGGCCGCCTGCGGTGCCCACCCCGGCAGCCCAAGCCTTCCGGGCGTGCAGGCGATCTACGCCATGGGGGTTCCGCCGGCCGGGCCATTGCCATCGACAGGGACGCCATGGAGGAGTTCCCGGATCGGCGGGCCCGGGTCCATGCCGGCACCTGCATTGCTCCTCGTCTCGCTGACTCCAATCCCTTCGAAAGGCAGTGACGTCATGAACCAATCGAAAATGAAGTTGTCCGGCCGGATGGCGCTGGGAATGGGCATCGGCGCCCTGCTGATGTACGCCCTGGATCCGCAGCAGGGGCCGCGGCGCAGGCAGATGCTGCGCGGCCGCGTGGTGCAGCTCGGCCGCAGCGGCAGCGCGTTGGTGGACGCCGGCGCCGACCGGCCGGCTTCCCGAACCAGCCCGCGCAGCCCCGCAGCCGAGGCCCTGCCCGGCAAGGCCCGCGCGGGCCTGCCCTCCCCTCTGGTCTGGGCCGCGGTCCTCGGCCTGGGAGCGCTGGCCATGAGCGACAAGAGCTTGAGGCGGTCCGCCGCCGGCATGCTCCGCGGGCGTCCCATCGAGGTCGAGAAATCGATCCAGATCGACACGACGCCGGAGCAGTTGTACGACCTCTGGCGCGACTACGACAACTTTCCCCGCTTCATGTCCCGGGTCGAGGAGGTCCGCTCCCTCGGGGACGACCGTTCGCACTGGGTGGTCAAGGGCCCGGCCGGCACGCGCCTGGAGTGGGACGCCGAGCTCACCGAACGCGAACGCGGCAAGCTGCTCGCCTGGCGCAGCCAGCCGGGCAGCAGCGTGGAACATGCCGGACAGGTGCGATTCGAACCCGCGCTCGGGGGGACCCTGGCGACGGTGAGACTTTCCTACCGCCCGCCCGGCGGGGCATTGGGCCATGCGGCAGCCAGCCTGTTCGGGCGGAACCCGAGGCAGGACCTCGACGCCGATCTCGCGCGCATGAAGTCCTTCGTCGAGTCCGGGCCTAGGCCGGCACAGGTCGGGCAACACTTGCCGTAAGCCGGTGTCCGGAGCGAGGTCGGGACCGTCGGCCGACACCGGCGGGGCATCGATGCGGCTCGTCCGGCACGCACGCGCAAGCCGCTGGCCGCTGGCCGACTGGTCTCGCGACCCACTGGTCGCAGCCAATACCCCACCGGTCGCAGCCGATATCCAGGTCCGGGAAGGCATGGCGGAGCCGGCGACCAGCCCCCGGACCGGCAAGGAGTTCCCATGGACGATCCTGCCCCGCGTGCGACCCGGAACGAGCCAGGCCGATTCCCATCCACTGCCCGACGGTGGTGCACCCTGGCGATCGCCGGCGCGATGTGGTGGCTGTTGACCGCCGCGGCCCACGCCGCACCCGTGGTCGTGCTGCAGGTACGCGATGCCATCGGTCCGGCCAACGCGGACTACCTCGTCAAAGGCCTGGATCGGGCGCACCGGCGTGGCGCCCCGCTGGTGGTCGTCGAACTGGACACCCCGGGAGGGCTGGACGCCTCGATGCGCCGCATCATCCAGGCCATTCTCGCTTCGCCCGTCCCGGTGGCGACCTATGTCTCTCCCGAAGGTGCCCGGGCCGCCAGCGCAGGTACCTTCATCCTCTATGCCAGCCATGTTGCCGCCATGGCGCCCTCGACCACGCTCGGGGCCGCCACGCCGGTGCCCCTCGGCGGGACGGGCGGCGAGCGCACGGCCCGTCCCGCCAGTGGTCCCCAGGCCCCGGCCGACGCCATGACGGCCAAGCAGGTGCACGACGCCGCCGCGTTCATCCGCGGCCTCGCCCAGCAACGCGGGCGCAACGCGGAATGGGCCGAACGCGCGGTGCGCGAGGCCGTGAGCCTGACGGCGACCGAGGCGCTGCAGGCCGAGGTGATCGATGTCGTGGCCCGCGACCTGCCCGATCTGCTGGCACAGGCCGAAGGCCGCGTAGTCCGCATGCGGACGGGCGAGGCAAGGCTGGCCACCCGCGGCGTGCCGCATGAGCTCGTCCTTCCCGATGGGCGCCAGCGGGTGCTGTCGGTGATCGCCAACCCGAGCGTCGCGCTGATCCTGATGACACTGGGCATCTACGGGCTCATCTTCGAATTCTCGTCACCCGGGTTCGGCGTGCCAGGTGTGGTGGGGGCCATCTGTCTGCTGCTGGCGCTGTTCGCACTGCAGATGCTGCCCGTCAACTATGCCGGCCTGGCACTGCTCGCGCTGGGGATCGGATTGATGGCGGCCGAATTGGTGACGCCGGCGCTCGGGATCCTCGGCGTGGGCGGCGCCGTCGCCTTCGTCGCCGGCGGCATCCTGATGTTCGACCGCGATGTCCCCGGGCTGGGCGTGCCCGTGCCCCTGCTGATCGGGCTGGCGGCCGCCTCGATGATGGCCGTCATCGGGATCGGCGGGCTGGCACTGCGATCGCGGCGGCGCCCGGTCCGCACCGGCATGGAGCAGATGATCGATGCCCCGGGCGAGGTGCTGGAGAGCGACGGCCGCGAGGCCTGGGCCCGGGTCCGGGGCGAGCGATGGAGGGTACGCAGCGACGTGCCGCTCGAGCGTGGCCAACACGTCCGCGTCAAGGCCATGCGGGGGCTCACGCTCGAAGTCGTCCCCGACACCGGACCGATGAGCACGAAAGGAGACCTCCCATGATCATCAACCTGGGCTTGGGCGCGGTATTGCTCCCGCTGCTGATCCTGGTCGTGGCCTCGCTGCGCATCCTGCGCGAGTACGAGCGCGGCGTGGTGTTCCAGCTCGGACGCTTCTGGAAGGTGAAGGGCCCGGGGCTGGTGCTGGTGCTTCCGGGCCTGCAGCAAATGGTGCGCGTGGACCTGCGCACAGTCACCTTCGACGTCCCGCCCCAGGACGTGATCTCCAGGGACAACGTCTCGGTCAGTGTGAACGCCGTGCTGTTCTTTCGCGTCGTCGATGCGCAGAAGGCCGTCATCCAGGTCGAGAACTTCCTCGCGGCCACGAGCCAGCTCGCACAGACCACGCTGCGCGTGGTCCTCGGCAAGCATGAACTCGACGAGATGCTGGCCGAGCGCGAGCGCCTGAACATCGACATCCAGCACATCCTCGACGAACAGACGGACGCATGGGGCATCAAGGTGACCAATGTCGAGATCAAGCACATCGATCTGAACGAGACCATGGTGCGTGCCATCGCCCGCCAGGCCGAGGCTGAACGCGAGCGACGCGCCAAGGTGATCCATGCCGACGGCGAGAAGCAGGCCGCCGCGGCCTTGATCGACGCCGCCCGCCTTCTGGCACAGGAACCCGGGGCGATGCAGCTGCGCTACCTGCAGACCATGACGCAGGTGGCGGGGGATCGGGCGACCACCTTCGTGCTGCCGCTGCCATTGGATCTGCTGGGTTCGCTGGTCGGCGACACCCGCCCGGAGGGCCGGTCGGGTTGATCACCCTTCTCGAAGCGACCTCGTCGCGATCGGCAAGCTCGACCTGGTCGCCTGCCGCCTCGTCCACCCGGCTCGCGTAGCGGGTGCGGCCCGAAGGTCAGGCTGGGCCGGCGAGGCTCTCAGCGCCCGGGTCAACAGCATCTGCTCGTCCGACAACAGGGCGAAAGGCAGATGCAGGCGGTCGACCGCCTCGCGCTGGCAAGCGCTGTCCTGGGTGGACAGCCCGAACACAGACGCATCGGACACAGCGAGTTCGACCGTGTCCTGCTCTTCCATGACGTTCTGCGATGGGTCAGCTCGGTCTTGTCCAGCCAGTCATCGTCTTGGCCGGCGCGTGCTCACCATGAAGCATCACTTTCCGTGGTGGCAGTCGAACTCCGCCCTCGCGAAAAACGCGAAGGCGTCCCTTCCATCCCCGGGGCGATTCAATCTCACCAATACACGTACACCACGTAGCCAATCACCAAGGCAATCGCAATAGCCACGCCTCCCACCGTGAAGTTGAACTTCATGCTGACGTTGCAGCCACGCTGCGTCCCTTCGTTCTCGCTCTTGGTCTGGTTCATATCAATGGTCTCGCTAGATGTACACGCAGTGCTTGCTCCAGCGAACAAGCGCGACCTGCAAACTCGTCAACGTTGGTCCTTCGCTTGGAGTTTCCTTGGCCATCAAATTCGCGGGATCGTCCACATGGTCCAACCAGCACGCATGCCCGATCTCGTGTGCGGCAACGAATGCCTGATCGCTCGGCCGTGCCTCGATCACCACCCAGTTGTGGGTGGATGCGAAGCTGCATCCGTTGAAAGTCGGTGTCACGTCCTGAACGATGAAGATGATGATCTCCGCACCCAATCCGATCACCCGCCTGAAGCTGTCCTTGAACTTGCACGTCGCCGAAGCGAACTCGAAGTACGAACCGAGAAAGCCGAAGTCGTCCCGGAAGCCATCCCCATTGCACCCGATGACGAGCCGGGAGTCCGGTGGTGAAAGCTGTGTATGGCAGATGCCGGTGAAGATCATGTCGATGTTGCACGTACGGTCGAAAAACTCGACGGCCGCGTCAACTTGGCGCTGGATGTCTCGATCCGACGCGATCGGGGTGATGGGTGGCACGATCACGCCGAAGTACATCTTCTTACGTGGCCGTATTCCCGCAAGCGACGCGAGAAAGTCGACAAACCCGACAAGGCGCCAGACGATTTCGGTCACCCAGTTCAGCACCATTCGAATGAACGCCCCGATGATGGGAATGCTAAGAATGAGTTCGACGACGAACCCTATGACGTCCAACACGAAGTTGACGACCTCGCACACCACGCGTGAGACCCATTTCCCAACCGTCACGACGACCCAAGTCACAACCCGCACAACCACCCACACGAGCCAGCAGAGCCACTTGTTGCAACACAAGCACCACCAATTGCATTCCTGCCGCGCGCATGTTTCCTGGAGCTGGTTGACAAACTGTTCCACCGGTTGCTCAACCTGTTCCTCGATCCATTCGTGAACCTCGCTGCATACGCGTCCCATGCTTGTACCCTCCTTCCCGCGCTGGTTAGGTTTGTCGTGAGACGGACTTCTGAGCCGCATGAAGAACCGTTCCGTGCATCTGTGCCGCAAGCCTCAGCAATCGGACACGCGCCCAGACCACGCCCGCCAGCTTGCCGCACAGTGCCGCGAGAACGGTCATGGCGATCAGTGCGAAGACATCGATCAGGCGAATGCTTGAAAAACCGTTTCCGGAGATGAAGTACGAGGAGACGGTTGCCACGACGGTCACGCTCATGAAGAGGCCGCTACTCGCGCAGCCACATGCATTTCGAAGTGCCTCCGCCCTCCCCGAGATGCTCGAGTTCTTCTCATTTGACAGCTCCTGCAGTACAAACTGCACCGTCGGCAGCTTCTGGGGGGACGCTGTGCTCCACAGCTCCTTCCTCCACCGATTGAGAGAAGCGAGGTCTCGTATCTCAAGATGTCGAACCATGGCGATCTCCCTCATGCCTCTCGTCACCGATGTGCTTGTGGATGAACCCAGCATCTGCCCGCATGGCCTCAAGCCGGATTCCTGGCATCGGGGAAACGGCCGCACCAAGGCCGGTGATCTCGGGACTGCGAACGACCAGCCAGTCGAGTCCTGCCACGGACAGTTCATTCCGTGACGACCGGTCGGTGCTTCTGTCAAATACCTGTGCGGCATCGCGACCGCGCGTGGGCTATCAGTGGCGATCGTGGCGGACATGAAGCAGAAGCTGGCCTTCCTCTTCTTCCACGATGCGCTCGGCAACGGCCGTTCAATATCCCTTCTCCGGCTGCTCGCCATCGCCCATGTTGGTCCGGCTTGGGGACGGGATAGGCGGGGTCGATGTATTCGCGGTAGATCAGTGCATCGAGGCGGCGCGCATCCACCTTGGACCATGGAATCGCCCTGTCCCCATGCCCGGGGTTGCGCATGCAGTCGCGCAGATGGTTCGCCAGGGCATGACCGCTCGATTCGACCGGGCTGTAATCGACGATCTTCTCAGTCTCGAGGTAGATACTTCGAATCGCCATGATCAGTGCCCTCCCCAGTCGATGCGGTCCATTCGACGGTGCGTGCGGCTGTCGCGATCGACCGGCACGACTCAAGCTTAGGTAGCCGCCGGCAAATTCATATCCCTATTCCACAGGATAGGCGCAAGGATATTCGTACCGAGCTTGGTGGGATCGCTCAGCTTGCTGCGGCCTGAGCTCGCGCGACGATTTCATCTTCGGGCCCGAGTCTGCAATCGATCACACCCGACAAGATGTTCAGAGACTTGAGGGGGTGCCCAGACTTCGGCTCAGCGAACTGCCGCTGGTTAGGCGAATCTCGGACACCACTTGATGGACCTGGGCGGCCCCGCCGGCCTGGTGGCGCGTCGCTGTCGAGATGCCTTCGACGGTGCTGCTCACCAGCTGGATCGAATCGACGACGCGAGCCATGGTGGCCCGGGCGGCCAGCACCTCGTTGGAGCCGGACTCGCCCTCGGTGGCCGAGTCGGCGATGGGCTCGCAGGGCTGCTGCTCTTCGAGACGCTGGGTCTCGAAGAGCCGCGGCGCCACCGTCGGGACCTCACTCTTTGCGGCGCACCTGGGCCGACAGCTTGGCGTCGTCGGAATAGAAGAATTGGATATCGCCGCGGCGCCAGACACCGAGCCAGATCATGTTCCGGGAATAGGCGTCGTGGTCCTGTGCGGAAAACGGATGCTTGTAGGTCGTCACCACCCCTTGGTAGGCATTGGGCAGGGCTTCCAGGGCCGCCTTGAGTGCCGGCCCCGAGGTATCGCCCTTGGACGCGAACACGGCACGCAGCATCAGATGCACCGCGTCGTAGCCCTGGGCGGCCGCCATGAGCGAGCCCACCCTTCCCTCTTTCGAATACCGCATGTAGCGCGCGGCAAACGTGGCGCGGCGTTCGTTGGCGGCGTCCTGGATGATCGTCTGCGCCATCATCGTGCCCTCCAGCGCCTCTGCACCGGCACGTTCGAGCACCCCACGGAAGGAGAGTGTCCAAGGGGCGAAATAAGGCACCTTCCATCCGAGCTCGTGGCGCGCCTTGATCGCCACCGCCTGCTCGGGGCCGACGGTGTAGACCACCAGCGCCTCGGCGCCGGCCTTGCGGGCGTCCCGCATGGCATCGACGAGCGAGGTGACCCCCAGGTCGAAGCGGCTGACCAGCACCGGCTTGAGCTTGCGTTTTTCCAGCTCGGCCGAGACGTCGTTCACCCCGCCCTGCCCATAGGCCGTGTTGTCGGCCAGGATCGCCACCTTGGTGATGAGACGCCGCTCCACCACCTCGTCCACCAGGAACCTGGCGTTCATCGCATCGGTGGGCGCGACCCGGAAAATGTAGCTGCCGGCGGCAGGATACGTGGTCGTGACCGCGGTGCCCTGTGAGCAGGGCACCATCAGCACGTGCTTGTTTTCCTGGAAGACGGGGATCGCTTTCAGCGCCACGCCGGTGTTGCAAAAGCCGATGGTGTAGGCCACCTTCTCGTTCAGCACCAGGTCCTCGGCCGCCTTGCGCCCGACATCCGGCTGGGCCGCGTCGTCGCGGACCACCAGCTCCAGCGAGCGCCCCTGGAAGCCACCGACTTCGTTGATCTCCTTGATCGCCAGTTCGGCTCCGAACCGAAGGCTGTTGCCGAAATCGGCCGAACCTCCCGTGAGGGGGGCGATCAGGCCGACACGCATTGGCCTGAAATCTGCGGCTACCGCACCGCCCAGCACGAGCGACAACGACACCAGACTCAAGGATCTCAGCAAAATGGCTCGCATACAGGATGCTCCAGGATTGGTTTCAGATGCATGTTTTCCGTCATTTCGACGATTGACACCACCGTCTGATCAGAAGGAGACCGGAAAACGTGAGGAATCCGCCATTCTTTCCCACACACAGCGCTGATCAATGCACAAACTCGGGTATACCCCCAGAGCATCCCCCCCTAAGAAAACCCTAGGTCGGCCCGGTTCCTCATCGGGCCCGGGCAGCAACCGGCAAGACAGTCCTCCCGCCCCGGTGGTGTGGCTGGTTCAGGACCGGTGGAATGAACGACGGCCACCGTGCGAGGCCGTCGCTCCGGATCGCCGCGGGTTCCTCGCAAGCCGCCAAGGGCATGGAGACATCAGCCCTCTGAAGCGACTGCCGCACCATCCGGCCGACCGCATCGAGACCGACCGCCGCACGGCTGGACAACGCCGATGATCACCACCTGAACCTCGGCGCGGTGCCGGGATGCCACATCATGTGGCGAATGGCTCGCCGAAGCGGATCGCGTTTCCAAAGGGATCGTTGACTTGCATCTCGTGCATGCCCCAAGGCTGGTGCGTCAGCTCGTATGCGAAGGGTGCGCCTCGCGTCTGCAGCTCCGCATAGAGTTCAACGACATGTTGAACCCGGATGTAGCAGCTGCTCGCGCGGCCGTATTTCTTGGCCTCTTCGACCGAGCCAGCGTCCCAGAAGTGAATCTCGGTCGCCCCACGGCAGGCTATGAGATGCCCATGATCGGAGTACTGCTTGAACTCCGTGAATCCCAGGCGCTCACGGAAGAAATCCGCGGTTGTCTGAAGATCTCCGCTTGGAAGCTGAGGGATGGCCGGACCGAGCAGCGACTTGGACATTCGTTTTCAGCCTTTGAATTTATAAGTCGATGATGTCGTCGACATGGCCCCGAACCACAAGGCGCATTCCACTGTCGCGGACAGCGTTCCATGCGATGCCGGGCACCCCGGATGGAGTGTATGAGTGACCGCCCCGCCCTTGAGCGCGATGGGGGACGCCCCCGTGCAGCGGCCAGTCCACGATGGCGCCGTCGACGGTGGGCTCGGCTGGCCACTGGTGCAAGGCGCAGGTGGACAACTGGCTGGCATAGCGCTTACGCACCTTGTCCGAGGGACGGCTCGCGTTCCTGCAGGCGCGGTCGGAGCGGCATTGGAGACCAGAAACGACAAAGCCCCGTGAGACGGGGCTTTGTACAACTCACGAGGACCTTGCGAAACCTCGTGAAATCAGCTGTTGGCGGAGTCGGAGGGATTCGAACCCTCGATGCAGGTTTTGCCCACATACTCCCTTAGCAGGGGAGCACCTTCGGCCACTCGGTCACGACTCCAGCAGCCAACATTCTAACGTGAGATTTGCCCTTTTTATGCAGCCGGCTGTTCTAAATCGAAAGCTTTGTGCAACGCACGCACTGCCAGCTCCATGTACTTCTCGTCGATCACGACGCTGGTCTTGATCTCGCTGGTGGTGATCATCTGGATGTTGATGCCTTCCTCGCTCAGGCAACGGAACATCTTGCTGGCCACGCCGACGTGCGAGCGCATGCCGATGCCCACGATGCTGACCTTGCAGATCTTCGGGTCGCCCAGCACTTGCGCGGCAGCCGTCTGCGGCAGCACCTGGCCGTTGAGCAGCTCGAGGGTGCGGGCATAGTCGTTGCGGTGCACGGTGAACGAGAAGTCGGTCTTGCCGTCGTGCGAGACGTTCTGGATGATGACGTCGACGTCGATGTTGGCTTCGGCCACCGGGCCGAGGATCTGGTAGGCGATACCAGGCTTGTCGGGCACGCCCATCACGGTGATCTTGGCTTCATCGCGATTGAAGGCAATGCCTGCGACAACGGCTTGTTCCATTTTTTCGTCTTCCTCAAAAGTGATCAGGGTGCCTGAGCGGGCTTCTTCGTCGATGTTGATGTCCCACGGGGTGAAGCTCGACAGCACGCGCAGGGGCACGCGGTACTTGCCGGCGAACTCGACCGAGCGGATCTGCAGGACCTTGGAGCCGAGGCTCGCCATCTCGAGCATTTCCTCGAAGCTGACGGTGCTCAGCCGGCGGGCTTCGGGGACGATGCGCGGGTCGGTGGTGTAGACGCCGTCGACATCGGTGTAGATGAGGCATTCGTCGGCCTTCATCGCGGCGGCCACGGCCACGGCGGAGGTGTCGGAGCCGCCCCGTCCCAGGGTGGTGATGTTGCCATCCGGGTCCACGCCCTGGAAGCCGGCGATGATGACCACCTTGCCCGCCGCCAGGTCGGCACGGATGCGGGTGTCGTCGATGCTCTGGATGCGCGCCTTGGTGTAGGCCGTGTCGGTCTTGAGCGGCACTTGCCAGCCCGCATAGCTCACCGACTGCATGCCTTCGGCCTGCAGCGCGATGGCCAGCAGGCCGACCGAGACCTGCTCGCCGGTGGAGGCGATCATGTCGAGCTCGCGCGAGAGCTCGGCGCTCGACGAGCTCGGCGACAGCTCTTTGGCCAGGCCGAGCAGGCGGTTGGTCTCGCCGCTCATGGCCGAGGGAACCACCACCATCTGGTGGCCGGCGCGAGCCCATTTGGCGACCCGCTTGGCGACGTTGCGAATGCGCTCGGTGGAGCCCATGGAGGTGCCGCCGTATTTGTGAACGATGAGTGCCATGAAGAACTGTGTTCGCAGGAAGGTGGAAAGGAAGCGAAAGGAGCGCTGCACAGCGCAACCCGGGATTTTACCCGGTGTCCGGCGGGTTCAGGTGGTACTTGCTTGCGCAGGCGCCGCTTGCCAGTCCAGCAGCAGCTGCGGCTGGCCGGGCAGGCCGATGACGCGGGCGTCCACCCCCAGCCCCGGGACGAACATCAGCTGCCCGCCGCTGTAGACGATCGGCCCCTCGCGCAACCAGGCGGGCAGGCCGGCGGCCTGGTACTGTTTCTTGAGGCTGCGCGGCGGACGGCCGAGTTCGGCCTGGAACTGCTCGCCCCCGGTGCGCGGGCGCAGTTCGAGCTGCGACAGCCAGGCGAGCGGAATGCCACCCTCCTTCACCCGGCGAGCCACCAGCTCGCCGCCCCAGCCCGGCAGCTTGAAGCGCCCCGCCCGCCGGATGCACAGACGGCTTTCGCGCACGAGCTCCGGCCGCGGCACGGCCTCCACGGCAAGCGCCGAGAACTGCAACGCCCCTCGATGGCGCCGCAGGACCCCGCCCGGCACCGGCCAGCTGGCACTGCCCCGCCCCGGCAATTCGGCCTGCAGGCGGCTCACCAGGCTGGCCGGGGCGGCCTGGCCCGTCTGCGCCTTCAGCCAGGCGCGCAAGACGTTGCTGCGCCGGGCCGGGCCCAACCCCGACCAGACCGGCACCCGCAGGCCCGACGGCCCCTCGACCACGGCCAGGTCTTGCTCGGCGAGTTCGGCCAGGCACTGGGCGGCCTCCTGTGCCCAGCCGGCGGCCATGGCCAGCGAGGCTTCAGCCTGGGGGAAGGCCTCGACCAGCGCGGGCCAGACCTGCAGCCGCAGCCGGTTGCGGGCGAAGCGCGGGTCGCCGTTGCTGTCGTCGTCCACATAGGCCAGCCCGTGTTCGCTCACATAGCGGTCGATGTCCGCCCGCGAACGATCCAGCCAGGGGCGGACCCAGGTGATGCCCTCGCGTTCGATCGAGCGCGACATGGCAGACAGGCCGGCCAGGCCGCCGCCGCGCAAGGCCTGCAGCAGCAAGGTCTCGGCCTGGTCGCGCCGGTGGTGGGCCAACAGCACGACGCGGGTGCCGGAAGCCAGCGCCATGTCGCGCAAGGCCCGGTAGCGGGCTTCGCGCGCCCAGGCTTCGACACTCTCGCCGCGTGCGGGACGGCCGGCCAATCGCTGGCAGACGAAACTGAGCGGCAGGCCGTCGCCGGCCCATTGCCGGCATTGCGCCTCGGCATGCGCCGCCCAGGCGTCGGCGTTCGCGCTCAGGCCATGGTGCACATGCAGGGCGACCACATGCCCGCCCTGCCCCGCGGCGGCCGACACGGCCGCATGCAGCAAGGCACTGGAGTCGCGGCCGGCGCTGTAGGCCACCGCGACCCTGAACGCGTTCACGACGCCCCGCGCAAGCCTGGCCCCAGGCGGCTCAGCGGTCCTTGGTGTCGGTGAAGCGGCCGTAGGCCTGGAGGCGCTCGTAGCGGCGCTGCAGCAGCTCCTTGGGCTTCAGGTCGCTGACCTGGCGCAAGGCGTCGTTCAGGGCGCGCTTGAGGTAGGCGGACATCTGCTTGGGGTCGCGATGCGCCCCGCCCACCGGTTCGTTGACGATCTTGTCGACCAGGCCGAGGGCCTTCAGGCGGTGGGCGGTGATGCCCAGGGCCTCGGCCGCGTCGGAGGCGCGCTCGGCCGTCTTCCAGAGGATGGACGCGCAGCCCTCGGGCGAGATGACCGAGTACACCGAATACTGCAGCATCAGCAGCTGGTCGCCGACGCTGATGGCCAAGGCACCGCCGGAACCGCCTTCGCCGATGATGGTGCAGATGATGGGCACCTCGAGCTGTGCCATCTCGAAGATGTTGCGGCCGATGGCCTCGGACTGGCCCCGTTCCTCGGCGCCGATGCCGGGATAGGCGCCGGGGGTGTCGACCAGCGTGAACACCGGCAGGCCGAACTTCTCGGCGGTCTTCATCAGGCGCAGCGCCTTGCGGTATCCCTCGGGACGGGACATGCCGAAGTTGCGCGCGGCGCGCTCCTTGGTGTCGCGGCCCTTCTGGTGGCCGATGACCATGCAGGCCTGGCCGTTGAAGCGGGCCAGGCCGCCGACGATGGACTGGTCGTCGGCGAAGTGCCGGTCGCCCTTCATCTCCTGGAAATCGGTGAAGATCTCGTTGATGTAGTCGAGCGCGTACGGCCGCTGCGAGTGGCGCGCGATCTGCGTGACCTGCCAGGGCGTCAGGCTGGAATAGATGTCCTTGGTGAGCTGCTGGCTCTTCTGGCCGAGCCGGGCGATTTCGTCGGAGATGTCAACGGCCGATTCGCTTTGCACGTAGCGCAGCTCTTCGATCTTCGTTTCGAGTTCGGCAATGGGTTGCTCGAAGTCAAGGAAGTGGCGTTTGCTCATCGGGCGAGTGTCCTGGATCTGGCTGTGAGGAGCCTGGCCACAGGACCAGGCGCAATGTTGATACGCCCCGGCGGGGTCGCCTCAGCCGCCGGCGGGCAGCGGGTCGAGGCTACGCCAAATGTACCACGTGGCCACCGAGCGGTAAGGCGCCCAGGCGTCGCCGACTTCGCGCGCCTCGGCGCGCGAGACCGGCTCGCCGCTGAAATAGTTCACGCTGATGCCCTTGATCAGCCCCAGGTCGTCCAGCGGCAGCACGTTCGGGCGCATCAGGTAGAAGATGAGGAACATCTCGGCCGTCCAGCGGCCGATGCCGCGGATGGCCACCAGCTCGTCGATGATGGCCTCGTCGTCCATCTGCTGCCACTGGTTCACATGCACCGCACCGCTCTCGAAGTGCTGGGCCAGGTCGAGCACGTAGTCGACCTTGCGTGCCGACAGGCCGGCTTCGCGGATGCGCAGCGGGTCGACCGCCAGCAGGGCGGCCGACGACACCAGCATCGGCTCGCCGCCGAGCAGGGTGGAAAAGCGCTGCCAGACGGACTGGGCCGCCTTGACGGAGATCTGCTGGCCGATGATGGAGCGCGCCAGCGTGGTGAAGGCGTCGCCGCGGCTCTGCAGGCGGCCCTCGCCGCATTGCGGAATCAGCTTGCGCATCACGCGGTCGCGCTTGGACAGGTGCTTGCAGGCCTCGTCCCAGAAATCGGGCGTGACCACCGGCCGGGCGGTCGGAGTGGCCGCTGGGGTGGCGTTGGCGATACGCGACGGCACGTCAGGCCCTCATCCAGGTGGTGCCTTGCGGAGAATCCTGCAACACGATGCCCAGCTCTAGAAGCTCCTTGCGGATCTGGTCGGCCAGGGCGAAGTCGCGGGCCTTCTTGGCGGCCGCGCGCGCCTCGATGCGCGCCTGGATGGCCGTTTCGTCGACCGTGTTGCCCGCCTGCAGGTAGCTGCGCGGGGCCTGTTGCAGCAGGCCCAGCGTCCCCCCCAGCGCCTTGAGCAGGGCCGCCTGCGCGGCACCCGCGCCGCGGTTGACCTCGGCCGCCAGCTCGAACAGCACCGCGATCGCCTCGGGGGTGTTGAAGTCCTCGTTCATGGCCTCGCGAAAGCGGGCCGCCTGGGGCTGCGACCAGTCGACCTCGACCGTCTCGGCGGGCGTGTGGTCGAGGGCGGTGTACAGCCGGCGCAACGCGGCCCGCGCGTCGTCGAGGTGGACGTCGCTGAAGTTGAAGGCGCTGCGGTAATGGGTGCGGAGCATAAAGAAACGGAGGGTCTCGCCGTCGTAGCGACCGAGCACTTCACGGATGGTGAAGAAGTTGCCCAGCGACTTCGACATCTTCTCGTCGTCGACATTGACGAAGCCGTTGTGCATCCACACGTTGACGTACGGCTTGCCGCTGGCGCCTTCGCTCTGCGCGATTTCGTTCTCGTGATGGGGGAACTGCAGGTCGGCACCGCCCCCGTGGATATCGAACTGTTCGCCGAGCAAGGCACAGGCCATGGCCGAGCACTCGATGTGCCAGCCCGGGCGCCCCGCGCCGTAGGGGCTTTCCCACTTGGCGTCGGCGGGTTCGCTGGGCTTGGCGCTCTTCCAGAGCACGAAATCGAGGGGATCGTGCTTGGCGTCCAGCACCGCCACGCGCTCGCCGGCGCGCAGCTGGTCCAGGGACTTGCCGGAAAGCTTGCCGTAACCCTCGAACTTGCGCACCGCGAAATTCACATCGCCGCCCGGCACCTGGTAGGCCAGGCCGCGACGCTCGAGGGCGCCGATCATGGAGAGCATCTGCGGCACGTAGTGGGTCGCGCGGGGCTCGTGGGTGGGCGGCTCGATGCCGAGCGCCGCGATGTCCTGGTGCATCGCCTCGGTCATCTCGTCGGTCAGCTGACGGATGGGAATGCCGCGCTCGACCGCCCGCTGGATGATCTTGTCGTCGATGTCGGTGATATTGCGCACATAGGTGACCCGGTAGCCGGACACCCGCAGCCAGCGAGCCACCACGTCGAACGCCATCATCATGCGGGCGTGGCCCACATGGCAGAGGTCATAGATGGTCATGCCGCACACGTACAGCCGGACGTGGTTGGGCTCGATGGGGGTGAAGGCCTCGGTCTGTCGGCTCAGGGTGTTGTAGATACGCAGGCTCATCGGCAGATCGGGGCGATTGGGGCGGAATGGCACAAAACGGGGCGAACGGGAGAGTCGAACGGGACAGCGCGGACGGTGACGACCGCCGCCAGCCCGTGACGATCAGAGGCGCAAGGCAGCCGGCAGGGCATGCATCGCGGGGGCGGGTGCCGTGGGCACGATACAATTTTGCCAGTATAGCGGCTGCCCCGCAGCGGCCTGCCGCCCGCCCCTAGCGACCGTTCCGGCCACCCCGCGCGCCCCGCCACCTCAGGATGCTGATGATTCGACTACGTACACCGATGCTGGGTTGGGCCGCCGCCGCTTTGATGATCGCCACCGGTAGCGCACGAGCCGACGGCCACGCCGAGGTCGACCGTCTGTTCGGTGCCGGCCAGTTGGCCGAGGCCTTGCAGAAGGCGGATCAGTCGCTGGCCGCCAACCCGAGAGACGCACGGGTACGTTTCCTCAAGGGACTGGTGCTGTCCGAAATGGGCAGGACGCCGGAGGCGATCGAGGTCTTCGTGAAACTCAGCGCCGACCATCCCGAACTGCCCGAGCCGCACAACAACCTGGCCGTGCTGTACGGCAAGCAAGGGCAGTACGAGCAGGCGCGCCGCTCGCTCGAGGCCGCGATCCGCACCAACCCGAGCTACGCCACGGCCTACGAGAACCTGGGCGATGTCTATGCCAAGCTGGCCAGCCAGGCCTATTCGAAAGCCCTGCTGATCGACGGCAGCAACCAGAAGGTGACGCCGAAGCTGGCCATGATCCGCGACCTGTTCGCGCCCCAGGCCGGCGGCAGCCGTGTCGTGGCCGCGCCCGCGCCACGCCCGATCGCCCAGGCGCCGGCTCCCGTGGTGCGCCCCGCCGCTCCGGCTCCGGCTCCGGCTCCAGCTCCAGCTCCAGTCGTGCGCGCACCTGCGCCACCACAGCCATCCGCAACCGGCAAGCCCGCGCCCGCCGCGCCATCGGCCAAGGCAGCGGCCCCCTCTGCCGCGCTCGACACGACGGGGCCCAAGGACGCGGCCCTGGCCTGGGCCGCGGCCTGGAGCCGCCAGGACATGAACACCTATCTGGCGGCCTACACCCGGGACTTTCCCGCCGGCAAGAATCGCAAGGCCTGGGAAAACGAACGGCGTGCGCGCATCACCGGCAAACGCAGCATCAGCGTGAACCTCAGCGACTTCAGCGTCGACGTGCAGGCCGACCGGGCCGTGGTCGAGTTCCGCCAGGACTACAAGGCCGACAGCCTCAAGGTATCCAGCCGCAAGCGCCTGGACATGGTGCGGGTGGCGGGCCAGTGGTTGATCCAGAAGGAAAGCACGGGCTCGTGACCGGCGCATGGATCCCGCGCCCTCTGCGCCGGGCTGGCATCGTGGCGGCGGCGACGGCCTGGGGCCTGGCCGCCGCCGTCGTGCGCCCCGCAGTTGCCGCGCCCGCGACAGCACCGGCCGCCCGGACCGCGACGGAGCCGTCCCGTGCCTCGCCGG
>CBIHOH010000032.1:0-44622 GCA_966211755.1 uncultured Rhizobacter sp. | reverse complement strand
CCCGCGCCGCGACGCGCCGGCCTCGGAGGCCGCCGGGGCGGCCGCGGACGCGGCAGCGCCGCTGGCGGCGGCCCTGGCTTCGGCCGCACGATCGCGGCGCCCGCCCGAGCCGGGTGCGCGCGCCATGGTCACCGCCGAGGTCGGCACCAGCAGCACGTCCTCGGCCGAGGCGGCGATGAAAAACACTTGCGCCGTCATGCTAGGCATGAGCGCCTGGTTGGTGTTGGGCACGTCGAACAAGGCGTTGTAGAGCACCACGTTGTTGGTCACGGTGGGGGTGGGTTCGACCTTGCGCAGCTTGCCGTACCAGCGCCGGCCCTGGCCGCCCAGGGTGGTGAAGTAGACCTCCATGCCCTGGCGCAGCTTGGACACCTCGGCTTCCGAGACCTGGGTCTGCACCGTCATCGTCGACAGGTCGGCGATGCGCAGCAGCGTCGGCGCCGACTGGTTGGCATTCAGGGTCTGGCCCTGGCGTGCCGCGACCGACACCACGGTGCCCGACATCGGCGCATAGATACGGGCGTAGTTGAGGGTAGCCTCGTCCGCGCGCAGGGTCGATTCGGTCTGCTGGATCTGCGCCTTCACCGCCTCGATCTGGGCCTTGGCCGCGCGCAGCGCCGCCTCGGCCAGTTGCAGCGACTCGGTGCTGGTGGCGTCGGCCGCGGCCAGGTTCTTCTGGCGCTGGTATTGCAGGGTGGCCAGCACCAGTTGCGACTCGCGCTCGGTCAGCGTGGCACGCTGGTTGCGCAGGCCGGCGCGGCGCGCATCGACCGTGGCAGTCAGCACGGTGGGGTCGATCTCGGCCAGCAGGTCGCCCGCCTGCACGGTCGAGCCGACTTCCACATGCAGCTTCTTCAACTGGCCCGACACCTGGGCGCCGACGTCCACATAGTCGCGCGGCTGCACCGTGCCGGTGGCGGTGACCAGGTCCTGGATGTCGCCGCGCTGCACGGTGGCGATCTGGTACTGGTCGCGTGCGTCGGGCGCGCCGTAGAACTTCTGCCAGGCCCAGTAGCCGCCGCCTGCCGCCGCGGCCAGGGCCACGACCAGCAGAAGGCGCGGGAGCACGCGCCGACGCTTGGATGGAACGGGAGGCTGGGGGGCAGAGGCAGTCATGGAAGGAAACCGTTGAAGAATCTGGCAGGGCTGGACACGAGGGGCAGCGGTCGGCCCAGGGGCGCTCTCGCTGGCCTTGGAAGTGTGATGATCGAATGCAGACGCACTGAGGAAGCAAAAAGGAGAATATGTAACAACAAGCAAACGCGGGGAGATTGTCGACGCACTTGCACAGTGTTTGCCCGATTGAGGGCTAGGCTGCAGGGCATGGTTTCCGATTCACCGTCCATGCTCCCGTCGCGCCGCCTGCACTGGCCCGCCGCGCTCGACACGCTGCGCATCAAGCTGTTCCTGGCCATCGCCGGGGCCAACGCGGTGCTGGCGCTGGCGGCGTTCCTGGTCTTCAGCTGGAGCTTCGACCAGGGTTTCGTGGAGTACCTCAACCGTGCCGACGAGGCCCGGCTGCAGCCCCTGGTGCAGCGGCTGGCCGAAGGCCACCAACGCGAGGGCGGCTGGCAATGGCTGGCCGAGGACCGCCGCCGCTGGTTCGAGCTGCTGCGCGAGATGCTCGGCGGCCCGCGCGTGCCGCGCCGTTCCGACGAGGCGGCTTCGGCCGCCGGCGCGGCCTCGGCGGCCGTGGCCACGCCGCCGCCCGATCCCTTGTTGACCATCGATCCGCGCCTGCTGCTGTTCGACGCCGATCGCCGCTTCGTCGCCGGCCGCCCCGAGATGGCGGCCGATGCGGTGCTCAGGCCGATCGACGGCGGCGGCGGGGTGGTGGGCTACCTCGGTTATGTGCCGCGGCTGAAGACCGTGGCGTCGCTGGAGAAGCTGTTCGCCGCGCAGCAGACCGCCAAGTTCGCCGCCATCGCCGCGGGCATGCTGGCGGCCGGCCTGCTGGTCAGCGCCCTGCTGGCCTGGTGGCTGGCGCGGCGCATCCGCCGCCTGGCCGACGGCGCCCACGCGCTCATCCAGGGCGACTACAGCGCGCGCATCGAGTCGCAGGGGCACGACGAACTGGCCCGCCTGGCCCAGGACTTCAACCAGCTCGCGCAGACGCTGGAGGCCGCGCAACGCGCCCGGCAGCAATGGATCGCCGACATCGCGCACGAGCGGCGCACGCCGCTGGCGGTCCGGCGCGCCGAGATCGCGGCGCTGCAGGACGGCGTGCGCCCGCTGGGCCAGGCCGGCCTGGGCTCGCTGGCGCAGGAAGTCGGCCAGCTGTCGCGGCTGGTCGAGGACCTGCGGCTGCTGTCCTTGTCGGACATGGGGGCGCTGACGTATCACAAGGAGCCGCTCGATCTCGGCGAGCTGATCGACGACAGCGTCGCCTCCCTGACCCCGGCCCTGGCGGCCAAGGGCATCGAGGTGTCGCTGTCGCTGCCCGCCGGCGTGCGCGTGCTGGGCGACGGCTCGCGGCTGGCCCAGGTGTTCGGCAACCTGCTGCAGAACACCTTGCGCTACACCGACGCGCCGGGCCGCCTGGCGGTGTCGCTGGCGGTGGACGGCCAGCGGGCCCGGGTGGTCTGGCAGGACTCCAGTCCCGGCGTCGATCCGCGCGACCTGCCGCGCCTGACCGAACGCCTGTTTCGTGTCGACAGCTCGCGCAGCCGCGCCGGCGGCGGCTCCGGGCTGGGGCTGGCGATCACCCGCGCCATCGTGTCGGCGCACGGCGGCGGGCTCGCGGCCAGCGCGTCCGAACTCGGCGGGCTGTGCTGGGTCCTGCATTTCCCGCTGGCCGCCACAGGGAGTGAACATGGCTGAACGCATCCTCATCGTGGAAGACGAAGACAAGATCGCCGACATCCTGCGCGACTATCTGCTGCAGCAGGGCTTCGACGTGCAGCGCCTCGGCCGCGGCGACGAGGTCGAGGACTGGATGCGCCGGCACGGCGCCGAACTGGTGCTGCTCGACCTGATGCTGCCGGGCAAGAACGGGCTCGACGTGTGCAAGTGGCTGCGCCGGAACACCTCCGCCGCGATCGTCATGGTGACCGCCCGCGTCGAGGAGATCGACCGCCTGCTCGGGCTCGAACTCGGTGCCGACGACTACATCTGCAAGCCGTTCAGCCCGCGCGAGGTGGTGGCGCGGGTCAAGGCGGTGCTGCGCCGCACCCAGGGCGGCGGCACGGCCGGCGAGCCCCAGCTGCTGCTCGACGATGCCGGCTGGCGCGCCAGCTGGGGCGGACGCGACCTCGCCCTGACGGCGGTCGAGTACCAGTTGCTGAAGGTGCTGGCGGCCCAGCCCGGCCGCATCTTCTCGCGCGAGCAGCTGATGGACGCCATGTACCGGGACACCCGCGTCGTCTCCGACCGCACCGTCGACAGCCATATCAAGAAACTCCGCAAGAAGGTTTCCGATGTCGCGCCCGAGCGCGACATCATCCATTCGGTTTATGGCGTGGGCTACAAATTCGAAGCGTGACGAGCCGGCTTCGGCAAACCCCCGGCGGCGCGCGCGATCACGCGTCCGCGCGAGACTGATGCAGCGGGGAGACAAAAGCACGCTCCAGGCTTGCCGAATGGACGTTTTACCTGTGAAAACTGCGTCTGACTGCTTCTCAATGCAGCACTCTCGCAGTAGTATTCGCTCCGCACGTGGTCATGGAGAACAGAGGGCTCATGCGGCTCTCACCCAACCCGGGCACATCAACAACGTACTTGATGGAGAAATTCAACATGGCAACTGCGAAACCCCCCGCCAAGAAGGCGGCTCCCGCGAAAAAGGTAGCGGCCAAAAAGGCAGCACCGGCCAAGAAGGCTGCGCCCGCGAAAAAAGCGGCACCTGCGAAAAAGGCGGCGGCGAAGAAGGCTCCGGCCAAGAAGCGCACCCCCAACGCAGCGTTCATGAAGGCGATGACGCCGAGCGCCCAATTGGCCGCCATCATTGGTGCGACCCCGGTGCCCCGCACCGAAGTCACCAAGAAGGTGTGGGAGTACATCAAGAAGAACGAGCTGCAGGACGCTGCGCAGCGCACCATGATCAATGCCGACGCCAAGCTGAAGGAAATCTTCAAGAAGGCTCAAGTCTCGATGTTCGAGATGACCAAGCTGATCAACGGTCACCTGAAGTAAAGCGCAGATCTCGCGTCTGTTGAAAAAGCCGGTGCATGCACCGGCTTTTTTCATGGGCGCGCGCGGGCTCAGTCGGCGTTCAGCAGGGCTTCCAGGTCTTGCAGCACCCGGGCCACCTGGATCGGCTTGGTCCAGTAGGCGTTGTAGCCGGCCGCCATGGCGGCCTCGATCTGCGCCTGCATGGCGTCGGCCGACAGCGCGATGCAGTGCAGGTCGGCGGTGGCGGCCTGGCCTCGCAGCGTCCGGATCAGCGTCAGTCCGTTCATGTCGGGCAGGTTCATGTCCACCAGCACCAGGTGGAACGGCTGCGCCTCCAGGCGGGCCAGGCCGCTGGCGCCGTCGCCTGCGATCTCCAGCTGCCACTGCGGCCTGGCCTTGAACAATTCCTGCATCAGCATCTGGTTGAGCGGTTCGTCCTCGATGTAGAGCACGCTCCTGAGCGGCCGCGAGGCCGGCACGGACGGCGCCTCGGCGCCGGGCGGGGCCGCCTCCGGCAGGGCCGGGGGGGCGCTCGCAGGCAAGGACAGGGTGAAGGTCGAACCCTCGCCCGGCGAGCTGCTGAGCTGCAGCTCGCCTTGCATGGCGGTGGTCAGGGCACGCGCGATCACCAGGCCGAGCCCGGTGCCTTCGACCCGCCGCCGTTCGGCGCCCAGGCGGTTGAAGGGCTGGAACAGCCGGGTCTGCTGGTCCGCGCTCAGGCCTTCGCCCTGGTCCGACACGGACAGGTACACCCGGCCCGCGCTGTGCCGCAAGCCCACCTGCACCTCGCCGCCGCAGCGGTTGTACTTGATGGCGTTGGAGAGCAGGTTGATCAGCACCTGCTCGACGGCCCGGGCATCCGCCGTCGCCCAGACCGGCAGCGGCCCCGGAGCCCGAAGCCGCACCCCCGCCTGGTCGGCCAGCGGCTGGATCAGCGAGATGCAGGACTCGGCCGCGGCGCGCAGGTCGACCGGCGCGCGTTGCAGGCTGAAGTCCTCCTGCTCGATGCGCGAGAGGTTGAGCACGTCGTCGATCAAGGCCAGCAGGTGGCGCCCGGCATGCAGCACGCTGTCGAGCCGGCGCGTCTGGTCGGGGGCCAGGGCGTGCACCTGGTCGAGTGCCATCAGCTGCGCGAAACCGAGGATGCCGTTGAGCGGCGTGCGCAGTTCGTGGCTGACCCGCGACAGGAACTCGCTCTTGGCACGGCTGGCGCGCTCGGCGGTTTCCTTGTCGCGGCGCCATTGCTCGTGCATCACGTGGTGCGTCACGTCGCGGCAGGTGCCGAGCATGCCGGTGACCTCGCCCGAGGCGCTCAAGGTGCAATGGGCGAAGATCTCCAGCGTCGGGCGGCCGCCGTCGGGCCGGGTCAGCGTGACGCGGGTCTCGATCGTCCCGCGGTTGGCGATGGCCTGTCCGATGCCGGCGCGGGTGGCGGCACGGTCGGCCTCGTCGAGCGCGGACATCCACTGCTCGAACGGCAGGGGCTCGAGCGGAAAGGGCAGCCCGTGGTTGTGGCAGGCGATGGCGTCCAGGCTGATCAGGCCGGTGGCGAGATCGAGTTGGGCGATGCCGATGCCGGCTCCGGTCGCCGCCATGTTCCATCGCTGTTCGCTGCGCCGCAGGGCCAGTTCGGTCTCCTTGCGGGCGGTCACGTCGGCTGCGAAACCATGCCACAGCATGCCGCCTTGCGCATGGGGCTCGGGCATGGCGCGCAGCTCGATCCAGCGTTCGGAGGACTCCGGGCGGTGCAGCCGCAGCTCGTGGTGCCAGGGGAGCAGCTTGTGCGCCGCCTCGATCAGGCTGCGCAGGGTGGAGGAGCGGTCGTCGGGGTGGATGGCACGGCAGAGCGAGTGCGGATCGCCCGCCTCGCCGGGGACGGGCGGCTCGAGGCCGAACATGTCGCGGCAGCCATCGCTTGCATACAGGCATTGGATGGTGTTGTCGCGGAAATGCCGGAACTGGAAGATCACGCCCGGCACCTGGGAGGACAGCTTGGCCAGCAGCCGCGCCTGCGCATCCGACTGCCGGGCGCCGAGAACGTGGGCGGAGACGTCGCGTGCGGTGCCCCGGTAGCCGGCGAAACGGCCGCTGCCGTCGAACACCGGCACGGCGCTGCGCGAGATCTGCAGCCTGCCGCGCGGCGTCAGCTTGTCGGTGATGACGCGGGTGATGTGCTGGCGCTGGCGCAGCAGGGAGTGGAAGGTCTGGCCGTCTTTCATCGGCTGCCCGAGCGGGTCGAGCAAGGGGGCGTCCGCGATCTGCGTGCCGTGGATGTCCGCCGGCGGCATGCCGGTGATGGCCTCGAAGGCGCCCGAGACCCAGGTGTAGCGCAAGCACGCATCGGTCTCCCACATCCAGTCGCCGGAGGCTCGTGCGAAGTCGAGCAGGCGCTGGCGTTCCGCGTCGAGGGCGCGCTTGCGGGCGCGGCCGCGCAGCAGCTGGGCCGCCACTTGCGACAGCTGGCGCAGGCCGTTGCGCTGCGCCTCGTCCAGGCGGCGGGCCTCGCGATCGAAGACACACAGCGTGCCGACGCTGCGGCCGTCGACCTTCAGGGGCACGGCGGCGTAGAGGCGGATGTGCGGCTGGCCGCTCACGCAAGGCAGCTGCGAGAAGCGCGGATCGCGCGCGGCGTCGGGCACCTCGAGCAAGTCGTCCTGCAGGATGGCGTGGGCGCAGAACGGCAGCTCCCGCCGCAGCTCGTCGAGGCACAGGCCGTGCGAGGTCTTCAGCCATTGCCGCCCGGCGTCCAGCAGACTGACCGCGGCGCCCTCGCAGCCGGTGAGCTGCAGGGCGCAGGCGGCCACCGCATCGAAGCATTCCTCGGGCGCGGTGTCGAGGATGTCCAGACCGTGCAGCGTGGCGAGGCGGCTGGTTTCGTCGACTGGCAGGCGCGCTGGATGCATGGGCGAATACCTCTGGGAATCCGGAATGGACAGGCAGGAGTATCTCAGGCCGCCTGAGCTTCGGAGGCGGACTGTAGGGCAAGTCCGACAGTTGCTGCCCTGCTTGTCCGGCAGACCCGTCGCGTACCGGTCCCTACGCTTCGCTTCGTTGTTGTCATCCCGAGTGCCGGTCGGCCGCCCCCGCGGGCGGCTCCGGCTTCCATCCAAGACTTGAAGGAGTACGACATGTCCCGATTCCATCCCCGCGCCGTCACCCGTGCCGTCGCCGCCGTCTGCGGCGCCTTCCTGCTGGCCGCCGGTGCCCATGCCGCCGGCGACAAGGCGCTCTACGATTCGACCAAGGCCAGTGCCCGGCAGACCTATGAAAGCGCGCGCCAGCAATGCGACGCGCTGGCCGGCAACACCAAGGACATCTGCGTGGCCGAGGCCAAGGCCGCGCGCGAGAAAGCCGAGGCCACGGCCGAGGCCGACTACAAGGGCACGCCCAAGGCGATCTACGACGCGCACGTCGATGTCGCCGATGCCGACTACGACGTGGCCAAGGAACGCTGCGACGACAAGGCCGGCAACGAGAAGGACGTCTGCATGAAGGAAGCCAGGGCGGCGCGCGACAAGGCCAAGGCCGATGCCAAGGCCGAGCGCGACGTGACCCGGACCCGCCAGGAGCAGGCGGTCGACAAGAACCGGGCCGAGTACAAGGCCGAGGCCGAGAAGTGCGATGCCCTCAGCGGCGACGCCAAGTCGGCGTGCCTGAACCGCGCCCGGGCGGAGCACAAGCAATAAGTTCCGGACCTCCCGGTCCGATCGGCGCGGTGCGGGCCATGGCCTTCACCGCGCCTTGCCGATGAAAAGGCCCTCCATCCATGTGGTTCCTGCTGGCGATTCTGTTCGCAACCGCCGGGTTGCTGGTCCTGGTGTTGCGGGTCATCCATCCGCATGTCGAGGCGTTCCTGGCCGACGCGTTCGTGGCGGAGGGGCCGACCGAGCCGGCCGCCCGCGCGCCGCGCCGATGAGCCGGCTCAGCGCTTGAGCAGCGGCGACAGGTAGCGGCCGGTGTAGCTGCCCGGATGCGCCGCCACCGTCTCCGGCGTGCCTTCGACCACCACCGTGCCGCCGCCGGCTCCGCCCTCGGGGCCCATGTCGACCAGCCAGTCGGCGGTCTTGATGACGTCCAGGTTGTGTTCGATCACGACCACCGTGTTGCCCGCGTCGCGCAGCTGGTGCAGCACCTTGAGCAGCAGGGCTATGTCGGCGAAATGCAGGCCGGTGGTGGGTTCGTCCAGGATGTACAGGGTGCGGCCGGTGTCGCGCTTGCTCAGTTCGAGCGCGAGCTTCACCCGCTGCGCCTCGCCCCCCGACAAGGTGGTGGCGCTTTGGCCGAGCCGGATGTAGCCCAGCCCGACATCCAGCAGCGTCTGCAGCTTGCGCGCGAGGTTGGGCACGGCGTTGAAATAGGCGTGGGCGTCCTCGACCGTCAGCTCCAGCACCTCGGTGATGTTCTTGCCCTTGTAGAGCACTTCCAGGGTCTCGCGGTTGTAGCGCTTGCCGTGGCAGACGTCGCAGGGCACGTAGACATCGGGCAGGAAATGCATCTCCACCTTGATGACGCCGTCGCCCTGGCAGGCTTCGCAGCGCCCGCCGGCCACGTTGAAGCTGAAGCGCCCCGGCCCGTAGCCGCGCTCGCGCGCGGTCGGCACTTCGGCGAAGAGCTCGCGGATCGGCGTGAACAGGCCCGTGTAGGTGGCCGGGTTGCTGCGCGGCGTGCGGCCGATCGGGCTCTGGTCGACGTTGATGACCTTGTCGAAGTGGTCCAGGCCTTCGATGGCATCGTGCGGCGCCGGTTCGGCATGGCTGCCGTAGAGCTGGCGCGCGACGGTGGCGTAGAGCGTGTCGTTGACCAGGGTGCTCTTGCCCGAACCCGACACGCCGGTGACGCAGGTCAGCAGGCCGACCGGCAGCTCGACCGTGACCCCCTTCAGGTTGTTGCCGCGTGCGTTGACGATGCGAAAGGTCTTGTCCCGGGGCGTGCGTCGGCGCGGCACGCCGATGCGCAGCACGTCGGACAGGTAGCGGCCCGTCAGCGAGTCGGGGTTGGCGGCGACCTCCTTGGCCGTGCCCTGGGCGATCACCCGCCCGCCATGCACGCCGGCACCCGGGCCCATGTCGATCACATGGTCGGCGGCGCGGATGGCGTCCTCGTCGTGTTCGACCACCAGCACGCTGTTGCCGATGTCGCGCAGATGGCGCAAGGTGCCGATCAGGCGGTCGTTGTCGCGCTGGTGCAGGCCGATGCTGGGTTCGTCGAGCACGTACATCACGCCGGTCAGCCCGGAGCCGATCTGCGAGGCGAGGCGGATGCGCTGCGACTCGCCGCCGCTCAAGGTGTCGGCGCTGCGGTCGAGGCTGAGGTAGTCCAGTCCCACATCGTTGAGGAACTTCAGCCGCGAGCGGATCTCCCGCACCACCTTGGCGGCGATCTCGGCCTTGGCGCCCTGGAGCTTCAAGCGCTCGAAATAGGCCAGGCTCTCGCGCAAGGTGTAGTGGGCCACCTCGTAGATGGCCTCGCCGCGTGGCTGCCCCTGCCCTTGCAGGAACACGTGGCGCGCCTCGCTGCGCAGCCGGGTGCCCCGGCAGTCGGGACAGGGCCGGGCCGCCTGGTAGCGCGCCAGGTCCTCGCGCACGGCCGCCGAATCGGTCTCCTTGTAGCGGCGCTGCAGGTTGGGGATGATGCCCTCGAAGGGATGCTGGCGCTTGACGCTGCGCAGCTTGCCGCCGCTGCCCTCGGCCTCGTAGACGAAGCTGATGTTTTCCTCGCCCGAACCGAAGAGCAGCACCTGGCGCGCCTTCTTGGGCAGCGACTCGAAGGGTTGGTCGAGGTCGAACTTGTAGTGCCGGGCCACGCTTTCCAGCAGGGAGAAGGTATAGCCGTTGCGTTTGTCCCAGCCCTTGACGGCGCCGCTCGCCAGGCTCAGGCCGGGAAAGGCGACCACCCGCTCGGGGTCGAAGTCGGTCACCTGGCCCAGGCCGTCGCAGCTCGGACAGGCGCCGACCGGCGAGTTGAACGAGAACAGGCGCGGTTCGAGTTCGCTGAGCGAGTAGCTGCAGACCGGGCAGGCGAACTTGTTCGAGAACAAGTGCTCGCGGCCTGGGTCCATCTCGAGCGCCACCGCGCGTCCTTCGGCGATGCGCAGCGCCGCCTCGAAGCTCTCGGCCAGCCGCTGCTGCAGGCCGGCTTGCACCTTGACCCGGTCGATGACCACGTCGATGTCGTGTTTCTCGGTCTTCTTCAGCTTGGGGAGGTCGGTCGCCTCGTAGGTGGCCCCGTCGATGCGGAAGCGCACGTAGCCCTGGGCCTGCATGTCGGCGAAGAGTTCGCCGAACTCGCCCTTGCGGTCGCGCACCACCGGGGCCAGCACCATCAGCCGGGTCTCGGGCGGCAGGGCGAGCACGGCGTCGACCATCTGGCTCACGCTCTGCGCCTGCAGCGGGGCGTCGTGCTCCGGGCAGAACGGCGTGCCCGCCCGTGCGTACAGCAGGCGCAGGTAGTCGTGGATCTCGGTGACCGTGCCCACCGTCGAGCGCGGGTTGTGCGAGGTGGCCTTCTGCTCGATGCTGATGGCCGGGCTCAGCCCTTCGATCACGTCGACATCGGGCTTGTCCATCAGCTGCAGGAACTGCCGCGCATAGGTGCTCAGGCTCTCGACATAGCGGCGCTGGCCTTCGGCATACAAGGTGTCGAAGGCGAGGCTGGACTTGCCCGACCCGCTCAGGCCGGTGATGACCACCAGCTGGTTGCGCGGAATGTCGATGTCGACGTTCTTGAGGTTGTGTGTGCGCGCGCCGCGGACGCGGATGCTGGTCGCCTCGATGGACGCTTCGGGCGGGGGGACGGGGGGATGGGTACGGGGAGGCATGTCGGGACTCGGCCGCAGATCATAGCGGCGTGCGGCGGGGAGCGCCGCACGGGGCTCAGCGCAGTTCGTCCAGCCTCCCGCTCAGCGTCGCCAGTGTCGATTCCGGCAGGCGGACCCGCAGCAGCTGGGACGGGGCCGTGCCGCGGATCCACCACACCGTGTCCCCCTGCAGCAGGAAACGGTGCTGCGGCAAGCCGTCGCGGCTCAGGCGCAGCTCGTGCGTCGGGTTGGATGGGGGAACAGCCTCCGGCACGACCGTCCAGGCACCGGCGCCGGCACGGTCCAGCAGGGCGAGCCATTCGAGCAGCGCCGGCCCGATGGGCTGCGGCGCCGTCTCGCCCGTGGCCGCACCGTGTTGCCAGGACCAGTGCGCCGCCTCGGCCGGCAGCAGGGCGCGAAGCGGCGTCAAGCCGTGGGATGGATCGGCCTGGGGTGCCGCGGCCATCGGCGCCGCCGCGATGGGGGCCGGTGCGGAACGTGTCTCGCCGCCGTCGGTCTGGCGCTGCCGACGCGCCAGGCCATCCTGTGCCGCGGCGGTGCCGGGCAGCGCGGCGCTGTCGGTGTTGCTTATCGGCGCGGGCGGGGGCATGGCGGTCGTCTTGTCGCGTGCCGCGGTCGCCTCCGCTCGCGGCTGCTCTGCTCTCGTCGGCTGAGTCGACAGCGGGGCGGGTGAGCCGGCGGACGCTGCGGCATCGCTGCGGGCCTCGGCGGCCGCCGGCGGCGCGGGCAGCGGGCTCGGGGGCTTCGATTCGCTTCCCGCTGGCGAGCCGGATGCCTGGCGCGCATGGGAGGTCTCGAGCTGGGGGGCGCCTCGTTCCTTCTGCGCGGCTTCGGGCCGCGCCGCGGCAGCCTGTTCCGGTAGGTGTCCGGGTTGCGCCGCCGGCGCAGGCGCCGCGCGTGGCGCCTGCGGCCGCTGCGGCAGGGCCTCGTCCATCGGGCGGTCCCACCAGATCAGGCCGACCAGGGTGGCCACCATCACGCTGGCGAAGCCGCCGGCCACACGGGGCTGGGCCAGCCGGTCCCACCACACCAGCCAACCGGGCCGGGGGGCGGGCCGCGGCGCTCCTGCCGGGGCGGTGGCCAGCCGTGCGGCGCGCAGGATGGACGCGCTGAGCGCGGCCGGCGGGCGCTGCTGCCCATCCGGCGCATGCCGCAGGGCCTCGCGCAAATGAAGGTCGCGGATGTCGTCGGAGGGGGTCATGGCGTGCCTCCGGCCAGGGGCGAGAGGTAGGCGCCCATGCAGGTCCGCAGCTTGCTGACGGCGTAGCGCAGCCGCGTCTTGGCGGTCTCGAAACCGACCTCCAGCGTGCGCGCGACTTCCATCATCGGCAACTCGTCGTCATGGTGCAAAAGGAAGGCGCTGCGCTGGGGCAGCGGCAGCTCTTCCAGGCAATGCAGCAGGCGCTCGCCGGCCCGCCGCCAGAACGCCTGGTCCTCGGCGGGCGGCGTGTCGCCCGCGGGCGATGGCCATTGCCGCCAGGCCGCCCCGTCCCGGGCCTCGGGCTCCCATGGCGGCTCGTCCTCGTCGGCCAACGACACTTCGCGCCCGCTGCGCCGCCAGACGTCGATCACGCGCCGGTGGGCGACGGTGTACAGCCAGGTGCGAAAGCTCGCGCCCTGAGGTTCCCAGCGCTGGCGCGAATGCACCACGCGCAGCCAGGTGTCCTGGAACACCTCGTCGGTCTGCGCGGCCAGCGCGCTGCCCAGCAGGCGGCGCACGAAACGGTACAGCCCCGCATGGTGGCGCCGGTACAACTCGTCGAAGGCGGTGTCGTTGCCCAGGGCGTAGGCGCTCATCAGGCTGTCGTCGGGAAGGTCGGGGCGGGCTTGCATGGATCCTCAGTCTGCCTCATTCCAGCTTGATACGGCCGCGCGGGCCGGATGGGGTGAACGCTGCGGTGGACGCGGGGCGAAAAAAAAGTTCACCCCATCCGCCGCTTCGCCGCGTGTCATCTGGTGTCCGTTCATCACTTGGAGAAGCTTCCCATGTCCACCTGTCCATCACGCCGGTCCTTGCTGTCGGGGCTTGCCCGGGTCTGGTTGCCGCTTGTCGCCGGGGCCTTGTCGGCCGTGCACAGCGCCCATGCCTCCACGCCCTGGCCGCCTGCCTGGCAACCCGGCGGCGTCGAAACGCAGGTCGATTTCTCACCGGTCGGCTTCGCCGCGCCCTCGGCATCGGGCTGCCACCGGCCGCCCTCCAGCGTGGAGACGGGCGGCCTCGCTGCTCAGCCGGAGGCGATGCGGCGAGGTTCGGCCGAACCGGCTTCCACCGAGCTTCGCAAGGAATCGCGCGTGGCCGCGTCGGGCAGCCGCGGGGCGGCGGACAAGTCCGTCGCCACGACGAGCGTGATGCCTCCGGTGCCGGCGCCCGTGGCGGCCGCTCCACGCGCCCTGCAGCGGCCGGCGGCCGAGACCGTCAACGCCGGCATGGTGGACGACAACGCCGATTTCGGCGAATACCTCGCCTACCGCCAGCGCCATGCGGGACTGAGGCTGCGCGAGCGCGACATCAGCGAGCGCTACCTGCTGGAAGTGACGGATCGCCAGGGGCGTCCGGTACATGACGCCGAAGTCGCGGTGCAGCGTGCCGGCGTCGCGCAGCCGGTGATGTGGGCCCGCACCGACACGGCCGGCCGGGTCTGGATCCATCCCCGCGCCTTCCTGGCGCCCGGCCAGGGCGAGGACGGCCCGCTCGCCGTCTCGGCACGCCAGGGCGGCGCGCAAGGCCGGATGATGCTGGTGCGCGGGCAGCCGCAGGCCCTGCAGATCAGCCTGGGTACCGAGGCCTTGTCGGCCCGCCCGCGCCTGGACCTGGTGTTCCTGATCGACGCCACAGGGTCCATGGGCGACGAGATCGCCAAGCTCAAGGCCTCGATGCGGGCGATGTCGCAACAGATCGCGCAACTGCCCGGCCGGCCCGACATCTGCTACGGGCTGGTGGCCTACCGCGACCGCGGTGATGCCTTCGTCACGCGCCGCCACGATTTCACCGACGACCTCGGCGCCTTCCAGCAGGTGCTGGCCGGCGTGCAGGCCGACGGCGGCGGCGACACGCCCGAGGCCTTGAACGAGGCACTGCACGAGACGGTGCACAAGCTGAGCTGGCGGACGGGCGCGGCGCGTCTGGTGGTGCTGGTGGCCGACGCCCCGCCCCACCTCGACTACGGCGGCCCGCAATACGACCGCGACATGCAGGCCGCGCTGGCCAAGGGCATCAAGTTGTTCACCGTGGGCAGCAGCGGCCTCGACCCGGAAGGGGAATACGTGTTCCGGCAGCTCGCCCAGTACACCGCCGGCCGCTTCGTGTTCCTCACCTACCGGGATGCGGCCCAGCCCGGCGGCGGCCCGGGCGTGTCGACCACGCACGACGTGAAGCAGTATTCGGTGCAGACGCTCGACCGCCTGGTGGTGAGGTTGGTCGGGGAGGAGCTGGCGCGGCTCGCACGCACTTGACCCGGGGATACACCGGGGAAAACCGCCGGCGTAGCATGTGGATCATGAGAGTCTTCTCCGCCTTGCTGCGCTGCGCCCCGGCCTGGTTGCTGGCCGGCTGCGGTGGCGGCGGCAGCGTCTACCTCACGCTGGAGGGCTACAGCGATCCGCCGCAGGTCGAGCTCGCGGTGGCCGCGACCGTCGTCCGGCCGGGGCAGAGCGTGCCCCTGGTGGCGGCCGCGGCTGACGACAGCGGTTTTGTCGACCGGGTGGTGTTCTACCGCTACGATGGCGAGCGGGCGCTGCGTGTCGGGGTCGACAGCTCGCCGCCCTACGAGGCCACCCTGGTCGTGCCCGACGACGGCCGCTTGTTCGTCAGCCTGTTCGCCCGTGCCTTCGACGCCGAGGGCCAGCCAGGCGACAGTCCCATCGTGACCCTGGAAATCCGTCCATGAAACCTGCCCGGCAGCCGCCGCCCGAAATCTATGTCTCCACCGATGTGGAGGCCGATGGTCCCATTCCCGGCCCGCATTCGATGCTGAGTGTCGGCTCCGCCGCCTTCAATGCCGAGGGCGAGCTGTTGTCCACCTTCTCGGCCAACCTGCGGACGCTGGAGGGCGCCGCCGGCCATCCGGCGACGATGGCCTGGTGGGAGAAGAACCCGGCCGCCTGGGCGGCCACCCGCACCGACACCCAGGCGCCCGAGGCCGCGATGAAGACCTACCTGGGCTGGCTGAAGGGCCTGCCGGGGCGCCCGGTGTTCGTCGGCTATCCGGCCGCCTACGACTTCCTGTTCGTCTACTGGTACCTGATGCGCTTCGCCGGCGAAAGCCCGTTCAGCCATTCGGCGCTCGACATCAAGACCTATGCCATGGCCCTGCTCGGCCAGCCGTACCGCGACTGCACCAAGCGCAACATGCCGCGGCGCTGGTTCTCGGCCGCGCCGCATACCCATGTGGCGCTCGACGACGCCATCGAACAAGGGCAGCTGTTCTGCAACATGCTGGCCGAACGCGCGAAGTCCTTGCCGGCTTCGCGTCCCTGAGCTTGCCAAGGTGCCACCCGTGACAATCCTTCGCTCCGCCCTCGTGACCCTTCACCGCCTGCTGTCGGCGGGCGCCCTGGCGGCCGTGCCGCTGGCCGCCGGGGCCCAGTTGCTGGAAGGCCCGCCGAACCGGCCGCTGTGGGAGGTCGGGGTGGCCGCCCTCGGGGCCTGGTCTCCCGACTATCCCGCCGCCGGGACGCAGCGCTGGCGCGGCGCGCTGGCCCCCATCGTGATCTACCGCGGCCATCGCCTGCGGGTCGACGACGACGGGGTGCGCGGCCGGCTGCTCGACACCGGCCGCTTCGAACTCGACCTGTCCGGGGCGGCCGGCTTCAATGCCCGCGCCAACCCGGCGCGCGACGGCATGCCGCCGCTGGACTACACCTTCGAGCTCGGGCCGCAGGCGCGTTACCGCCTGCCGCTGGACAACGGCCAGCAGCTCAGCGCCCATCTCAAGCTGCGTGCCGTGGTCTCGACCAATGGCCGGCGTACTCACGGCCGCGGTGCCGTGCTCGAGCCCGAACTCCGCTGGCTGCGGCGCGGCTGGCCGGACGCGGCCAGCCAGGTGCAGTTCAGCGGCCGGGCGACCTGGGCCAGCGAGGAACTGCACGACTATTTCTACCAGGTCGATCCGGCTCATGCCACCGCCGAGCGCCCGGCGTTCGACGCCCGGGCGGGCTACTTCGGCAGTGCCTTGAAAGCCAGCATCGACCGGCGGCTGAACCCGGGCCTCAACCTGAGCGTGAGCGGGTCGCTGCAGTACCACGGCGGCGCGGCCAACCAGGACAGCCCGCTGTTCCAGCGCCGCCGCACGGGCACGCTGCTGGTGGCCCTGATCTGGACGCCGTGGCGCAGCAGCGAGAGTGCGGCGCCCTGAAGGCCCGGGCGGTTCCGCGGCGGTGGGGCCTCAGTACTCCACCATCAGGTGCAGCACATGCGAACCGATGCGTTTCTCGACCTGGGGGATGAAGGCCAGGCGGGTGGTGACGCCCTGGTACTTGAACAGCGCCACCGAGGGCACCAGCAGCGGCTGGACCGCCCGCAGGTAGTTGGTCACGACCCCGGTGGTGATGTCGATGCGGCCGTAGTTCCAGGCATAGCCGGCGTACACGCTGGTACGGCCCAGCGAGTTCCGGTAGAAGCCGCCGATCGGGCCTTCGTCCATCTTGTAATACAGCCCGGGGTTCAGGTTGTTGTAGCCGCTGGACGGGAAATGCTGGCTCACCAGGTGGATGCCCACGGTACCGGCGCTGGCAGGTGCGACCGCCGTCCAGCTCGCGAGAGCGACCAGCAGGGCGAGAAGGCGGCGGTAGAGGCGGGGCATGGTGGATGGGGCGTCGGCAGCGATTCCTTTATATCGGTGAGTTCCCGCCGCGATGCAGTCCACCCGGCACCAGCGGCCGGGGAGCGCGTACTAACACACGGCACTATTTCACGCCTTGTGCATGTGCCTGGCCGACGCGCTCAGGGCGTGATCTTGGCCGGCCAGATGAGATGGGCGTCGCCCTGGTGGTCCGGCGCCTGCACGTCGCTGACCGACAGGTAGAGGCGGCTGGGCGTGGGCATCTCGACCGCCCGTTCGGTGGCCACCAGGCTGGCGCCCGCCAGGTCGAGGTGGCTGTTGTCGGCGCGGATGGCGATCCGGCCGCGGACCCGCAGCACCGTGCCGGTGACCTGGCTGCGCTGCGCGTCGAGGGCGACCTCCTCGCTGCTGATCGACACCCTTTCCAGCGTGATCGACGAATTCACCAGCGCGAGTCGCCCGACTTGCGCGTCGGCGAGCAGGGCGCCCTGGCAGTTCTCCAGCCGCAGGTGGGCGATGCGTCCGCTGTAGCGCTGGCGCGCCTGGCCGCGGCAGCTCAGGTCGCCCTGGTCGGCCACGGCCGGCAGGGGCGCGGGCCGTGGGGCCAGGGGGTCGACCAGGGCCTGCAGCAGCAGCGGCATGAACCGCGCCGGCTGTTCGTTCATCGGCACATGGCCGACCCCGTCCAGCACATGCAGCCGGGCATCCGGCAGCCGCTCGGCCAGCAGCTGGCCGGTGCGCAAGGGGGCGACCCGGTCCTCGCGTCCCCAGATCAGGGTGGTCGGCGCGGCGAGCTGGCGGATCGCCGGGCTGAAATCGTGTTCGATCAGGCCCAGGGCGGCCTCGACCTGCGTGTAGCGGCCGAACAAGGTGTTGCGTACCGAGGGATTGCGGGCCAGCCAGCGGCTCAGGTCGAAGCTTTTGTCCAGGCTGCCGAACAAGGCCTGGCCCAGGCCGTTGAGGCGTGCATCCACGTGCCTGAGCAGGCCGTCGACTGGGCCGACGCCGACATCTGGCGTGTCGATGCGGGCCAGGTTGCGTGCGAACACCGTGTTCAGCAGGATGCCGGCCGCGTCCACCAGCACCAGCCGGTCGACCCGCTCGGCGTAGCGGTGGGCGAAGTGCAGGCTCACCGCACCGCCCAGGGAGTGTCCGACGACATGCACCCGGCGCTGGGGGGCGGCGTTGGCCAGCACTTCGTCGAGTACCGCGCTCAGGCCGGTGAACGAATACCCCTCGGGCAGGGCCGGCGAGGCCCCGAAACCGGGCAGGTCGACGGTGACGACATGGAAACGCCCCGCCAGTGCCGGCACCACGGTACGCCAGTCGCGGTGGGCGTTGTGGCCCAGGCCGTGCACCAGCAGCACCGTCGTGTCGTGCTCCTGGCCGGCCTGCCCGACCCAGACCGGATGGCCATTGCGCAGCAGCTCGCAGCGATAGCTCAGCCCCGGCAGCCGCGGCGGCGTACCCGGCGCCCGCTCGGAAGCCGCCTGCCGGTCTACGCAGGCCGAGGGCGGAGCCTCCGGCGGAACGGCCCAGGCCGGCGCCGGGCCGAGGCAGAAGAGGGCTGCCGCGGCAAGGCGGCGCGGGAACGACGACAGCGATGGCAGCGGGATCGAAGGCACGGGCAAGGGCGGTCGGAGGATCGGCTGGAAGTGCAAGTCTATAGTCACGCCAGACACCGCTGCCCGAACATGCCACATCCCGACCCCGATCGCCCGGCGGCTCCAAGCGCCGGCTCGTTCTTTCTTCGCACCGGCCGGGCGCTGCGCGAGATCGGCATCGCGGCGCTGATGGGCATGCTGCGCCTGCTGGTCTGGCCCTTGTATGCGCTCAGTCTGTACACCCTCCTGATGAGCGGCATGAGCTTGATGTCGCTGACAGAGTCGTTCCGCGTGGTCACCCTGGTGATGGCGGTGCTTCTGGCGGCCGCGGCCTTGCTCCTGTTCCGGCTCGCCCTCTGGGGGCGCACCTGGTACGACCGTCTGCGCGATACGGCGCCGCCCGGAGGGCCGGCAGATTCTTGAGGGCGCCGCCGCCGTCTTATTCCCTCAGCTTGGCGGCCTGCGCGGACAGTTCTTCCGCCCGTCCGGCCTGGCCCAGGTCCCGGTAGAGCCCGGCCATGTTCTGCAGCGCCCCCTTGAGCGCCGGGTGCTCGGCCGGGCCGGCCGCCTCCAGCAGGCCCAGGGCGCGACGGTACAGCGGCTCGGCTTCGTCCAGCCGCCCGTGGTCCTGGTACAGCGCAGCCAGCCGCAGCAGCAGCCGGGCGACCTGGGGCGTCCCGGGCCCGCTGTGCGTCTCGTGCAGTGCGAGGGCGTGCCGGTACGAGCTGTCGGCCTCGGCCACCCGGTGCCGCCGCGCCTGGACATCGCCCAGGCCTTGCAGCGCGGCCGCCAGTTGCGGCACATCGGGCCTGGGCGCGGCCTGGAGGATGGCGGCGGCGCGTGCGTAGAACATGTCGGCCAGGAAGCCGAGTTCCAGCGCCTGATGGCAGCGGCCGAGCTGGACCAGGGTGCCGGCCACCCGGGGGTCGTCACTCCCGTACAGGGCCGATTGCAACTCGAGCAGGCGGGTGAACAGGCGGCGCGCCGCTTCGGCCTCGTCGCGGGCGAGGCGGTGCCGGGCCAACTGGTCCAGGGCCTGCGCCGAACGCTCGGCCCGGCGTTTCCCGGCCGCCGTGAAAGCGCCCGCGGGCCGTGCCGCGGCATCGAAGGCGGCATTCTCTTCGGGTGTAGGCACGGCGTCCGGCCACTCGCCGGCATGGGCCGCCACCTCGGCCAGGCCGATCGCCAGCAGGCACACGCAGCGCTTCAGGAACTTGGGCATCATGGCCGTGGCGGGTCGGGCAAGGCCGCGGCACGTGCCGCCAAGTCCTGCGCCAGCTTCTTCTGGCCCAGGCTGCGGTACAGGCGAGCCATGTCCAGCAAGGTGGATTTCAGCTGCAGGCGGTCGCCGGCCGCCGCCTGTTCCTGGATGGCCAGGGCGCGGCCGTACAACATCGATGCGACGAAGGGGTTGTCCAGCCGTACATGGCACTGGGCCAGGCGGGTCAGCGTGATGCCGACGCTGGCATCGTTCTCGCCGAACAGGGCGACCTGGAATTCGAGCAGCTTGGCCAGGCTGAGGCGAGCCAGTTCAAGGTCGTCGCGCGCCGCGGCATCGCGCGCCATGCCGTCCAGGAGCTCCGCGACTTGCGTCGCCCGGTCGCGCTCGCCGGCCGTCACGAGCGCAGCGCCGTCCGCCGTCACCGGGGGGGCGGGCGCCGGCTTGTCTTCCGCAAGCGCCGTCCGGGCGCACAGGCTCCCGGCCAGGACCAGCAGGCCCCCGCCTCGGAGCAGGATGGACCGCGAAGGGACGAAGCGGAATGGAGCCAAAGGTCGGTGAGGGTCGGTCAGCGGTTGATCACGTTCGACAGGTTGGGCGCGGCCATGCCCGGCGGCATGATGTCATTGATGACCCAGTTGACGAAGGCCTTGGCCGAGGCACGGGTGACATTCTCCACCGCCTTGGGCACGCTGCCGCCCACCGACACCTCGACCTTCAGGCCCGGCTTGTCGAGCACGGTGGCGTTGAAACCGTATTCGCCGTTGCGGATCAGGTTGGGCAGGCGGTCGAGCACCTTGTTGGCAGCCATGTCGACGAGCTTGTCCGGCGTGCCCTCCGGCAACAGCTTGCGCACCCCGTCCTTGAGCGCGGCCTGGGCCTCGGCAGCCCGGGGGGCCGGTTCGCGTTCCGGCAGGGGGCGGAGCTTGTCCAGCCAGCGCGCTCCTTCGCCGGAGGTCGGCAGGAAATGTTTCTCGCCCTTGATCTCGACGTTGAAACCGCCCTCGGTCGGTGTGGCGCTGACCTCGGTCAGCCCGTTGTGGCCGGGCAGGGAGACCTTGGCCGCGCAGCGTTGCTCGACCGCGCTGCACTCGAGCTCGACCCGGTTCAGCACCGTGGCCTTGACCTTGGCATCCGCATCGCCGCCCACGGTCTTGAGGAGGAAGAGGACGTTTTTCGTGGTGCTCGCCAGCTTGTCGCCGCCGATCGACTGCGCCGCGCGTTCGAGGTAGCCGAGCTGCGCCTGCGGCGACTGGGCTTGCAGCTGCTTCACCTTGAAGGCATCGTTGTCGCCGATGGGGCGGCCGGCCCGCCGCGCCTTGACCCCGTCGCCGTCGGTGATGACGACAGAGCCATCGCGCTGTTGCTTGAAGCGCACGTCGCCTTCCTTGGCGGCGCTGGCGTCGAAGAAGGGCTTGTCGCCATAGAAGGTCCGCTTGTTCGCCTCGGCGGCCGGTGCCGGTGCTTCGGCGGAGGAGTCCGTCTCGCCGGCGGGCTGCCCGGGTTCGTTCAGCACCTCGGCGCCCAGGTTCACGTGGGCCAGCGCCTGGTCGAAGCGGGTGCTGCCGGCCGGCGCGGTGGCCAGGTCGTACAGGCTCTGGTTCAGCTTGGGGTCGAGCGGGACGCCCAGCTTGCCGTCGACCACCGCGTTGCCGATCTGCTCCACCGAATGGCGCAGCGTCGTGGCCTGCTGCGCAGGCAGGTCGGTGCGTTCGAGCGCCGTGCGGGCGCTGCCCGCGGCATCGGCGATCGCACGCGACTGCAAGCCCTCGCTGCCCGGCGCCGCCTCGCTGGCCAGGCGGTAGCCCTCGAGGGCGCGTGCCTGGGGTTCCAGGGGACGCGCGGCGATCTGGCTGCCGCCGGTGTCGGCGGCCGGGGTGGCGCTGGGTGGGACGGACGCCGTGCTGGAGGGCGTTGCGCTGGCGATCTGGTTGCTCATGGAAGACTTTTTGGAGAGGATGAAGGGCGGCCGCGCCGGGCAGCCCGTACGCTCATTTCAACCCTCGTGCGGTGCTGGCGTAAGCTGGGGTGTCTCCCAGCTATCGCTGACCCCAGGCCGCCGGAACGACATCGGAACGAGGGGCGCGACGCGCGGGCTGCCCCCTAAGACTCGGCGTGGCTTCGGGGCCGGGTCCGCCGGACAATCGCGCAGGTCGCCGGGCCGTCTAAACGGACCGCCGCGCCACCCAGCCCGAGCGGAGGCTTCCATGCCAGACCAGGACCACACTGCAGCCGAGCTTTTCTCCTCGGTCCCGCCGCCGGAGGATGGCCCGGCCGCCCTGCGTCCGGCCGAGGAGGCCGGCCTGCTCGAACGGCGGCGCCTCGTGCTCGGCGAAGCGGCTGCGCAGCAGAATGCCGCGCAGCTGAAGCTGCCGCGGGTCGGACTGGCCCTGTCGGGCGGCGGGGTGCGCAGCGCCACCTTCGCGCTCGGGCTGATGCGCGGCCTGGCGCAGAACCACGGGGGCGAGCCGGGCGATCCGTCCCGCCGCACCCTGGTGTCCGACGGCCTGCTCGGGCGCTTCGACTATCTTTCCACCGTCTCGGGGGGCGGCTACATCGGCGCCATGTACGGCCGCCTGGTGTCGGCCTACGGCCCGGGCCGCGCCCAGCGCCTGATGGCCGCGAGCGATTCGCCAGTGCTGCGCTGGCTGCGCCGCAACGGCCGCTATCTCCTGCCCGCCGGCTCGCGCGACATGGGCATCGCGGTGGTGACCTACCTGCGCGCCTGGCTGGCCATCCACACCGAGTTCATGTTCGCCGGCATGTCTCTCGGCCTGCTGGTGGTGCTGCCGCATTTGCTGCAGCACTCCCTGCAGCTGCTCGGTCCCCAGGGCTGGGAACGTTGGCTGACACCGTGGTGGCCGCTCGCGGCGGGCCTGTGGCTGCTGCTGGCCCCGGCGCTGCTCACCGGCTACTGGGCCGCGCGCGACGCACCCGATCCGCTGCCCGACCGGCGCCGCCCGCCCTGGCGGGACTGGGTCCTGCTCGGCCTGCTGGCGGCGGTGGCCTGCGGCCTGCTGCTGGCGCTGCGCGACAACCAGGCCCTCGACCTGCGGCGCGACAGCCTGCGCTGGCCCACCGCCGCGCTGTTCGCCCTGGTCTCGGCCCTGATCGGACAAGCGGCGGTGCAGGCCTGCCTCGCATTCGGCCGTGCGCCCCATGCCCTGACGGTCGCCAGGCTGCGCAACCGCCTGACCCGGGCCCTGCGGGTGGTGAGCCTCGCCGCCGCGGCCATCGCCGGCCTGGGCGCGCTCGATGGGCTGAGCTGGTGGGTGCTCGAAGAACTGCAGGGAGGCAACGACTGGCTGTGGGGCGGGGTCGGTTTCGGCGGGTTGATGGTGCTGGTGCTGCGCACCCTGACACAGCCCCTGCAGCGCATGGCGGCCGATGCCGGCGCCCATGCGCGCGACTGGTTGCCCCGGCTCATCGACCTGGGCAGCCTGGTCGGGCTGCTGGCCCTGGTGCTGGCCTGGCTGGTGTTGCTGCAGTGGTTCGTCTTCGCGCCCGAGACCTTCGCCGCCTTGCGCGCCTGGCCGGCCTGGATGCGCGCCGGCCTGATCGGCCTGGTGGTGGTGTGCTGGGTGGGCCTGACCGCGGGCAACCCGCAGATGGCCAACACCTCGTCCCTGCACAGCTTCTACCGGGCGCGGCTGACCCGTGCCTACCTCTCGGTCGGCAACCTGGCGCGCCGGCTCGACGCCCGGCACAGCCGGCGCGCCGACGTGACGGTGGTGGTCGAGGGCGACGACACCGAGCTGGTGCACTACCGGCCCGAGACCGCGGGCGGCCCCATTCACCTGGTCAACGCCTGCCTGAACCAGACCCGCGACGACCAGAGCGGGCTGTACAACGCCGACCGCAAGGGCGCGGCGCTGACCGCCACCTGGCGCGGGCTCGAGGTCGGCCCGGACGACTTCATCGCCCATGGCCCCGGGCACGACGCCGGCACGCTCGGCCGCTGGGTGGCGGTGTCGGGGGCGGCCTCGTCGCCGGGGGCGGGTTCGTACACCTCGCGCGGCCTGGCCCTGCTGGTGTATTTCCTCGGCGTGCGGCTGGGCTACTGGGCCCGGGCGCCGCGCGAAACGACGCGGCTGCGCTGGCCGAGCCGCTTCGGCTGGCGTTTCATGCCCAAGCCGCTGATGCTGACGAGCGAGGCCTCGGCCACCTTCTTCGGCGCCGACCGGCCCTGGTGGTACCTGTCGGATGGCGGACATTTCGACAACACCGGCGTGTATCCGCTGCTCAAGCGCGAGCTCGATTTCATCGTCCTGTCCGACGCCAGCTGCGACGGTGCCTATGCGTTCGCCGACATCGAGAACCTGGTGCGCAAGGCGCGCATCGACTTCGGCGCCGAGATCGATTTCTACACCCGCGAGGAGGCCTCCCGGCTGTTCAGCCTGGCCGGCACCGACCTGACCGTGCTCTCGCCCGAGGACATGACAGACAACCATTCATGCCGGGGCGTGCTGCTGGCCCGCATCCGCTACCGCGAGCGTCCCGGCCCGCGCCGCGCCGACGGTCGGGAGGCGCCGGCCGGGCGGCCGGAAGGCAGCTTGCTGGTCGTCAAGCCGAACCTGCACGACGCGCTCGACGTGGACTTGCTCGCCTATGCGCAGCGGCACCCGGGGTTTCCGCACGAATCGACCGGCGACCAGTCCTTCGACGAGGCCCAGTGGGAAAGCTACCACCGGCTCGGCGAGGATTTCGGCCGCGCCCTGCACGACACCTGGCTGTCGCAACTGCCTGGCTGGCGCAGCCCGGCGCGCCATGGCCTGCGGGTCGCGGCGCGCCTGGGCGGCAGTCCGTCGTCCCTCGAGCAGCCCAAGCCACCGCCGCTGTGGCGGCGCAGCGCCCGCGCCACCGCCATCGGCACCACGCTGGGCCTGGGCGCCTCGGGCACCTTGCTGTTGTCGGCCTGGCAGATGCAGGAACAGCTGCAGCGCAACCAGGTCGACCAGCAGGCCGAGGCGCGGCAATTGTTCAGCGAGGTGGCGCAGGGGCTGCACAAGCTCGATGCCAACTGTCCCGACCTGTCCGAAATGCTCGTCACCCAGGCTTCGATGCTGCTCGACCTTCGTGGCAGCGAAGCCTTGCGCCCCCTGGAAAGGGATGGGCTGGACCGCCTCGCCGCCCGCCTCGGCGAGGCTTGCAGGCAGCCTTCCACGGCAAGCGAGCAGTGCCTCGCCAAGCACCAGCGCATGCAGACCGACTTGTGCACCCTGGTGCACAAGCCGCTCACGCCCGGCATCGCGTTGAACTACTGGCATCCGGGGACCTCGCCGGACGACCAGGCACGGGCGGCCCGCGCCTTGTGGAGCCGCTGGGCCATGCGGCTGCATCGTGCGGGGCCGGAAGTGGTGGTGGCCGATCCTGCGGCCGATGCCGCAGCCCGCGGCGAAACGCCGGACCTGGCCGCCGCGCCCCCGGCCGTGTCGCTGGCGGCCTGCGAGCGGGCCGACCGTCCGGTCAACCTGTATCTGCAGGTCTACGACGAATCCTCCCGCCCCGCCGCCGGCGAGCTGCGCCAGCGGCTGCAGGATGCGGCGACGGCCTCGCGCGTGCGCCTGCAGGTGGCGCCGGTCGAGAACGTGGGCCGGATCGCCGAGTTGCGCCAGCGGCGCCGGCCCGTGCCCTGGGCCCAGCCGACCTTCGTCGTGCACGATCCGCCGGGTTTCGCCTGTGCCGCCGCCTTGTCGCGCTGGGTGGGGGCGCCGTGGGTGGAGCCGGGCCAGCTCGACAAGGTCTGGGTGCGGGGCCTGCCCGAGACGCTCCAGGGCAGCGCGGGGACGATCGAACTGTGGCTGCCGCCGGTCGGCCCCAAGGGCGAGGCCCTGGCGCCGGCCCGCTGAATCCGCACGCCCGGCCTCATCGCCGCGGCCTCCGCCACGGCGCGCCGCCCGGCAGGCAGCGAAGCCCGTGGTCTTCAGGAGTGAGCGCTTTGCGTGCCCAGGCTGTTTTGTTGTTTGGCGCGGCCGGCCTGGTCGCGCTAGGCGGATGTCCGGTCCTGCGCGTCGACCGGCCGATCCGGGTCGCCACCGGCCTGACCAGCCAGCCGCCGTGCGGCAGCAGCTTCATGGCGCGGCTGGGCCCGGAGCAGGCGATCGCCGGACTGGTCCGGCCGCTGCCGGCCTGGCGCGATCCCTCCGACCCGCGCCACGATCACGCTCGACCATCTGTTGCGGCAGACCTGGGGGCTGGAGCTGTCGCCCGCATGCGGCGGCGCCGGCAGGCCGCGAGCAAGGCGAGGCTCCCCGCCATGGTCAGGAGAGGCGCGGGCTCGGGAACCGGCGAGACGACCAGCTGGGCAAACGCGTCAGCGCCCAGGTAGCTGGTGGCATGCTCGCTCGGGTTCGTCCAGTGCAGGCGCAGAACCTGCGAATCGCTGCTGCTGCCGTCGACCGGCGTGAAGAGCTGCGAGTTGGCGATGCCGACACTCGACACGATCAGCCCCGCATAGGCGAAGCTGCCGTGTCGCGCATCGCCCCCGTTGGCATCGACCGACAGCGTGTAGGGGATGCTGATCGTCACCTCGGATGCGCCCTCCAGGGTCAGCAAGGCGGAGCGGGAGGCTCCCATGCTGCGTTCTCCCCCGGGGCTGCGGCCGGCGGCCATCGCCTGCAAGGAGTCGGCGGAATAGCTGGCCGAGCCCCACAGCCCGCCCACCTGCCCGGTCTCGGTTCCGTGGCTGCTCCAGTCGTCGGCGGAGGCCCCGGGCGAGCCGCCGGGGCAGATGGCCGATTCGTCCAGGCAGCTGGCGGTGCGGCTGGCGAGGGCATCGAAGGAATAGCTCGCATGGATGCCGTCGTCGGCGTCGATGTCGACCACACGGATGTCGAAGGCCGACCAGTCGAGCGTGGCCTGGGCCGACAAGGCCCGGACTGGCGGCGAGGCCAGCGCAAGCAGGGCGCAGGCCAGCGCCGAGAGGAAGCCGTGGACCCGGCGGGCGGAAAGGGCTGAGGCGAGGGGCGAGGGCATGGGCAGGGCTCCGTAGACGCCCAGGCGGGCGCCCGCCCGATTTTCGGCTTCGGCTGGGCCGGCGACCTCCCAAGACCTAGGGGGGCGCGGACTTCAGGCAGCCCGCTTGCACGCCGGGCCACCCGTGCCGGGCCGAGGGGCGGGCGGATCCGGTGCGCTCGGCTCAGGCGCTGGCGAGGCTGTTCCTGGCGTCGGCGATGAGGTCCATGCCGGCCAGCCCCTTGCAATACAGCAGCAGGGAGTCGAGCTCGTTCGATTTGTCGAACACCACGTCGGCCCCGAATTCCAGGCACTTCTGCCTCATTTCGGGCGTGGCATGGTTGCTCAGCACGATCCACTTGGCCTTGTCGACACGCTCCCGGCAGGCGGCCAGCACGCCCAGGCCGGAGCCGGTGCGGAGAACGATGTCGAGAATGACGAGGTCGCAGTCCCGCGAGTGGTCATGCAGCCACGCGATGGCGGTGGCTTCGTCTTCGGCGCTGCCGAGCACCTCCATCGGCACCGTGTCGCTCAACAGCCCAAGCAGGTTGTCACGGATGACGGAGCTGTCTTCGACCAGATAGGTGCGAAGCGGAGGTGTCGCGGCCGGGCCGGAGCGGTGATCGAGTGTCATGGCGGAAAATCCGTTTCGGCCGATGCCGGGTAAGGCGTGCGGGGGCCAGAGGCCCCCGTCGGCTCACCTGCTCGACGCAGGAAGGGGTTGGCGGGCGGCGGGTTCCGGCGGACTCGAGGCCCCGGTCGTGCGCCGCCGCGGTGGATCAGTGGCGGTGGCGCGAGCGGCTCATCCAGCCCAGCAAGGTGCTCAGGGCGGCCCCTGCGGCGGCGGCGATCAGCAAGGCCTTGAGCGGTCGGTCCTGCACGTAATGCCCAGCCACTTCGGCCCGTGCCGACGCCTTGTCGAGCAGCGGGCCAGCGCGCTCCCGCAAGGACTCGACCTTGCTCGACAGCTTGCCGAAGGCCTTGTTGGTGGCGGCTTGCGTGGAATGCAAGGCCTTGTCGGCCGACACGGCGACGCGATCGGCAACGTTGGACACGGAGGGGTTCAGGTGCTGGGTGCTGGACATGTCGGATCCTTTGCAAGTGGGTCGTTCGGCCACGCCGGTCTGATCTCGGGCCGCATGGACAGTGTGGACCCGTGCCGACGCGGCGGATGTCGGGTCAGGCTGCGACATCACGTCGGACGGTTCTGACGCCGCCGGGCGCGGCGTGTCGGCAGGCCGGCCACGCCCTGTCGCAGCCCCTGGATTCGACGGGGCACCACACGGACGTGTCGTTCCAAGCGCCACGAAAACGGCGCTGCGCGGCGTGCGGCCGTGCAGGCCCACGACCCCTTCGATTCAGGATGACTCGGCTTCGGCGATGGCCTGTTGCAGCCTCTTGTCCAAGGCCCGGGCTTCGGTTTCGTTCAGTTCCACGGGATCTCCGAACACCGTGATCGCGCGCAGCATGACCGAGCCCTGATCCGCCTGGACATGGACCTGCTCGTGGCCGCGCCGGGCGGGGTGGGGTTGCGCCTTCAGGCTGCCGAGCAGGCCTCTCAGCAATTCGGGACGGACCCCCGACCCTGCAGGCTGCGCAGGGTCGCGGCCTGGACCTTCCCGGCTGGCCGCATCGAGCACCCGGACAAGGGCGTCGCGCTCTTCGGCCGAGACCGCGAGCAGGGTTTGTTCCTCGGACTGCAGGATGATGTGCATGCGGGCTCCTGTGCAAGAGGTCGCGGAGCTGGGCCGCCACCCCGGGCCCACATGGTACGGCTCCGGTCCGGCCTGGCCTGGCTTGGCTTGGCTTGGCTTGGCTTGGCTTGGCTTGGTCTGGTCTGGTCTGGTCTGGCCTGGCCTGGTCTGGCCTGGCCTGGCCTGGCCTGGCCTGTTGCTGTCGATCGCCCTTCGGGCTCATCCAGCCGTTGCCGCAGCCGGCATGCGCCCACGCCAGCCGGCCGTGTCGTGGCCGGGATCGGCAGGAGGCGGCAAGCCTCGCTGCCGACAGGCCGGTCGGGCCGGCGGGCGCGCATCACCCGCGGATCACGCGGAGGATCTCTTCGCCATAGGCCTCCAGCTTCTTGGCCCCGACCCCGCTGATCTCGCCCAGGGCGTCGAGCGTGCCCGGCGCCGAGCGAGCCATCTCGGCCAGGGCCGCGTCGTGGAAGACCACGAAGGCCGGGAGGTTGTGCTCGCGTGCGACCTCGGCGCGCCAGGCCTTGAGTGCGGCGAAACGGGCCAGCCCGTCGCTGTCCAGCGGCACCGGCGGCGGCTTGTCCTTGCTGCGCGGACTGCCCGCCACCATGCGACCGCCCTTGCCGCGGCGCGGGGTGTCGCTCGCCTGGCGCAGCAGCATCTGCACGCCGCCGCGCAGCACCTCGCGCGCGCTGGGGGTGAGCTCGAGGGTGTTGTATTCGCCCTCGGTGCGCACATGGCCCAGCGCGATCAGCTGGCGGATGACGGCGCGCCACTGGGCTTCGGTGATGTCGGCCCCGATGCCGAAGGTGGACAGGTTCTGGTGGCGGTGCTGGTTCACCTTGTCGGTGGGCTTGCCGCGCAGCACGTCGATCAGGTGCACGGCACCGAAACGCTGGCCGCCGTGTTGATGGAAACGGTAGATGCAGCTCAGGGCCTTGCGTGCGGCCTCGGTGGCGTCCCAGGTGGCGGGCGGGTGCAGGCAGTTGTCGCAGTTGCCGCAGGCGCTGCTGGCTTCGCCGAAGTAGTCGAGCAGGCGCACGCGGCGGCAATCGTGTGCCTCGGCCAGGGCGAGCAGGGCTTCGAGCTTGCCGATCTGGCCGCGCTTGAATTCGTCGCCGGCCGGGCTTTCGTCGATCATGCGGCGCTGGTTGACCACGTCGGCCAGGCCATAGGCCATCCAGGCATCGGCCGGCAGGCCGTCGCGGCCCGCGCGGCCGGTCTCCTGGTAGTAGCCCTCGATGTTCTTCGGCAGGTCGAGGTGGGCCACGAAACGCACGTCGGGCTTGTCGATGCCCATGCCGAAGGCCACGGTGGCCACCATGACGATTCCTTCGCTGCGCAGGAACTGGTCCTGGTGGCGGCGCCGCAGCTCGCTGTCGAGGCCGGCATGGTAGGGCAGGGCGCTGATGCCCTCGCCGCTCAGCCAGGCGGCGGTCTCCTCGACCTTCTTGCGCGACTGGCAGTACACGATGCCGGCGTCGCCCTCGTGCTCGTCCTGGATGAAACGCAGCAGCTGGGCGCGGGCATTGTCCTTCTCGACGATGGCGTAGCGGATGTTCGGGCGGTCGAAGCTGCTGATGAACACGCGCGCGTCTTCGAGCTGGAGACGCTGGATGATGTCGGCCCGGGTCAGCTCGTCGGCGGTGGCGGTGAGCGCGATGCGCGGCACGCCCGGATAGCGCTCGTGCAGCACGTTCAGCGACAGATAGTCCTCGCGGAAATCGTGGCCCCACTGGCTGACGCAATGCGCCTCGTCGATCGCGAACAGGCTCAGCAGGCCGCGCGCGTGCAGGGAGTCGAGCTGGGCCAGGAAGCGCGGCGTGGTGATGCGCTCGGGGGCGGCATACAGCATCACCAGGCGCCCGCCCATCATCTCGCGTTCGATGCGCTGGGCCTCCTCGCCGGTCAGCGATGAGTTCAGGAAGGAGGCGTGCACGCCCGCTTCCTCGAGGGCGCCGACCTGGTCGTGCATCAGGGCGATCAGCGGGCTGACCACCAGCGCCACGCCCCGGCCTGCGCGGTGCCGCGAGATCGCGGGCACCTGATAGCACAGGCTCTTGCCGCCGCCGGTGGGCATCAGGACCAGGGCGTCGCCACCCTGCACCACATGGTCGACGATGGCTGCCTGCTCGCCCCGGAAGGCGGGGTAGCCGAAGACATGCTGAAGGACGGACAGCGGCGCTGTATCGGAAGGATGGGTCACGGGAGTCGGTGAAAGGAACGGCGCGGGCACAAGAGCGTGATGGTACGGGACAGCCGCCGGCTCGGGCTGCAATCGCCGCGTGTCGTAGGGACTCCCGGGGCGCATTCGTCGCAAGCCCCGCTTTATGGCGGGTGTTTTTGAAGCTGTCGACGCGCCCGAACCCGGGCCCGGCGCCTTGGCCGGAGGCCGCCGCAAGACGGTGCCGAGCGCGCATCGGGCCTCGCGCGCGCGAGTACATCCTCTTTGTTTTGCATCCCCATGTGTCTGAGCCGCGGTTATACAAACTGGGATACAAAACTCCCGCCAAATGGGCGCTCCGGCCCTGGTAGCCGCGGGAGCTCAGGCGCTATGGTTTGCGCATGGACAAACCCGATCACATCCTGGTGGTGGATGAAGAGCGCGACACCCGGCGGCTGCTGCGCGACTACCTCACCAAACACGGCTTTCGAGTGAGCACCGGCGCCGACGGCCGCGAGATGCGCCAGATGCTGGCGCTGCACGCGATCGACCTGATCGTCCTCGATCTCCTGCTGCCCGGCGAGGACGGGTTGCAGCTGTGCCGCGACCAGGCGGTGCGCGGCGGCCCGCACATCCCGATCCTGGTGCTGACCTCCCGCGACGAGGAGGCCGACCGGGTGATCGGCCTGGAGATGGGGGCCGACGACTACCTCGTGAAGCCGTTCGCCCCCCGCGAGCTGCTGGCACGCATCCGCGCCGTGCTGCGGCGCACCCGCATGCTGCCGCCCAATCTGCAGAGCCCCGAGACCGCGCGTTTCATCGACTTCGACGGCTGGCGTCTGGACACCCACGCGCGCCACCTGCTCGATGCCTCCGGCACGCTGGTATCGCTCACCGCGGCCGAGTACCGGCTGCTGCGAGTCTTCACCGATTTCCCGCAGCGGGTGCTGACACGCGAGCAACTGCTCAGCCTGACGCAGGGCCGCGACGCCGACCCCTTCAACCGTTCGATCGACATCCTCATCAGCCGGCTGCGGCACCGGCTGCGCGACGAGGCCCGCGAGTCGCGCTACATCAAGACGGTGCGCAACGAGGGCTATGTGTTCTGTCGCGCGGTCCAGGCGCGCTGCCTATGAGGCCGGCGGGTCTGCCCCGCGGCGGCCGGTTGTCGCTCTGCGCGCGTGTGCTGCTGGCCGTGCTGACGGTCCTGCTCGTGTCGCATGCCTTCTCGTTCGCCTGGATGCTGGGCGAGCGCAGCCGCATGGTGCGCGGCGCCCTGCAATCGGTGGTGGCCCCTGATGCGGCTGGCGCGGTGGCGCTGCTCGACCGCCTCGCTCCCGGGGAGCGTGCGGGCTGGCTGGCCACGCTGGCCAGGCCCGGCTACCGCTACCGTGCCGGCCAGCCTCCGGCCGGCGTGCCCGAGCTGTCGGCCGAAGCCCGCTGGGTGGGCAGCGCCCTGGCCGCCGCGTTGGGGGCGGCGCGGGTCGGGCCGGCCACCCGCCCGGCCGCGGCCGCACCCGGCCGCACGGGCAGCTTCCACATCGGCCTGCTGCTGGTCGACGGTACGCCCTACACCCTCGAGCTCGACCGCGAACCCTGGCCGGCGCGCGGGCCGGGCTGGCCGTGGCCCGTGGCGCTGGGGCTGGGGCTGATGCTGTTCGCCGCCCTGGCCCACGGGGCCGTGCGCTGGGCCTTGTGGCCGCTCGCGCGGCTGGTCCGCCTGGCGCGCTCGCTCGATCCGAGACAGCAGCCGCCGCCCTGGCCCGAGACCGGGCCGCGCGAGACCGCCTGCCTCGCGCGGGCAGTCAACACCTTGCGATCGCGCATGGCCTGCCAGGCGGCCGGGCGCCGGCATGTCATGGCCGCCGTGTCGCGCGAGCTGCAGCGCCCGCTCACCCGGCTCGGCCTGCGCGTGGCCCTGCTCCAGCCCGATGCCTTGCGCCAGGCGCTGCAGGCCGACCTCGCACAGGCACAGGCCGGCCTGGCGGTCGGCATGGGCTATGTGCAGGCGGTGGGCGTTCCCGGCGAGGCCGCGTGCCCGACCGAGCTGCATTCCCTGCTCGACGGCCTGGCCTGCGACTACCTCGACGACGGCCGCCCGGTCCGGCTGGTCGAGCCCGACGGCGCGGTCCTGTGCCTGCGGCCGCTCCTGCTGAGGCGGGTGCTCACCCATCTGATCGACGGCGCCCTCCATTTCCCCGGCGAGGTCGAACTGCGGATCTGCCGCGACGACACCCTCGGCGTCCTCCTCTCGGTGCTCGACCGCGGCCCCGCCATCGACGAGTCCGGCATCGGCGCGGCGCGCCTGCTGTGCGGCCGGCTCGACTGCATGCCGGGCATCGCGGCCCCGGCCACCCGGCTGGGCCTGCTGGTCGTCCCGTCCCTGGCCGACGAGCTGGGGGCCCGCCTCAGCCTGCGCAACCGGCCCGGAGGCGGGCTGGAAGCCCACCTGGGCTTTCCGGAGGGGGGCATGCCGTGGCCGCAGGGGCGACAGGCTGCGCTCACCCCGGAATAAGCACGCCCTTGCCGGCCTGTGCGGTGGGCGCTTGCGGCACAATCCCGGGTACGGCTTTGATGCCACCCCCCCCATAGACATACAGCAGGAGCCGGCCATGGCCTCAATCAACAAAGTCATCCTCATCGGCAACCTCGGCCGAGATCCCGAGGTCCGTTACACCCCCAGCGGCGCCGCCATCTGCAACATCACCCTGGCCACCTCGCGCAACTGGAAGGACAAAACCTCCGGCGACAAGGTCGAAGAGACCGAATGGCACCGGGTCGTCTTCTACGACCGCCTGGCCGAGATCGCCGGCGAGTACCTGAAAAAGGGCCGTTCGGTCTACGTCGAGGGCCGCCTCAAGACCCGCAAGTGGCAGGACAAGGACGGTGTCGAGAAATACACCACCGAAATCATCGCCGACAACATGCAGCTTCTTGGCGGCCGCGACGGCGGCGGCGGCGGTGACGAAGGCGGCGGCGGTTATTCCCGCGGCGGCGCCCGTGGCGGCGATCGCGGCGCTTCGGGTGACGGCGGCGAGTCGCGCAGCGAGCGCCCGGCACCGGCTTCGCGCCCACCGGCGAGCAAGCCGGCTCCCAAGTCGTCGACCGGGTTCGACGACATGGACGACGACATTCCGTTCTAAAAAGCAGCTCTGCAGCTTGGTCGACCAAGGGCCCGTGGCTTCGCTGCCACGGGCCCTTTTGCTTGCCTGCTCGAATGCTCCGCAGACGCGCCCCAAGCTTGTGGAGGATGAGTTCGGCTCGAGCGCATCCGGCCAGGAAGAGGCGCATGATATGGAGGCCTTCGCATCCCGCAAGGCCGGACGATCGAAGCGGGAACGAACGGCGCCACGAGGACTTGATGATGGAGATCGGCACCCAGTGAAGATGTACATCCTGATCCGCGACGATGTGCCACTCGGCTTCGCCATGGTCGCAGCCGCTCATGCCTCCCTGGCCGGCTATCTCCGCTTCCAGGGCACGCCCGAAGTCGCGGAGTGGCTCGCCGGTCCCTTTCGCAAGGCTGTATGCAAGGTCGGTGCGAAGGAATTCGAGAACGCGAAGGCCGTGCCGGATCACCTCGTGCTGACCGAATCGGCCCTGGAGGGCCGGGAGGTGGCCATCGTCTTCAAACCGAGGGCCGAGTGGCCGAAGATGTTTCAGTTCTTCAAGCTCTATCGCGGCTGACGAGCCCACGGCGATAACGTGCGCCCCCAACGGACATCGACCCCGTCGTTTGCGCCTACGACCGTTTGACCTGGAAGTTCTGATGGTGAAGTGCCTGGGCGATTTCCTCGGACTCTTCCATTGCCTCCAGGAACAAGGCGTGCGCGGCTTCACGCTTGCTCGCCAGTTCAGCTTTCAAGCCATGCGCTGCCGCCTGATCGTCCAGGGAGAAGCCAAGAGCGGCTCGCCACCGGTTCCGGGCGAGCAGGACATCCTGTTCCGCGAGCTTCCATGCCATCAATTTGGAAAGTGATCTCGCCATGGCACGCACTCCAAGGGGGGGGGCGCTGGCAATGCCTGCGCGGCGAGGCCGCTGCTGACTAAGGCACGAAGGGAGTCAGCCCAGGTGAGGAACACGTACGATGCGCCGAATGTCCTCGATTGTCAAACCGGGGCAAGCCGTATCCATGTCCATCGGCATGGCGAATCTCACCACCGGCCTGGCAGCGAGCCCGACCCGGCGATCACGGGTGGCGATCTTCCAGGCGTCGACAAGGAGGCTTCCGTCGTCCTGCCTTGGGAGGTGCGGCCATGCCGTGGACTGCAACGAATGCCGGCGCGCGGGCCTGGAGATCGTCGAGGCTGACGCCGCGCACGGCCTTCAGCGGGAGCGGGCCTCGAGCAGATACCGCAGGATGGCCTTTTGCACGGGCAGCAAAAGCTCCTTCTGGGCGTAGCCGGCAAAGCGCGGATAGAGCAGCGGATCGAACGCGAGTTCGCGTCCGACGGAGAACGGCGGCGTCGGCAGCAGCACCGGATGGCCCATGCGTTCGAGATCGGCCAGCGTCAGCGAACCCCCCAGCGCCTCGCTGCCGCCCGGCCACCCGTCGGTGATGACGATGTCCATGTCGTCCGTCGGCGCCGACGAGAAGCCCACCTCGGGCAGCACCTCGTGCAGGCTCGCATCGCAGACATGCTGCACCGACAGTCCCAGCAGCTGCGCGAGCTCGTGCCAGGAGCGCAGCACATTGGTCGGCGGTCCCCACAGGCAGATGCGGGCCTGCTCGATCGGCATCAGCCTGCTGTCGATGTAGCAGGCGTCGGTCAGGACCTCGCAGGGATGGCCCGCGCCGGACATCGCGTTGACGACCGGCCGGCACGAGGCCGTGGCGAATTCCGCCAGCCGTGAGTGCTTGGATTCGCGCACGACGTAGAGGTCGTAGAACGGGTCCAGATAGCCGGCCAGGTCGCAGGCCCGTTCATCGGTCTTGAGCAGGTTCGGCAGTTCGACGAATGCCAGGCCCAGGTCGCGGAAGGCCTGGATGAATGTCGTGCGTGTCCGAATCCCGTTGCCTTCGAACGACCAGGCCACGTTGCCTGCAAGACGCTCGGCGGGAGCGTTCGCAAGGCGCCAGATGGCGCGTACGTCTTCGGGGGCGAGTTCGGACAGGCTGATGAGATTCATGTCGGCTTGGCGAAGGGGCAGGGTGCCGGGGAGTTCAGGTGCGCTGGACAGGCCTGGAGCAGGCCCTCATTCATGGAAGACGGTCCCGGAAAGGGCCGGCTCCGCATGTCCGGAGGATGCCATGCCCTCGGTCGGGTCCGCGGAATTCTCGGGCCGTTCGACGACGATCGGCATGGCCCCGGACTTCAGTCCGGGCTCTTCTTCGCACCAAGGGCATGGGCTTCGTTTGCTCGGAACAGGCGCTTCATGGCCGATCGACATGATGGGCCCCTTGGCAAGCATGAAGCTCTCGGCCCATGCCGGCCGCGATGGCGGCCGGCTTCTTCGAGGCCCGGCACTTCCGTCGCGCATGCTCGATGTCCGCTGGGGCTCACTTGCTGAGCCACTGCGCGCCTATGCTGGGGGCGCAGGCAGGTCGAGAATGAATCGTTTCGGGGCACAAGGTCCGGACGCTCCATGCTGCCAGGGTGCCGCACGGGAATGATCTCGGTGTCGCAGGCGGCGTCCGCACAGCTTGTTTCAGTGCCCGGCCTGCCGTTGCCGGATGATTCCGGATCGCGGGCAGCCGTCCGGCTGGTCCTCGATGACTTTGATGATGAGCTTTTTTGAGAACAAAGCATGGCCCGACAACACCTCCGCCCCAAGCGTTTCGTCGTCATTCCGAAAGGTGGCTTGTCCAGGCCGGCCTTGGCGGCTTCCGGTGCGCGGTCCCGGCCGCGCTCGCTCGCCAGGTTCGCCCGGCTGGCCGGGTTCCCGGCGCCTGCGGCCCGCGCCGCCGAGGCCCAGGCCCCGGTCCAGGTCGTGAACACCTCGCCGCCCGATGGCGCGGTGCTGGTGAGCGCCGAGGGCCTGAGCCTGGAGGACATCCGGGCCCGGGTGCCCGAGGGGACGAAGGTGTTCGAGGAGCAGTGGTATCGGCTGGACCGGCGCGCGCGGCCCTGGCTGGCCGGGCATGCCGAGCTGAAGGCGCCGCGGGTGGCCGCGGGCAAGGCCGTCCCCTGGACCGTCACCGTGCGGCTGGATCACGAAAAGCGCACGCTGCTGAAGGACGTGCTGGTGACGGTGGTGCTCGACGAGGCGCGGGCGATCGGCATGGAGTGCAAGACCGATCGTTTCGGGCGTGCCCGTTTCATGCTCGGCAGGAACGTCGCCTGCCTCGACGCCTTGTATCTGTCGCCGCTTCATTCTGCGTGGCCGCTGGCCTTGCATGGCCTGAAGCTGCTGGCCAAGGGGCTGGAGCTCCAGGTGCCTCCCATCGACCTGGGGGCGGCGGATGCGCGCGGGCTGGTCTACGGCCCGCCCGGGGCCGGCGCCGGCCAGGGGGTGCGGGTCGGGGTGGTGGACACCGGTGTCGGCCGGCATTCGGCCCTGCCGGTGGCGGGCGGGCGCAACACGACCGAGGAGTCGCCGCTGCGCTATCGCGACGAGGACGGCCATGGCACGCACGTGGCCGGGGTCATCGCCTCGGCCGCCGCCGGCTGGCGGCGCGGCGAGGCCTGCGGGGTCGAGCTGAGGGCCTACCGCGTGTTCCAGGCCGGCGAGGAGGAAACCTCGACCTTCGCGATCAGCGCGGCGATCAAGCAGGCGGTGGTCGATGGCTGCGACCTCATCAACCTGAGCATAGGCGGAGGGCCGGCCGATGGGGCGGTACAGGATGCGATCGAGCAGGCCTGGGCGAAGGGCTGTGTCTGCGTGGCGGCGGCGGGCAACGACGGCGAGCCGCAGGTGGACTACCCCGCCCGTTATCCGCGCTGCCTGGGCGTGTCTGCCATCGGCCTGGACGGCAGCTGGCCGGCCGGCGCCGACCTGGGCTGGACCCTCAGCGACACCCGCGGCAAGCCGCTGTCGGGGCGGGAGAGCTTTTTCGCGAGTTTCTCCAACCACGGCAAGGTGGCACTCACTGCGCCCGGGGTGGCGGTGGTGTCGACCATCTTCGGCAACCGCTGGGGGGCGATGAGCGGCACTTCCATGGCCACGCCGATCGTCACCGGCGTGCTGGCGCGCCGTCTGGCGGCCAGCGAGGTGCTGGCCATGCCGCGCGATGCACGGCGTGCCGAGGCCATCGTGGCCCTGGCCGCGGCGGACGCGGAGGATCTGGGTTTCACCCGCAGTAGGCAAGGAGATGGCTTGGCGCGATAATCCGCGCATGGACCGTTATGTGTTCTATCCCCGCGAAGGCCTGGAGGCCAAGGATGTCGCGGCCGCGAAAAGAACCGCCAAGGCGCTGGGCGCCACCGTGGTTCGCGCCGCCGCGGGCCTGATGCTGCTCGAGGCCGGGCCCGAGAAAGCCGAGCAGGTGGCGCGGGCCCTGCCGGGCTGGCGCTACAGCGCCGACCAGAAGAAGGCCCACAAGATCCCCGAGCGCACGCCCTTGCAGCGCGCCAGGCTCGCCGCCGCCCGCGGCGGCTGACCAGGGCCTGTTCACACTACGGAGCCTGTGCGAACGGGCCCTGGCGGGGCGGCGGGCGGACTCCGCCGCGCCCTGAGACAATACGGGCCCTGCCACGCGAGGCCGCAGGCCTCCTGCCCCCATGTCCTCTCCGGCCGAGCGTTTCCACACCCGACAACGGCTGCTCGAGCGCTACGCGCTCGAGGTGTCCAGCGATGACATGTTCCAGCTGGCCAAGCGCATCGCGCACGGCCAGGGCGAGTTGCTCGCCCGCCAGGGCCGGACCGTGGCGCACTGGCGGCTCGAGTTTCGTGGCGTGATGCTGCGCCTGGTGTTCGACAGCCGGCGGCGCAGCATCCTCACCGCCTTGCCGCCGGACGACAGCCCCGCCTACCTCGCGGCCCGGCAGGCGCGCAAGGCCTGAGGACCTCGGTTTGCCGGGGTCCTGCTGCCGGGCCGATCGGCGGCGCGGAGCGCTCCCGGCCGCCGGTTTCCGGCAGCAGCGACAATAGCGCTGCGGTCCGCCTGGACATTCGATGATGGGATTCTCATGAACGCTCGATTCCGACTTGCCGGACTGGCCCTGTGCTTGTGCTCGGGCCCGGCCCTGGCGGCCCCGGCCGCCTCCGCCCCTGCTGCCGATGCGGCCCGCGAGGCGGGCCCGGTCTGCGAGGCGGCGGTGGCCGAGAGCGTGCGCGACATGCGCGGCCGCGATGCCCAGGAGCTGCAGTTCATGGCTGAAAAACGCCGGCTGCTGCCGTCGAGCGACGGCGAGACCAGCGTCAAGGGCGAGGGCCGTTACCGCGGCGGCAGCGCGGCTTTCACCAGCTTCACCTACCGCTGCCTCTTCAATGCCGCCACCGGCGGCACCACGGGCGTGGTGTTCAGCGAGACCGGGGGGCCACGGCCGCAGGCGGCGGAAAAACCCTGGCAGCCGGACCTGCTCAACCTGTCGCCCGAAGCCTGCGAGACGGCGGTGGCGGCCGCCCTCAAGGCCAAGTACCCGCGGGTCGGCCGCATCGCCTTCGGTTCCGATTCGCGCCAGCTGCGGCCCGGCCCCAACGGCTCCAGCCGGCTGGAGGGCCGGGGCGGGTTGGAACGTGCGGTCGGCATGCACTCGATCCCGTTCAGCTACCGTTGCGACTACGACAGCCGCAGCAGCAAGCTCATCGGCGTGCAGACCAGCGAATAGGGCGACGCCCGCGCCGGTCAGCCCTCTTCGGCGGCGCCGGCCGGCGTGTCGTCGATCCAGTGCCCCATGCGTTGCGCCTTGGTCTCGAGGTAGCGTTCGTTGTGCGCGGTGCGCCCGCCGGCCAGCGCCACCCGCTCCACCACCTCGATGCCCAGGGCCCGCAGCGCCTCGACCTTGGCCGGGTTGTTGGTGAGCAGTCGCACCTGCTTGACGCCCAGGGCGGCGAGCATGTCGCGTGCGGTTGTGTAGTCGCGCGAGTCGTCGGGCAGGCCGAGCAGGCGGTTGGCGTCCACGGTGTCGGCACCGGCCTGCTGCAGCGCATAGGCTCGGATCTTGTTGACCAGGCCGATGCCGCGGCCCTCCTGGCGCAGGTACAGCAGCACGCCCCGGCCCGCGGCGGCGATTTCCGCCATGGCGGTGTTGAGCTGCGAGCCGCAGTCGCATTTCAGGCTGAACAAGGTGTCGCCGGTCAGGCATTCCGAATGCAGCCGGGTCAGCACCGGGGCGCCGTCGTCGACCACGCCCATCGACAGCGCCGCGTGCTCGTGGCCCTTGTCGTCGACGTGACCATGCAGCTGGAACTCGCCCAGCGCGGTCGGCAGCCAGCAGCTGATCAGGAGGGACAGCCCGGGTCCGGGCTGCGGGTGAAGGGACGGCTTGTCAACGCGGGCAGTCATGAAGGCAATCTACGGAGAGTTCCACGGGGAACCGGAGAAACGGGACCATCGGGGTGGCACAGACCCCTATTGGAGCACCGAGTTGGAAATGGCGCTTCCGGTGGCGCAGGCCGTGCGTCGTTCCGGCTCCGCAGCCCCGACCTTACACCGGCTTGCCCGCGGCGGGTGGAGGGGGCACTCTAGCAGCCGGCCCCGGCCGGGACGAGCTGCCGCCAGGCAGGCCCTGTTCCGGCGGCCCGGCCGCATGCTGCCTGCGGAATTCCGTCGGGATCAGGCCGGTCTCGGCCTTGAAGGCCCGGTTGAAGGGCCCGAGCGACTGGAAGCCGCAGTCCATGGCCAGGGTCAGCATCGGCACGGCCGCACGGGCCGGACCGGCCAGCGCGTGCTTCGCGTCCTCGATGCGGTAGCGGTTGAGGAAGGCGTTGAAGTTGCGATGGCCCAGCCCCTGGTTGATGAGCCGGCGAAGCTTGTATTCGGGCAGCCCGAGCCGTGCCGCCAGGCTGCCGATGCTGAGCTTTTCCTCGCGGTGGATGTGCTCGTGGGTGAACAGGGCGTCGAGTGCCCCCACCAGGGCTCGCTTGAGAGGCCCGGAATCCCTGAACCGTGTCCTGGCGCAGGCTGGCGGTGGGCCATTCAGCGGCGGCAGAGGCCTGACGGGTTAAGCTGCAGACACGTTGCAGCGCGGGCCGAACAAGGCTTGATACACCGTTGACCCATGCCCTGCGGGGGCGATGCGACCGCATGGCGACGCAGAGGCTGGAGTCGCCGGCCCGGGCATGCCGCCGCCGTGTGCCGCCCCGAGGATCATCCCGTCGATCTATTGAGAAGGCGGTTTGTCTTCGGTCAAAATCAATTTCAGCGGCGCACCACCCATCGCCGCGCAATCGGTTTTCTTCGGTTCAACCCACTTGATGGCCACACCTGTCACCACGGGCCTAACCATTCGCCAGGGAAAGAAACCAAATCGCTGCGAACCGTTATATTGAATGATCGCGTCAGCGCCAACCTTTCGCGCATGCTGGGCCAATTTTGGAAGGATCTCCTTGATACCTCCATAGGTTCCTTTTCCAACCTTCAGTTTTCTGATGGTGGTGAACTTCATCTCGGGTGACGGGGTACCGGCAAAGAAGCAGAAATCCGCCAGTTCATCGGCAAGCCTGCTCGGGTCGGTGCCATCCTTGCTGGCCCCTATATCGACCTCGGACTCGGGAGTTTCCACGGCATCCTTGCCTGGGCTCGCCTCTCCAGCTGATGCGCTGTTGAAAGAAAGTGCCATGACCATGGCGGCCAGGGCAGTCAGTTCAGTTGTTTTCATGGGGACTCGGGGGTATGCAGAGGACGTCGATGCGACCGGACGGAAGCCGCCTTGGGAAGCGAGGGCATTGTTGACCGGAAAAGCCGGTAGCGCTCCGGGGCGGACGAAAAGCGCTGTCAGCATTAGACCAGGGCAAGACTTGAGCGTGCACCGACTCCGCTGGCTCCGGAGAGGAACTCTTCACCGAATTTTCTATTCGCCGATGCGGTGACCTTGTCGAACACTCTCAGGTAATTGCCCCCGACGATCTTTCGCACCTCGTCGTCACTGAAATACCTGAACAGTGGAGCGATCAGGTCAGGAAACTCCAATCAGCAGCGACAGGCCGATCAGCCCGTCGCGCAGCGCGACCTGGAGCAGGTGGACGGGGTGTTCTCGATCACGGGGGGACAGGGGGCGAGGCCGTTGCCGGCCGTCCGCCATCATGCCCGCGGCCCTCGCCGCCGCCAGGCGCCGGCCGGACCTGGGTACCATGCGCCACTGCGCGCCCGGCGCGACAACCTTCGACGGATGCTCCATGAAACCGCAAATTCCCCCTCCGCCCTCGAGCTTGGAATCCAGGTCCTTCCTGCTGCTGCTGGTGGTCGTGACGCTGGCCTTCGGCTGGATCCTGCTGCCGTTCTACGGCGCGGTCTTCTGGGGGGTGGTCATGTCCATCATGTTCGCTCCCCTGTACCGGCGCCTGCTCAAGCCTTTCAAGCAGCGGCGCAACTGGGCGGCGGTGTCCACCCTGCTGGTGATCATGGTGATGGTGATCCTGCCGATGAGCCTGATCAGCGGCCTGTTGGTGCAGGAGGGCTCCGCGGTGGTGCAGAAGATCCAGTCCGGCGAGTTGAGTTTCGGCCGCTACTTCGGGCAGATCGTCGCCGCCCTGCCCGACTGGCTGACCTCGCTGCTCGACCGCATGGGCATCGGCAACCTCGGCGCGCTGCAGCAGAAGATCGCCGCCGGCCTGACCCAGGGCAGCCAGTTCATCGCCGCCCATGCCCTGAACATCGGACAGAACGCCTTCGACTTCGTGGTCAGTTTCTTCATCATGCTGTACCTGATGTTCTTCCTGCTGCGCGACGGCGGCGTCCTGTCGCAGAGGATCCGCGAGGCCATCCCCCTCGACACGCACCACAAGCGCGAGCTGTTCACCAAGTTCACCACCGTCGTGCGGGCCACGGTCAAGGGCAACGTGGTGGTGGCGGTGGCGCAGGGGGCCCTGGGCGGGCTGGCGTTCTGGTTCCTCGGCATCCATGCGCCGGTGCTGTGGGCGGTGCTGATGGCCTTCCTGTCGCTGCTGCCGGCCATCGGCGCCGGGCTGATCTGGGGGCCGGTGGCGGTGTACTTCCTGGTCACCGGCCATGTGTGGGAGGGCCTGGTCCTGGTCGCCTACGGCGTGATGGTGATCGGCCTGGTCGACAACGTGCTGCGGCCCGTGCTGGTCGGCAAGGACACCAAGATGCCCGACTACGTGGTGCTGATCTCGACCCTGGGCGGCATGGCGATCTTCGGGCTCAATGGCTTCGTCATCGGCCCGGTCATCGCCGCGATGTTCATGGCGGTGTGGGATATTTTCATCGTGTCCCGAAAACAGGGCCGGGTCTGAGGGGGCTGTGCCGGGTCCTTGCACTTGCACGTATGCTTGACCGATGTACGCGAAATTCTTCGGCCTGAAACACCCGCCGTTCTCGATCGCGCCCGACCCGCGCTATCTGTTCATGAGCGAGCGCCACCGCGAGGCGCTCGCCCACCTGCGCTATGGCGCGGGCGGCGGCGGCGGCTTCGTGCTGCTGACCGGGGCCATCGGCGCGGGCAAGACCACCGTCTGCCGCTGCTTCATCGAGCAGGTGTCCAAGCGCTGCAACGTCGCCTACATCTTCAACCCCAAGCTCACCGTCCTCGAGCTGCTGGCTTCGGTGTGCGAGGAGTTCCACATTCCCCTGCCCGAGCTGCCGGCCGCGCCGACGGTCAAGGACTACATCGATCCGCTCAACGAGTTCCTGCTGCGCACCCATGCGGTGGGGCTCAACAACATCCTCATCATCGACGAGGCGCAGAGCCTGTCGGCCGAGGTGCTGGAGCAGCTGCGCCTGCTGACCAATCTCGAGACCAACGAGCGCAAGCTGCTGCAGATCATCCTGATCGGCCAGCCCGAGCTGCGCGAGATGCTGGCCCGTCCCGAGCTGGAGCAGCTCGCGCAACGGGTGATCGCCCGCTTCCACCTCGAGGCCTTGTCCGAAAGCGAGACCTCCAATTACATCCGGCATCGGCTGCAGGTGGCCGGCCCGAGCAGCATGCGTCCGTTCGACCGCAAGGTACGGCGGCGCATCCACCAGCTCACGCGAGGCGTGCCGCGGCGCATCAACCTGTTGTGCGACCGCGCCTTGCTCGGCGCCTATGCGCAGGGGCAGGGCCGAGTCACGCTGGACGTGGTCGACAAGGCGGCCACCGAGGTGTTCTTCACCCCCGCCTCCGGCCTCGCCCGACGGGCCCGCCTGGCTCCCGCGGTGTGGGCGGGCGGCGGCCTGCTGGCCGGCGCGGCGGTGATCGGCGGCCTGGCCTGGGCGCTGCAGGGCGGGTGGGGGCGTGCCGTGCCGGAGCCGTCGAGCGCCCGCCCCCCCGTCCCGGCCTCGGCTGCGGCGGTGGCCGCCCCGGCATCGCCGGTCGCGTCGGCCGTGGCTGCCGGCATGCCCGCGGCGTCGGCCCCGGTGCCCGAGCCCTCGCCCCTGGCCGTGCCGTCCGCCGGTGCTGCCGTGCTGCGCCATGAAAGCGAGGCCTGGCGTGCGCTGGCCCCCTGGTGGAAGCTGTCGCTGGGCGAGGGTGATCCCTGCGATGCGGCCGAGCGGGTGCAGGTGCAGTGTTTCAAGGGCACCAGCACCTTGTCGCTGATACGCCAGCTGGCGCGGCCCGGCATCCTCACCTTGCGCGATGAGACCGACCGGCCCGTCTATGCCCTGCTGACGGGGTTGGGCGACAAAAGCGCCACCTTGCGCATCAACGGGGTGGTGCAGACCGTCAGCCTGACCTCGCTGTCGCGCGTGTGGCGCGGCGATTTCGCCACCTTCTGGCGTGCGCCGCCCGGCTATGCCAAACGCATCGCCAGCGGCGACAAGGGGCCGGCGGTCGACTGGCTGGCGGCGCGGCTGGCCAGCGCCGCCAGCGAGCCCGCGCCGGCGGCCGAGCAGACCTTCGATGCCGCGTTGGCCGCCAAGGTCGAAGCCTTCCAGCTGGCGCATGGCCTGCGCGCCGACGGTGTCGCCGGGGCCGCCACCCTCATGCTGCTCAACCGCGCCAGCGGCGTGGACGAGCCGCGACTGACCCCCGAAAGGTGACACGATGTCCTACATCCTCGACGCACTGAGACGGGCCGACGCCGAGCGCGAGGGCGCCTCGGTCCACGGCGGCTTCGGCCAGGCCGGGCTGGCCGACAGCGACGACACCGAACTGCCCCCTCCGGTGAGCCCCTGGCTGTGGATGGGCGCCGGCATGTTGCTGATGGTGCTGGCCGGCGTGTTCTGGCGCTGGGTGATGATGGAGACGCCGTCCTCGGCCACGACGCTGTCGGCTGCACCAGCACCAGCACCAGCA
>CBIHOH010000031.1:0-45760 GCA_966211755.1 uncultured Rhizobacter sp. | reverse complement strand
GCGCGACATCGTCGCCCGCGCCATCGACTTCGAGATGAAGAAGCACGGCGTCGACTACGTGCTGCTCGACGCCACCCACCTGGGCGAGGACTTCCTCAAGGAGCACTTCCCCACCATCCACGCCCGCTGCCTGCAGCTGGGCATCGACATCGCCCGCCAGCCCATCCCCGTCGTGCCGGCGGCGCACTACACCTGCGGCGGCGTCGTCACCGACCTGCTCGGCCGCACCGACCTGCCGGGCCTGTACGCGGTGGGCGAGACCACCTACACCGGCCTGCACGGCGCCAACCGCCTGGCCAGCAACTCCCTGCTCGAATGCGTGGTCTTCGGCCGCACCTGCGCGCAGGACATCCTGGCCCGGGGCCAGCAAGCGCATCCCGAGCTGCCGGCCTGGGACGAAAGCAAGGTCGAGAACGCCGACGAACAGGTCGTCATCGCCCACAACTGGGACGAGCTGCGGCTGGTGATGTGGAACTACGTCGGCATCGTGCGCACCACCAAGCGGCTGGAGCGCGCGCTGCACCGCATCCTGCTGCTGCGCAGCGAGATCGACGACTACTACAAGAACTTCCGCGTCAGCCGCGACCTGCTGGAGCTGCGCAACCTGGTGGACTGCGCCGAACTCATCGTCAGGTCGGCCCTGATGCGGCACGAGAGCCGCGGGCTGCATTACAGCCGGGATTTCCCGCACACCCTGCCGGTCAGCTTCCCGACCATCCTGGTGCGGCCGGCGGTGAGTTCGCGCGGGCCGCATCCGCTGGGCCTGATGGCCGGGCTGTGTGGCTAGGTCGGGCGGTCGCTTCCCAGGCCGTCCGGCGAGGGGCTATCGCAGCATGTGCCCTGCCGCGCTCGACCGGCTGCTGATCCTGTCACCGGCTTGCATCATTCGTGCTCCGAGAGCCGGGTCGGGTAGCCGGGCCGGATGAGCTTTCCCTTGAAGCGGATGTGCCAGTCGGGGTCCCAGACGCGGCAGGGGTGGATCTGAAGTCCCCCTTCGACATAGTTTATCGACAGGGGCAGGAGGTCCGCATCAGGCCTGGCGAGCAATTCAACCGCATGGCCCGGTGACAGCAGCACTTCCTCGCAGGTCATTTCAAGGAAGATGCGCATCTCCTCGCGAGTGTCGTTGATGAATTGACCGACGACCCAGTACTCCGCCGGAGTCATCTCGGGGTTCATGTCCGGAGCTTTCATGTATCCGGCGAGCCATTGAAACAAGGGTTTACGCGTCGGCATACGCTATGGAGGCGTGACGCGCTTCTTCGGCGGCCTTGCGAGCAGGAAGACATGGACCGGGCACCCCGGGGTGTCGGCTTCGAGTAAGCGCTTTGCCAATTGGGCGATCCGTACTCGCCTGGTCCTGGTCAAGGGGATGAGGCGCAGGAGTCCGGTGCGCCTCACGGACATGGCGAAGAGGTCGATCGGATAGGCGCGCCGGGGTGTCTGCCCAGGCCTGTCTTCCCATGCCCAAGTGGACCGTCCCTCATATCCCGTGGATCCATCGATCACGACGAACTGTTCGCCGTGATCGATCAGTGCTGCTTTGCTCATGGGTACCTGACTGCGGGCTCGAACCTGGTATGTCGATGCAGGGTGTCCGATGGCGTGCATCGCCTGCCATCACCGTGCATGCCGTGGACGCATTGTCTCCCGATTCCGCTGCCGGCGACCACGCCGGACTCGTCGCGACAAGCCGCACTTCCGTGGCCGTCGGCTTCCTGCTTGTTGCCATGGTGGGAGGGCAGTGGTTTCGTTGGCCGCCTGTCCGAGCAGCTCAAGTAAAGTCACGGTTGCCGTTTCCCGTCATTTTTCGCTCCGCCATGAACCGACTGCAATCCGAGTTGCATCGCCTGTATTTCCCCGATCCGGCCGCGGCCTCCGGTCCCGAGCTAGCGGCATCGGGCCTGATCGATCCCCAGGGCCGGGTACGCGCCATGGTGCTGGAGCTGGCCCGGCCGGCGAGCTGGGAGCTGCTTTCGGCGGTGTGGCGCGGGGTGCAGAGCGAGCTGGAACTGCCGGCCCCCGCCATCGCCGTTTCCGGGACCGACGGCCACCAGCTCTGGTTCTCGCTCGCGGAGCCGGTCCCCGTCGGGCAGGCGCATGCGTTTCTCGAGTCCTTGCGCCTGCGCTTCCTGCCGGACGTTGCGGCCAAGCGCGTGTGCCTGATGCCCGCACCGGAGTCCTCGACGACGGGTGAGGTGCAGCATGCCCGGATGGTGCCTGCGCTGCAGGCGCAGACCGGAAACTGGTCCGCCTTCCTGGCACCGGACCTGGCGCCCGTTTTCGACGACACGCCCTGGCTCGACATCCCACCCGGCGAGCAAGGCCAGGCCGACTTGCTGAGCCGCCTGGGCAGCATTCCACCGGACGCTTTCGAGGCGGCCTTGGAGAAACTCCGGCCTGTCGAGGCGCATCGTCAGCAGGACGCGGTGACGCCCGAGGCCGTCGATCCCCGGCCCGGCAGCGGGTCGGCGGGGGCGGTGACCCCGGCCGTGTGCCTGGATCCCAAGCGCTTCCTGCTGCAGGTCATGAACGACGAGGCCGTGGCGCTGGCCCTGCGGATCGATGCGGCCAAGGCGCTCCTGCCTTATGCTGACGATCTTCACCCTGGACCGGGGAGCCGGTCGGTGTGCACCGGCGACTCCGAGGCGGCCGGTCGCATCGGCTGACCCGGCTGCCCGCGCCGGGGATCGCCTTGCGCACCGCGCGGCCCGAGGCCTTTGGGGTGGCAGGCCTCCTGCAGCTTGTCGAGCACATGACGATCTTCACCGATGCCGGCCGGGTCTCGCGCTGGCTGGACGCTCCGGGCGAGGCAGGCGCCTTGCTGGCGGACGCCTTCGTCGACGATCCGGTGATGCGCTACTACTTCGAGGGCGACCCGGACCGCGCGCAGGCCGTCCACCGGATGATGACGCTGGCCGTCGGCCTGACGGCGCGCCACGGCTGCAGCTTTCGCCTGGACAGCGACACTGGGCTCACCGGCATCGCCTTGCTGCTGCCGCCGGCGCTGCGCGACTTCCCGCTGCCGGCGGTGCTCGGGGCCGTGCTGCGCAGTCCCCGGCTGTGGCGCCCGCGCGGCCTGGCCCGGTATTTCGGCGTGGAGACTTCGGTCCAGGCGCATCGTCCGGCGTTCGCCTGCTGGACCCTGCTCAGCCTGGGCGTGGCACCGTCGAAACAGCACCGGGGCCATGGCTCACGGCTGCTTGCCGAGGTCCTGCGGCAGCTGCCGGAGGGTGAGGCGATGTGCCTGGAGACCTACAACGAACGCAACCTGCCGCTGTATGCCCGGTTCGGCTTCCGGATCACCGCCGAATTCGTCACGCATCGGGGCAAGGGCCCCAGGGCCTGGGCCTTGCTGCGCCCGGCCGACGCGGGCGTTCCAGGCAAGGATGTGAGCCAGCCGGGGCGCTGAGCAAGGCAGGCTGCATGGTCTGCGCACGAGAGCCTGGAGCGTTCTCCCCGGTTCAGAGATTCTCCTCGGCATAGATGGACATGGCCTGGCCCAGGAACTCCACCATGGCGGGATGGTAGCGATGGTGAAAATCGCGCATGTCGGCGTTTTCGCCATAGAACAATGCCATTCCGACATAGGCCAGCCTGCTGGGTCGGTAGAAGCGGCAGGCGATCCGGTAGTGCCGCTCGACCAGCTCCTGGATCTTCTCGTCTTCGGGGCTCGACGTGTCGATGAGGCCGGCGAAGTCCTTGTAGAAAGTGTCCCAGTCGGCGTGGACTTGCGGCCGGTCGACATGCTCCCAGTGATTGGACTCGGACAGGCTCTTGCCTTGTTCGTCGCTCAGGGCCTGCCTGCATTGCTCCAGGTAGGCCGCATCCATTTCGTTTATTCTCATTTCCGTTCCCTGTTTCAGTCGGCCGATTATGCTCGTGAGACATCGGCAGCCCCTTGCGCGAGCCTCTTTTCATGATCAAGACCGCGTATCTCCAGGATCCCGGTGGCGGAAGGCTGCGCCTGGAGGAAAGGCTGTTGCGATCGGAGTTCGAGCGGCGCGGCGTGCCGGTGCTGCTGTACACCCTCAAGAACATCCGTCGTCGCGAGCTGCCGCTTTCGCCGGAGACTTTCATCGCCGGCGACATGGATGCGATGCACGGGGCGATGAGCCAGCTGGGCATAGCGGTTCCGCCGCCCGACGACTACCCGGCGAGCCTGCAGGCGTTTCTTCATCGGCGCGTCTGGAAGGCGAGGCTGGGCGATGTGGAACGTGCCCTTTCCGAGGGCATGGCTGCGCCCGTCTTCGTCAAGCCCTCGGCACGGCGGAAGAGCTTCACGGGAAGGGTGTTCAGTGGGGCGGGCGACTTCATGCGCATCGGGAGTGCCAGCAGGCGGCAGGAGGTCTGGTGTTCGCAAATCGTCGACTGGCGTTCGGAGTTTCGCCTCTATGTGGTGGGCTCGCAGATTTCCGCCCTGGACCACTATGCGGGTGACCCTGGCGTGACCCTGGACTTGAAGGTGGTGGAGTCGGCGCTTGTCGCCTATCGTGCCTCGGGTCGGGCGCCATCGGCCTACGGGATCGATTTCGGCATTCTGCAAACCGGCGAGACGGCATTGGTCGAGGCCAATGACGGCTACGCACTGGGGGCCTACAGCGTGGCCGCCGGACCGTATACGGAGCTTCTCGTCACGCGGTGGCGCGAACTGCTCGGCTCGCGTCAGCCTCCGCCGTGATCGGGACACCTTGTTTCCGGCCCCCGCTTTCCAGCCTGAGAGGGGATGTCGACCACGCCCGACGCGCCTTCGGGGCGTCGAGCCGGGAGGGTCACGGCTGGGTTGGGCCTCGTGCGTGCCAGGCGTGGACGAATTCGACGAGATTCAAGGCCAGGTGCGCCGCGAAGGGCGCGAGTACACCGCCTCTCGCATAGAACAAGGCGGCGAACGCGCCGCCTGCGATGCACCCTGTCAGCAGCATGTACCAGACGCCGCCGGCCCAATGCAGCAGTCCGAAGAAAATGCAGCTCAGGACCACCGCTCCCAAGGTGCCCACATGTGCGCCGAGGAGGGGGAGGGCCACGCCGCGGTACAGCGTCTCCTCCACCCAGGGCGCCAGCAGCACGTTGGCCACGAAAAAGAGACCGAGGCTGCCCGATACGGCAGGCAGCACGGATCCGGGCGGGACGTAGTCTCCCACGCTGCGTTGCAGGGTCTCCAGCACGGGCGCCAGCCAGTGCAGGTACGCCATGCCCAGCAGGGTTCCCGCCAGCAGGCCGATGGCGATGTCGGCAAGCGCCTTGTCGGTCCCGGGCCACCTCCAGGCGCCGCCCGTTTCCGCGGCGAAGAAGCGAGCAAGGATCAGCGCAAGACACAGCAACATGCCGAGCAGGACATGGGGTACCAGGGTGGCCACGCGCGCCGGGATCTCCGTTTCGGGAACGCCCCGGGTATTCAGCAGGAGGGAGGCGCCGACCAGGCCGAGCAGGAACAGCGCGGGCCCTGTGGCCAGCAGCCACCATGCCTTGCCCGGGAGATCAGTCAATGAATGAGGGAGCATGTCGCGAAGCGTTTCGATGGGGTGTCGAGTTGAAGTCGCCCGGTCGGCCTGGCGTCAGGCCGGCAGGGCGTGCGCGGTGCTCGACGATAGCAGTCCGGTCTTTTTCCGCCGGCAGGGACGTCGCCTCGCCGAAGCGGCGGGTAGGGCGGGGTCGGCCTGGGACGCCCCCTCACCTGGACGATGGAGCAAGCTGTCCGCAATGCGTATCCTGCGCCATCCCCAGCTGACACCCACCCGCCTTGTCCTCACGCATCACCTTTCCGCACCGCCGTACGCTGCTGGCGGCCGTCCTCCTGTCCATCGGCCTCGGCGCCGCGGCGGCCCCGGCCGGGCCGTCGCCATCCGCCAAGGACTCGTCCTGCGGCTGCATCGACGAGGAGCGCCGCTACACCCGCAGCCCCACCGCGGATGTGCTGGCCCTGTGGGCGGCCGCCAATGCCGGCCGCGAGGCGGAGTTCATGCGGCTGCTGCCCAAGGTCCCGCAGTTGGCCGAGTACGCCGTCGAGGGGCGGCCGCTGCTCGCCGCGTTGTTGTCGCCGCCCGCTTCCAGCAGGCGCAAGCATGTCTATTGGGACATGGCGCCGGCCGAGGCGGCGCAGGCGCTGGCGGCCCACCAGCGGCTTGTGCCGGCCAAGACCCGCATGCTCGAGGCGGCCCTGGGGCAGGGCGCCAGTGTCGTCGACGTGACCTACCAGGCGCCGTATCCGCCGCTGCATCTGGCGGTGGTGTTCGGTTCGCCGGAGATGGTGAAGCTGCTGCTGGCGGCGGGGGCGCCGGTGGACCGGCGCGATGTGAGCAAGCACCAGACGGCGCTGGAGTTCCTGCTCGACCCTGAATATTTCGTGCGCATGACTTATCTGCCGCCGCTGGTGTCGCGTGCGCAGCGCGGCGAGATGGTGGTGCAGTTGCTGCAGGCCGGCGCCCAACGGCCGCATCTGCGGATCGAGGAGCAGGTGGCCAAGGAAGGCATCCAGCGGCCGGCGGCCGACTACCTGGCCTGGGGCCCCCTGGTGACCTTGACCGAGGGCGCCGCGCCGGTCCATGCCCTGTTGGCCAGCGGGACCTCGCCGGTGTACGAGGACGAGGATCGCAGCGGCGATGAGCCGACGGCGCTCGCCCTGGCCGCCGCCACCGGCAACGTGGGCGCACTGGAGGCGCTCAAGCCTTTGGCACCCGCCTCGCTGAAGCGCGACGCCATGGCCCCCGGCGAGACGACCTGGAGCGTCCGGCTGGATGCGGCCCTGGCCGCCGTGGCGACCGGGCATGTGGCGCTCGGCAAATCCCTGGTCGAGCCGGGCATGCCGCTGGGGCAGCGCGGGCCGCTGAACCTGGAGGGCAAGATGGCGGGTTTCGCCCGCCTGGCAGGGGTGAAGCAGGGGAGCCTGCTGCACTTCGCCGTGCGCGCGGGCGATGCGGCCTGGGTGCGCGATCTGGTCGCCCGCGGCGCGCCGCTGGAGGGGCCGCCCGATGAGCGCGAGCCGAGCCCGCTGGCCGAGGCCATGCAGGCGAAGCAGTGGGAGATGGTGGACTTGCTGTTGCAGCTCGGCGCGAACCCCTTGCGCGGGGTCTATTCGGCGCCGGCGCCGCTGTTGGCCGCCATCGAGGCGGGCGAGGTGGCGCGGGTGAAGACCATGTTGTCCCGCATCGACACGCCGCAGCGGCGGCGCGAGCTGGGCGCCTTGGCGGGCGAGATCGTCGAGGCCTGGGCGCGCTCCCCGGTCCTGGGGTCGGCCGCGCAATGGCCGCTGATGAAGCAGTGGCTGGATGCCGCCGGATTCGAGCCGAAGCAGCTTCGTGCCGCGGCGATTTCGGAGCTCATCATGAGCGCCGATGCGGGCCTGGTGCGCAGCCTGGTCGCCGCCGGAGCGCCGGTGGAACTCGAGCCCGACAGCGCAGCGGTCCTGTCGCCGCTCGCCGCGGCCGTCCGCAAGGGCGATGCCGGCCTGGTGGCTTTGCTGGTCGAGCACGGGGCCAAGCCCGATCGCCTCGATGGGGAGGCCTGGCTGCCCATCCAGCTGGCGCTTCTCCATGGCCAGATCGGGGTGGTGGAGGAGCTGCTGCGCATCCGGCCGTCGTTCGACTTTCCGGTCGAGCCCCATGGGTCGGCATTCGACCTGGCCGTGGCTTCGGGCCGCCCCGAGCTGGTGGCGCTGGTGGCCCGGGTGTCGGGCCGCCCGCTGCGCGATGCGTGCATCACCCGCCGCGATGCCGCCTACCGGCTGTTGCGCGACGAACAGTTCTTCGATGCCCTGCTGCAACAAGGTCTGCGCGTCGAAGCGGCCTGCGGCACCGGGCCCGGTTTGCTGGTCCGTCTCTACGAGTCCTTGATCGCCGACCATGCCTTGCCCTGGCTGGGCTGGCAGCGCGAGTCGCTGACCCGCTTGTTCACCCGGCTGGACGGTACCGGGGGAGCCGGCCTGCGCCTAGGCGAAGACGCCTACTCGCCGCTGCAGGCGGCCCTGCTCGCTCACCGGCCCGACGTGGTCGGCATCCTGCTGGACAGCGGGGCGAGCGCCGCATCGTCCTCTGCCTCGGGGTCCGCACCCGCCTGGCTGGCGGTGCGGCAGCGGCTGCCCGAGCTGCTGCGCCCGCTGCTGGCGCATGGGGCGTCGCTCGCCGACCCGACCCCCGACGGCCTGTCGCTGGGCGAGCATGTACGTTGCCGCGAGAGCGAGTCGTTCCGTCGCGCCGCCGCCCTGGTGCTGCCGGCGGATGCCGCCTGCCCCGACCCTGCGCCGATGAACGCGAAGGAAAAAGCGTTGGCCCGCCGGCTGGTCGGACACTATTACCTGAGCGGGTTGCACGAGGTCGGTTCGGAGCTCCTGCTGCGTGCCAATGGCAAGTTCGAGTACATGCTGGCCTACGGCAGCGTCGACGAGAGCGCCACGGGACGCTGGCGTGTGCAGGGCAGGACCGTGCGCTTCTCGACCGGGTCCGGCGAGGCGGGCTCGCCCATGCGCCTGGTCGGCTCCTCGCGCGAGGCGGGCCAGCAGGGCACCGCGGTCCGTTTCCGCGTGGATGGGCGAGTGTTGCCCGGCCTGACGGTGCTGCTGACCGGTGCCCCCGCCCAGCAGCAAGTGCTGAGCTACGAGCCCGATGCAGCGGACGATTTCCTGCGCGTGCCGGAGGTGGGCGACGCCGACACCGTGGCCTGGCGCCACGACGAGATCGCGGACGGGCGCTGGCAGGTGGTGGAGCTGCCCCGCGGTCCCGGCGGCGAGAGGCTGAACCGTTTCGATTTCGAGCTCGACCCGAAGCTGATCGCCCAGGGCGCCGGGTTCAATGTGAGCATGGACGTCGAAGGCAAGGCCTTGCTGATGAAGCGTTCCGGCCGGGTCCTGCGCTACGAGCGTCCGTAGGCGCCTGCCTCCTCGATGGCCGGGGGGGGCGGGATCCGGATCGTGTGCTGCTCCGGCAACAGGGCACGGAGCATCGTCTCAAGCGTTTCGACCGCGCAGCGCCTTCAACAGCAGGCCGATGCAGACGAACATGCCGATGCCCGGCACCAGGGCCAGCAGCACCAGCGCGGTCGCGGTCGGGGTGCCGAGCATCATGTCCCGGGTGCTGCGCCAGGCGCCATAGCCCGCGCACAGCTCGACCGCCAGGATGAGCAGCTTGCCCAGGAGACCGTGTCCCGGGGGCAGCAGCATCAGCATCAGGACCAGGCCGAACGCGCCGACCAGCAAGGCGAGATGGCCGAGGTGCCAGCCACCGCCCGTTCCTGCCATGCGTCCGGTGTCGGGGCCGCTGTCACGCTCGGGCCGCTCGGCATCGCCGCCCCGGGGCCTGTTGCCGGACGGTGCGGCCGCCGCCTTGGCCTGCGAACGTCTCCAGGCGGAAAGGACTTCCAGCACCTTGCCGGTCTCGGCCATGCGTGCGGCCAGTGCGATGGCGCGCGACGCCTCCCCCAGCTCGAAGCTCGGCGCCTCCGCCCGCCGGTAGCCGCGGTGCCTGGCGTGCAGGTACAAGGCCTTGCTCGCGATCGGGTCCCTGGCCACCGCCCGCCCTTGCTCGTACATCACGCCCAGGTTGTGGATCGCCTCCACATGGCCGCCCTCGACCGCCTGGCAGAACCACTTGTAGGCCCGGGTCTCGTCCTTGGCGACCGGGTCGCCCAGGTAGTAGCAGAGGGCGAGGTTGTATTGCGCGTCGGCCTGGCCTTGCTCGGCGGCCAGCTGCCACCAGTGAAGGGCCTGGGCGTCGCTTTGCGGTACGCCTTCGCCCAGCTTGTACTGGCAGGCCAGTTCGGAACGGGCGTCGCGGTCGCCTTCGGTGGCGCGCCGGGTCAGGGCGGCGATGTCCACGGCCGGGGCTTGCGGGGCGGGAGCAGCCGTGGGGGGCGGCGCGGCTGCGGGCGCCTCGGTGGGTTGCAGCGCCAGTGGCGCAGGGCCGGCTGGCGGCGCCGCCGTCAGCTGCCGCACGTTGGCCTGCAGCTGTCCCGGGACTTGCAGGCGGGCAAGCAGGGCGTCGGCTGCGGCTTGTTGCTCGGGTCTCAGGTGGCCGCTCAGGCGGGCGGCCTCGGTGCTTTTGCCGGCAAGCATGAGCAAGGCATGGCCCAGCACCAGGTTCTTTGGCCCGGCCTCGCCGCGCAGCACCATCGTGGCCAGGTTGTGGGTGGCGGTCCGGTTGCCTTGTTCGGCGAGGGGGAGGAAGGCGTTCCAGGCGGCCGCGTGGTCCCCCGAAAAATAGGCCGCGAAGGCCCGCACGCAATAAGCGCCGGGCCGGCGCGCCAGGATGCGGCCGTCGGCCAGGTAGAGCTCGTCCGCCTGTTCGTCGGCCAGGTTGAGGCCGAGGGCAGTGGCTCGCGCCGCGACCATGGCCTGCACCTCGTCCAGCCGGTCGCCGGCGTACAGGCCCAGGTTCCAGACGGCTTCATCGACCTGGCCGTCCCCGCCGTCGAGCCACACCCCGTCTTCGTCGCCGTCCGGGTCCTCGGGGTACAAGGCCATCAGCTGGCGGCCCAGTGCGAGGAACTTCGGGTTCGGCTGTGCAGCGGGGCGTTCGTACAAGCCGTCCAGCATCCGCCAGATGGCCGGGGCGTCGTCGGGCAGGGGCAGGCCGGCGGGCTGCTCCCATATCTTCACGATGTAGCTCAAAGGGGCTCCTGCAGTGCCGGACGGTGCGGCGTGCTCTCAGCTGCGCGCGCGCATCGCCGCGCGCGCCTGCACGAAGTTGAAGGCGAAGCGCACCGATTCCTCGATCGCCGCGTCGATGTCGGCGCGTTCTTTCTCGCTGAGGTAGAACGAGAAATCCACCGCGTGGCGGATGTAGCGCGGCGGCAGGCGGTTGAGGGCGACGCAGGCGATGTCGGCCAGCAGTTCGCTGCCCTGCAGGTGCGGGTAGGCCGGCAGCATGCTCTTGACGGCGTCGAAGACCGCCTGCTCGTGGAAGTTGTGGATGGATTCGAAGGCAGTGCTCATGGCAGCTCCAGGGCGCCCGTCGCGGGGCAGCCTCGACTGTAGAGGCTGGCGGGCGTACCTGGCTGGTTCTGCCTTCGAGTTTGTTCAATCCGTCACGATTCGATGGACGTCCGATGCGAGGCCCGGGTACGGGCTCGTGGACACAGCCCGCCGGCGGCCGGACACCGTTCGAGGCCATGAGTTGGAGGAGGCCCTATGGTGCAGTGGCCGTGAACTCCGGGGACAGCGTGGACGGACCTCGGCGATAGGGGCTCCCGCAGGTTTGAAATCCGGTGTGCTTTCTCTGGGCTGGCATCTTGTTACATTGGAAATCTATATATATCGTGATGCATGCCACCCCTGTTTTATATAAAATTATTCTGAAATGAGTTCAGCCTGCACTATCCAACTGCACGCCCGAGGTCGATGGCACGACGTGGGCAGCGTCAGTCTTTTAGGACAGGCGGGTCATGGCTGGCGTGCCAAGACCTATACGGGCTACGACGTCACCTGGGCCATGGAGCACGCGGGGAAGCGCGATGCATGCGCGTTCAGTTGCCAACTCCGGGTGGGGCTGGAGCCGCTGGAGCTGCCTCACTGGCCCCCGTTCCTGATCGACATGTTGCCTCAAGGTTTCGGCCGGGAGGAGTTGTTGCGGCGTCTGAAACTGGCTGATCCTTCGGCCGTCCCTGACGATTGGCACTTGTTGTTGGCCGGCGCCGGCAATTCGATCGGCAATCTGCGTGTCAAGGAGGCCGTCCTGTGGTTGACCGAGCACCAGGGGCCCTTGCGCGGCTTCCATGACGACGAGATCGCGGCGCGCGGTGATGAATTCAGCGAATATCTGGCCGCGCATGGTTTGTTCGTGGCGGGCTCTTCCGGTATCCAGGGTGAATGGCCCAAGCTGCTGCTGACCCGCGCCGAGGACGGGCTGCTGTATCTCGACCACACCTTGCCTGATCACCGGGCACGGGAACATTTCATCGTGAAGTTCGGCCGTGGCACGAATGCAAGGCTTGCGCAGATTCTTCGCCACGAGGCGGTGTATATGGCTTTGGCACAGCGCCTCGGCCTGCTTGTACACGGGCCGTTGCGGCTTCGCGAACGGGCCCTGTTCATTCCTCGTTTCGACCGTTGCGTTCACGAGGGAGGCGTCGTCCGGCTGGGGCAGGAGAGCATTGCGACGCTCACGGGAACGGCCGGTTTTGGTATCGTCCCCAGCCATGACGAGGTGTGTCGTCAGCTCATCCGCCGCTGCACGCAGCCGCAGACCGAAGTGTTGGAGTACCTGCGGCGAGACGTGGCCAATCTGGCCCTGGGCAACAAGGACAACCATGCCCGCAACACGGCCCTGCGGCGCGATTTTGCAGGACACATCGGGTTGACACCGCTCTACGACTTCGCGCCCATGTACCTGCATCCCGACGGGATCGCGCGGCGCATTCGCTGGGAGAGCGAGGCCACGCACCCCGGCCAGCCGGATTGGTCGCGTGTCGTCGATGACATCTGCCTGTCGAGCCAGCCGCAGCCTGGGGAGACCCATGCCGCGCTCGACCGCGCAACCTTGATTCAAGGACTGCGCGACATGGTCCCCGCCTTGGACGACATCGCGAAGCAGGGGCCGGCGCTGGGAATGGAGGCCGATGTCCATGCCCATCTCAAGATGGGCATGGAGCGCTTGGCCGGCGAGCTGGCGGCGCTGCGCTGAAGGTTTCGGCCGACATCATGGACAAGCGTTACAACAACCTCACGCTGCCTGAACAGCTGGCGCTGCGGCGCCAGGCCATCGAGGACGTGCTGGCCCATCCCGAATGGTCGCTGCGCGAGTCGCTCCGGCACCTGAAGCGCAGCATGCGTCTGACCAGCGAGGAGATGGCCAAGCTCGCGGGAGTGTCCACGAAGACCATCCAAGACCTTGAGCAAGGACGCAGCGAAGGCACCGTGCAGACCTTGAACCGCGTTCTGGGCGTTCTCGGGCTCAGGCTGGGCGTGGTGAAAGCCTCCGTGCCGTCCGGGAAGTCGCGTTCCTGACGGAACGGTCGATTCGCTTTGGGCTGCGTGCACACCCGCACCGACGCGGTGACGGCCAGTGATTGGAGCCAGCAAACGCAATGCAGCGCCAGTCATGACCTGCGACGTCACCGTATCGGACAGCCGCTGTCCAGGTCCCGGATCAGGGCGCGATGCCGCGCCGGTCCAGCTCTCCGAGCAGGTGGGTGCGGTCCTCTCGCGCCACCACACGCCAGTCCCTGTCCGACAGCGCGCCTTCGATCGCCCACAGGAGGTTCAGGCTGACGTGCAGACCGGCCCGCACGAGCCGTTCGTAGGCGTCGAGCGAACCGAGGGCCCGCAGTGCCTCGGGTGTGGTGATGCCCACTTCGTGCAACATGGCCTCCGACCGCGGACCGAGGCCGCGCATGTCGCGCAGCCGGGGCGGCGGGGGCGGCGGCATGCTCACCTCGTCACAGCCGTTCGAGCACCCGCATCGAGTAGTCGGTCGCACGCACGTCCTTGGTGAGGCGGCCGATGGAGATGCGGTCGACGCCGGTGGCGGCGATGCGTGCCATGTCCTCGAGCTGGACGTTGCCGGAGACCTCGAGCAGGGCCCGGCCGGCGTTGAGCTGCACCGCCTGCACCATGGCCTCGGGGCTGAAGTTGTCGAGCAGCACGCTTTTGGCACCGGCGTCCAGCGCTTCGCGCAGCTGGGCGAGGTCCTCGACCTCGATCTGGATGCCGACGCCGGCGTTCAGCGCCTGCGCGTTGCGCAGCGCGGCGCCCACGCCGCCGGCCGCGGCGATGTGGTTCTCCTTGATGAGGATGCCGTCCCACAGCGCCATGCGCTGGTTCTGTCCGCCGCCGATGCGCACCGCGTATTTCTGCGCCTGGCGCAGGCCGGGCAGGGTCTTGCGGGTGTCGAGCACCGCGCAGCCGCGCGGGTTGGTGGAGGCCTGGCCCATGGCGGCCACGTGGCGTCGCGTGATGCTGGCCGTGCCCGACAGCAGTTGCAGGAAGTTGAGCGCCGGCCGCTCGGCGGAGAGCAGGGCGCGGGCCTGGGCCTCGATGTGGCAGACCAGGCTGTCGGCGGCCATGAGGGTGCCTTCCTCGATGTGCCAGTCGATGCGGGCCTCGGGGTCGAGGGCGTGCAGGCAGCCGTCGAACCAGTCGCGGCCGCACAGCACGGCCTGCTCGCGCACCAGCACGCGGGCGCGCACCCGTTGTCCGGCGGGCACGAGCTGCGCCGTCCAGTCGTTGCGGCCGATGTCTTCGCGCAGCGCGTCTCGGATGTTGCGGTCGCGCGCCTGTTCCAGGCTTTCGTTGAGTTCGAACATGGGAAAAAATGGGAAAAGGCCTCAGGCGGCGCCGATGTGTTTGACCAGCCCGGGCTGGCGGGTGGCGGAGGGATGCCGCTGCACGAAGTCGAGCATGCGGTCGATGCAGACCAGGGCCTCGCTGCGCACCGGCTCGTCGACGAGGATCTCGCCCGAGCCTTGTTCCAGGCAGGCGACCACGCCTTGCAGGGCGTTCATCGCCATCCAGGGGCAGTGCGCGCAGCTCTTGCAGGTGGCGCTGCTGCCGGCGGTGGGAGCTTCGATCAGGGTCTTGTGCGGCGCCAGCTGGCGCATGCGGTGCAGGATGCCGTTGTCGGTCGCGACGATGAAGGTGCTGGCCTCCATGTTGACGACCGCGTTCAGCATCTGCGAGGTGGAGCCGACCACGTCGGCCTGCGCCACCACGGACTGCGGCGATTCGGGGTGCACCAGCACCACCGCGCCGGGATGCTGCGCCTTGAGGAGGTCGAGTTCCAGGCCCTTGAACTCGTCGTGCACGATGCAGGCGCCGTTCCACATCAGCATGTCGGCGCCGGTCTGCTCCTGGATGTAGCGGCCGAGGTGGCGATCGGGTGCCCACAGGATCTTCTGGCCCTGGTCCTTCAGGTGCTGCACGATGGCCAGCGCGCAGGAGCTGGTGACCATCCAGTCGGCCCGGGCCTTCACCGCCGCGCTGGTGTTGGCGTACACCACGACCTGGCGGTCGGGGTGGGCGTCGCAGAAGCGGGCGAAGTCGTCGGGCGGGCAGCCCAGGTCGAGCGAGCAGGTGGCCTCGAGCTCGGGCATCAGCACGCGCTTTTCGGGGCTGAGGATCTTGGCGGTCTCGCCCATGAAGCGCACGCCGGCGACGACCAGGGTCCGGCTGGCGTGCTCACGCCCGAAGCGGGCCATCTCGAGGGAGTCGGCGACGCAGCCGCCGGTTTCCAGGGCCAGGTCCTGCAGGTCGCCGTCGACGTAGTAGTGGGCGACCAGCACCGCGTCGTGTCGGGCGAGCAGCGCCTTGGCGCGGGCTTTCCAGTCGGCGCGGGCCTCGCGGCCCAGGGGCTCGGGGATGCGCGCCCAGGCGTGGGCGGTGCAACTGGCGCCGCTGGCGTCTTGCTTGGTGTAGTCGAACAGCACTTGGCTCATGGCAGGGGGCTCGGCGGGCGGCACGGGCCCGCGTGGGCGCAATGGTAGCCCAGCCCCGCCGCCGGGGCTCAGGCAAGGCTTTGTTCGGCCTCCATCAGCTTGTAGCGGGCCAGGGCCAGGTTGGTGCGCTGCTTGTCGAGCACCGCGAACAGGAACAGCCCCTGGTGTTTCGTCACGGTGCGCAGCAGGTGGTGGCGCGCCCCGGCGCTGGTCATGATCTCGTCGATGTGCTCGGGCAGACCCATCTGCCGGGCCGCCTGCTGGTGGACACGCAGCACCTGCGTGCCGGCCGCGGCGGCGAGCTCGAGCTTGAGCTGGGGGTCGGGCGCGTGGCGGGCCAGCATCATGCCGGTGCTCACGTCGACGATGGCGCAGCCGAGCAGGCCGTCGATGCCGGACATGCCGGCCAGCGCCTGGCGGGCCGCCTCCAGGCCCAGCGTGCTGGCGGGAAACCGGCGCACCGGCGCGGCGGCCGCCTCGGGCGGCGCGGCGTGGTCGGCGGCGGCGGCATCGAGGTCGGCCACCTTGATGGGGAAGTCCTCCAGCCCGTGCTCGTTCTGGACGGGAGCCGGCCTGAAGGTGGGAACCGACTTGACGCGGTTCCACATGCCGAGCAGCGAGTTCCAGACGGCCGAGGCGCTGGTGAGCGACTCGTTGAGCACCTGCACCCGCAGGCGCTGCGGCCAGTCGATCATGGCGATCTTGTTGGCGATCCAGACGGCGTTGGGCGGCAGCATGAAGAGCAGGGTGGGGCAGCGCCAGTGGGCCTGCCGGACTGCCTCGTGCAGGCTGCGCAGCATGTCGTCGATGGCGTGCGGCGACATGGCGCCGACGATCACGGCCGTCATGTGGCTGCGTTCCATCAGGGCGACGGGGATGGCGGCGTTGTCGCCGCCAGGGGCGCGCACGTCGGCATGGTAGATGCGCAGCGTGTCCTCGTTGCGGCGCTCGAGCGTGGTGCGCTCGATCATCGCCAGGGTGCGCAGCGTGCCCTGCTCGCGCAGGTGCAGCCGCTCGACCGGGCGCCCGCTCGCGTCGGACAGGGCCTTGATGACCGCCGAGGCCCAGACCCCGGTCGGATCGAGCAGGGCGATCAGGCGGGTGGCGGTGTCCAGGTCGGCCCGGGTGGAGGCGAAGTGCTCGCGGATGGCCTGGGCCGGCGAGCCCGACACGACCAGGTCGCGCAGGTGGCTGTCGACCATCTGGCCCTGGTCGTTGACCTCGGTGGACACGCTTTCCATGAGGGCGGTGGCGGCAAAGCCGTGGTTGGGCTCGTCGCCGGCGGCGTCGGCGCCGGGGAGGCGGATGGCGCGCAGGTCGCCGAACAGGGATGTGAGCATCAAGACAATCTCTCCATGGGGCGCCCGGGCTGGCGCTGGCGGCGGCGCCGAGGCCGGCTCGTGGGAGGCGGGCGAAACGCCCGTCCCGATCTGCAGAGTCTAGAGCTGAAAACTGTCCGCTTCATGCCCCCGGTGTGCAACCAATCGTTGATTAGGGGGGGCGGGGGCTCAGCTGAAGAACTGGCTGGGCGGCGCCCCCACCGAGCGCCGCACCATGGCGCTGAAGGCGCTCGGGCTGGCATAGCCGAGTTCGGCCGAGATGAGGGCCATCGGCAGCTTGCGGGCGGCCATCGACAGCGCCTTGGCCAGCAGCACCTGCTGGCGCCATTGCAGGAAGGTGGTGCCCAGTTCGCTGCGGAACAGGCGCGCCACGGTGCGCGGGCTGGCGCCGGCGCTGCGCGCCCAGTCCTCGAGCGTGGCCCAGCGGGCGGGGTCGTCGAGCACCTCCTGGCACAAGGAGAGCAGGCGCTTGTCCCGCGGCAGGTCGACCCCCAGCGACACCGGCCGGGCCCGGCGCAGCTCGTCGAGCACCAGCGCGCTCAGGTGGTGCTCGCGTTCGCTGGGCAGCAGCTCGCCGGGCTCGGTGGTGAGGTGGGTGACCAGTTCGCGCAGCAGCGACGAGACCTCGATGACGCGGCAGGCGCGCCAGGGCGAGTCGGCCGGGGCGCCGGTGTCCGGGCCGCAGCGCTGCTCGTCCTGGTAGAGGTAGAGCGTGCGCAGCTCGGCGGTTTCCACCACGGTGACGGCATGTTCGACGCCGGGCGGAATCCACACGGCACGGGAGGGCGGCACGATGTAGGTGCTGCGCCCGGCCTCCATGCGCACGACCCCGGTGATCGAGAACGCCAGCTGGCCCCAGGGGTGGCTGTGCGGCAGGACCTGGGTGTTGGCGGCGAGGCGGCGGCTCTTGGCGCGCACCGGTTGCCCGGCGCTGGGAGCGTAGCGGATCGGGTCTATCGGGTGGACGCTGGCCCGGCTGCGGAGCGGCTTGGGTGACATTGGCTGGATCTCGATAGAACTTGACGAGATATCGTAACCCGGACTGTGTGCCGAAGCCTAGAGTTCTCCCATCGATGCCTGGAACCTTCCCATGACGACCATCACCGCACCCGCTGTTCCGCTTCGGCAGGATGCCCGCACCATCGGCCTGATCGGCCTGGCGCATGGCTCTTCGCACTTCTTCCACCTGATGTTGCCGCCGCTGTTCCCGCTGTTCATCCGCGACTTCGGCCTGAGCTACGTGGACCTGGGCTTGCTGGTCTCGATCTTTTTCGTGATTTCGGGTGTCGGCCAGGCGCTGGCGGGTTTCCTGGTCGACCGTTTCGGGGCGCGCCCGATCCTGTTCGCCGCCCTGGGCTGTTTCGTGCTGGGCGCCGTCGCCACCGCGACCGCCCAGGGTTATGCCGGTCTGGTGCTGGGCGCGGCCTTCGCCGGCCTGGGCAATGCGCCGTTCCATCCGGTCGATTTCACCATCCTCAACAAGCGGGTGTCGCAGGCGCGGCTCGGGCACGGGTTTTCGGTGCACGGCATCTCCGGCAACCTGGGCTGGGCGGCGGCGCCGGTGTTCCTCGCCGGGCTGACGGCGCTCACCGGCTCCTGGCGCATCGCGGCCGCCGGCATGGGCGGCTGGGCCTTGCTGGTGATCGCCGTGCTGTGGTTCAACCGCGACGCCATCGACGACCGCCGCGGCGCCTGGGCCGATGCGCCGTCGAAGGCGGATGGCGCGGCGGCGCCGGCCGAGCACCCGATGGCCTTCCTGCGCCTGCCCTCGGTCTGGCTGTGCTTCTCGTTCTTCTTTTTCTCGACCTGCGCGCTGAGCGTGATCCAGAGCTTCGCCAGCCCGGTCCTGAGCAGCATGTACAAGCTGCCCTACGAGTCGACCGCCTTCGTCGTCACCGGATTCATGCTGTTCGGCGCGGCCGGCATGCTGGTGGGCGGCTTCCTGGCGGCCGGCGCGGAGCGGCTGGAGCGCATCATCGCGGTCTGCCTGACCGCTTCGGCCGCCTTGCTGTTCCTGGTCGGCAGCGGCCTGCTGCCCGGCATGATGGCCGCCGGGGTGGCCGCGCTGGCGGGTTTCGGCACCGGCCTGGCCGGCCCCTCGCGCGACATGCTGATCAAGCGGGCCTCGCCGCCGGGGGCGACCGGGCGGGTCTACGGCACGGTGTATTCCGGGCTCGACCTGGGGTTCGCGCTGGCCTCGCCGATCTTCGGCGCGATGGTGGACCGCGGCATCACCGGCGGTGTGTTCTACGGCGCGGGCACGACGCTGCTGATGGGGGTGGCCTCGGCTTCGCTGGTGGGCATGGGCGTGGCCCGGCTGAAGGCGCGATCGAGCGCGGCGCCGGGGCGGGTGATGAAACCGGCGGCCTGAGCGCGGTTTTCCTGCATCCCTTGTCATAGGGGGCATGGCCGTACGTTGCGCTGGAAAATCGGGCCGGGTGCCGGCTTCGTGAGCACAATGCGTTGGCAGCCCGGAGTTCCCGGGCCGCAGCGCAGCGAGGAGACCGCGATGACCAGCATCTACGACACCCTGCTCGACAAGAACCCGGCCAATTTCGTCGCCTTGTCGCCCGTGAGTTTCGTCGAGCGCAGCGCCGAGCTGTTCGGCGACCTGCCGGCGGTGATCCACGGGCGCCGCCGCCAGACCTGGGCCGAGACCCGCGAGCGCTCGGCCCGCCTCGCCGCCGCGCTGCAGGCGCGCGGGGTCAGGCGCGGCAGCACCGTCAGCGTGATGCTGCCCAACATCCCCGAGATGGTGGAGGCCCACTACGCCGTGCCGGCCCTCGGCGCGGTGCTCAACACCCTCAACACCCGCCTCGACGCGTCCTTGCTGGCCTGGCAGATGGACCACTGCGAGGCGCAGGTGCTGATCACCGACCGCGAGTTCTCGCCGGTGATGGGCGAGGCCTTGCGCCTGCTGCGTGAGCGGCACGGTCGCGAACCGCTGGTCGTCGACGTCTGCGACAGCGAATACGGCGGCCCCGGCGAGCGCCTCGGCAGCCTCGACTACGAGGCCTTGCTCGCCGCACAGGCGCCGCTGGCGGAGCTGGCCGGGCCGGGCGACGAGTGGGACGCCATCGCGGTGTCCTACACCTCGGGCACAACCGGCGACCCCAAGGGGGTGGTCACCCATCACCGGGGCGCCTACCTCAACGCGGTCTGCAACGCGGCGACCTGGACCATGCCGCATTTCCCGATCTACCTCTGGACGCTGCCGATGTTCCACTGCAACGGCTGGTGTTTCCCCTGGACGGTGGCCCTGCTGGGGGGCACGCACGTCTGCCTGCGCCGGGTCGATGCGCGCAGCATCCTGGGCGCCATCCGCGAGCACCGGGCCGACCACTACTGCGCCGCGCCCATCGTGCACAGCCTGCTCCTGGCCGCCGGGCCGGAGCTGCTGGCCGGCATCGACCACCCGGTGCGCGGCATGGTGGCCGGTGCCGCGCCGCCGGCCTCCATGATCGAGGGCATGGCCCGGCTCGGCTTCGACATCACCCATGTCTACGGGCTGACCGAGGTCTACGGTCCGGCGGCGGTGGCGGTCAAGCGGCCGGCCTGGGCCGCCGAGCCGCTGTCGGAGCAGACGCGGCTGAACGGCCGCCAGGGCGCGCGCTACATGCTGCAGGAGGGCATGACGGTGCGCGATCCGGACACCCTGGCCGAGCTGCCGGCCGATGGCCAGGCGCTGGGCGAGATCATGTTCCGCGGCAACATCACCATGAAGGGCTACCTGAAGAATCCGAAGGCCACCGCCGAGGCCTTCGCGGGCGGCTGGTTCCATACCGGCGACCTGGCGGTGATGGAGCCCGACCGCTACGTCAAGATCAAGGACCGCAGCAAGGACGTCATCATCTCGGGCGGCGAGAACATCAGTTCGCTCGAGGTCGAGGATGCGCTCTACCGCCATCCGGACGTGCTCGCCTGCGCGGTGGTGGCCAGGCCGGACCCGAAATGGGGCGAGACGCCGGTCGCCTTCGTGGAGCTGAAACCGGGCTCGGCGCTGGGCGCGGCCGAGCTCCTCCAGCATTGCCGCGGCCTGCTGGCGGGCTACAAGCTGCCGCGCGAGCTGCGCTTCGAGGCCATTCCCAAGACCTCCACCGGCAAGATCCAGAAGTTCGCGCTGCGCGAGCGGATCCGCGCCGCCGCCGAGGCCTGAGACCGGGCCGGTTGGCGTGGCGCGGGTGCTTGCCTACAATGCCGCGCTGCAGCAAAACCCGCCTGCCCACCCGCCGCGACGAAGGGGACTTGCCATGAACCGAGCCGATGACTCCGCCCTGAGTTTTTCCACCTGCGACCTCTGCGATGCCCACAAGAACAGCAGCGACGACCGCTTCCGTGTGCTGCCGCCGGTGTTCCGCGACTTCGGCGGGCGCCGCAAATTCGCCGGCCCGGTCAGCACGGTCAAGTGTTCGGAGGACAACTCCCTGGTCAAGGCCGCGCTCGACGAACCGGGCCTCGGCAGGGTGCTGGTGGTCGACGGCGGTGGCTCGCTGCGCCGCGCCCTGGTGGGCGGCAACCTCGGTGCGGCCGCCGCGCGCAACGGCTGGGCCGGGGTGGTGGTCGACGGCTGCGTGCGCGATGCCGCCGAGCTGGCGCTGTGCGAGCTCGGCATCCGCGCGCTGGCGCTGATGCCCTGGCCCACCGAGAAGCGCAACGAGGGCCAGCGCGACCTGGCGGTGCAGGTGCAGGGCGTGCGGGTGCGTCCGGGCGACTGGCTCTATGCCGACGAGGACGGCATCGTCGTGACGGACCGTCCCGCGGCCTGAGGTGTCAGTCCTTGGAGGATGGCGGGGCGTGGTCGGTCCAGGTCAGGCAGGAGTCGGTCGAGGCCCATCCGCCCGAATTGCTGAACGACACCGGCAGGGTCGAGGCGTGTTCGTACGAACGGCCCGCCAGGCGGTCTTTTTCGAAGGGGGCCGGCCCGGTCAGGCCGATGCCGGGGTCGATGCCGTTCGGCAGGCCGAGCGTGGCCCGGCCGGTGCGGTCGCGGCGCAGGTGCAGCAGGGCCTGCCGGCGCTCGCGCTCGAGCCCGGCACGGATGATCCGCCACAGGCCGCAGGCAAGAAGGACACAGATGAGAACGAGAATCCAGCTCGTCATGGGCAAAGGACGTTGGTGAAGGTCACGGTGAGGTGGTCGATGGCGGGCAGCATACCGCAGGCTCGCGTTGGGGAGGGCTCACTTGTTGAGCCTTCGTGCACGTAACATCCGAACATTCGTGGTTCCGGCGCCCCGGAACGCCTCCTTTTTGTCCTTCATGCACGTTTTCCCCCATGACCACTGAGGTCCAGCCCGGTCTGCTGGTGCTGCACGGCAACCGCTCCGAGTTGTTGCGCGAAGCCGTGTTCGAGTGGATCCAGCGCCAGCCGCTCGACCCGCTGGAGGAGGAGGTGTTCCTGGTGCAGAGCAACGGCGTGGCCGAGTGGCTGAAGATGGCCCTGGCGCAGCGCCAGGGCATTTGCGCGGCGAGCCGGGTCGAGCTGCCGGCGCGTTTCCTGTGGCGCAGCTTCCGGCAGGTGCTGGGACGCTCCGAGGTGCCGGCCCAGTCGCCGCTGGACAAGGCGGCGCTGACCTGGCGCCTGATGGCCTTGCTGCCCGAATGCGCGGCGCGGGCCGGCTTCGAGCCGATCGCCGGCTTCCTGCAGTCGGGCGACGCGGTGCGCCGCCTGCAGCTGTGCGAGCGGCTGGCCGACCTGTACGACCAGTACCAGGTCTACCGCAGCGACTGGCTGGGTGCCTGGGCGCAGGGCCGCGACGTGCTGCCCCGGCTGGCCGCGCCGGCCGATCCCCTGCCCGAGGCGCAGCGCTGGCAGGCCGCGCTGTGGCGCGAGCTGCTGGCCGGCCTGAGCGAGCGCGAGCGTTCGGCCATCCGTCCGCAGCTGCACGCGCGCTTCGTGGCGGCCCTGGAGTCCGGCCGTGCACCCGGCAGCCCGGTGGCGCGCCGGGTGGTGTTGTTCGGCATGTCGCACCTGCCGCTGCAGACCCTGCAGGCGCTGGCCGCCCTGTCGGCCCGCACGCAGGTGCTGCTGGCCGTGCCCAACCCCTGCCAGTACCACTGGGCCGACATCGTCCAGGGCCGCGAGCTGATCCATCTGCAGCTGCCCCGCAAGCGCCATCCGCACCGCCAGGGCCGCGACCTGGCGGCCGTTTCGGTCGAGGACCTGCATGTGCATGCCCATCCGCTGCTGGCGGCCTGGGGGCGCCAGGGCGGCGATTTCGTGCGCCAGCTCGATGCCTTCGACGATGCGCGCGCGGCGCAGCAGCGCTTCGCCATCCCCAAGGTCGACCTGTTCGACGATGCCCCCGGCGGCAGCTTGCTCGAACAGGTGCAGGCGAACATCCGCGACCTGCTGCCGCTGTGCGAGCACCCCCCGGCCACGCCCGGGCCGGCCGACCGCTCCATCGTCTTCCACATCGCCCACAGCGCCCAGCGCGAGGTCGAGATCCTGCACGACCAGCTGCTGGCGCTGCTGGCCCAGCCGCCGGGCGGCCGGCCGCTGCGCCCGCGCGATGTCGTGGTGATGGTGCCCGACATCGAGACCTTCGCGGCCTCGATCCGGGCGGTGTTCGGCCAGTATCCGCGCCACGATCCGCGCTTCATCCCGTTCGACATCGCCGATGTCAGCGACCGCGGCAACAACCCGCTGGTGGTGGCGGTCGAGTGGCTGCTGCGCCTGCCGCAGCAGCGCTGCCGCCTCACCGATGTGCGCGACCTGCTCGACGTGCCGGCCGTGGCCGTGCGCTTCGGCCTGACGGCCGCGCAGCTGCCCCATCTCACCGAGTGGATGGCCGGGGCCGGCGTGCGCTGGGGCCTGAGCGGCGAGCAGCGGGGCGAGCTCGGCCTGGCCGCCTGCGGCGAGCAGAACACCTGGCTGTTCGGCCTGCGCCGCATGCTGCTCGGTTATGCCAGCGGCAGCGCCCGGGGCGTGCCCGGCGGCGCGTCGGGTTTCGACGGCATCGAGCCGTATGCCGAGGTGGGCGGGCTCGATGCCGGCCTGGCCGGTTCGCTGGCCGCGCTGGTCGACAGCCTGCTCGGCTGGTGGCGCGAGTCGGCCGGGGTGTTCACGCCGGCGCGCTGGGCCGAACGGGCGCGCCGGCTGCTGGCCGACCTGCTGGCCCCGACCGACGAGCATGAGCGGCTCAGCCTGGCCGCGTTGCACGAGGCGCTGCGCTGCTGGCTCGAGACCTGCGATACCGCCGGCTTCGCCGAGCCGATCCCGCTCACCGCCTTCCGCGAGGCCTGGCTCGGCGGGCTCGATGAACCGGGCCTGGGCCGTCGTTTCCTGGGCGGCGGCGTGACTTTCTGCACGCTGATGCCCATGCGCTCGATTCCCTTCGAGGTGGTATGCCTGCTGGGCATGAACGACGGCGACTATCCGCGCGCGCCGGTGCGCAGCGACTTCGACCTGATGGCGCTCAAGGGCCAGGCCCGGGCCGGCGACCGCTCGCGGCGCGACGACGACCGCCAGCTGATGCTCGAGGCGCTGCTGTCGGCGCGGCGCGTGCTGTATGTCAGTTGGACCGGCCGCAACAGCCGCGACAACAGCGAGCTGCCGCCGTCGGTGCTGGTGTCGCAGCTGCGCGACTACCTGGCGGCGGGCTGGCAGGGCGGGGTGCTGGCCGAGCGCAGCATCGAGCACCCGCTGCAGCCGTTCAGCCGCCGCTATTTCGAGGGCGGCGAGCTGTTCACCTTCGCCCGCGAATGGCGCGCCGCGCACCTGGCGCAGGCCGAGGCGGGCGCCGGCGACACGGTGCTGCCCTTCGAGGTCGATGCCTCGGTGCCGCTGACGGTGGCGCGGCTGGCCGCCTTCCTGCGCAACCCGGTGAAGGATTTCTTCCGCCAGCGCCTGGACGTGGTGTTCGCCGACGCCGCCGGGCTGTCGCCCGACGACGAGTGTTTCGGGCTCGACCGTCTCGAGGAGCACGGCCTGGTCGAGGGGCTGATCGAGGCCTTCGACGTCCATGACCCGCGCGAGGTGGAGCACATCGTGGCCGAGCGGGTGCAGGCGCTGCGGCGCGCCGGGCGGCTGCCGATGGCGGTGTTCGGCGAGCGCACGCAGGCCGCGCTGGTGGACAGCGTCGTGCCCATGCTGGCGCAGTGGCGCGCCCTGCACGGCTGTTATCCCGAGCTGGCCGCCAAGCAGCCGCTGCGCCACGAACACGAGGGGCTGGTGCTCGACGACTGGCTGCAGCAGCGCCAGTCGCCCGGGGGCGACCTCCTGTGCCTGGACATCGTGCCCGGCCGGCTGGTCGACAACCCGAAAAAACCCGGCCCGCGCATCGATCGCCTGCTGAACGCCTGGGTGCGCACGCTGGCCGCCAGCGCTTGCGGGCTGGAGGCCGCGGGCGCCCTGGTGGGCCGGGACGCCACCGTGTCCTTCCAACCCCTGCTGCGCGAGCGGGCGGTCGGGGTGCTGAACGACCTGATCGAGGTCTGGCGCCAGGGCATGGCCGAGCCCTTGCCCGTGGCCTGCCGCACGGCGCTGGCCCTGGTCGGCGGCCATCCCGAGGTGGCGCTGGTCTACGAGGGCGGCTTCCAGCGCCAGGGCGAAGCCGCCGAGCCCTGTCTCGCGCGGGTGTATCCCGATTTCGAGAGCCTTGCCGCCGACGGCCGCTTCGAGGCGCTCGCCGGGCGGCTCTACCGCCCCTTTTACGACTGGGTGCAACAACACGTCGAGCTGCAGCCGCATGGCGGCAGCCTGCTGGCGGGTGCGATCGCGGGCGACGACGATGAGTGAGACGCTGGACGCCATGCGCCTGCCGCTGTGGGGCAGCCGGCTGATCGAGGCCAGCGCCGGCACGGGCAAGACCTGGACCATCGCCGCGCTCTACCTGCGCCTCATCCTCGGCGCGGGGGCCGAGGGGGCGGCCTATGGCCGGCCGCTGGTGCCGAGCGAGATCCTGGTGCTCACCTTCACCCGGGCGGCCACGCGCGAGCTGTCCGACCGCATCCGCTCGCGCCTGCTGCAGGCGGCGCGCTGCTTCCGCGGCGAGGCCGCGCCCGAGGCCGGCGATGCCATGCTGGGCGAGCTGCTGGCCGCCTACCCCGAGGGGGCGCCACGGGCGGAGGCCGCCTGGCGGCTGGCCGCCGCGGCCGAGTGCATGGACGACGCGGCGGTGCACACCATCGACGCCTGGTGCCAGCGCATGCTGCGCGAACATGCCTTCGACAGCGGCAGCCTGTTCAACGAAGAGCTGCTGGCCGACGAACGCGTCCTGCTCGACGAAGCGCTGCGCGACTACTGGCGGCAGCAGCTGTATCCGCTGGACGGGGCCGAACTCGACGCCGCGCTCGGTGTCTGGCCGGACGTCGGACGTTTCGCCGCCGAGCTGCGCGAGCTGCTGCGCCACGACCTGCCCGAAGCCCCGCCCGAGACGTCGCTGGGCGCCCTGATCCAGCGGGTGGGCGCCGAACGGCGCGAGACGCTCGGCGCCTGGAAGGCGGGGTGGACGGAGCGGGCCGAGGCGATGCGCTTCTGGCTGCAGGGCCAGCTGGATTCGAAGGACTGTCCGCTGGACAAGCGCAAGCTGCAGCCGCGTTACTTCAACCCCTGGCTGGACAGCCTGGCGGCCTGGGCGCAGGACCCCTCGCTCGAGCTGCTCGACCTGAAGACCGGCCGCAGCCGCCTGACGCCGCAGGGCCTGCAGGAGGCGCTCAAGCCCGGCGCCAGCGTGCAGTGGCCCGAGCATTTCGGCCTGCTGGCCGACCTGATGGTGCGCCTGGAACGGTGGCCGCCGCTGGCGGTGACGCTGCGGCTGCACGCGGCGGCCGAGGTGTCGCGGCGCGTGGCGCTGCTCAAGAGCCAGGCCGGGGTGTACGGGTTCGCCGACATGCTTGACCGGCTCGACACCGCCCTGGCCGGCCCGAACGGCGAACGCCTGCGCGAGCGCATCCTCGGCCAGTACCCGGTCGCGCTGATCGACGAATTCCAGGACACCTCGCCGCTGCAGTCGCGCATCTTCGACCGCCTCTACCGCATGGCCGACAACGACCCGGCCACCGGCCTGCTGCTGATCGGCGACCCGAAACAGTCCATCTACGGCTTCCGCGGCGCCGACATCTACAGCTACCTCGTCGCGCGCCGCGCCACCGAAGGCCGCCACTACGTGCTGGGCACCAACCACCGCTCGACCGAGGCGCTGGTGCGGGCGGTGAACCATGTGTTCGAGCACGCCGAGCAGCGGCCGGGCGAGGGCGCCTTCCTGTTCCGCGGCGGGGCCGCGTCCAACCCCTTGCCCTTCGTGCCGGTGGCCGCGCGCGGCCGGGCCGAAAGGCTGGTGGCGGCCGGCGGCCCGCTGCCCGCCCTCACGCTCTGCCACGAGCTGGAGCTGCTCGACAAGGCCACCAGCCAGCGCCGCTTCGCCGCCCGCTGCGCCGAGCAGGTCGTCTGCTGGCTGAACGACGAACGGGTCGGCTTCGAGCGGGACGGCGAAGCCTTCGTGCGCCTGCGGCCGGCCGACATCGCGGTGCTGGTGCGCAACCGCCGCGAAGCCGAGGCGGTGCGGCGCGAGCTGCGGCGCCGTTTCGTGGCCTCGGTCTATCTGTCGGACAAGGACTCGGTGTTCGCCAGCCGCGAGGCCGCCGACCTGCTGCGCTGGCTGCGCGCGGTGGCCGCGCCGCTGGACACCCGGCTGGTACGCGCGGCGCTCGCCACCGCGACCGTCGGCCTGAGCATGGCCGAGCTGGCCTTGCTGGCCGGGGACGACGAGGCCTTCGAGCGCCGCAGCGAGCAGCTGCGGCAGCTGCATTCGGTGTGGCAGGGCCAGGGCGTGCTCACCATGCTGCGCCAGACCCTGCACCTGCTGGCCTTGCCGGCGCGCTGGCTGGGCCAGCCCGACGGCGAACGCCGCCTGACCAACTTCCTGCACCTGGCCGAGCTGCTGCAGGCCGCCAGCGGCCAGTTCGATACCGAGCCGGCGCTGATCCGCTGGTTCGCCGCGCAGATCGAGGAAGGCTCGGCCGCGGTCGACGAGCAGATCGTGCGCCTGGAGAGCGATGCCGACCTGGTCAAGGTGGTGACCGTGCACAAGTCCAAGGGCCTGGAGTACCCGCTGGTGATGCTGCCGTTCGCCAACAGCTTCCGCGCCGTCGACAAGAAGGGCGCGACGGCGCTGAGCCTGGCCGACGCCGACGGCAAGCGCGTGCTGCACCTGCATGTGACCGACGAGGCCCTGGCCCAGGCCGACAAGGAGCGCCTGCGCGAGGACCTGCGCCTGCTCTACGTGGCCCTGACCCGGGCGCGGCATGCGCTGTGGGTGGGGGTGAGCGCGGTCAAGCTGCGCAACAGCCGCGAGTCGGCCTCGCACCTGAGCGCCCTGGGGTATCTGCTGGCCGGCCCCGAGCCGGTGGACGAAGCCGGGCTGCTGCGCCACCTGCAGGACCTGGCCGCGACCTCCCCCGGCGTGCATCTGAGCGCCGCCGCCGAGCACGGCGCCCGCAGCACGCTGTACGGCCGCGACCGGCCCGGCCTGCTGCGCGAGGCGCCGGCCTATGCGGCGCAGTTCGAGCGCCGCTGGTCCATCGGCAGTTTCTCGGCGCTGGTGCGCCACATCGCCCCGCACACGGCGGCGCCGCTGATGACGCTGGCACGCGAGGACGACCTGCTCGACGCCTCCGAGGAAGGACTGCTGCCGGCCCCGTCGCACCAGGCCTGGCATGCCTTCCCGCGCGGCGCCATGCCCGGCAACTTCCTGCACGACCAGCTCGAATGGCTGGCCGGCGAGGACTTCGCCCTCGAGCGCTCCGAGGCCCTGCGCGAGCAGCTGCTGCGGCGCTGCGAGCGCCAGGGCTGGGGGCACCGGGCGGCCGAGGTGCTGGCCTGGCTGCGCGAGGTGGTGAGCCAGCCGCTGGCGCCGCTGGGCGCGGCGCTCGACAGCCTGCGGACGCGGCTGCCGGAGATGGAGTTCTGGTTCCCCAGCGAGGGCCTGGCCGCCGCCGACATCGACCGCCTGTGTCGCGAGCACCTGCTGGGCGATGCGGCGCGGCCGGTGCTGCCGCAGCGCGAGCTGCATGGCATGCTGATGGGCTTCGCCGACCTGGTGTTCCTGCATGAAGGGCGTTACTGGGTGCTCGACTACAAGTCCAACTACCTCGGCGCACGCGACGCCGACTACCACGCGGCCGCCCTCGAGGCGGCCATGGCGCAGCACCGCTACGACGTGCAGGCCGGCCTGTACCTGCTGGCCCTGCACCGCCTGCTGCGCGCGCGCCTGGGCGATGCCTACGACCCGCGGCGCCAGCTCGGCGGCGCGGTGTACCTGTTCCTGCGCGGCATCAAGGGGCCGCAGAACGGCTGCTATCACGTGCCGGCGGACCCCGCCTTCCTGGACGCGCTCGACCGCGCCGTCGGCCAGCCCAGGGAGGGGGCGGCATGAGGGGCATTCAGATGGATATCTTCGAGGACCTGCTGCCCGAGGATCCTCCGTCCCCGCCGGCCGCCGGGCCCGAGCCGGTGCTGGCGGAGGCCAAGGCCGGCGACGCACCCGCCTTGCTGGACGAACTCAAGGCCTGGAGCGAAGCCGGCTGGATACGCCGGCTCGAAGCCGCCTTCGCCCGCTTCCTGGCCGAACTCGAACCCGGCACCCCCGACCTGGTGCTGCTGTCGGCGGCGATGGCGGTGCACATGGAAGGCCGCGGCCACACCTGCCTGGTGGTGTCCGAGCTGGTCGAGCAGAGCGATACCCTGCTCGGATGGCTGCCGGCCGCCTCGGACGCCCTGAAGGCCGTGCTCGCGCGCCTGCCGGGCCGGTCCGAGGCCTGGCTGCAGGCCTTGCGCGACAGCCGCCTCGTGTTCTCGCACGGCGTGCCGGCCTTCCACAACGAACCCCTGGTGCTGGCCGAGGGCCGGCTCTACCTGCGGCGCTACTGGGACTACGAGCAGCGCGTCGCCGCCCAGGTAGCGGCGCGGACGGCGCTGGCGCAGGCGGTCGAGCCCGGCCGGGTACGGCACTGGCTCGACCGCTTGTTCGGCGGCGCGGCCGGCCCCGGAAGCGTCGACTGGCAGAGGATCGCCTGCGCGGTGGCCCTGCGCGGCCGCCTGTCCATCATCACCGGCGGCCCGGGCACCGGCAAGACCTACACCGCGGCGCGCCTGCTGGCCCTGCTGTTCGCGGTCGACCCGGCGCCGGCCCGCCTGCGGGTGGCGCTGGCCGCGCCGACCGGCAAGGCGGCGGCGCGTCTCAAGCAGGCCATCGACAAGGCCCTGCAGGAACTCGCCCCCCAGCTCGGCGACGAGCTGCCATTGGCCGCGCTGGCCTCGCACATGGGGGCGGCGCGCACCTTGCACTCGCTGCTGGGCGCGCGGCCCGACACCCGCCGCTTCGCGCACGATGCGCTGCACCCGCTGGAGATCGACGTGCTGATCGTCGACGAGGCCTCGATGATCCACCTGGAGATGATGGCCGCCCTGCTGGAAGCGCTGCCGCCCGCCGCGCGCATCGTGCTGCTGGGCGACAAGGACCAGCTCGCCTCGGTCGAGGCGGGGGCGGTGCTCGGCGATCTGTGCCGCGATGCCGAGGCCGGCCGCTACCGCGACAGCACGCGCGACTATGTCGAGTCGGTCGCCGGCCAGGCCTTGCCCGCGCACTACCTGTCGCCCGGCCCGGCGCTGGCCCAGCAGACCGTCATGCTGCGCGAGAGCCGGCGCTTCGGCGGCCCCATCGGCCAGCTGGCGCAGGCGATCAACCAGGGCGATGCCCAGGCCGCCGCCCGGCTGCTGCAGGCGGCGGGCGATGCCGGCGCGGACGGCGGCGCCCCGGCCTTGCACCTGATGAGCACTCCCTCGCTCGCGGCCGTGGTGCAGCTGGCGGTGTCGGGCCGTGCCGGCGCCGAGGGGGGCTATCGCCGCTACCTCGAGCTGCTGCACGAAGGGCCGGGGCAGGGGGGCGCGGCCGACTACGAGGCCTGGGTGCACCGGGTGCTCAGCGCCTTCGAGCGCTTCCGCCTGCTGTGCGCGGTGCGCGAGGGCGACTGGGGCGTGGCCGGCTTGAACGCGGCCATCGAGCGCGGCCTGGCCGATGCCGGCCTGTTGTCGAGGCGCGGCGAATGGTACGAAGGACGGCCCGTCATGGTCACCCGCAACGACTACGGCGTCGGGGTGTTCAACGGCGACATCGGCATCGCCCTGCGTTCTCCCACCGGCGGGCCGCTGCGCGCCTGCTTCCTGGAGGGCCACAGCGTCCGCTCGGTGGCCGTGAGCCGCCTGTCGGACGTGGAGACCGCCTTCGCGATGACGGTGCACAAGTCCCAGGGCTCGGAGTTCGAGCACACCGTCCTGGTGCTGCCCGACGAGGCCAGCCGGGTGCTGACGCGCGAACTGGTCTACACCGGCGTCACCCGCGCCCGGCAGGCCTTCACCCTGGTGGCGGGGCGCGACCGTGCGCTGGTGGAGGCCCTGGGCGAGAAAACCCGGCGCTCCAGCGGCCTGCTGGAGGCCTTGCGCGCCGGGCAGGGCGGTTGAGCCGGGGCGGACCTACGAATGTCGGCTGCTAGCGCAGCACTTCCAGCAAGCGGTCCAGGCCGCCTTCGTTGATGGCCACCATGGCCTGCTCGCGCACCTTGGGCTTGGCGTGGAAGGCGACCGACAGCCCGGCCGCCCCCATCATCGGCAGGTCGTTGGCGCCGTCACCGACGGCGATGGCCTGCGAGGGCGCGCAGCCCACGCGTTCGCACAGCGCCAGCAGCTGGCGCTTTTTCTCTTCGCCGTCGACGATGTCGCCGACCACCCGGCCGGTCAGCACGCCGTCCACCACCTCGAGCACGTTCGAGCGCGCCTCGTGCATGCCCAGCCGCGCCTGCACCCGGTCGGCGAAGAAGGTGAAGCCGCCCGACACCAGCAGGCTGCGCAGGCCGGCGGCGTGCACGGCCTGGAGCAGCCGCTCGGCGCCGGGGTTCAGGTGCAGCCGCTGCTCGAAGACGGCCTGCAGGGCGCTGGCCGGCACGCCCTGGAGCAAGGCCACGCGGCGGCGCAGGCTGTCCTTGAAGTCGGTGATCTCGCCGCGCATCGCGGCCTCGGTGATGGCCGACACCTCGGCCTTCTTGCCGGCCACGTCGGCGATCTCGTCGATGCACTCGATGTTGATCAGCGTCGAGTCCATGTCGAACGCGATGACCTTGAAAGCGGCCAGGGACAGGGGGGCGTCGAAGCCCCGGGTCACGAGGCCGGGGGCGAAGTCGTTGGGCATGTGGGTCAGGCAGTGGGGTGGGGGGTGCCGAGGGAGCGCAGCACGTCGCGGATGAGCTGCGCGCGTTCCTTCGGGTCTTTGGTCTCGCGCTCGATGCGCAGCTTGTCGTTGCCGGCCAGCTTGATGTGGCGGTTCTTCTGCACCAGCTCGATGATGCGCATCGCATCGACCGGCGGGTTGGGCCTGAAGCTGATGACCATCAAGGGCGCGGCGGCGTCGATCTTGATCACGCCGTAGGGCTTGGCCAGCACGCGCAGCCGGTGCACGTCGAACAGGGTCTGGCCCTGCGCCGGCAGCTTGCCGAAGCGGTCGGTGATCTCCTCCAGCATGGTGTCGATCTGCTCCGACTTGTCGGCCGAGGCCAGGCGCTTGTAGAGGCTGAGCCGGGTGTGCACGTCGCCGCAGTAGTCGTCGGGCAGCAGGGCCGGGGCGTGCAGGTTGATGTCGGTGGTGACCGACAGCGGCGACAGCAGGTCGGGCTCCTTGCCCGCCTTGAGCGAGCGCACGGCCTCGGCCAGCATCTCGTTGTAGAGCTGGAAGCCGACCTCCATCATGTTGCCGCTCTGGTTGTCGCCCAGCACCTCGCCGGCGCCGCGGATCTCCAGGTCGTGCATCGCCAGGTAGAAGCCCGAGCCCAGCTCCTCCATGCTCTGGATGGCCTCCAGGCGCTGCGTGGCCTGCTTGGTCAGGCCCTCCACGTCGGGCACCAGCAGGTAGGCGTAGGCCTGGTGGTGCGAGCGGCCGACACGGCCGCGCAGCTGGTGCAGCTGCGCCAGGCCGAACTTGTCGGCCCGGCTCATCACGATGGTGTTGGCGCTCGGCACGTCGATGCCGGTCTCGATGATGGTCGAGCACAGCAGCACGTTGTGGCGCTGGGCGACGAAGTCGCGCATCACCCGCTCGAGTTCGCGCTCGGGCATCTGGCCGTGGGCGATGGCGATGCGCGCCTCGGGGATCAGCGCCTGCAGCTGTTCGCGCCGGTTGGCGATGGTCTCGACCTCGTTGTGCAGGAAGTACACCTGCCCGCCGCGCTTGAGCTCGCGCAGCACCGCCTCGCGGATGGTGCCGCTCGACTCGGTGCGCACGAAGGTCTTGATGGCCAGCCGCCGCTGCGGCGCGGTGGCGATGACGCTCAGGTCGCGCAGGCCCTCGAGCGCCATGCCCAGCGTGCGCGGGATCGGCGTGGCGGTGAGGGTCAGCACGTCGACCTCGGCGCGCATGGCCTTGACCGCCTCCTTGTGGCGCACGCCGAAGCGGTGCTCCTCGTCGATGATCAGCAGGCCCAGGCGCTTGAACTTGACGCTCTGGCTGATGAGCTTGTGCGTGCCGACGACGATGTCGATGGTGCCGTCCTCGATGCCCTCGAGGGCGGTCTTGATCTCCTTGGCCGATCGGAAGCGCGACAGCTCGGCCACCTTCACCGGCCACTTGCCGAAGCGGTCGCTGATGTTCTGGAAGTGCTGCTCGGCCAGCAGCGTGGTGGGCGCCAGGATGGCCACCTGCTTGCCGCCGGTGACCGCCACGAAGGCGGCGCGCAGCGCCACCTCGGTCTTGCCGAAGCCCACGTCGCCGCAGACCAGCCGGTCCATCGGCCGGGGCGAGACCATGTCCTGGATGACGGCGTGGATGGCCGCCTTCTGGTCGGGCGTCTCCTCGAAGCCGAAGCTGGCGGCGAAGGCCTCGTAGTCGTGCGGCGTGAAGCGGAAGGCGAAGCCCTCGCGCGCCGCGCGCCGCGCGTACAGGTTGAGCAGCTCGGCGGCGGTGTCGCGCACCTGCTCGGCGGCGCGCCGCCTGGCCTTGTCCCACTGGCCCGAGCCCAGGCGGTGCAGCGGCGCCTCCTCGGCGCTGACGCCGGTGTAGCGGCTGATCAGGTGCAGCTGGGCCACCGGCACGTACAAGGTGGCCTTGTCGGCGTACTCGAGGTGCAGGAACTCGCTCGGGCCGTCGCCGAGGTCGATGGTCATCAGGCCCACGTAGCGCCCGATGCCGTGGTTGGTGTGCACCACCGGGTCGCCCACCTTCAGCTCGGACAAGTCCTTGATGAGGGCGTTGACGTCGCTGACCTGCTCCTGCTTGCGCCGCCGGCGCGCGGTGGGCGAGGTGGCGAAGAGCTCGGTCTCGGTGACGAACTGGATGCCGGTTTCCGTCCAGAAGAAGCCCTGGGCCATCGGCGCCACGGCGATGGCGAAGCGCTCGCTGCCGGCCTCGAACGAGGCCAGCCCCTCGACGGTGGGGGGCTCGATGCGGTTGTCGCGCATCAGCTCGAGCAGGCTCTCGCGCCGGCCTTCGCTCTCGGCGACGATGAGCACGCGGTGCTGGGTCGCCGCCACGTGCTGCTGCAGCTTCTTCAGCGGCTCGGGGGCGCCGCGGTCCACGCTCAGGTCGGGCAGGGGGCGCGCCCAGTCCACCGCCTCGGTGCCGCGCACCGCCAGCGTCGCGTGCGGGCCGGCCAGGGTGAAGAAGTCCTCGGAGCGCAGGAACAGCGCCTCCGGCGGCAGGATGGGCCGTTCCTTGTCGTGCTGCAGGAAGCGGTGGCGCTCGCGGGTGTCGGTCCAGAAGCGCTTGAGGGCCTCGTCGATGTCGCCGTGCAGCACCAGGGCCGAGGGCTCGCCCAGGTACTCGAAGATGCTGGCCGTGCTGTCGAAGAACAGCGGGATGTAGTACTCGATGCCGGCGGTGGCGATGCCGGCGCCTATGTCCTTGTAGAGGCGCACCTTGGTCGGGTCGCCCTCCATCTTCTCGCGCCAGCGGGCGCGGAAGGCGGTGCGCGCCTCCTCGTCCATCGGGAACTCGCGCCCCGGCAGCAAGCGCACCTCGGGCACCGGGTACAGGCTGCGCTGGCTGTCGGGGTCGAAGGTGCGGATGCTGTCGACCTCGTCGCCGAACAGGTCGACCCGGTAGGGCACGGGCGAGCCCATGGGGAACAGGTCGATCAGGCCGCCGCGCACCGCGTACTCGCCCGGCGAGACCACCTGGCTCACGTGCGCGTAGCCGGCCAGCGTGAGCTGGGCCTTGAGCGCGGCCTCGTCGAGCTTTTCCTTCTGCTTGAAGTGGAAGGTGTAGGCCGCCAGGAAGCTGGGCGGGGCGAGCCGCACCAGGGCGGTGGCCGCCGGCATCAGCACCACGTCGACCTCGCCCTGCTGGATGCGCCACAGCGTGGCCAGCCGCTCGGAGATCAGGTCCTGGTGGGGCGAGAAGGTGTCGTAGGGCAGGGTCTCCCAGTCGGGGAAGACGGCGATGCGCAGCTCGGGCGCGAAGAAGGTGAGCTCGTCCTCCAGCCGCTGCGTGTCGGCCGGCTCGGCGGTGACGATGCCGGTGAGCCGGCCCTCGGCCTTGCGGCCCTGGGCGAACCGCGCCAGCAGCAGGGCGTCGGCCGAGCCGACCGGGCGGGGCACGGTGAAGCGTTTACCAGGGGCGATGTGAGGCAGCTGCATGGGCTAGGGCACAAAATCGAATCGCCCCGTGCGGCGGATGGCCCACGGGGCGATAAAGGCCGATTATAGAATTCGGCCCATGAAGTGCGCCCCATGAACCAGCCCCGACCTTCCGATTTGTACGCCTTGGTGCCCTGTGCCGGCGTGGGCGAGCGCGCCGCCGCCGGCGGGCCCAAGCAGTACGCCCCGGTCGCCGGCCTCAGCCTGGTCGCCCACACCTTGGCGGCCCTGGCCCGGGTCGGCCGCCTGAAGCAGACCCTGGTGGTGCTGAGCCCGCACGACCGTGTCTTCGAGGCGCAGGCGCCCGGTTTCGGCGGCTGGGTGGCGCGTGTCGGCGGCGCCACGCGGGCCCTGACCGTGGCCGCCGGCCTGCAGGAGCTGCTGGCGCGCGGCGCCTCGGCCGACGACTGGGTGCTGGTGCACGACGCGGCGCGCTGCCTGGTGCGCCCGCAGTGGATCGACACCCTGATCGACGCCTGCCTCGACGACCCCGTCGGCGGCTTGCTGGCCCTGCCGGTGCCCGACACCCTCAAGGACGAACGCGACGGCCGCGTGGCCGCCACCGTCGCGCGCAGCGGCAAGTGGCAGGCGCAGACCCCGCAGATGTTCCGCATCGGCGCGCTGGCGCGGGCGCTCGCCCAGGCGGGCGGGGCGGTCACCGACGAGGCCAGCGCCATGGAGTCGGTGGGCCTGGCGCCGCGGCTGGTGGCCGGCGCGCTGGAGAATTTCAAGATCACCTACCCAGGCGATTTCGCGCTCGCCGAACGACTCCTCAGGACCCGAGAATGATGCTCAAGACGCTGGTACCCCGCTTCCGTGTCGGCGAGGGCTGGGACACGCACGCGCTGGTCGTCGGGCGCAAGCTCGTCCTCGGCGGCCTGGAGATCCCGCACACCCATGGCCTGCAAGGCCACTCCGACGCCGACGCGCTGTGCCACGCCATCACCGACGCCTTGTTCGGCGCGGCGGCGCTGGGCGACATCGGCCGCCACTTCCCCGACACCGACCCGCAGTTCCAGGGCGCGGATTCGCTGGCCCTGCTGACCGAGGCGGCGCGGCGGGTGCGCGCCGCCGGCTGGCAGATCGCCAACGTCGACAGCACCATCGTGGCCCAGGCGCCGAAGATGGCGCCGCACATCCCGGCCATGCGCCAGCGCCTGGCCATCGCGCTCGGCGTGGCGCTCGACCAGGTCAACGTGAAGGCGAAGACGGCCGAGAAGATGGGGCCGGTGGGACGGCTCGAATCGATCGAGACGCGCGCCGTCTGCCTGCTTGTGAAGTGAGGACCGCGGCCGCCGCTCAGAGGCTCAGCACGTCGATGGTCGGCGGCACGCGGAAGCGGAAGGGCAGCTTGCTCATGCCCACGCCCTGCGTCACGAACACGCGGCCGTTGCGCAGCTCGTAGAGCCCCTGGCGGAAATGGCCGCGCGTGGCGCCGCGCAGCAGCCGGGTGGTGATCCAGGGCAGGTCGACCTGCCCGCCGTGGGTGTGGCCGGCCAGGGTCAGCAGGGCGAAATCGGCGGGGAAGTGAAGGGCGGTGTCCGGGTCGTGGACCAGCACCACGCGCCGGGAAGGGATCCCGGTGGAGCTGTCGCCCCTCAGCTTCCACAGGTCGCCGGCGGCCGAACCCGAGCGCAGGTCGCCCAGGCCGAGCAGCTCGCAGCGCCCCAGCGGCACGTGCCGGCCTTCGATGCTGCTCACCTCGACCTCCTTCAGCGCCTGGCGCAATGCCGCCGTCAACGGCGGGCCGGGATGTTCCTCGTCATGGTTGCCGGTGACCGAGAAGGCCGGGTGGCGCAGGTCGGCGAAAGGGGCCAGCACCTGCCGCAGGTCGCGCGGCGGCTCGATCGTCAGGTCGCCGGCGATGAGCACCGCGTCGACCTCCAGGCGGTTGAGCTTGTCCACCAGGCGCCGCAGGTCGTGCTCGCGCCAGAAACTGCCCAGGTGCAGGTCGGACACCAGGGCCACCCGCACGCCGCAGCTGGACGAGAGCGCCGTCTCGCGCACCACCAGCAGGCTGGGTTCGATGAACCTGCCGTAGGCCAGCAGGGCACAGGCCAGGCCCAGCGCCAGCGAGACCGCGGCCTTGCGCCGCCGGCCCAGCCGCCACTGCCGCCTCGCATGGGCCGCCAGCCCGGCCAGCGCCGGCCACAGCGCCCAGCAGGCCCAGTAGATCACGAGCTGGACGAGCACCTTCGGGATGTCCTTGCGGGCGATCCAGGCCGCATTGGCGTCGTGCCAGCTCAGGCCGACCACCAGCACGCAAAAGAGGAACAGGGCCGACCACCAGCGTCGGCGTGGAGCCGAGGCGATGCCTGCGGGCGTGTCCAGGGTCACGGGGCTTTCTTCAGCCGGACGTGGGCCACCAGGCCGCCGTCGAGTGCGTTGGCCAGCTCGAAATGCCCGCCCATGCGCTGCACCGCCTTCTCGACGATGGCCAGGCCGAGCCCGGCGCCGGTGGCGGCGGTGCGGGCGGCGTCGCCGCGGAAGAAGGGCGTGGTCAGCTGCTTGAGCTTCTCGGGTGCCACGCCGGGGCCGTAGTCGCGCACGCTGAGGATCACCCAGGGCCCGGTGCGGGCGTAGCTCACCTGCACCCGGGCGATGCCGGTGTCGGTGGAGCGGCCGTAGCGGCGCGCGTTCTCGAACAGGTTCTGGAACACCCGGCCGAGTTCGGTGTCGTCGGCCATGACCTTGGTGTCGATCGCCACCCGCGAGGAGATGCGGATCTGCGTCGGGTCGCGGAAGGCCGCCATCTCGCGCTCGACCAGGCTGCTCACGTGCACCGGCACCAGCTTGACCTCGCCCGGCCGCGCATAGTCCATGAACTTGTCGATGATGGCGTCGAGCTGGGTGATGTCGAGCGCCATGTTGCGCTTGGCTTCCTCGTCGTAGACGCTCATCTCGGCCTCGAGCCGCAGGCGCGCGAGTGGCGTGCGCAGGTCGTGCGAGATGCCGGCCAGCATCACGGCGCGGTCCTCCTCCACCTTGGCGAGTTCGCGCGCCATGCGGTTGAAGCCCATGTTCACCTGGCGGATCTCGCTGGTCAGCGTGTTCTCGTCCAGCTGCGACTCGTACTCGCCGTCACGGATGCGGCTGGCGGCGAAGGACAGGTCGCGCAGCGGCTGGTTGATCAGGCGTGCGATGCCGGCCGAGCCGAGCACGGTCGCCAGCAGCGCGATGGTGACCCACAGCACCCAGCTGCTGCCCGACATCGGCTGCACCCGGGTGGCGTCGGCCTGCAGCCAGTAGGGGTCCTTCTCGATCAGGAAGCCGACCCACAGCCCATGCGTGCCGTTGACGCTGCTGGCCACCACGGTGTCGGGGCCGAGCTTGGAGCGCAGCTCCTGGGCGATGGCCCGCGAGAAGCGGTCCTGCTCGAAGGGCTCCCACTTGTCGGCCGGCTCGCGCGGCAGCACCTTCACCGCCTCCTGGTCGGACATGGACTTCACCAGCGTGACCCGGTCGATGCCGTCGGCGAAACGCAGCGCGCCACGCGACAGGTTCACCAGGCTGGCGATCTGCTGCGCCGACTGCACGGCGCGGGGTTCGAACTCGAGGGCGCGGAAAGTCTGCACCCAGGCGAACACCCCGCCCACCAGCAGGATGGCGAGCAGGAAGAACGTGCGCCAGAACAGGCTGAGCGCCAGCGGGTTGCGCATGCCGGCGTGGATCTCCGCCGGCTGGATGTCGGCCACGGTCGGGGCGAAGTAGGGGCCCTTCTTCTTGCCGCGGCCGCCCTTGCGTCGTCCCTTGAGATTAAGCAGCGCCATCTGGAACGAAGACGTAGCCCACACCCCACACGGTCTGGATGTAGCGAGGCTGGGCCGGATCGGGTTCGATCATCTTGCGCAGGCGCGAGATCTGCACATCGAGGCTGCGGTCGAAGGGTTCGAACTCGCGCCCGCGAGCCAGCTGGGCCAGCTTGTCGCGCGACAGCGGCTGGCGCGGGTGGCGCACCAGGGCCTTGAGCATCGAGAACTCGCCGGTGGTGAGCGCGATCTGCTCGCCGTCCTTGGACAGCCGGCGCAGGGCAAGGTCGAACTCGAACGGGCCGAAGGTGACGGTGAGCGCGTCCTTGGCGGGGGCGCCGGGGGCCTCGAGGGCCGGGCGTCGGCGCAGCACCGCGTGGATGCGCGCCAGCAGCTCGCGCGGGTTGAAGGGCTTGGGCAGGTAGTCGTCGGCGCCGACCTCCAGGCCGACGATGCGGTCCACGTCCTCGACCTTGGCGGTCAGCATGATGATGGGCGTGAGGTCGTTGGCGGCGCGCAGGCGGCGGCAGATCGACAGCCCGTCCTCGCCCGGCAGCATCAGGTCGAGCACGATCATGTCCACCGTCTCGCGGGTCAGCACCCGGTTCAGGGCCTTCGAGTCCTCGGCCAGCAAGACCTCGAAACCCTCCTGGGTGAGGTAGCGGCGCAGCAGGTCGCGGATACGGGCGTCGTCATCGACCACGACGATGCGGTCGGGGCGTGTGTTGGTTGCGGTAGTCATGGCATACCCTCCCTTTCTTTGTAACAGCGGATTGTGCGCACGCTAAATCGCGTTTCTAGCAGCTTTGACCATATGTTACAAACTCGCGAACCCTGCCTGCGGGGCGGTTTCCGGGCCGTCCAGACCCGCGGAAGCTGTCGTCCGACCGGGCCGATGCCGCGTTGGACCAGCCTGTCGCCGCGTCGATTGGCCGGCCCCTGCCGGGCATGGCCGTCTGCGGGGTTTCTCGAAAGGACTCTGCCTTGAACCGTCAGCACCTGATCCCGGCCGTCCTGGCCCTGGGCCTGCTTTCCTCCGCCGTGTCGGCCGCCGAGGCGCCGCCGCAGAACGTGGTCGGCCTGGCGGCCAGCGCCACCCTGGAAGTCAACAAGGACCTGCTCAGCGTCACCTTGAGCACCAGCCGCGAAGGCAGCGAGGCGGCGGCCGTGCAGGCCGGCCTCCAGCAGGCCCTGGATGCCGCGCTGGCCGAGGCGCGGAAGTTCGCCAAGCCGGGGCAGATCGAGGTGCAGACAGGGGCGTTCTCCGTGTTCCCGCGGCATTCCGGCAAAGGCCTCATCACCGGCTGGCAGGGCACGGCCGAGCTGATCGTCGAGGGGCGCGACATCCCCGGCATCGCCCGGCTCGTCGCCAACCTGGGCAGCCTGAGCATCGCGCGGGTGGCCTCGGTGCTGTCGCGCGAGCAGCGCGAAAAGGTGGAGTCGGAAGTGGCGGCCCGGGCCATCGCGAGCTTCCAGGCCAAGGCCAGCGGGTATGCGCGGCAGTTCGGCTTCAGCGGTTTCAGCCTGCGCGAAGTCAACGTGGGGACCAGCGAGCCGATGGCGGCGATGGCCTATGAATCGAGCAAGCGGTCGATGCAAGCCGAGTTGGCTGCTGCCTTGCCGGTGGAACTCGGCAAGGGCAGTGTCACGGTCACCGTCAACGGCACCGTGCAGCTGACGCGCTGAGCGCGCCGGCTTGCCGGGCGGGCCGCTTCACTGGGCGGTCCAGCCGCCGTCCATGTTCCAGGCCGCGCCGCGCACGTTGCTGCACGCCGGCGAGCACAGGAAGACCGCCAGCTCGCCCAGCTGCTCGGGGGTGACGAACTCCAGCGAGGGCTGCTTCTCGCCGAGCAGCTCGCGCTTGGCCTGCTCGATGCTGAGGCCCTCGCGCGCAGAGCGGTCGTCGATCTGCTTTTGCACCAGCGGGGTCAGCACCCAGCCCGGGCAGATGGCGTTGACGGTCACGCCGCTGGTGGCGGTCTCGAGCGCCACCGACTTGGTGAAGCCGACCAGGCCGTGCTTGGCCGCCACATAGGCCGACTTCTCGGCCGAGGCGACCAGCCCGTGGGCCGAGGCGATGTTGATGATGCGGCCCCAGTTGCGCGCCTTCATGGCCGGCAGGGCCAGGCGGGTGGTGTGGAAGGCCGAGCTGAGGTTGATGGCGATGATGGCGTCCCATTTCTCGACCGGAAAGTCCTCCACCTTGGCCACGTGCTGGATGCCGGCGTTGTTGACCAGGATGTCGGCACCGCCGAAATCGGTCTTGGCATAGTCGATCAACGCGGCGATCTCGTCGGGCTTGCTCATGTCGGCATCGTGGTAGCCGACCCGGCCGCCGAACGCGGCGACCTGGTCCTTGGCGGTGTCGATGTTGCCGAAGCCGTTGAGCACGAGGTTGGCGCCCTGTCGCGCCAGCGCCACCGCGATGCCGAGTCCGATGCCGCTGGTCGAGCCGGTCACGATCGCAGTTTTCCCTTTTAGCATGATGATTCTCCCGGGTTGATACATTCCATTATGAAAGAGGACAAGCTGAATGAGGGGAACATCCATGGCTGAACCACGACTGAAGCAGGTGGCGTGCCTTGGCGGCCGTGGTTTGCACCGCATGGCGTACTGGGAATGGGGCGACCCGGCCAACCCGCGGGTGCTCGTGTGCGCCCACGGTCTGACGCGCCAAGGCCGCGACTTCGACCTGCTGGCGCGGACGCTGCAGGACGATTTCCGGGTCGTCTGCCCCGACGTGGTCGGCCGCGGCCGCTCCGACTGGCTGGCCGACCCGGCCGGCTACCAGATCCCCGCCTACGTGGCCGACATGGTCACGCTGGTGGCGCGCCTGGACGTGCCGTCCGTGCAGTGGGTCGGCACCTCCATGGGAGGCCTGATCGGCATGGGCCTGGCCTCCCTCGAGGGCTGCTTCGTCAGCCGCATGGTGCTCAACGACGTGGGGCCGGCGCTCGAGGCCTCGGCGGTGGCGCGCATCGGCGCCTACCTCGGGCAGGGCGGGCCCTGGGCCACGGTCGAGGAAGCGGCCGACGCCCTGTGGGCCATCTCCGCCGGTTTCGGTCCGCACACGCCCGAGCAATGGCTGGCCTTGTCGCGCCCCATGCTCAAGCCCGAGGGCGAGGGCTGGGCGCTTCACTACGACCCGCGCATCGCCATCCCGTTTCGCGCCATCACCGCCGAAGGCGCCAAGGCGGCCGAGGCGGCGATGTGGGCGGCGTACGAGCGTATCGCCTGCCCGGTGCTGCTCCTGCGTGGCGCCGATTCGGACCTGCTCAGCCCCGACACCGCGCAAGCCATGACACAACGCGGGCCGCGCGCCCGCCTGCACGAGTTCCCCGGGGTCGGCCATGCGCCCATGTTCAACACGCCGGAGCAGATCGCCGTCGTGCGCGAGTTCCTGCTAGCCTGATGAAGACCGGACTGCTCGACCATCCCCAGCCCGCGGCACCGATCGTCCAGCTCACCGATGACGCCCCGGGCGAAGCCGTGGCCCGGGAAAACCTCCAGCTGGCACGCGCGCGCGCCTTCGCCGAGCCCCTGCTGCACGGGCAGGCGCTCGACACCGGCGAGGACGCCCTGGCCCACGCCGACGCCGTGGCCGGCCTGCTGCAAGGCATAGGCGCCGCCCCGTCCATGCGCGCCGCCGCCTACCTCGTCTATGCGGCCGACTACCTGAGCAAGCCCGAGGAGGTCGTCAGCAAGGCCTTCGGTCCCTCGTACGCCGGCCTGGTGATCCACACCCGCAAGCTGGTGCAGATCCAGCGCGCCGCCCGCGAGGCGCAGGTCGACGAGGAAAAGCGCGCCGGGCAGACCGAACGGGTGCGCAAGATGCTGCTCGCCTTCTCGCGCGACCTGCGCGTGGTGCTGCTGCTGCTGGCCTCGCGCCTGCAGACCCTGCGCTACCACGCCGGCGCCAAGAAGCCGTGCCCGGCGGCGCTGGCGCGCGAGTCCATGCAGGTGTTCGCGCCCTTGGCCAACCGCCTGGGCATCTGGCAGATCAAGTGGGAGCTCGAGGACCTGTCGTTCCGTTTCCTCGAGCCCGAGCACTACCAGGCCGTGGCCCGCCTGCTGGACGAACGCCGGCTGGAGCGCGAGCAGGGCATCGAGGCCTTCCGCCGGCGCCTGTTCGACGAGCTCTCGCGCCACCAGCTGCACGCCGAAGTGCAGGGCCGCCCCAAGCACCTCTACAGCATCTGGAAGAAGATGCGCGGCAAGGGCCTGGCCATCGACCGTGTCTTCGACGTGCGCGCCATGCGGGTCATCGTGCCGGACATCCCCGACTGCTACGCCGTGCTCAGCCACGTGCACGCGCTGTGGCGGCCGGTGCCGGGCGAGTTCGACGACTACATCGCCCGTCCCAAGCCCAACGGCTACCAGTCGCTGCACACCGTGGTCGCGGACGAACAGGGGCGTCCCTTCGAAGTGCAGATCCGCACCCAGGCCATGCACGACCACGCCGAACACGGCGTGGCCGCCCACTGGGCCTACAAGGAAGCCGGCACGAAGGGCTATGCGGGCGGGGTCAGTGCCAGCGGCGACTTCGACGCGCAGATCGCCGAGGCGCGCAAGACCGTGCTGCGCCAGCTGCTCGAATGGGAGCGCGACTTCGTCGAAGGCGGCGAGCCCGCGCCGGGCGCCGCCCCGGTCTTCGACGACCGCATCTACGTGTTCACCCCGCAGGCGGCGGTGATCGAACTGACGGTGGGCGCGACACCGATCGACTTCGCCTACTCGGTGCACACCGACCTCGGCCATCGCTGCCGCGGGGCCAAGGTCGACGGTGTCATCGTGCCGCTGAACACCCCGCTGCAAAGCGGCCAGACGGTGGAGATCAGCGCGGTGAAGGAGGGCGGCCCGTCGCTCGACTGGCTCAACGCCGAGCTGGGCTACCTGCAGAGCCACCGCTCGCGCGCCAAGGTGCGTGCCTGGTTCAACGCCCTGGCCCAGCAGCACACCATCGCGCGCGGCCGCGAGGCGGTGGAGAAGCTGCTGCAGCGCGAGGGGCGCACGGCGGTCAAGCTCGACGACCTGGCGGCCCAGCTGGGCTTCCGCCAGGCCGATGCCTTGTTCGAGTCCGTCGGCAAGGACGAATACTCGCTGCGCAACATCGAGACCCTGCTGCGCCCGCCCGAGGCGGTGCCGGCGGGGCAGGATGCCATCACCCTGCGCCGCACCCGGCCCGACGGCGAGGCGCCCAAGGGCGGCGTGCTCGTGGTCGGGGTCGAATCGCTGCTTACCAACCTGGCGCGCTGCTGCCGCCCCGCGCCGCCCGACGCCATTGGCGGCTACGTCACCCGCGGGCGCGGCGTGGCCATCCACCGCAGCGACTGCAGCAACTTCCGCGAAATGAGCGAACGCGTGCCCGAGCGTGTCATCGCCGTCGAGTGGGGCCTGCCGCGCGGGGGCGACAAGGCGGCTGTCTACCCGGTCGACGTGATGGTCGAGGCCAGCGACCGCCAGGGCCTGCTGCGCGACATCTCCGAAGTCTTCACCAAGGAGCGGATGAACGTCACCGCCGTCAACACCCAATCGTCCAAGGACCTGCGCGGTGGCACTGCCTGGATGAGCTTCACGGTCGAAGTCTCCGACTCGGAGAAACTGTCGCGGGTGCTCGGCCTCGTCACCCGCATCGAAGGGGTGCGCAGCGCGCGCCGCCGGTGACGCCTGCGGGTGCTTGAACGGAGGATCGAAAAAAAATCATTGTGTTTGGGAAAGCGGCTTTTTCCCTGCTACAATGCGAGGCTTACCCCAGGCGCGTAGCTCAGCTGGTTAGAGCACCACCTTGACATGGTGGGGGTCGTTGGTTCGAGTCCAATCGCGCCTACCAAAATTTGGTAGAGAAATCAGGCACTTAGCGGAAACGCTAAGTGCCTTTTTCTTGGCTGTACTAAAAAAGTACAAAAATCGCGTAGCGCCATTGGCTACTCGATTCGGGGGCGGTGAGATCCTTGTTCATCTGGTCGGCCTTGGGCGCACGTCTGTAGCTGTCGCGGGAGAGCCCCACAAGCCGGCACGCACGCCGCTCGGACAGATCGAATTTCTCGATCATGACCGCGGCAGCAGCGCGTTTGGCCTGTGGGGCTAGCGCTTTACGCCGAATGCCGTGTTGAGCGCGTGGATGTCCAGATGAGCTTCCGCCGGCAAGCTTCTTCAGCTTGGTGTTCTCTTCCTCCAGCTCGCGCAGGCGTCGGGCCTCAGCCACCTTCATGCCGCCGAACTTGGCTCGCCACTTGTAGAACGTCGCGCCGCTGAAACCGCCCTTGCGGCACAGCTCCTTGACCGGCAGGCCCGCCTCCGCTTGCTTGATGAAGCCGATGATCTGCTCGTCGGTGAATCTGCTTTTTCTCATGTCCGTCATTTCCAGGGGCCTCCCGATGCTGTCGACCTACCTGTTGCGATGCCAGGGTGAGCCTTCCGAGCCGATGAAGCGGTTCATCAAGCGAGTGAAGAGCATGAGCGCGTCGCCGAATGGTGAGCCCGCTACCAAATCTTGATGGCTATGGATGGCGAGTGGGTCTCGTGGTTCAACCATCACCGGTTGCTGGAGCCCATCGGCTACATCCCGCCGGCTGAAGCCGAGGCAAACTACCATCGGCAACTCGCTGGTCAGGCCGTCCCGGCTTGAATGCTGACGTACTGGGCGGATTCAACTGGTCGTCGCAACACCTTTAATCATGGAGGTGTTTCATGGGAC
>CBIHOH010000030.1:0-48075 GCA_966211755.1 uncultured Rhizobacter sp. | reverse complement strand
GTCCCATGAAACACCTCCATGATTAAAGGTGTTGCGACGACCAGTTGAATCCGCCTTGGCTCCCCCTGTCGCTGTGGAAGATCAGCCCCTGCTGCGGCCGCCTGCGGAAGCAGGCCATCAGTAGCGCGTCCTTGACCAGCGACGTCTGCATGTGCGTTTGCAGGCTCCAGCCCACGATTTGCCGGCTGTGCAGGTCCAGCACTACCGCCAGGTAGAGCCAGCCCTCGCTGGTCGGAATGTACGTGATGTCACCCGTCCAGAGCTCGTTCGGGCGCGGCGGTGTGAACCGCCGCTGAACCAGGTCCGGAGCAATCGCCAGGCTGTGTTTACTGTCTGTGGTCACCACGAACTTCTTCTTGCCCTTGGCCCGGATGCCGTGTCGTTGCATGAGCTGGCGGACTCTCTCCTTGCCCACCCGGAACCCGCGTGCGCGCAGCTCCTGGTGCATCCGAGGCCAGCCATATTCGCCTCGCAGCTGCTCGTGAATGGAACGGATGTGGGTCAGCAGCGCCTCGGTGCCTACAATCCGCTCTGGGGCCTCTAAAGGCTTCTGCCGCCCCCGCTGCCAGCTGTGGAATCCGCTGGCACTGACCTCCAAGACCTCGCACATCAGCGCGATCGGCCAGCGCCCCTTCAACGACCAGATCCAGGCGTACTTTGCAGGACGTCCTGCGCAAAGTACGCCGCGGCTTTTTTTGCGATGTCTCGCTCCATCTTCAACCGCGCCACCTCGGCCCGAAGGCGTGCAATCTCGGCCTGTTCCGGTGTCACCGTCGGCGCTTGCGGCTTGGCAGCCGGTCCCGCGTCCAGCTCCCCTATGCTTTCGGCGCGCACCCAGTTCGTCAGGCTCGCCTTGGGCATGTTCAGCATCTTGGCCACCGCCGCGGCCGGCTTGCCGGCCTTGACCTGCCGCACGGCTTCCTGCTTGAACTCCAGCGTGTACTTCGCTCGAACTCGTTCTTCGTTCATTTCTTCACTCCTGCTCCGGCATTTTCCGGGAGGACCTATGAACTCCGAAATCCAGGGGCAACCTCAATCTTCAACGTATTGCCCTCGCGTGCCCGGTATGTGATCCACGACTTGATCGGCCAGGCGCCCAAAGGCGTGGTGGTGTCGGACCGCTACGCTGGCTATGCGCATCTCGATGTGACCCGGCGTCAGGTGTGCTGGGCCCATCTGCTGCGCGATTTCCGTCGCTTGGGCGAGCGCGCAGGCTTGCCCGGGCGTGTCGGGCAGCGACTGCTCGGCCTGGGCTACCTGATGTTCCGCTGGCGCGAGCGTGGCCGAACAACCGCCGATCACTTCGAGCCCCTGCAACGTCGGCTTCGTCTGGCTTTGCTACGCGGCTCCTCTCAAGCCCACTGCCGCAGCACGGCCAACACCTGTGCCAACTTGCTCAAGCTGTGGCCGGCGCTGTGGGGCTTCCTGAGCCATCCCAGCGTGGAGCCCACCAACAACGCCGCCGAGCAGGCCCTGAGGAGCATCGTACTCAAACGCAAGATATCCGGCCCCTCCCGTTCGCGGCGCGGCGACGCGTTCATCGCCCACGGCTTCAGCGTTCAGGAGACTTGCCGCCGCCAGGGACGTGACGCATGGAACTTCATGCGCGAAGCGGTCGTGGCCTGGATCGACAAGACCGCCCATCCCAGCTTGATGCCCGCATTGACTCCCTCGGGCTGACCAGCTCTTCCTCCTGTGCCCTGGCCTTCGGCGGGGGGAGGCTGAATACCTACGTCATCGGGCTTGGCCAATTCGACGGGGACGAACTGCAGGGCCGGCGTGCGCGGCACACTGACCGGCATCGCTGCGCCCATGCGCTTGAGGTTGAGCCCGGCAAGCCACTTGCGCACGACGTTGGGATTCAGGCCATGGGCGACAGCCACCGCCGCTACGGACGCATTTGGCTGCTGGCACTCACCAAGGATCTGTGCCTTGAACTCGGGACTGTGAACGCGGCGATTGGAGCGATTGGGATTCATGGGTGTCCGCCAAAAATAGGTGGACACCATCGTCAAGAGATCATCGTCGCAGAACAAGATGGGATGACCAGACGCTCACTTCGAAGTGCGCCATGCCGCTGAAGAACTGGAAGTACACGTCCTGCGCCCAGCGCTCGACCACCGACTCGTCGCTCTCGTTGTAGGCGTGCTTCAGGTACATCAGCGCCATCATCAGCCGCACCGGCAGACGCGGGCGGCCCCGGTTGCTCACGCCGGCCCCGACTACTTCGAGCGTCGGGCCGAACAGGTCGGCGTCCTGCACCGTGCGCCCCTGGCGATCCTTGTGCGCCAGCATTGGCCCCAGCGCTGCTTCGATCTCCGGCCACGGCATGCGGGTGGCCAGCGCCGCCAGTGGGTGCCGCAGATCGATCATCGTGTCCAGACGCGCGCGGAAAAAATCGGCTGTAGCCATCTGCACTACTCTCCAAAACTCCCAGGAATCGATATCCATTGCATCCGATTCCGGGAGTCTCGCCATCCCAGATCCTTCGCTCAGCGAACGTCATGCGGCTCTTAGACTTTTGCAGGGCCGACTACAGCGGGACTTTGCGGTCAAGAAAGTGTTGTCACGCCGGGTGCGTCCTGCCAGAAATTCCGCATTGCGGCATTTTTACTGCACAATTGGAACTTTTACGACCAGCCTCGTTAGATCCCCTCCCACGACTGCCCTCCACCACAAAGCCGAGGCAGGATGCCCTTGCTGGCTCACCAGCAAAGATTCAAACGGGGACTAAAAGACAAGTCAAAAGCCCAGAACGGGAGATACAGGGGGGTGTCCATGTCCATACGAATGACCTACAGATGCGATCATACGTTTACGTTCAACGAAACCTAGCTGCGGCCAGACGGGAGAAGAGTGGTACTCCATCATGCTCGCATTGATCCTGTTCTTCCGTACTTTGGTCATTGCTTGAAACCGCCTGTCCATTCCTACGCCAGCGGCGTAGAGAAAGCCCGGCCGCCGGCTGAAGCGCAGGGCCGGCGCAGTGCCCTGCCACGGCCGGAGCGCCGTCAGCAGGATGCAAGCCTGAAACTCCTCGCCACATTCGCCAAGCCGAATTGCCATCCTCTGCAGGGCGGCGTCCAACATTCATTTAACGGAAAGCACTGTGAAATCAAGACCAAAAAGAATGTTCCACCGCCACTTGATCGCGGCCATCGCCCTTGCCGTCAGCACCGGGGCATTAGCATGCCCTAAACTGAGTGATCAATATACCGCATGGAGTGTGAACACAAATGGCGACTCAAAGCCTGATGTTGCCGTCATGGGAAAGCTGAGTATAGTGTCCGTCGACATCGACGATACCATCCTTATCCCGATACGCCCCGCCGGAAACCCATTTCTGATCGAGTCAACAACGTCGACGACTTCATTGATTCGAAATATCGATGAAGCAACTGCAAAATCCCTCAGCCCACAACCCGGGCAATACGCCGTCAAAGTGATGACGGCGTCAAGCAATGCTTGCAAGTCCCTTCTCCTTCAAGGGGTGACCCCTTCCTACCCTAGCTATATTGTTTACTTTTCCGACACGGGTAAGGCTGGCATCCCCGTATCTCTCAGCGATACCAATCTTGGCTTTCCCTTGTCGAGGTATACGCTGAGTATATCGGACGCAACGGCGGATGGGCGCGACGACATCGTCGTCAAGGAAAACGGAGCGACGAGAGGGGTGATCGTGACGGGATCCAGCGGAAGTTTCTTTTTGGACCCAAAAACTTCAGCATCGGCCGTATGGCAAAGTTTCAAGGCGGCCGTCTCCGCAAAAGATGCCAACGCAGCAATCGCCCATCTTTCTGAAGGCGGAAAGCAGCTGCTCAGCGCGCAGCTCACCGCGCTGGGAGAAAACCTGCCAAAAATCGTGGAAAACGTCGTCGGCCAACACATAAATGTGGTTTCAGACAAGCTTGTCATTATCACGATAGTCATCAAGACTTCTGCCACCACACATCGCGCCCATGATGCATTTCTGACCAGGCACGATGGCGTGTGGTACATCGATGCGCTCTGAATTCATTGCCTAGATCAATTTCTTAAAAATGCACCTCGATTTCATTAAGAGCGACAAGAAAATAAACGTAGAGATGCCAGGAATTGGGCTTTGCCCCTACCCAGTTCCAGCCAACTCGGCCCGCAAAAGATTTCACTTTTCAAGAACCGCCACCGCTTGTGCCGCCTTCATTCTCAGTGCACAGCTGTCAGGCCAAGCATATGCATATGAGACCAGCACGCACAAAATGCTGACGCAGCGGGCGGTGGAGCTCTCCATTCTCAACGTGCCGTCAAAAATCACGGCCTTTGGACTCCTGCCGCCGAACCAAGCCATCTTCATGCGCGAGCAGAAAGGCGTCTTCACCGGGGCATATCCTGCCGACTCTCTGGTGGCTTTCGGATCAGAATGGGAGGACATGTATTACGGCGCCGTGGCATTGAACCATTTCCATGATACCCAATACAACAACCGCACAGGCAGAGGGTTGACCATCGGCGTCGAGCTCGGAGACCCTTCCACCAATTGGGCGCTGGAAGATACGGGCACCGTGAGCGACCCATTGCAACCAAAAGAAACACGTCGCTACTCTTTCCGCAAAGCGCAAGAATATTACGAACAAGCGCTGACCTTAGGACCCGCGGAAAGCCGGAGAGTTTCACAAAGCAAGATGCTTCAGACGCTCGGGCATGTGGTTCACCACATCCAGGACCATGCGCAACCCCAGCATGTCCGAAACGAACCGCACCTCCACAACGAGGTTGCCGGCGTGACGATAACAGTACCGCCAGGTGTTGCATACTACGAACTTTATTCGCAGGCCAACGAAGCCGCCATCAAAGCCCTCATATCGCCACCTGCGGTCCCCTATCCCCTTCCCGATCCCGGCCGCTTCTCAACGGCACGTCAATTTTTCCACTCACCGGCCACGGGTCCGGCGGTCAACATGGGCATGGGAGAATTCACCTCTCACAATTTTGTCTCCTTGTTCACCAGCTTTGTATATGATGGCAACAAACTCTATCCGCATAGTTCGTTTCCACTTCCAAGCGAAACCAACTTCAGCGGCACCCTTAAAAAGGTGATCGATGTCCCTTTCGCCAGTGTCGGCGGCCAGGCTTATCAAGGATTAAGCCGGAGTTATCTCGTTGGCGAAGTCTACGATCACATGACCAACACGACGGTGAAAGACGTCAAGCTCGGCGTCGCAAATGTGGCGTCGATTAACGAGTGGGGCGTGCCCAGCACATTTATCGAGGATGAAGAAGTTCTAAAGGATCGGCACAAGATTCTCCTGCCTCGCGCCGTCTCGTTTTCTGCCGGTTTGATCAACCATTTCTTCCGCGGCTCGATCGCTCTTGGAGCTGCCTCGACCGATGGCAAGAAATGGAACGTGACGAACGGGAATCTTCCCATCAACGGCAAACTGTCCCTGTATGGCGAATTGCCAGATGGAACGCGCATTCCCCTTCCGGGGGCATCTTATCCCGTGGCGCTGGCCCAAGGGGGCGTGTACACGATCACCCTGGCCACCGCTCCCGTTGGCTTGACTCAAATTGTCGCGGTTTTCAAAGGAAGAATCGGAGACGAAGGAGACCCTGCCGCACCTGTCGACGGCTTCTTTGCCGTGACCGGGGCGGTTGCGCCGTATACCTACGTCGCGCCACCGCCGCCGCCGCCGCCCCCCCCTCCGCCCCCACCCCCGTCAATTCCGTGCGGCGTTCCCGTTTCACAGAATGGCGGCTCGGCGGGTTACTTCAAGACCATGGATCTAGGCACTGTCGCCGGCACGGTGCAGGTCTCGTTCGAGGCCTATTACATTCCGGATGGACTGAAAATTTCCAGTGGCAGCACAACATTTGCGGCGACGCCCGGACTTGTGAGCGGGCTGCATAAATTCAGCTTCAACTACAACGGGTCCACCGGGCGTTATCTCGATGTCCGGGTGACAGGGAATGCCGATGGGGCCACCGCATGGACCCTCGGTGTTTCGTGTCCCGGTAGCCCTGCTGTCATGGCTCAGCCCACAGTCAACGTGAGCTTCGGTACTGACCCGACAGTGGTCCTAGGCGCCACCGGTTCTTACACGGTGCCGATCTGCGGTAGCTATTCGGTGAAAATCAACGGGACGATGAGCGCTTCTTATCCTTCCACCCCGATCACAGCAGGTTCACATGTCATGATGGAGGTCACGCACATTGGTACTTATACCTCCTGCCAGAACCCGACAGGAGCCATCCTGTACGCGCCGGGGACCTTCTACTACAGGGACAACGCAGGCAAGCACCCTCTTAGCGTCGGGCAAAACTGGGTTCAGGTTCGCTAACACCGGACCGAAGCTGCTCCCCGCATACCGAACCAAGGTGGATTTTCAACCAGTGTGCCGTATGCGCACTCAAGAAATTCCACTGCAGTTCGCAACTGTCGAAGTCGACTCGACATGCAGGGAGCCGAAAACCGGCATGCGATGCGCATGCCGGTGAATATGCCCAGGATTCACGTACGAAATCGCCAGGCAGTCGACAGCATTCACCTGCGCCGACCAAGGGAACAATGAGGAGCTACCAACCGACTTCTGTCGACACCGGTCAATTGGAGTGAACTTCAGGTCCTCCAACCTTGCCGGTCAGGCGCATCGTATCCGATATACCCACAAGCCACAGGAGGCGCCTCGCACCTGATGACCGGCCCGTCATTCCGGCAAATGCGAAGAGTGACGATTTTCCCAGGATCTATAACGATAGAATCAAACTTACTGAACGGTGCGAGTACAAGCTTTACGTCAGCCTCTCCGGCACGATTGGACACAAGCTTTCTCGTCAAACTGTCCGCCGGACGATAATACACGGGGTCCTTAACTTCCCAAGACTCGAAGACGAGAGGCTCAACACCCGAGCAAGTCAGATAGATCTCTTCAATTCGAAAAACATACATCTGGTTGGGCATGAGCCCTCGCAGGCCCCCCGACACCTTCATTCCATCATCGTTCACGCGGTCGAAGTCGATACGGCCAATATCCTGCCCTGTCGACATGTCTTTCATCGTGACATAAATTCCCTCTCGCAGAGATGGAAACGCCAGTTTGAGCGCCATGGAACAACCGGATAACAATCCTGTGGTCATGAGAGCAAAGACCCATACATACCTGCTTGCATTTAAGGAGGGGCTGTTCATACAGAAGCTCCATCGAAAGAAAAGTTCTCGTCATTCGTGAACGAGGGCGGGAGAAGGGCGCTCAAGCGGGTCATGCAACCACTTCCGGAACGGCCCTGCTCTCAACGCGCAAGTGGAGGCCTTGCCGAGGTTTGCTGAGGCAGGGCTCGAAATACCCACTGAGCATAGGTCGACGCCTCGTCGAAATGGTTTTGATGAGATGCAAAGCCTGTGCGTTTGCCAGGTTCACCCTTGGCTAGACTATACACACCCGCGATCGAGCCATCCGGATACCGCAGGACTCCCCATTCGACTGCACCTGTCAAAGGATCGGCACGGAGCTGCCGCAAATGCCGTATCGTTCCTGCCGATCGGGGATCTTTCAACAACTCGCCCAGCGACCTCGGGCCTCCGCCCATTGGACTCGAGAGCCCGCGGCCACGATAGCTGGTCAGCGCTTGCTCGAACTCCGCGCCGACCAACAGCAACGCCTCCTCTGCGTCTGCACGGGCACGCCGAGCCCCGATCATGACCGAACTCGCCGAGGCGGCGCCGATGATGGCCACAGTCAGCAAAAGCATGAGATAGGCCAGGCCTCCTTGTCGACAAGGTCTACCATTCCGCATAGGGCCTACCGTCCTTGCCGCTGAGTGGAGAACCGCTGCGAAGGTCCCCTACTGCACCCTTATACCCCTCTGGCGGTTCGACCAGCAGCCAAGTATCACTTGACTCGGTGATCGGGTCGACCGGCAGCGCCCGCAGGTAGTTGCGCTTAACCAGTTCGTCCAGGCTCTCCGGGTAGCGCCCGACATCCCCATAGAATCGATCCAGCACGTCCCTGGTGGCACGCAGGTTTTCGCGCAGCACGGCCTCCTTCGATGCGTCCAGCTGGCTGTAGTAGCGCGGAACTGCCAGCGTCAGCAGCACCGCGACGATCGCCAGTACGACCAGAAGTTCGATCAGCGTGAAACCGCGGACACCCGAGCCATCGGCCAGCCTTGATTGATGCAAGTGCGACATATCCATCTACCAGCGCGAGTAAGGAATCCCGTTCAGGCCCACGCCGGTAGACCGGCTATGGACGTCATACACGTCATCCCCCTCCTGGGGATTGTCGGGGTCGCTGGCATAGGAACGTCGAGCCCAGGTGTCGGCATCTTTCGTGGCCTGGTCGAGATGGAATGGATCGCGCGGTACGCGCCGCAGGAAATACAGCTTGCGACCTTTCACATCGCGCTGGTCCTCGACCCCCTGCACCAGCGTCTCGAGATCGGGAGGATAGTTCGTCCCCCCGGCGCCCACGCGCACACGCCCTTCGTCGGCAGCGCGCTTGTAGGCATCGATGGCACCCCTGATCTCCACCAGGGCCAACCGGAATTCCCGCTCCTTCAATCGCTGGGCATGAAGCTGCGCCACCGGCACGACAATAAGCGCCAGCACCGACAACAAGGCCAAGGTGACGATCAGCTCGATCAAGGTGAACCCGCTTTCGCCCGAAGGCGATCCCCCGGCGCGCACTTCCGCCGTCTGCATGGTCAACGGCCCAGGGTGACCACGTAGGGAGGCGGCAGAGGTGGCTCCACGGCCGACCCTCCCGCGCCCATAAGAACACTGGTCAAGACCTTCACGCTGGTCGTGGACCCGGACGCACCAGGCAGCACCTTGAACTGCAGCATCGCGAGCGATCCTGAGCCCGTGGCACCATTGGCGCCGGTGCGCGTGGCCGTCAGCACCACTTGCCCGCCAGCGTCGGCGTGGTACTGAAATGCGCTTTGCCCACCGCGCTGCTTCAAGAAGCTGCCCTCGGTCACGCCGACGACCTGCAATGCCGTGGGATCGAAGCCGATGGCCACGGGTACGCTGACGACCGCTTGTTCGCTCTCCAGTGCGAGCGTCACTACAAAGTCCTCCCCCACCCTTGCCTGCCCCGGTCCGTTCAGTATCAGCCGGGCCCTTGACGGCGCCGCCCCTCCCTGGGCCGGGACGATGCCTGCATCTGGTGACGAAGTCTGCGCCACCGGCTCCGCCGGCCGTGCCATGCCGGCCGGCCCCGCGCCCGCGGCCATTGCAGCCTGCCCCGGCGGCGGCCCCTGGGATGCCGAAGCGGGATCCGTTGCCGGCAGGTTCTCCATGGGCATCTGCCCGGGCATGGACAGGGAGGCCCGTCCCGCATCGCCGCCTGCCGCAGCGCTCAGGGAAGGTGAGGAACTGCCGGACACTGCCTCGCCGCCGCTGCCACCGGAGGGGAACCTCCGCACGCTGGCCTCGGTGCCCGCCTCGAACTCCTGACTGGCAGCGTCGGGACTCCCGACGTTCCTGAGGATGCGCGGCGTGATGGACAACACGATCTCGGACTTGATAGCGTCGTCCGCCTGACTGCCGAACAAGCGGCCGACCAAGGGCAATTCCCCCAGACCGGGGACCTTGTTGGCGGTCCGTCGGTCTTCGTCGTTGATCAGTCCCGCCAGCACCTGGTTCTCGCCATCCTTCAGGCGCAAGACTGTCTGTGCGGTGCGCGTGCCCAGTTGATAGGCCAGGGAACCCGTCTTGGTCTGTTGCTGGCTGGTGATGCTGCTGACTTCGAGCCCAATTCTGATGGCCACTTCGTTGTCGGGAAAGATCGTCGGTTCCACATCCAGCTTCAGACCGACGTCGACATAATTGATCGATTCGGCAAGAAAACCGGATACCGTCGACGTGGTGGTGATGTTGGGAACGCGCTCACCAATGTGGATCTTGGCCTTTTCACGGTTGCGGACTCGAATCCGCGGATTTGCCAGGATGTTTGCGTCGACATCCTGCTTCTGCGCATTGATGCTGGCCGCGCCCAGGCCGACGCCGACCATCGAGCGCGGCGGATCGCGCAGGTCTTCCAAGGTCACAGGGCCATCCGTGAGCTTGGGCAGCACCGAAAGATTCACTTGGTCGGGCCAGCGGACGCCCAGATTGAGCAAGCGGCCTCGTTTGACCTCGAGAATCTCGACCTCGAGCATCACTTCGGGCTCGGACACGTCGTGCAAGGCCACGAGTTTTTCCGCCAACCTCATCGCATCAGCGTTGTCCTTAAGAATGACCATGTTGAGCTTTTCGTCCACCACCACGTCTCGTGACTTCAGGATGGACTTGAGTGTGGCCGCCACATTCTTCGCGTCGGCATTGGCCAGATAGAAGCTCTTGACCACCAACGGCTGATACTCCCGCTGCTTGGCCTGGGTCGCCGGGTAAATCAGCACCGAGTTGCTGTCCAACACCCGCTGCTCCAGCTGGTTGGTCAACAACAGCCAGTTCACGGCCGCCTCAACAGTGCTGTTACGCAAGAAAATGGTTGCCCGAGCGTCTGTCTTGACGTCCTTGTCGAAGATGAAGTTCAGGCGCGAGGTCCGGGAAATCACCTCGAACACCGTGCGCAGTGGCGTATCCTTGAATTCGATGGTGATCGGCTTGCGATAGGCCGCCGCCAGACCGCTGTCGGTCTGGCGTTTCGGTGCTGCCTCTTGGACACGTTGCAACAGCTGAAGGGCCTCAGGATGCCGGGGCCGGGCGGCCAACAGTGTCTTGACCTGCTGATCCGCCAGTTCCCAACTCTTGCGCTCGACCGATGCGGCGGCTTCCTGCAGACCCAGGTCCCAGCGCCGGCTGTCTTCGAGCCAGCGCAGCCCGGCCAGGGCTTTGTCCTGGTGGGTCGCCGCGGCCAGCGCCTCCCGGTACAGCCGCTCGGCGTCAGCATAGGCCCTGCGCTCCACGGCCTTGGCGGCTTGCTCGATCAAGGCCTGGCCGTGGCGCTCGCGCAGCTGCAGGTAGGCAACGCGGTATTCAGCCGATCCCGGTTCGAGACGACTGGCGGTTTCGAAGCGGTTCAGGCCGCCCTTGAAATCGCCCTGCTCGACCAGGCGCTTGCCTTCGCGAAACGCACTCTGTGCGGCACAACCCAGTTGGGATGCCGCCACCACGGCCACCAAGACCCACGTTCGCCAAGACAACCGGCGCCCGCCGGACAGATGAAACAGGGTCACTGACTTTCTCCAATCGCAAGCAGTTGCTGCTCGCCCAAAGGCTGGTACTTCAAGGTCATGATCGTGGGCTGGATCTCCACCACCCGATACAGCCCCTCCAGATCCATGCCTGCACGAACCACGAAACTGAGTTCGCCGCGGCCCAGGTAGACCTCCCACGCGCCGTCCTCGAACTTCTTGCCGAGATAGACATAAGGCAGCGGTGGCGCCACCGGCGTAGGTGGGGCCGACACCGCCACCACCGGCGGCGGCGGAGCCCAGTTGCGGGACGCGAAGATGTCTGCCGGTGCCGAGGCAGCGCTGCTCACCAAGGCCTTGCGCGGCACCAGCATCTCGATGGCTGGCGGTTCGGTCCTCTGCACGTTCTTGCGCCCGGCACCGGCTGGCGGTACCGTCGGGGCCACCGATGCGGCCGGAGGCCGGGCTAGGTCGACAGCTTCACCGGCTGGACGTTTGTCGCCGAATAAAGCCAGCCATGCCGCGCATCCCAGCATGGGAAGCAGCACCATCCATCGACGCAAGCGCGGCGTGTTCACGGCGTTTTGCCTTCGGTCGCCTTGCCGGAAGGCATCGCCGACGCGACGGCGTCCGGCGTCCCGACCCATAACGACAGACGAAGCCGGACATCCACCTGAGTCTGGCTCACCTGCACGCGCTTGAAGCTCAGCTGATCGATCGACACATTGGGCATTTCGATCAGGACTGCCTCCATGAAACGCCGCAGCTGTGGATAGCTCGCCTTGAATGGCAAATCGACTTGCATCCGTTCGATGCCTTCGGCGAGAACGGGAATCCGCTGGTATTCCGAATGGGCCAGAACCAGGTTTTCCTTGGCCGCCATCGCATACAGCCGGCGCAGCTGCAGACCAATGCCAGAACGTGAGCCAAGGGTGGCACGCAGGCGTTCGAGTGCCTCTTCGGCTTGGTCGGCCGGAGTGGGCAGGGTTGGCAGAACGGCTGATGGCGTCGCCGTGCGACGCTGGGCACGCAGTCCGAGCGCGTCTTGCTGGACTTGCAGCAGGACTTGGTGCTGCGGACGCAGCACCCATTGCCAAGCGATCGCGGCCAGGACCAGCAGCAGCAGCCCGGCGCACCAGAGCCAGCCCTGGCGCCAGACCAGGATGTCGGCCCGCAGGCGCAGCCAGTGCATGGTGCGAAGGAGGCGATCGGCATGGGACATCACTGCAACTTGGACCTGCGGCTTCAAGGCTGCCTCCGTCCGATGTCGGAGAGCGGCTTGAGTGCCAGCTCGAACGACAGCCGCACCGGCCGATTCGGATCCTGCTCGTTCGTTTCGTGCTGCATCGGCGTCGCGCCGGAAAATGCCGCGTCGGACGCCAGCAGGTCCACATAGGCCAGCAGGGCATCGACATCCCTGGCTTCTGCCTGCACGCGAACCACGCGCTTGCCGGCATCGGGCTCGACCAGGATCAGCGCGACACCCGGTGGCGTCTGGCGTTCGAAGGCATCGAGCAAGTCGGACCACGGTGTGTTGAGCTGGCGAATCACGCCATTGAGGTGCGAGACCTGCTGGACGCTATGGCGCACTGGAGGCGGCTTGACAGCCGCGGCGCGGGAAATTGCCTCGAGACGGGCACGCTCTTCTTGCAGCGTTTCCCGGGCGGCGCCGAGTTGCTGCTCAACCCCGATCCAGAGGACGCCCACGGTCGCCAGCGCAGTGGTCCCGGCAAACGCCAGCACGAGGCCGAGCGCACGGGCCCACAACGCACTCGCGCGTCCCGACGCGGTGAGCCAGACGCTGCGATGGAATGACAGACCTGACTTGCGCATGCTCATCTTCCGGCCCCGCTCTGACGGGCAACCCAGACGGCTAGGCCGGCTTCGTCGGCGGACAGGTACTCGGGCACGGCCTGCGCGTCCCAAGGCAGGGGTAGGTGCTCGAAACGAACTCCAGGCAGGGCACCGGCGCCCGGAACGCTCTGTTCCGAACCGATCCAGCGGATCGTGTCACCCAGCGCCGTCCCGCGGCGCAGCAACTCGCGCTGCAACTCGAGCACGAGTCCGGCGCGTCGGGTGGCCGGATCGGCAGCGGCAGACCACGGGTGTATGCGCAGCGACACGATGCGTCCTCCGTCAAGGCCCAAGATGGCGCCATGGCCAGGGGTGTTCAGGCAGCACCAGCCCCGGCTCGGCAACACGGCCTGTGCCTGGCTTATCCATAGCGACAGCACGGTAGACAGTGCAGGCTGTTCGGTCCAGTCGGTGCGCACCGTGTCGACGACCCAGCGCGGCAAGGCCGCACAGACAAAAGGATGCGAGGCATCCCAGTCGCCGGCCAGCACCCAATCGGCGGGCAGGCTGCCGAAGAGTTGAGAACAACGCACCTGGGCCACTTGCTGTAGTTCCTTCAACGAGCCTGCATTGGCCGGAGGAACCATGAGCCAGTGGCGGGCGAGGCTACCAGCCACCACCACCACGTGCCGCGCCCCGGCTGCTGGCATTGCGCCCCGGGCCGACGACAGTGCTGCCTGCAAACCATCCCGCAGGAACGGCGTGGCCTCGGCCAGCGACAGGCCGGGCGCCGGCAGGCCAACGGCCTGGCTGGCGATCACATTGCCCTCGGTTTCCCAGGCAACACCCGTCAAGGCGAGACCGAGAATCCGTCCCTCACGCCGTCGCCGTGACACGGTGCACCTCCTGCAGTGTCGTCTGGCCCGAAGCCACCATGTCGAGAGCGACCTCCATGAGGCTGCGAGTGCCTTTACGGCGCGCAGCGTCCTTGATGAGACGGATGGGTTCCTTGGAAAGAATGAGTTCTCGAAGCTCGTCATCGAGGCGGAGGATTTCCGCGATAGCCTGACGCCCCTTGTAGCCGGTGCCCCGGCAATCCCCGCATCCCGAGCCTTTCATGAAGCGGTAGCCTTCCAGACCTTCGGGCGACAACCCGATCCTGCGCAAGTCCTTGGCCGATGGATCGAAAAGAACGCTGCAGTGCGGGCAGTTGACCCGCATCAGGCGCTGCGCCCAAATGCCATTCAAGGCAGAGATCAGTGCGTATGGGTCCAGTCCCATGTGCGTGAACCGGCCGAAGACATCGAACACATTGTTGGCATGGACCGTCGTCAGTACCAAGTGCCCCGTCAAGGCGGACTGCACCGCGATCTCGGCCGTCTCGCGGTCGCGGATCTCACCGATCATGATCTTGTCAGGGTCGTGCCGCAGGATGGAGCGCAACCCGCGAGCGAAGCTCAACCCCTTCTTTTCGTTGACCGGGATCTGCAGCACACCTTGCAACTGGTACTCGACCGGATCCTCGATGGTGATGATCTTGTCGCGCCCGGTATGAACCTCGGACAACAACCCGTACAGAGTTGTTGTCTTGCCGGAGCCGGTCGGGCCGGTCACCAGCATCATGCCGTAGGGTACTTCCGTCAGCTCGCGAAGGGTCGCGAGCGATTGGGCGTCGAAGCCGAGGGCATCGAGCGTCAGCTTGCCGTGCGCAGCCAGCACGGCCTGCTTGTCGAGGATTCGGATCACCGCGTCTTCGCCGTGCACACTCGGCATGATCGACACCCGCAAATCGATGTCGCGGCCCTGGGCCGTCACACGGAAACTGCCGTCCTGCGGAACCCGGCGCTCGGCGATGTCAAGCTCGGCGAGCACTTTCAGGCGAGACAGCACCTGCTCCGCCAGCGGAACATTGTGCACCTCCGCGATCGACTCCAGTACCCCGTCGATGCGGTATTTCACGCTCAAACCTTCGCTGGTGCTCTCGAAGTGCACATCGCTCGCTCCGATCCTCAACGCGTCGTACAGCGTCGAATTGACCAGCCTGACGGTCGGGCTGGTGGCATCGGACAGCGCCGCCAGCGACAGCACTTCCATCGCACCGCCGGCTGAAGCCCCCGGCGCACCGCCATGTGCCACCGTGTCCATGGCGCGCGACAGAGACTCCTGCTGAGTCAAGTAGGCTCGAATGTCGGCGGGTGTCGCGAGGACGAACGTCACCTCCTGTCGTGCCTGGTCTTCCAGCTGCGCCATCAACACCGCGTCGAATGGATTGCTGACTACTGCCATGAAGCCATCGGCCGCATTGCCCAGGAGCACGCAGCCGCGCTGCTGCGCACGGGCGAGCGGCAAGTGCTCGAAGGCTGGTGCTATACGGGCCATCTCGGCGGTTTCCCAATAGGGCATCGCGAACACGTCCGCCAACAGCTTCGCGGCATCGCGCTCGGCCAGCCCAAGCTGCCGAACAAGCGCCGGCAGTGGATGTTCGCCCCTGGCGAGTTCGCTCATCAGCGCAGGCATGTCGAACTCGCAGCCCAGCACAGCACTCATTGTTGAAGGGACCCTGCCAGATCAAAGATCGGCATGTACAGAAGAATGACGATCAAGCCGATCACCAGACCGATGGCTGCCATCAGAATTGGTTCGAAGGCCTTGGTGAAGCGATCGATCCAGCGTGCAATGTCGCCTTCATAGAACTCGGCCGTGCGACTGAGCATCGGCCCGAGCTGACCGGAGCGCTCGCCCACTTTCAACAAACGCAATGCCACCGGGGTGATCAACTGAGCCGAGACGAAGGCTGCCGTCAAGGTACCGCCCTCCTCGATCTGCCGGATGACCTCGTCGACACGCTGCTGCCGCTGGGGGCCCAGCACTGAGCGGGCCAGGTTCAAGGCAGCGGAAAGCGGCAACCCGCCTTCCAATAGCATGCCCAGGGTCAGGTACAGCCTTGACAACTCGAGGATCTCCAGTTTGGGGCGCATGCCGGGTAGCAGCGCCATAAACTGCCAGACATCGCCCCGGCGCAGCCGGCGCCTGGCCCGCCACCAAAGCGTGACGGCAGCCAGTCCGCCCACCACAAGCAGCACCACACCATGCTGTGCGGCAAATTGCCCCCAATCGAGCAGCATCCGCGAAGCCCACGGCAGCGTTCGACCGCTGCTTTGGTAGACCGTTGAAAACCGAGGCACCACATAGCCAAGCAGAAACAATGCCACTCCGCCACCGACCGTTAACAGGATGGCCGGATAAATGGCCGAGCTGACCAGCTTCTGCCGGATGGCATTCAAGCGGGTTTCGTAGCCGATGTAGCGCGACAAGGCCAGCGGCAGATCGCTGGTGCCTTCGGCTGCCTGCAGGATACCGATGAAAAGAGCGGGAAACACTGCCGGCTGCTGCGCCATGGCGCGGGACAACGAGCGCCCTTCACGCAAATGCTCGGCCAGGCGCAGCAACGCCGAACGTACGGGCCCCGACGCCTCCTTATCGATGAGCACTTCCAGGGCCTCGACCACACTGAGCCCGGCAACCAGCAGCGCATGCAACTCCTGCGCAAACAGCAGCAGACCGAACTTCATCGGACGCGCGGTCAGGGAGCCTCTGCCGGAACTCACTGAAACCGGCGTCAAGCTACGCATCGCCAGTTGGCGATGAACGTCGCGCTCGTCAAGTGCCTCGATGCCGAGGCTCACAAGTTGATGCTGCGCATCGAGCGCCCGGACCAGATAACGCACCGCCGCAAACGCTCAGTGATTGGTGATATCAGCAGCATCGCCGGTGCCACCGGGCTGACCGTCCTTGCCCAGCGAAAGCAGTTCGAAATCGCGCCCATCGGTGCCCGGGGCCGAGTAGGCGTAAGAATGTCCCCAGGGATCCGCTGGCACGGCTTTGTCAAGATAGGGGCCGTTCCATTTCACGGCGTTGGCCGGCTTGGCCACCAGCGCGGACAATCCTTCCTCGGTCGTGGGGAAGCTGCCGACATCCAGCCGGTAGGTGCCCAGGGCACGCGAAAACGCCTCGATCTGGGACCTGGCGACGCCCTGCTCGGACTTACCGACCTGCGCGAAATACTTCGGACCCACATAGGCAGCGAGCAATCCAATGATGGCAACCACCACCAGCAGTTCGAGCAGGGTGAATCCGCGCGACGAGGCCAACCGCCTGGCGAAGTCAAAAGGCACACTGCTCATTGCTGGGCATCCTGCAGCAACTGCTGGTAGGCCGCAGCACGGGCAAGGACGGTAGGAACGTAGATCATGGTTTCTCGAAAGGGCGGAATGCGCTCACCGTGGCGGGCGACCTTGCCGCTGCCTGCGTTGTACCTGGCCAAGGCCAGGGCTGTATTATCACCCGCCTGCCGCAATAGCTCGCGCAGGTGCCTCACACCGGCATCGATGTTGCGCTGAGGGTCATGAAATTCGCTAGAGCGGTTCAAACCATACTGCCGGCCCGTTGCGGGCATCAACTGCATCAGACCGCGGGCACCCATCGGCGACACTGATGTGGTCTTGAAGTCGGACTCCGTCTCGATCACGGCCATCACCAACGCCTCCGGCACTTGGTAGGCCCGGGACGCCGACGTGACCAACGGCCACAAGGCGCGTCGCCTGGCTTCCCTGCCGCTGTCACGTGCTGCCATGGGTCTTGGTGGGAGCGCCAGATTCACCGATGAATCTGGCAACGTCGACGGGCCCCGCCACAACAGGCGGTACGACGCGTCCAGCGGCTGGTTGGCGTAGCTGTACGACTCATCCGCTGCACTGGCCACATACACATCGGCCGCGCTGGCCTGCAAGCTGGACGCAACTGTCAGCGTCCAGAAACAGGCGCGCCAGGGCCGGGATCCTGAGGCCACCGACTGGGCGACATGTGCCGGCCGGAAGCTTACAGCGGAGAAAAAGCTTGTCACGGTATGCACTCGATATCAGCAGGTTAAGCGGGCACTTTACCCGCAAGCAGCGCCCGGATTCTCATGTCCCCCAGTTGCTGCATGCCAAAGGAGAATTGAGCGGCCGCGCGCGCTGGTCCGACAACGCTAGATAGTCGGACCTGTGAAATTCACTCTCCCCGTTCATGCTGGATTTGCAAGGGGTGTGCTGAGGGAGGGGGGTGGCGCCCACCGCCATGCGAGACCCAAGGGATGGAGATGGCAAGGCGAAGCGTTGCTACAAGGGCGAGGAATGGCTGGCACAAATCGATCATCGCGTCCAGACACGCTCGGAAAAAGTCAACTGTGGCCATCGGCGGCACTCTCCAAAACTCCCAGGAATCGATATCCATTGCATCCGATTCCTGGAGTTCTCGCCATCCCGAATCCTTCGCTCAGCGAGCGTTCATGCGGCTCTCAGACTTTTGCAGGGCCGACTATGAAGGGCCTGGGCCGGCGCATCCACAGCCTGTATTCGGAATGGCTGCCCCGCAGCGGCGAAGAGCCGCGGGACTTTCCGGTCTACCTCCGGCGTGTCGACTTCTTTCCGGACGTGGCGGAGAACGAGGCCGTGACGGACATCTTCCTGCCCCTGCGCTGAGCGGCCGCGGCGGGCGCCGCGAAGGTTAAGCTCGGGCCATGACTCATTTGATTCTTCTGGGCGACTCGGTGCTGGACAACGGCGCGTACACCGGCGCAGGCCCCGACGTGCTGGCGCAAGTCCGGCAACGCCTGCCCCCAGGCTGGCGCGCGTCGCTCGCGGCGGTCGACGGGTCCATGGCGGAGGACATCCACGAACAGCTGCGCTCGCTGCCCGCCGATGCCACGCACCTGCTGCTCAGCGTGGGGGGCAACGATGCGCTGATGCGGTCCGACCTGCTCGACACCCCGGTCGGGTCCAGCGCCGAGGCCTTGTCGCTGCTGCACGAGGCGGCGCGCGGGTTCGAAGCCCGCTACCGCCTGGCCGTGGAGGCCTGCCTGCGGTCCGGTCTCCCGCTGGTGGTGTGCACGGTCTACCACTGCAACTTTCCCGAGCCCGCGTACCGCCAACGGGTCGGCGTGGCCCTGACGGTCTTCAACGATGTCATCGTCCGGCTGGCGATCGAGAAACAGCTGCGGGTCATCGACCTGCGTTTCGTCTGCGACTCGCCGGCCGACTATGCCAATCCGATCGAGCCTTCGAGCATCGGCGGCGAGAAGATCGCGAGTGCCATCGTGCGCGCCGTCACCGGGGTCGGGCATGCCGGCCCGGGGGCGCATGTGGTGGCGTTCTGAAGGCGCAAGCGGTCGATCCGGTCATGGGGGCGAACCGGCGCCGGCCGCCTCCATTGACCTCGCCGGCGGGCAGGTTTCGGGCTGCGGCGGTGGACACGGCAGCTCGTCCGCTTGTAAAAAGGCCTTCAGCGCCGGCTTCGCCGGTCACTCCATCCCGCTTTGACGAGGAGAAGTCATGACACCCATCGAACCCGGACCGCAACACCGCTGGTTGCAACGACTGGTCGGCTCCTGGACCTGCGAAGGCGAGGCCACGATGCAGCCGGGCGAGCCTCCCACCACCTGGTCTTCGTCCGAGACGGTGCGCTCCGTCGGCGGCCTGTGGTTCCTCGCCGAGGGCCAGGGCGAGATGCCCGGCGGCGGTACGGCCGTGACCGTGATGACATTGGGCTACGACCCGGCACGCAGCCGCTATGTCGGCAGCTTCCTCGGCTCGATGATGACCCACCTCTGGGTCTACGAGGGCGAACTCGACGCCGGCGGCCAGCGGCTGACCCTCGACACCGAGGGCCCGGGCATGGCACCGGGGTCCGGCCAGTCGAAGTACCGCGACGTCATCGAGTTCAAGAGCGACGACCACCGCACGCTCACTTCCTACCAGCAGCAGGCCGACGGCGAGTGGACGGTGGTCATGACGGCGCACTACCGGCGCCAGGCCTGAGGGCCGGCCCGGCCTGCGTGGCGGCTCAGCGCCCCGGCCGGGCCTGGTTGAGCGCCTCCCGGGTGGCCAGGGCCACCCGGCGCGCCGCGCTGGCGAAGTCTTCGCCCGAGGAGGCATACAGCACCGCACGCGAGGAGTTCACGACGATCGGGGCCTCGGGGCGCCAGCCGGCCTGCACGGTGGCCGTCGCATCGCCGCCCTGGGCGCCCACGCCGGGAATGAGCAGCGGCAGCGAGGGCGCCAGCTCGCGCACGCGGGCGATCTCGGCCGGGTAGGTCGCCCCCACCACCAGCCCGAGCTGTCCGTTGCGGTTCCAGTCGTCCTGGGCGAGCCGGGCCAGGTGCTCGAACAGCCGCGGCTGCCCGGGCACGTCGGCCAGGCGCTGGAACTGCCAGTCGCTGCCGCCGGGGTTGGAGGTGCGGCACAGCAGGATCACGCCCTTGCCGGGATAGGCCAGGTAGGGTTCGATCGAATCGAAGCCCATGAACGGCGACAGGGTGACGGCATCCGCCTGGTAGCGTTCGAAGGCCTCGCGGGCGTACTGCTCCGCGGTGGAGCCGATGTCGCCGCGTTTGGCATCGAGGATGACCGGCACCCCCGGCGCCACCCGCTTGATGTACGCCATCAGCTCCTCGAGCTGGTCCTCGGCCCGGTGCGCCGCGAAATACGCGATCTGCGGCTTGAAGGCGTTGACCAGGTCCTTGGTCGCGTCGACGATGCGCGCGCAGAACTCGAAGATGCGGCTGGGGTCGCCTTTCATCCCGGCCGGGAACTTCGACGGATCGGGGTCGAGGCCGACGCACAGCATCGAGTCGTGCCGGCGCTCGGCATCCTTGAGTTGGGCCAGGAAGTCCATGTTTCGGGCCGCCTCAGATGCGGCGGGCCAGGGTTTCGGCGTGGCCGGTGTAGCTGCCCGGGGTCATGGCCAGCAGGCGGTCCTTCTCGGACTGCGGCAGGGCCAGGCCGGCGATGAAACCCTGCATCAGCTCGCGGGTCATGGGCTGGCCGCGGGTGAACTTCTTCAGCTGCTCGTAGGGCTCGGGCAGGCCGAAGCGGCGCATCACCGTCTGGATCGGCTCGGCCAGCACTTCCCAGGCGCTGTCGAGGTCGCTGGCCAGCGCCTGCTCGTTCAGCTGCAGCTTGTCCAGGCCGCGCGCCAGCGAGTCGTAGCCGAGCACCGCGTAGCCGAGCGCCACGCCCATGTTGCGCAGCACCGTGCTGTCGGTCAGGTCGCGCTGCCAGCGGCTGATCGGCAGCTTCTGGCTGAGGTGGCTCAGCAGCGCGTTCGCCAGGCCGAAGTTGCCCTCGGCGTTCTCGAAGTCGATCGGGTTGACCTTGTGCGGCATGGTGGACGAGCCGACCTCGCCTTCCTTGGTCTTCTGCTTGAAGAAGCCGAGGCTGATGTAGCCCCAGACATCGCGCGACCAGTCGATCAGGATGGTGTTGGTGCGGGTCACCGCATCGAACAGTTCGGCCATGTAGTCGTGCGGCTCGATCTGGATGGTGTACGGATTGAAGTTCAGGCCGAGCTGCTTCTCGATCACCCGGCGGCTGAAGGATTCCCAGTCGAAGTCGGGATAGGCCGACAGGTGGGCGTTGAAGTTGCCCACCGCGCCGTTCATCTTGGCCAGCAGCTTCACGTCGGCGATGCGCTGGCGGGCGGTCTGCAGGCGCGCCACCACGTTGGCGACTTCCTTGCCGACGGTGGTCGGGCTGGCGGTCTGGCCATGGGTGCGGCTCAGCATGGGCACGGCGGCGAACTCATGCGCCAGCGAGCTCAGCTTGGCGATGATGCGGTCGAGGGTGGGCAGCAGCACCTCGCTGCGCGCCGCCTTGAGCATCAGGCCATGACTGGTGTTGTTGATGTCCTCGCTGGTGCAGGCGAAGTGCACGAACTCGCCGGCGGCCTTGAGTTCGGCATTGCTTTCGAAACGGCCCTTGAGCCAGTACTCGACCGCCTTCACGTCGTGGTTGGTGGTCTTCTCGATGTCCTTGATCGCCTGGGCGTCGGCCTCGCTGAAGCGGGCCACCAGGCCGCGCAGCAGGCCGCGGCCGGCTTCGGACAGCGGCTTGAATTCCTCGAAGCCGGCGTCCGACAGGGCGATGAACCACTCGACCTCGACCTGCACCCGGCGGTGCATCAGGCCGAACTCGCTCAGCAGCGGGCGCAGGGCGGCCACCTTGGGCGCATAGCGGCCGTCCAGCGGTGAAAGGGCGGTGAGGGCGGAAAGATTCATGGCGGGGGCGACCACGGGGGCCACGGGCAGGATGAAAAAGGGGGCGCAGGCCGGAGCGAACCGGCCGCACCTGCGATTTTAGGGGGTGTCGGGGCCTGGCACGGTGGATGCATTCCGCCGTGCCCGTGATCTACATTGCAAGAATGCCGCGCCACCGGTCCGCCTGCGGGTCGGCTGCGCGTCCCTCTTTCCGTCTGGAGCCCCTGCATGAGTGCCGCCGTCCACCACATCACCCACCCGCTGATCCAGCACAAGCTCACCCTGATGCGCCAGAAGGACTGCAGCACCAGCAGCTTCCGGCGTCTGATGGGAGAAATCAGCATGCTGATGGCCTACGAGGTCACGCGCGACATGCCGACCCAGCTGATCGACATCGAAACGCCGCTGGAGCCCATGCAAAGCCCGGTCATCGACGGCAAGAAAACGGTGTTCGTCAGCATCATGCGGGCCGGCGAAGGGTTTCTCGACGGCATGCTGACGGTGGTGCCGGGCGCCCGCATCGGGCATGTCGGCCTGTACCGCGACCCCGCGACGCTGGGTGCGGTGGAGTACTACTTCAAGATGCCGCAGGACATGCAGGAGCGCGACGCCATCGTGCTCGACCCCATGCTGGCCACCGGCAACTCCGCGGTGGCGGCGGTGCAGCGGCTGAAGGCGACGAATCCGCGCTCGATCCGTTTCGTCTGCCTGCTGGCGGCGCCGGAGGGCCTGAAACGTTTCACCGAGGCGCATCCGGACGTGCCGGTGTACACGACGGCCATCGACCGGGAGTTGAACGAGCATGGCTATATCGTGCCGGGCCTTGGGGATGCGGGAGATCGGCTCTTTGGAACACGGTGAGGCCTGACACCACGTCTGGACTGCTTTCAGGCTTGCTGCGAAGCAGCGGCTGCCGTGACCAAGGAAAGGAACATCCGGGCCGGGCGGTGCGGTAGCGCGTGGATGAATCCGTGCTTGGCGTAGAACGCTCCGGCCTCGCGGTCGATCGGATCGACGATCATCGCGTGGGCGGCGATGTCTGCCCTCAGGGACCGTTGAAGCGCGTCGGCGAGTAGCGCGGCGCCGAATCCCAGGCGCTTCCGATCGAGGGCGACAGCGAGTCGCCCCATCAGCACACAGGGCACTTCGCCGTACCGGGGGAGCTTTTTCTTGTGCTCGTCGGCGAGGTCCCGAAGCGAGACGGTCGCGCTGGCCAGCGTGTAGTAGCCGATGATCCCTTCGGCATCCGTGGCCACGAAACAGAAGGCCACCCGACGACGAATGTCCTGGGTGGCTTGCTGGTGGAAATATCGGGTCAGGAATTCGTTGCCACAATCGAAAGACTGGCGATCAATGGAGCCGTCGAGTGCTGCGACCTGGAAGCCGCTCACGCGCCACCCATTAGTTCGCGGCGGCGCTTGAATGCGCGGACAAGCGCCTCGTTGGGCTCGGCCGGCGTCATGAGCGCATCGGCGAAGCGTTGTTGACCTTCGAGGCTCAAGCGGACCAACTGGGCGCGCTCGATCGCCTCATGTGCGGCTGCCGTCGCGGCCGAGATCACGAAGTCGGTCATGCTGCGGCCGGTCACTTCCGAAGCTCGGCGAATGAGCTCCTGTACCTCCTCCGTGAGGCGGCATTCCATGCGCGCGCCACGCAGCGCCTTGGCAGCGACTCGCGAGGCTTTGGCGGGGGCGGTACGGTTTGCGCTTGCGGGCATGATGGGCTCTTTCGTGGCTTCCATATACGAAATTTGTACGGATATTGTACGGATGAGTTGCGGGCGCTGCAACGCATCCTGAGCTGCGCAGTCAAGCGTCGACGACGGGCGTTCGTCGGAAGACGCGGTGCTCCTCCTGTCGGGCACCGAACCATCGCTTCCGAATGCCTCTGCATGCCTCGACACTTCGCGTCTCTCCATTCGAGGCGTTTTGCCCATTTTGTCGTTGCGATCACTTCGTGCAGGTCACGAATCGGTGCCGGAAATTGGCTTGACAAGCCGGGTCCCGCGGTTTCTCATGGGGTGATATTCCCTCGTCCATCGTTTTCGACCGGTACCCTGCCATGTCGTCCTTCTGTCTGCGTGATGTCTGCCTCCCCGATGGGCGTTCGGGCCTGGATGTGCTGGTGCTCGAGGGGCGCATCGAGGCCATCGGGGCGGGGCTGGCGGTGCCCGAGGGGCTGGCCGAGTATCCGGGCGGGGGATGGTTGCTGAGCCCGCCGTTCGTGGATGCGCACTTCCACATGGACTCGACCTTGAGCTACGGGCTGCCGCGGGTCAATGCGAGCGGGACGCTGCTGGAGGGCATCGCCCTGTGGGGCGAGCTGAAGCCGGCGCTGGAGGAGTCGGCGCTGGTGGAGCGGGCGCTGCAGTATTGCGATTGGGCGGTCGGGCGCGGCCTGCTGGCGATCCGCAGCCATGTCGATGTCTGCGACGAGCGCTTGCTGGCGGTGCGGGCCTTGTTGAAGGTCAAGCAGCAGGTGGCCTCTTATCTGGACCTGCAGCTGGTGGCCTTTCCCCAGGACGGGGTGCTGCGTTCGCCGTCGGCGCTGGCCAACCTGGAGCGGGCGCTGGACCTCGGGGTGGAGGTGGTGGGCGGCATTCCGCACTTCGAACGCAGCCAGGCCGAGGGTGCCGAGAGCGTGCGGCTGCTGTGCGAGCTGGCGGCGCGGCGCGGCCTGCGGGTGGACATGCATTGCGATGAAAGCGACGATCCGCTGTCGCGCCACATCGAGACCCTGGCCTTCCACACCCAGCGCCTGGGGCTGCAGGGGCGGGTCACCGCCTCGCATGCCACGTCCATGCATTCGATGGACAACTACTACGTCAGCAAGCTGCTGCCCTTGATCGCCGAGGCACAGCTGCATGTGGTGGCCAATCCCCTCATCAACATCACCTTGCAGGGCCGCCACGACACCTATCCGAAACGCCGCGGCATGACCCGCGTGCCGGAGTTGATGGCCGCCGGCGTCAACGTCGGCTTCGGCCAGGACTGCGTCATGGACCCCTGGTACGCGCTGGGTTCGGGCGACATGCTGGAGGTGGCCCACATGGGCCTGCATGTGGCGCAGATGACCTCGCAGGCGCAGATGCGGGCCTGCTTCGATGCGGTGACGTTGCACAACGCCCGCATCCTCGGCCTGCAGGCCTATGGCATCGAGCCCGGGCATCCGGCCGATTTCGTGCTGCTGCAGGCGCGTTCGCCGGCCGAGGCCATCCGGCTGCGAGCCACCCGGTTGATGGTGGTGCGCCGCGGGGAGGTGCTGGCGCGTTGTGCGCCCGCCTGCGCGGCCTTGAACCTGCCGGGCCGTCCGGCTTCGGTCGATTGGACCCTGGCGGCCGGTTGAGCCCGGGCGGCCGCGGTCTGCCCGCTCAGGAACCGGTGGTGCGGGCCAGCAGGCGCAGGTGGTGGCCGATGCGCCAGAACATGGCCAGGTTCAGCGCCGCCAGGGTCGCGGTGGCGCTCCAGCCCTGCACCGCTGTATCGTGGCCCGTCAGGACGGAGGGGAGCAGCCACATGGCAACGAACATGGCCACGACGAATTTCCAGCCGACGCTGACCGACAGCGGGAAATAGCGCTGCAGGAAGTCCCGCCCGCGGCCGGCGCCGTTCCGCCAGAACAGGTAGGGCAGCCCGGACACGGTGATGGCCAGCGTGGCCCACGAGTTGGCGAGCGACCAGGGCGGCAGGGCCGCCGATGGGGTGGTGGCGATGAGCGTGAACTGCAGCCAGTCGAAGCCCATGATGGCGAGGAAGTAGCCGAAGACGGCGCTATCCGTCAGGGTGCGCTGGCGCAGTCGCTCGCGAACCGTGCGGGTGCTCCAGAGGAGGCGGTGGTCGAGGTTCATGCCGGGCGGAGGATGATGCGGTGGAGGGGGAGGGTCGTCAGGGCCGGCTTGCCGAGCGTCCGGGGATGTCCCGGACGGCCGATCGAGCGTCGCCGGGCTCATGGCTTGCTCGGGCCCGGGCGCGATGGCAGAGGCTGCGCGGCCGCCTCGCGAAAGAAGCGGCGCCGTTCCGCATCGTCCGGATGCGTCGCCATGGCGATGCCGAGCCAGCGGCCGGCACCTTCCGTGGCGGGCGCCCGCTCGGGCAGGGCGGCGAGGCGGTCGAAGAGCGTCAGCATCGCCAGCGGCGAGATGCCGGCCGCCTTCAGGATGCGCACGCTTTCCGCGTCGGCTTCGCGTTCGGCCTCGCGCGAGTACGCCGCCTGGCCGAGCAGCAGCGGGGCGCTGGCCATCACCCCGCCGAGGTCGCCCAGCACCAGGCCGCCGACGATGCCCAGGGTCGCGTTCTGCGCCAGCAGGCGCATGCCGTGGCGGTGGCGCACGTGGCCGAACTCGTGGGCCAGCACGCCGACCAGGCTGTCGTCGTGGCCGTCGAGCAGCTGCACCAGCTCGTCGCTGAGCACGATGATGCCGCCCGGCAGGGCGAAGGCATTCGGGCCGAAGTCCGCACTCTTGCTGCCCCTGAACAGCAGGCGGGGCGGCGCCTGCGCCGGCCCGTAGGCGGACTGCAGGGCGCGTTCGAAGGCGCTGCGCAGGGCCGCCTGCCGGGCGTCGGGCAGGCGGCTCGGCCGCAGCAGCTCGGCCTCGGCGCTGGCCAGCGCGGCTTCGCCCAGGCGGGTGTCGATCGAGTCGGGGGTCATGGCCACCACCGTGCTCGCGACCCAGGGAATGCCCCAGCGGTAGGTGCCGACGGCGAGCCCGGCCAGCAGCACCAGGCCGACCAGCAGCGTGCCAAGCCAGGGTCCGGCGGTGCGCCAGCCCGAGGCCGGCGCCGCGCGCTGTCCGCCGGCCTCGGCCCAGCGGTCCCATTGCCCGGCGTCGGCGCAATGCAGGGCGCCGCCGTCGCGCAGCGAGGCCACCCTTGGCCCGCGCGTGTCGCGGCGCGGCCATCGCAGCTCGGCCAGCGGCAGGCTGCGGGCGACGTTCTCTCCGCTGATGTGCAAGTGCCCATGTTCGATGCGCAAGCGCACCGGGATCGTGCGTGAACGGCCACCGGCGAAATAGTCGGCCTGCAGTTCGGGGGGCTGTTCCATGTCAGCGGCCGGCGGCGGGTGGACCGTCCGGCGTCGGAGCAGGGGAGCGGGCCTCGCGGTGCTTGACGAGGGTGACGAGTTCATCCAGTTCGATCCGCGTGACCAGGGTGACCGCCTCGAGCCGCAGGCGCCTGGCCGCCACCATGGCGAAGGGCCAGTAGAGGCCGAGGGTGGCGAGCGACAGGGCGCAGTTCTTGAGCCACAGCTGCCACAGCGGCCAGAAATGCAGGCTGCTCTTGAAACGCACGCGGCTGTTGCCGGTGTGCGACCACAGCAGGTTCTGCAGCCCGGCGACCAGGCAGGCCAGGGGCAGCAGCAGCAGGGCGAGGGCGCCGAGCGCCAACGCCAGGCCGAGCCCCACCGCCGCGAGCGCCGGCAGCCAGGAGGCGCCGCTGCCGGTCGGCCACAGCCGGCGGCTGCATTCGACGGCCAGCCAGGCGAGGGCGGCGGCCAGCGGCAGCGCGGGCAGGGCGAGTCCGGCGACCCGGGTGGCCACCCGGTGGAAGCGCTGCGGCTCGCTGTGGAAATGGGCTTTCAGCGGGCCCAGCGAGGAACGCCCATGCAGCTGCTTTTTCAGGTTCCAGGCCAGCCACGGGGTGGCGAGCAGCACCCCCAGGCCGGTGGCGGCCGAGGCGGCGCTGAACCAGGCGGGAGCCGGGCCCTCGGGCCGGCCCAGCAGCAGAGCCAGCGGCAGCAGCGCCGCGGCCCAGAGCGGCAGCTGGGCCCGGTAGGCGCTGGCCAGCTTGCCGCTGAAGCGAAAGCGCACCCCGCGCCAGCTGGTCTGCGACAGCTGGTATTGCCTGGCGGCGCGGTAGACATAGGGCCAGGCGAGGGCCAGCAGGGCGAAGCCGGCCAGGGCCCAGCCCGGGGAGAGCGCCTGCGCGGTCCAGCCCAGCAGCAGCAGGGTCCACAGCAGGACCGGTCGATCGAACATCCTGCCGGCCTTGCCGTGGAAATCCAGCGGCTGCCCGTCCAGCTGCGTGTGGCGGTAGTACCAGGAGAGCCGGCGCGCCCGCGCCCAGGGATAGAAGATGCCCAGGGTGAGCGTGGTGAGCAGCAGGTTGACGATCCAGATGCGGAAGTAGCCGAAACCGTTGCCGGTGAAGCGCAGCGGCAGGTGGTGGCGCGAATGGGCCTCGGCGTGATGGGCGCTCGCCAGCTGGGCCGGCGGGCTCGAATGCGGGCGGCTCGTCACGCCCAGGGCGTTGACCATGCCGACCACATGCGTGCTGTCGACATGGATGCCGCCCCATGCCGGCTCGCTGTCAAAGCCCGTCCAGGGCCCCGTCAGCGACGAGGGCACGGTCGGGTGTCCATCGGGCGTGGGCCCGGGTGGCTGTTGCATGCTTCTTGCTGCGCCGTCGTATGGGTTTGTGCGGCGCGCTCCCTGCGTAAAACTCTATCACCTGCCGCGGATCACCTGGGCGGCAGTGGGCTTCGCTAGAATCTCGTCAATTCAGGGAAAAGTAAAATTATGAAACTCATCGGCTCGCTCACCAGTCCTTACGTGCGCAAGGTCCGCGTCGTGATGGCGGAAAAGAAGCTCGATTACCAGCTGGAACTGGAAGACGTCTGGGCCAGCAAGCAGATTCTGAAGTCCAACCCGCTGGGCAAGGTGCCGTGCCTGGTGATGGATGGCGCCGAGGCGGTGTTCGATTCGCGGGTCATCGTCGAATACGTCGACACCTTGTCGCCGGTGGGCCGGCTCATTCCCGAACGCGGGCGCGAGCGCACGGAGGTGCGCACCTGGGAGGCCCTGGCCGACGGCGTGGCCGAGGCGGCCATCCTCGCCCGCCTCGAGCAGACCTGGGACGGCCGCAGCGCCGCCCAGCGTTCCGAGGCCTGGGTCGAGCGCCAGATGGAAAAGGTGCACGCCAGCCTGGCCGCCATGAGCCAGGGGCTGGCCGACAAACCCTGGTGCACCGGCATCCATTTCAGCCTGGCCGACATCGCCTGCGGCTGCGCGCTGGGCTACCTCGATTTCCGCTTTCCGCACATCGATTGGCGCAGCGAATATCCCAACCTGGCCAGGCTGTCCGACAAGCTGGCGCTGCGGCCGAGTTTCGCCGACACCGTGCCGGCCTAGGGTTTCCGCGCCGCGCCGCGGCCCGGCAGATGCTTCGGCACGCGAAATGCCGGTCGCCGCGACCATGATTGCGGGAGCGGCGATGCGTGTGTTTTCTGTTCCCACCGCCAGCGGGCGGATCGGGCCGCTGGTGACGGCGGGCCTGCTGCTGGGCGCCGGCCTGGGCGGTCTCCTCGATGGCATCGTGCTGCACCAGCTGCTGCAGCTCCACCAGATGCTGTCGGCCCGCGTGCCCGTCCGTACACTGGCGGACGCCCACCTCAACATGAGATGGGATGGCTGGTTCCACGCCGGTGCCTGGCTGCTGGTGGTGGCCGGGGTCTGGCGCCTGTTCCAGGTCGGCCGGCGCTCCGATGTGCCCTGGTCGGGCCGTGTCCTGGCCGGCTCGGCGCTGCTGGGCTGGGGGCTGTTCAACCTCGTCGAGGGGATCGTCGACCACCACCTGCTGGGCCTGCACCATGTGCTCGAGCACGCGGCCGACAAGCGTCCCGCCGATCTGGCGTTCCTGGTGTTCGGCCTGTTGCTGGCCCTCGCCGGAGCCGCACTCGTTCGTGCCGGCCGCTCGGCAGGGGCGCCGCGTCGCGGCGGGGCCTGACGCGGGCCCCGGGGGCCGGTGTCCAGGCGAACTGCCGGCGGAACTTCAGGCGAACGAGAGGGCGCGGGCGCGCAGGTCGAACTGCAGCTTGTTGTAGACGCGGCGGATGCTGCAGGCCAGGCTGTGCACGCTGGCTTGCCATTGCTGGGCGATCTCGTCGATCAGGTAGCCACGCGCCACCCATTGGAGGATTTCGCGCTCGGTGCCGGTCAGCGCCGGCGGGGTGGCGGTGCTGGCCTGGGGCTGGGCGGCGGTCTCGAAATGCGACAGGACCTGGCGCGCGATCATCGGGGACATGGGCGATTCGCCCCGGGCCAGCTGGGCCAGCGTGTCGATCAGCAGCTCGCTGGAGCGTGCATGCACCCAGTAGCCGTCGGCGCCGGCGCACAAGGCGTCCAGCAGCACCGCGTCGTCGTGCGACACCATGGTGACCAGGATGTGCGGCCGGTGCGGGGTGCCGGGCCGGCGCAGCTCGAACAGCAGCTCGCCCACCCCGCCGTCCTGCACGCGCAGGTCGGTCACGAGGATGTCGGGACGGGTGTCGCGGATCAGGCCGCGTGCTTCCTGAACGGTGTGGGAAACGCCTGCCACATGGAACGCCTGGGTGGTGTCGATCAGCTGGCGCAGATGGGGGCTGGCTTCATGATCGCGTTGCAGCAGAACAATGGACGTCATGGTGGCGGATGGGGGCTGGGGGTCAGACTTCTGAAGGCTCCCCCCGATCTTGCATCCGTCGTCCAGCGTCTTCATCCCCGTGATCGAGGGGTTCGTCCACAGGGCTCATGTCGAAGCTGGACGCCTGGGCCAGGGGCCAGTAGATCTCGAACACCTTGTGCGGCAGCTCTCCGCGCAGCAGGGCTCCGGGCTTGACGAAGGGCAGCAGGTTGGCCAGCAGCTTGACCTGGTGGTCGTTGCAGCGCCGCACGATGTGCGAGGCGGTGATCTGGCCGGGATGGGTCAGGCCGGCCGCCTGCACCAGCTCCTGCAGCGCCTTCAAGGTGTTTTGGTGGTAGCGGAACACCCGTTCCGCCTTGGCCGGCACGACCAGCGCGCGTTCGCGCTGCGCATCCTGGGTGGCCACGCCGGTGGGGCAGTTGCCGGTGTGGCAGGTCTGGGCCTGGATGCAGCCGAGCGCGAACATGAAGCCGCGCGCCGAGTTGCACCAGTCGGCGCCCAGCGCCATCATGCGTGCGATGTCGAAGGCGCTGACCACCTTGCCGGCGCAGCCGAGCTTGATCCGCTCGCGCAGCCCCAGGCCGACCAGCGTGTTGTGCACCAGCAGCAGCCCTTCCTGCAGCGGCGCGCCCACGTGGTCGATGAATTCCAGCGGTGCCGCACCGGTGCCGCCCTCGGCCCCGTCGATCACGATGAAGTCGGGTGTGATGCCGGTCTGCAGCATGGCCTTGGCCAGCGCGAACCATTCCCAGGGATGCCCGATGCACAGCTTGAAGCCGGTGGGCTTGCCGCCCGACAGCTGGCGCAGGCGTTCGATGAAGTGCATCATCTCGAGCGGGGTGGCGAAGGCGCTGTGGCGCGACGGCGAGACGCAGTCCACCCCCATCGGCACGCCGCGCGCGGCGGCCACTTCCAGTGTCACCTTGGGACCGGGCAGCAGGCCGCCGTGGCCCGGCTTGGCGCCCTGGCTGAGCTTGAGCTCGATCAGCTTGACCTGCGGATTGGCGGCGTTGGCCTGGAAACGCTCGGCGCTGAAGCTGCCGTCGGCGTTGCAGCAACCGAAGTAGCCCGAGCCGATCTCCCAGATCAGGTCGCCGCCGTGTTCGCGGTGGTAGCGGCTGATCGATCCCTCCCCGGTGTCGTGCGCGAAACCGCCGCGTTTCGCGCCGGCGTTGAGGGCCAGGATGGCGTTGCCCGACAGCGCGCCGAAGCTCATCGCGGAGATGTTGAACACGCTGGCCGAATAGGGCTGCGACCGCGTCGCCCCGATCGTGACCCGGAAATCGTGGCCCGGCAGTTCGGTCGGCATGAGCGAATGGTTGATCCATTCATAGCCGTTGGCGCCGACGTCCATCTGGGTGCCGAAGGGCCGTTTGTCGGAGTCGCCCTTGGCGCGCTGGTAGACCAGCGAACGCTGCTGGCGCGAGAACGGCGCGGCTTCGTTGTCGCCCTCGATGAAGTATTGCCGCATCTCGGGCCGCACGAACTCGAGCAGGAAGCGGAGGTGGCCGATTACGGGATAGTTGCGCAGGATCGAATGGCGCTGCTGGCGGACGTCGCGCAGGCCCAGGCACAGCAGCAGGGCGAACAGCAGCGCCAGGCCCGCGCCGACGTCGAAGGCGACCCAGGTGAACAGGCACAGCAGCAGCGCGGGCAGGCACGACAGCCAGGCGGCATAGCGGATCGGGGTGTACGCGTTGAGCTTGAGCAGCCAGGCGGCCATGTCATCTCCTTGGAGGGGGACCGGCCGAGGGCCGAAAGGCAGTCGCCATGGTAGCCGCAGCGCCGGCCGGCGAAAGCCGGTGCAACGGGGGCGTCAGGGCCCATTTCCCCCCGCCGCGCGGCGGCAGAATCCGTCGGCTCGGCGGCCTCGGGGCCGCGTCGTTCCGTTCACCAGGTCCCGAGGCGTCGAGGAAGTCATGGATCGATAGGAGAAATCAATCGAAAACATTGCCTCAATTAAGTGAAAACATCGCGTGCGGCACCTAAGATAAACGCCTATCCCTCCCACCCACAACAAAGGAACAAGCCATGTCTTTGATCAACACCGAAGTCAAACCTTTCTCCGCCACCGCCTTCCACAACGGCAAGTTCGTGCCGGTCACCCACGAGACGCTCAAGGGCAAATGGTCCGTCGTGGTGTTCTACCCGGCCGACTTCACCTTCGTCTGCCCCACCGAGCTGGAAGACCTGGCCAACAACTATGCCGCGTTCCAGAAGCTGGGCGTCGAGATCTACGGCGTGTCGACCGACACCCATTTCGCGCACAAGGCCTGGCACGACACCTCGGACGCCATCAAGAAGGTCAACTACCCGCTGGTCGGCGACCCGACGGGCACGCTCACCCGCAACTTCGACGTCATGATCGAAGAAGACGGCATGGCCCTGCGCGGCACCTTCGTGATCAACCCCGAAGGCCTGATCAAGCTGTGTGAGATCCACGACACCGGCATCGGCCGCGACGCCACCGAGCTGCTGCGCAAGGTCAAGGCCGCCCAGTACGTGGCCTCGCACCCGGGCGAAGTCTGCCCGGCCAAGTGGAACGAAGGCGCGAAGACGCTGACCCCGTCGCTCGACCTCGTCGGCAAGATCTGATCGTCGAGTTCCCGCCCGGGCCGATCGTCCGGGCGGGACGTCCTGTCCCCGCCCACGAGGCGGGGACACCCCCGGCACAACCAGAAAAGAGACACACCATGTTGGACGACACCCTGAAATCCCAGTTGAAGAGCTACCTCGAACGGGTCACCCAGCCGTTCGAGATCGTCGCGTCCCTGGACGACAGCGAGGCTTCGGGCGAGATGCGCGGCCTGCTCGAGCAGATCGCCGGGCTGTCGTCCTTCATCACGCTGCGCACCGATGGCGACGATGCCCGCAGGCCGTCGTTCAGCCTGAACCGCGTCGGCCACGACATGGGCATCCGCTTCGCCGCGATTCCGCTCGGCCACGAATTCACCTCGCTGGTGCTGGCCTTGCTGCAAGTGGGCGGTCATCCGCCCAAGGTCGAGGCCGGGCTCATCGAACAGATCAAGAGTCTGGAAGGCGATTTCCACTTCGAGACCTACATGTCCCTGAGCTGCCACAACTGCCCCGACGTGGTGCAGGCGCTCAACCTGATGGCGGTGCTGAACCCGCGGGTGCGCCATGTCACCATCGACGGCGCCTTGTTCCAGGACGAGGTGAAGGCGCGCGAGATCCTGGCCGTGCCCACCGTCTTCCTGAACGGGCAGGTGTTCGGCCAGGGCCGCATGGGGGTCGAGGAGATCGTCGCCAAGCTCGACAGCGGAGCCGGCGCGCGCGATGCGGCCAGGCTCAGCGCGCGCGAACCCTTCGACGTGCTCATCGTCGGCGGCGGGCCGGCGGGGGCGGCGGCGGCGGTGTACGCGGCGCGCAAGGGCATCCGTACCGGCGTGGTGGCCGAGCGTTTCGGCGGCCAGACGCTCGACACCCTGGCCATCGAGAACTTCATCTCCGTGCTGGCCACCGAGGGGCCGCAGTTCGCGGTCGCCCTGGAGCAGCACACCAAACATTACGATGTCGACATCATGAACCTGCAGCGCGCCGAGGCCCTGGTGCCGGGCGAGCTGATCGAGATCAAGCTGGCCAACGGTGGCTCGCTCAAGAGCCGCGCGGTGATCCTGTCGACCGGCGCGCGCTGGCGCGAGGTCAACGTGCCGGGCGAGAAGCAGTACCGCAACAAGGGCGTCGCCTACTGCCCCCATTGCGACGGGCCGCTGTTCAAGGGCAAGCGGGTGGCGGTCATCGGCGGCGGCAATTCCGGCGTCGAGGCGGCGATCGACCTGGCGGGCCTGGTGGCGCATGTCACCCTGCTCGAATTCGGCGAGGCCTTGCGCGCCGATGCGGTGCTGGTCAGGAAGCTGCAGAGCCTGCCCAATGTCGACATCCGCCTGCAGGCGCAGACGACCGAGATCACGGGCGATGGCAGCAAGGTCAACGGGCTCGACTACACCGACCGGGCCAGCGGCGAAAGCCGGCACCTGGAACTGGCCGGCGTGTTCGTGCAGATCGGCCTGGTGCCCAACACCGAATGGCTCAAGGGCACGGTCGAGTTGTCGCGCCATGGCGAGATCGTCGTCGACGCGCGCGGCCAGACCTCGCTGCCCGGGGTCTTCGCCGCGGGCGACGTGACCACCGTGCCCTACAAGCAGATCATCATCGCCGCCGGTGACGGCGCGAAGGCGGCGCTGGGCGCGTTCGACCACCTGGTGCGGTCCTCGGTTGCGCCCTGAGGCCGCCTGCATCGAGCGGGCGCCGACCGATCGCGAGTCGGCGCTGCGCATGGTCGCCGTGCTGCAGGCGCGGGCGGCGGCCGCCGCCGTGAGCCTGCGCCCGCCTCCGGCCGAACCCGACAGCTGTTGCGGCCGCGGCTGCAACGGCTGCGTCTGGGAGTCCTACCTGGCGGCCGCCGACTATTGGCGCCAGGAAGCCCTGCTCGTCCTGGGGGCCTGAGCCCAGGGGCCGGGTTCAGACGGTGGTCGAGTCGTCGCGCAGGATCTGGCAGCCGACGATGCGCCAGCGCTTGTCCGGCTGCTGCAGCACGCGGTACAGCACCAGCCACAGCCTGCCGTCGTGGTCGGTCATCCGCACCGCCTGCAACAGCTGGCCGTCGACCAGGGCCGGCTTGAGGAAGACCACCGAGGCCGGGCGGTAGACCACCGCGTAGTGGGCCCGCACGGTACGGATGAAATTGTCGGCATTGCCGAACAACTGGCGCAGCGGCCCCGCCGCGTATGAAAACGCCAGCTCGGCATCGTCGTCGGCCAGGGCGCGCAGCTGCGACTGGATCACGGCCTGCGCCTGCCGCGCCGTGGCCACGGGCACCTCGGCGGCGCCGAGCGGAGGCGTCCACGCCAGGGCGGACAGCAGACACAGGGACAGCAACCAGCGTTTCATGGCGACTCCCGGTTTTCCAGTGGGCTCATCGTACGCCGCGGCCGTCGAGTTGGGGCCGGGGCGAGGCAAGGCGGCACAAGCAGATGTCGTGCCGCATGCCCCTGCACCCGTGCGGATCTCGCGGCCGGCGCCCCGGTTCAGCCGGGCGCGTCTTCCTCGGCGGTGATGGACAGGCCGACACGCCGTGCCTGGTGGACCTGGCTGGTGGCCACCACCCGCAGGCTTTCGCCCATGGGCACCGTGCAGCGGAAGCGGTAGTCGAGGCCGTCGGCCTCGCCGCGGTGGGTGTCGAGCTGGCGGGTCCAGCGCAGCGCGCCGTTGACCAGCACCTTCAAGCGGTGCCAGGCTTCGTCGGCCTCGGCGGGGGCCTTCACACGCTGGCTGCAGAAGACCTCGAAATGGCGGTCGCGCCGGGCATCCGGCGGAATGTGCAGTTGGGCGACGTCGCCGGGGCCGGCGTCGACGGCCCATTGCTCGGGCCGGGCCGGCGGGCCGGGCTGCGGGTCGGTCTGGGTGCTCATGGCCGCATTTTCCCTTCTTGTCCATTCGCACGGGCAAAGACCCCGGAACGGCGCGGCAAGGCGATGCGACAATGCCGGCCCTTCCATCGCCGCCCCCGTTGTCATGAATCCTGGTTTCCTGCGCATGGCGCTCGTCCTCGGCCTGCTGTCGGCCATCGGCCCCTTCGCCATCGACATGTACCTGCCGGCGCTGCCCGCCATCGGCCGCAGCCTGGCGGCCGACGCGAACGGCGTGCAGATGAGCCTGACCGCCTTCTTCCTCGCCCTGGCCCTGAGCCAGATCGCCTACGGCCCGGCTTCCGACATGGTCGGACGCAAGCCGCCGCTGTATGCCGGCATCGGCCTGTTCACGCTGGCCAGCATCGGTTGCGCCCTGGCCGACGACATCGAGCTGCTGATCGCGCTGCGCTTCGTGCAGGGCCTGGGCGCGGGCGCGGGCATGGTCGTGCCGCGTGCCATCGTGCGCGACCTGCATACCGGCGAGGATGCGGCGCGCCTGATGTCGCTGCTGATGCTGGTGTTCAGCGTCTCGCCCGTGCTCGCGCCCCTGATGGGCAGCCTGGTGATCGAGGTGAGCAGCTGGCGCGGCATCTTCTGGGCCGTCACCGGCGCGGGCCTGATCGGGCTGGTGCTGCTGGCGACCCTGCTGGGCGAGACCCGGCCCGCCGAGGAGCGCGCCCGCAGCACCGTCGGCAGCGCGCTGGCCGCCTACGGGCTGCTGCTGCGCGACCGCCAGTTCCTCGGCTTGACCTTCATCGGCGCCTTCGGCATGGCCGGGTTCTTCATCTTCCTGGCCAATTCCTCCTTCGTGTTCATCAACCACTACGGCCTGTCGACACGTCTGTACAGCATGGCCTTTTCGGTCAATGCGGTGGCCTTCATCGGGGTGGCCCAGTTCACCGGTTGGCTGACGGCACGCTTCGGCCTGCCGCGCGTGATCCGCGGGGCGGTGCTCGGCTTCGCGCTCACCATGGGCGGGCTGATGCTGCTGAGCCTGCTGGGTGTGGACCGCATCGAGGTGCTGATCGCCCTGCTGTTCATCGGCTTCGGTTTCCTGGGCCTGGTGGTGCCGACCACCGGCGTGCTCGCGCTCGACCACCATGGCGAGATCGCCGGCACCGCCTCCGCCTTGATGGGCATGCTGCAACTGGCCACGGGGGCCGTGGTCATCGCCGTGGCCGGGCTGTTCGCCGACGGCACGGCGTGGCCGATGGTGGCGGGCATCGCCGGCTGCGCGCTGCTGGCCTGCGCGCTGACCTGGCCGACCCTGGGCAGCCGGCCGGGCCGCGTCGCACTTTCCGCCTGAGGCGGCCCCGGCCGGCAGCGGTCAGCGCAGCACGTGCCGGCGGAAGAACGCCAGGGTCTGCTCGCGTGTCGTGCGCAGTGCCGCGGCGGCCTCGATGCGTCCCAGGTCCGTCTCGGTCCACACCGGCGACTGGTGGTCCGGCACGTGGAAGTCCAGCAGCAGCTTCAGGTCGCTGAAGTCCATGTGGCCGGAGCCCGGCACGACGACGCGGTCGTGCGGGCCGGTGGCCGCGCCGAGGACCGCATCGACGGCCGGATCCTCGCTGTGGTTCTCCGCGAGCAGGAACATCAAGGGCTTGGACCACGGGCCGGAGAGTTCTCCCAGCGGCCTGCCGTCGATGTTCAAGCCCGCGCGCGCGCGCTCGTCCAGCCGCGTGGTCTGCAGGGCCGCGGCGCCGCCGATGGAGTGACCGTACACACCGATGCGCGTGAGGTCGACATGGCCGCGCAGCAGGCCGATGTCGCTGCCATGCAGCCAGTCGAGCACATGGCGTTGATCGCCGACCAGGGTCGACGCGGCCTTCTCCAGCAGGGGGAGAAGCTGCTCCAGATCCCCCGCTTGCGTGTTCAGATCCAGAGCCTGGACGATCTCGCCGCTGGACAGGGGCGTCACGCCGGACACGTAGGGATGGTCGATGGCCACGACCACGACACCCTGGCTCGCCAGGTCTTCCAGCATCGCGCTGTAGCCCTCGACGACGGCGGCGTAGCCTGGCGAGAACAGCACCACCGGGTACCTTCCGCCCAGCGGCGGGGGCGCATCGGCCTGGGCGTTGGTGAGCGTGTCGGGCGCGTCGGCGGGGAGGGAGAGCGCGGCCTTCACCATCGCGCCGATGGCTGGGTCGAGGTAAGCGGCCCGCTGGCCCGCCCGGCTGGTGGCCGCGGGGTACCAGACCTTGACGTGCAGCTCGCGCCGGTCCGTGGTGTCGGGCGTGTTTGTTTCCTCCCGGCTCGTGTCGACCAGGTGGAAACCGGTCTTGCCGATGCAGTAGGCCCCGGTCGGTGACGGCAGTTCGAGCGTCTTCGATGCGGCCGTCGACAGCTGGCAGCGCTGCGCATAGCTGGGCGGGACCACGTGGTCGTCATCGCTGCCGCCGCAGCCGCCGAGCCCGGCCAGGCCGAGCGTGGCGAGGCCGCAGAGGGCGGCCGTCCACTGGCTCGCCCAAGGGCGTTCGCCCGAAAGGTGCTTGCGGTCGTGTTGCATGGAAAAAGTCCGGAAGTGAAGGAAGCCGCGCAGTCTGTGGGCGTCCGGCTTTGGCTTGGCTTAAGGTCCGGCAGGGGACAATCCGGCCATGCACCTCCTGATGATCGAAGACGACCTGGACCTCGGCCGGGCCCTGCAGCAGGCCCTGAAGGCCGAAGGCATCAGCAGCCAATGGCTGCGCCGCAGCGCCGATGCGCCCCTGCTGCTGGACGATCCCGCCATCGACGTCGTCTTGCTCGACCTCTCGCTGCCCGACGGCAGCGGCTTCGACCTGCTCGCCCGCTGGCGCCGGGTGGGGGGGCGGGTGCCCATCATCATCATCACCGCGCGCTCCGCCCTCGAGGACCGGCTGGTCGGGCTGGACGGGGGGGCCGACGATTTCATCGTCAAGCCTTTCGCCACCCCGGAGCTGGTGTCGCGCATCCGCGCGGTGATGCGCCGCTACGCGCAGCAGGCCAGTGAGGTCTGGACACTGGGCGAGCTGCGCATCGATCCCAAGCGCCACCAGGCCCACCTGGGCGACCAGGCGCTGGAGCTGTCGCCGCGCGAGTTCCGGCTGTTGCTGGAGCTCGGCCGCGAAGCCGGGACGGTGGTGCCCAAGGGCGTGCTGTCGCAACGGCTCGAGCCGCTGGGCGACCCGGTGGAGTTCGGCGCCATCGAGGTCCACGTCTCGAACCTGAGGCGCAAGATCGGCGCCCAGCGCATCCGCACGGTGCGCGGTGTCGGCTACATGCTCGCCACATGATCCGCCCCCTGTTGCGACCCCTGTTCCGCCGCACGCTGGTACGGCGCGTGTCGCTGGTCCTGGTGCTCGCCTTCGCCGTCGTGTATCTCGTGTTGATGAGCTATGTGGTCTGGCACCAGCGCTCGGAGGAAACCGATCGCATGGGCTTGCGCCAGATCGGCCTGGCGACCACCGCCTCGTTGGGCGAAGCCTCGCAGCCGGGCGAGGCGCGGGCGGTCGGCGCGGCGCTGGAGGCCTTGTTCACCGAGGGGAGGCGCTATGCCCGGGTCCCGGGGGCCATGCTGGTGCAGGTCTGGGACCGCGAGTCGGGGCGGATGGTCTTTTCGAGCCGCGAGGCCGGCTCTGCCTTGCTGCCGGGGCATCCGGACCGGCAGACCACTCACCTGCTGGCCGGGACACGCTACAGCGTCTTCCAGGGCGAGACGCCCCGCTGGTCGTTCCGCCTGGGGGAGCCGGACCTGGCGGACGACCTGGCCGATTCCTGGCTCTGGCTGCGGGTCGGCAGCGACCTGCTGCCCTACATGCTGCTGGCCTTCCCCACGCTGCTGCTGCCGATCTGGTTCGGCGTCTCCAGGGGCCTGCGCCCGCTGCAACGCCTGGCGGACCAGATCGCCGCGCGCGACGGCGAGGACCTGTCCGCCGTGGGAACGGAGGTGCCCTACGAGGAGCTGTCGCCGCTGGTCCGGGCGCTCGACCGGCTGCTGAGCCGGCTGCGCCACAAGATCGCGCGCGAGCACGCCTTCGTGCAGGACGCGGCGCACGAGCTGCGCACCCCGATGGCGGTCATCTCGGCCCAGGCGCATGTGCTGGCCAAGGCGCCCGATGTGGCGCAGCGCCACGAGGCGGGGCAGTGCCTGGAGCAGGCCATCTCCCGCTCGTCGCACCTGATCGAGCAGCTGTTGGCGCTGGCGCGCATCGACGGCGAACGCGGGCCGCCGCCGGCGCCGGTGGACGTCGCCCAGCAGGCGCGGCAGGTGCTCGCGCAGCGTGCCCTGGGCACGATGGCCGACGGCATGGAACTGTCGCTCGACGCGCCCGACGTGTTGTTGCACGAACTCGACCTGCACGCCTTCCTGTCGGTGTTGCACAACCTGGTGGACAACGCCATCCGCTACAACGGCGAAGGCGGCCGGGTGGAGGTCGCTCTCGGCCGGGAGGGCGGGGCCCTGCGGCTGTCCGTGACCGACGACGGTCCCGGCATTCCGGAAGACGCCCGGGCGCTGGTGTTCGAGCGCTTCTACCGCGGCGCGGGGCACGACGCCTCGGGCTCCGGATTGGGCCTGGCCATCGTCCGGCAGGCGGTGACGCGCATGCGCGGCGAGGTGACGCTGGGGCCGGGCTTCGAGGGGCGGGGCTGCTGCTTCTCGGTGCTCATCCCGGCATCGATCGCCGGGCGGGCGTGAGCCGGCGGCTTGTCGTCAGCCTCGGGTGGAGGGCGGAGCGCCCGTCGCGGGAGGTCCGTATCCGATGCCCGGATCAGGCCGGGCCCTTGAAGATCTCCATCGCACCAGGGTCGAGCGCCAAGGAATGTGAAGCGCAGGTGTCTTCCGACTCCTGCCACCACTTCTCCACCCAAGCTTGCCCCCAAGGGTCCACTTCATACACGGTGAATACCTCTCCCAGCATCGATTGGACGCGCGCCCGCTCCTGCTCATCGAGTGGTTCCAGCACGGAGGCGCGGATGGCGAGGACACGCACCCTCGTTCCGACGGCCACTGTCGCGCCGGTCCTGTCGGTGGTGGAGGGAGATGTCACGTCGTCGTTCATGGCGACCCAGTTTAGATCTTGCATCGCGGCCGTTTGTCAGCGCGACATCGAAGCGTCCCGGCTTGCCCTCTCGGCCTGCCTCCATGGACGCCCCGCCGCCGGCGCCGGTATACTCCCTCGCAGCGCTGATTTGTTCCGGCTTGCGGGCGCTATATAAACTCGCTAAAGACAGGACCCACACCCGGTGTCCCGCTTTGCGGCGCCGGGTTTTTTCGTTGGGTGACCCATGGGCTCTGTTGGCCACGTTCAACCGCAATCGATGCATTTTCCCGAACCGCTGCCGCTGCGCAGCGGAGCGCAACTGCACGACTACACCCTGGTCTACGAGACCTATGGCCGGCTCAACGCCGACAAGAGCAATGCGGTGCTGGTCTGCCACGCCCTCAATGCCTCGCACCACGTGGCGGGCACCTACGAGGGCCAGGCCAGGAGCGAAGGTTGGTGGGACAACCTCGTGGGTCCCGGCAAGCCGCTGGACACCGACCGCTTCTTCGTCATCGGCATCAACAACCCGGGCTCGTGTTTCGGCTCCACCGGGCCGATGCAGATCAACCCCGAGACCGGGCAGCCCTACGGTTCGAACTTCCCGGTGGTCACGGTCGAGGACTGGGTCGACGCCCAGGCCCGGCTGATCGAGCGCCTGGGCATCGTCCAGCTCGCGGCCGTGCTGGGCGGCAGCCTGGGCGGCATGCAGGCGCTGAGCTGGTCGCTGCGCTACCCGGACCGGCTGCGCCACTGCGTGGCCGTGGCCACGGCGCCCAATCTGTCGGCCCAGAACATCGCCTTCAACGAGGTGGCGCGCCGCGCCATCACCACCGACCCCGAGTTCCACGGCGGCCACTACTACGCCCATGGCGTCTCGCCCAAGCGCGGCCTGCGCGTGGCCCGCATGATCGGCCACATCACCTATGTGAGCGACGACGCCATGGAGACCAAGTTCGGCCGCGCCATGAAGGGCGGCGCGCCGGGCTACAGCACGCAGAACATCGAGTTCGAGATCGAGAGCTACCTGCGCTACCAGTCGGACAAGTTCAGCGACTATTTCGACGCCAACACCTATCTGCTGATCACCCGGGCGCTCGACTATTTCGACCCGGCCTTCGAACATGGCGGGGACTTGTCGGCGGCGTTCAAGGCCGCGCGCTGCAAGTACCAGCTGATCAGCTTCACCACCGACTGGCGCTTTTCGCCGGCCCGTTCGCACGAGATCGTCAAGGCCCTGCTCGACAACCGCCTGCAGGTCAGCTACGCCCAGATCGAGGCGCCCCACGGGCACGACGCCTTCCTGCTCGACGACCCCGTCTACATGAACGTGATGCGCCAGCGTTTCGCCAACATCGCGAAGGAGTTCGCGTGAGCGATCGCAAGGACATGGAGTTGATCGCACAGATGGTGCCGCCGGGCTCGCGCGTGCTCGACCTCGGCTGCGGCAACGGCGAGCTGCTGGCCCACCTGCGCGAGCACCGCCAGTGCAGCGGCTACGGCATCGAGATCGACGACGCCAACGTGCTGGCCTGCCTGCGGCGCGGCGTGGACGTCATCCAGCTCAACCTCGAAGAGGGCCTGGCGATGTTCGAGGACCAGAGCTTCGACGTGGTGCTGCAGCTCGACACCTTGCAGCACCTGCGGCACACCGAGCGCATGCTGCTCGAGACCGCGCGCGTGGGCCGTGTCGGCATCGTCAGCTTTCCCAACTTCGCCCATTGGCGCAACCGCCTGCAGGTCGCGGCCGGCCGCATGCCGATCACGCGTGTGCTGCCCTACCAGTGGTACGACACGCCGAACATCCGTGTCGGCACCTTCGCCGACTTCGAGCTGCTGGCGCGCAGGAAGCAGCTCAAGCTGCTCGAATCCTTCGGCATCCAGGACGGCCGGCCGGTGCGCCGGCTGCCCAACCTGCTGGCCAACGTCGCCGTGTTCAAGTTCCAGCGTTCCTCCTGACCTGTTTTCGGGGCAGCGGGGGCGCGGACGGCCGGCAGGCGAGAATCGGGGCCCCGACTCCGTGGCGCTTCGATCCATGACCTCATTCATTCTCCGTTGGGCCGCGATGTTCGTGCTGCTGGCCGGCGCCGGTGCCTCGGCCGCCAAGGGCTCGCAGGGCGAAGCCCTCGGCAACGACCCGGCCGTGCTGCGCAATGCCAGCCGCGGCATGGACGAGATCGTGGGCTACATGAGGACCCGGCCCGACCTGTTCCCCTTGCAGGCGCCGCCGGGCCCGCGTGTGCTGGAGCCCGCGCAGCGCGAGGAAGTGCGCCAGGTGTGGGCCGGTTTCCTCGACTACCAGCTCATTCTCGACAGCCTGGGGGCGCAGCGCGCCAAGGCCGATTTCGCCGTGTCGCTGGGCGCCTTCCTGAGCCGCTACCGGCATGCGCTCGAGTTCCTCGCGCTGGCCGACAACGACCCCACGCTGCGCCTGGTGCTGGACGAAGCCCTGCCCGAGATCGGCCTGCCGGCGGGCAGCTTCTCCGATTTCAAGCTGCGCTACCTGAACGTGTTGACGGCGGCCGAGTTCAGCGCGCAGATGGCGCGTTACCGTGCCGCCGGCGCCGACCCGCGGCAGCCCCTGGCGCAGGCCATCGAGGCCGACGCCAAGTACCTGGTGTCCGCCGGGCAGGGGCGGGGCCTGGGCATGACGGCGCGCAACGTGCCGGCGGTGCTGCAGGGGGCCGGCTTCAAGCTGTTCTTCCCGGTGCAGAAAGGGGTGTCCGAGTGGATGGGCGACACCCGGGTGCTGTACGGCAACAAGTTCCTGATCGGCCCGCGGCAGATCGAACGCATGGCGCCGCATCTGCGTCCCGGCGATGTGCTGCTGGTGCGGCGCGAGTGGTTCCTGTCCAACATCGGCCTGCCCGGCTACTGGCCGCATGCGGCCTTGTACATTGGCACGCCGCAGGAGCGCGCAGCCTGGTTCGACACCCCGGAGGTCAAGGCCTGGCTGCAGACGCAGGGCGTGGGCGACGGCAGCCTGGACAGCCTGTTGCGCCAACGCGTGCCGGCGGCCCATGCCTTGAGCTTGCGGCCGGACGAACACGGCGAGCCCTACCGGGTGATCGAGGCCATGAGCGAGGGCGTGGTGTTCACCAGCCTGGCCCATTCGGCGGGCGGCGATTCGCTGGCCGTGCTGCGCCCGCGCCTGTCCCGGGTGGATGTGGCCCAGGCCCTGCTGCAGGCGCTCGCCTACCAGGGACGGCCCTACGACTTCAACTTCGACTTCCGCACCGACGACACCCTGGTCTGCACCGAGCTGGTCTACAAGGCCTACGGCGCGGCGCCCGGCAAGGGCGGCATCCGCTTTCCGTTGCGTCCCGTGGTGGGCCGGCCGGTCACCACCGCCAACGACATCGCCCGGCAGTTCGACCAGACCTACGGCCAGCCGGATCAGCAATTCGACCTGGTGTGGTTCCTCGACGGGCAGCAGCGCAGCGGTCGGGCGATCGAAGCCGACCTGGCCGGCTTCCGCCGCAGCTGGCAGCGGCCCAAGTGGCACATCGTGACGCAGGGCACCCCGCTGGCGACGCGCTGAAGCGGGGCGGGTACTCGGCGCGCTTCCCGCTGGCCGGGCCTGGCGATGCGTTAGCGCAAGCGAAAAAAATCCGGGCCGACGCACGCTGGAGGTGATGTCCAGCGATTCACCCTTCGTCGAACAATGTTTGACGTCCTGGGCTGCGTTGCTAAAATAAGTACAACAATGTTCAACAGGAGTGGCTATGGAGGTCGTGCTGAAGAAGATGGGCAACAGTACCGCCTTGGTGATGCCTCCGCCCGTCCTGAAGGACCTGGGCATCGGCGTGGGCCAGCATCTGTCGCTGGTCACCACGCCTGACGGCAGAATCGTCCTGACGCCCAAGCGCAAGTTCGTCCTGGCCGACATGATCGCCCAGTGCGACCTGAAGGCCGCGCCGCCGGCCGACTTGGCGTTGTGGGACACGGCAAAGCCTGTAGGCGGAGAGGTTCTGTAATGGCGGTGTTCGACCGGGGCGACATTGTGAGCGTGCCGCTGGACCCCGCCATGGGCCATGAGCGGCGCGGCATGCGTCCGGCGTTGGTCCTGACCACGAAGGAGTTCAACAAGCTGGGCGACGTGCTGGTGGCCCCGATCACGCAGGGCGGCGACTTCGCGCGCTATGCCGGCTTCGCCGTCCCACTGACCGGCACGGGGTGCAGGACGCAGGGCGCGGCCCTTGTGAACAAGGTTCGGATGCTCGACCTGGCAGCCCGCAGGGCGCGCAAGGTGGAGCGGGTGCCACAGGAAGTCATCGACGACGCTCTCGGGCGCCTGATGGCCTTGCTGGACTGACCAGGCGGAAGGCCTGAGCGACGAAACCGGGGACGGTGCCGGAGCAGACGAAGCCAAAGGCTTCTTCGCGGACCTCGAGCTGCGCTTGTCTCAACGCGCGTGGATGTCGAGCGAGATCACCGGTACGCTCGGCGGGGTGAAGCGTTGTTTCACCCGGCTGAGCCATCCCGGCTTGGCGCCGGCATCGTGCACCGGGGGCAGCGCCGCAATGGCCTGGCGGATGTGTGGATCGAAGTCGCCGGCGGCATCGATGAGGGTCAGCGATACCCCCGGCGGCAGCAGCGGGTCGAGCAGTGCCTCGATCTTTCCGAAATTCGATTCGGCATCGGCGGCGTCCAGCATCACCGCTGCCTGGCTTCCGGCCAGGGAGACGATCGCCGCCAGCCAGCAACGGCGGATGTCCGGCCGCGCCGCCGCATGGGCCTGCAGCGCCGGCGGCAGGCGCGCCAGGTCGGGCGCCGCGCCCGGCTCGACCGGCTCGCCGGCGGCCAGCTTGCGCAGCAGCATGAGGCTGCGCAGGCTGAGCAGGTCGTCGTAGCGCAGCACGCACAAGTCCTCGCCGTCCTGCAGGGCGACGTTGAAGCGCTGGGTCAGGACGAACACCAGCAGCGTGCCGGCGTGGTACTGCAGCATGGGCGCGGTGTCGGGGGGATCGAAACCGGCCGGGTCTTCCAGCCACACCGGCAAGGTGGGCAGGCTGCCGGCCTCGCCCGGGAACAGGTGCAGGCGGTGCAGGCTCTTGCCCGGGTGTTCGGGCAGGGTCTGCCGGGTGCCGGGGAACCAGACCGGCAGGTCCAGGAATTCGGCCAGCACCTCGTCGGTCTGTCCGGCCGGCAGCGCCCCTTCGGTCCAGGCTTGCAGGCGTTGCAGGAGCTGATAGGTCATGGTGGCGCGGGAGCCCGGCGGGCTGACAGTCGATGGGGGGATTCTTTCACGCTCCGCCGCCAAATCCATCGCCCCGCCCGCGCCTCTTGTGCCTGAATGTTCAGCGCCAGGGCGCGGCGGTCCACCCTGTGGCCCGGCCCTCGGAGGGGGCTTGCGCACTCCGGGCCCTGCACCCGGGCGCTACGGCCCGGCAGAATTCCTGGAATTCAAGCGGGCGTGATCGGGCGGGCGGCCGGATCCGCCTCCACCCGCCGGCGGCGCTCCTCGGCCCTGGCCGCCAGATGCCGCACCACTTCCTCGATCGGCTCGAGGCGCGGCCGGCCCTCGTCCAGGGACGCCATCGGGCAGAACGGGTAGGGGAGGGTGGCCAGCCAGTCGAGCAGGGGCGCGAGCGACTCGCGCGACAGCATGCGCATCGACTCGATGGTGATCACCAGGCGCTCCACCCTCGACAAGTCCGGCGACAGGTGCCAGTCGTAGCGCCCTTCACCCAGGCGCGCCATGCCGGTGGCCTTCTCGGACATGCCGACCATCCAGTCGCAGTGGTAGTGCCGCTCGCCGCCGCCAGGCTCGGGCCGCCCCACGCAGAAGGTGTAGACGTTCTCGTACTTCTGGGCGAAGTGGCTGACCAGCACGTCGCTGATGGCCGGCAGCCCGAGCGACACCGCCGGGAAGTAGATGGTCTCGGTCTTGATGATCATCTCCAGCGAGGCCTGGGGGGCGAACACCGTCGGCATCAGGTGGGGACGGTTCTCGTCCTTGGCGCGGATGTACTGGTGGATGTGTTTCTCGACGATGCGGATCGGGTCGTGGTTCATGGTGCGAAGTGTTTGGGTCCAAGGGCATTCTGGCCATCGCCCATGACCTGATCAAACGCGAAATACTGGTGGCGGCTGATCGCTTTTTTCGATCCTCGGCGGGTCGCGGGCGACCCGCCGCGACGGCGCCGCCGGCGCCATAATGATTCCCCGCCGCCAAGGAGCCCTGCATGAACGCACCCGCCACCCGCGAGCCGCTGCCGGCCGCCCTCGCCGCCTTTGCCGAGCGGCGCTGGGACGAGGAGATCGTCCCGGCGCTGACCGACTACATCGCGATTCCGGCCAAGAGCCCGATGTTCGATCCCGACTGGGAGAAGAACGGCTTCATCGAGAAGGTGATCCGCGATGCCGCGAGCTGGGTCGAGGGCCGCAAGGTGGCCGGCCTGAAGCTCGAGGTGCTGCGCCTGCCGGGGCGTACCCCGGTGATCTTCTTCGAGGTGCCGGCCACGCGCGCCGCCAGCACCGGCACGGTGCTGCTGTACGGGCACCTGGACAAGCAGCCCGAGTTCAACGGCTGGCGCAACGATCTCGGCCCCTGGACACCCAAGTACGACAAGGGGCTGCTGTACGGCCGGGGCGGCGCCGACGACGGCTACGCGGTCTATGCCGCGCTGACCGCGATCGAGGCGCTCGACGCGCAAGGCATCGGGCGGCCGCGCTGCGTCGGCCTGATCGAAGCCTGCGAGGAAAGCGGCTCGTTCGACCTGCCTGTCTACATCGATGCGCTGCAGGAGCGCCTGGGCCAGGTCAGCCTGGTGGTCTGCCTGGACAGCGGCGCCGGCAACTACGACCAGCTGTGGCTCACGACCAGCCTGCGCGGCATGGTGAGCGGCACGCTGAAGGTGGAAATCCTGGACGAGGGCGTGCATTCGGGTGACTCCAGCGGCCTGGTGCCGTCGAGCTTCCGCATCCTGCGCCATGTGCTGGACCGCCTGGAGGACAGCCGCACCGGCGAGCTGCTGCCGCAGAGCTTCCACTGCGCGGTTCCGGCCGATCGCCTCGAGCAGGCGCGCGCCACCGCGCAGATCCTCGGCGACGAGGTCTGGAAGCGTTTTCCCTGGGCTTGCGGTGCCGACGGCGGCCCCACGCTGCCGACCACCACCGATCCTCTGCAGGCCCTGCTCAACCGCACCTGGCGGCCGACGCTCAGTGTCACCGGGGTGGACGGCTTTCCGGCCATGAAGGATGCCGGCAACGTGCTGCGCCCCTACACCGCCTTCAAGCTCAGCCTGCGCCTGCCGCCC
>CBIHOH010000029.1:0-49555 GCA_966211755.1 uncultured Rhizobacter sp. | reverse complement strand
CGCCCGTGCTGGCAGCCGCGGGCTTCCGGGGGGGGGTGGGGCGCTACGGCCTGCAGGGCTGGGCGGTCGAGGCGGTGCTGCGGGTGTCCGGCGTGGTGGCCGGCCTGCCGGTGTCGGCGGGGGCGGTCACCTTGTCCAAGATGTGCGGCTCCGGCATGCGCGCCCTGATGTTCGGCCACGACATGCTGCTCGCCGGCAGCGCCGAGGTGGTGGTCGCGGGCGGCATGGAGAGCATGAGCAACGCGCCCCACCTGATGTTCGCCCGCAAGGGCGTGCGTTATGGCGCCACGGCGATGTTCGACCACATGGCGCTCGACGGCCTCGAGGACGCCTACGAACGCGACGGGCCGAACGGCCGCGCCATGGGCGTGTTCGCCGAGGCCTGCGCGACCCAGTACGGGTTCAGCCGCGAGGCCCAGGACCGGTTCGCCATCGCCTCCACCCAGCGCGCCCGGCTCGCCAACGAGAACGGCGCCTTCGACTGGGAGATGGCCCTGGTGCTGCAGGCGGGCAGGTCGGGCGAGACGGTCGTCAAGTGGGACGAGCAGCCGTTCAAGGCCAAGCTGGACAAGATCCCCACGCTCAAGCCGGCCTTCCTGAAGGACGGCAGCATCACCGCCGCCACCTCGTCGAGCATCTCCGACGGCGCGGCCGCCCTGGTGCTGATGCGCGAAGGCACGGCGATGCGCCTGGGCTGCACGCCCATCGCGCGCATCCGCGGGCACGCGGTGCACGCGCAGGCGCCGGCCTGGTTCAGCACCGCGCCGGCCGGCGCCATCGCCAGGCTGCTGCAGAAGACCGGCTGGAGCAGCGGCGACGTCGACCTCTGGGAGATCAACGAGGCCTTCGCCGCCGTGACCCTGGCGGCCATGCACGAACTGAAGCTGGCGCACGAGATCGTCAACGTGCACGGCGGCGCCTGCGCGCTGGGCCATCCCATCGGTGCCAGCGGTGCGCGCATCGTCGTCACCCTGCTGGGCGCGCTGCGCCAGCGCGGGCTCAGGCGCGGTGTCGCCGCGCTGTGCATAGGCGGCGGCGAGGCGACGGCGATGGCGCTGGAACTGGCCTGAGCCTGCGGGGCCGGGGAGCGCGGTACGATGGGCTTCCTTCCCGTCCCCTGGAGACCTGTCCCATGAGCCGCTACTGGAGCGACCTCGTCCACCGCCTCAGCCCCTACGTGCCCGGCGAGCAGCCGCACCGGCCCCTGGTCAAGCTCAACACCAACGAGAACCCGTACCCTCCCAGCCCCAAGGTGCTGGCCGCCGTGCAGCGGGAGCTGGGCGAGGCGGGCGAGTCGCTGCGCCTCTATCCCGAACCGACCGGCCTGCTGCTGCGCGAGGCGGTCGCGCGGGCCCAGCGCCTCCAGCCCGACCAGGTCTTCGTGGGCAACAGCTCCGACGAGGTGCTGGCCCACGTGTTCGCGGCCCTGCTGCGCCACCAGGACGAGGACGGGCGGCCGCGGCCGCTGCTGTTCCCCGACATCACCTACGCCTTCTACCCCGTCTGGTGCGGCCTCTACGGCATCCACCACCGTGTCGTGCCGCTCGACGAGCAGTTCGGCCTGGTCGTCGACGACTACCTGCAGCCCGACGCCGGCGCCGTCATCTTCGCCAACCCGAACGCCCCCACCGGACGGGCCTTGCCGCGAGCCGAGGTCGAGCGCCTGCTGCAGGCCTGCCCCGACAAGGTGGTGGTGATCGACGAGGCCTATGTCGACTTCGGCGCCGAATCGGCGGTGCCGCTGATAGCTGTGTACCCCAACCTGCTGGTGGTGCAGACCTTGTCCAAGTCGCGCTCGCTGGCCGGGCTGCGCGCGGGGTACGCGATGGGCCAGGCCCACCTGGTCGAGGCGCTCACCCGGGTCAAGGACTGCTTCAACTCCTACCCGCTGGACCGCCTGGCCCTGGTGGGCAGCGCCGCCGCCATGGACGACCGCGAGCACTTCGAGCGGACCCGCCAGGCGGTGATCGGCACCCGGACGCGGCTGACGCAATCGCTGCGCGAACTCGGCTTCGAGGTGCCCGAGTCGAGCGCCAACTTCGTCTTCGCCCGCCACCGCGTGCACCGTGGCGCCGTGCTGCTGTCCGCGCTGCGCGAGTCGGGCATCCTGGTGCGCCGCTTCGACCAGCCGGCACGGATCGCCGACTTCCTGCGCATCAGCGTCGGGACCGATGCGGAGTGCGAGCAGCTGGTGCAGGCCTTGCGGGGGTGGCTGGAGGCGCATCCGCTGGGTTGACGGCCAGGGGGAATGGACGGACGGGCTCGTGCTGGGTAGCCTGCCCCCCCAAGAGAGGGAAGGCGCCCCTCCGTGGGGCCCTAAAATCGAGGCCTTCGCCACGATCTCCGGGGCTCACGCCATGAGCTACCCGAACGATAAGCTGGTGGCATCCGACAACGACCCGACCGGCGTTCCCTGAACGACCGAAGTTGTGCGGCATCCGTCAAACAGCAACAGCACAACTGGCTGGCCAGGGGATCATGGCCAGACTCGAAGATTTCGTCCCTGGGGAGGGACCCTTGCCAAGCACACACCACACCACCGCGGCGCCTGCGGGGAATGAACTCGCGCCGCCGATTCCGCGGGAGGCGCCGCCTCCACCTCCGTCTCCCTTGGCTGCCTTGTGTGTGATCGCCCGCTTGCATCACATCGCCGCCGACCCGGCCCACCTGGCGCACCAGATGGGTTGGCCGCCCAGCCACCAGCCCGGCACCCGCGAGGTGCTGCTGGCGGCCAAGCACCTCGGCCTCAAGGCCAGGCTCAGCCGCAGCAGCGTGGATCGCCTGGCGCTGGCGCCCTTGCCCGTGCTGGCGATCCTCCGGGACGGCTCGGGCGTGCTGCGTTTGGTCGTGCTGGCGCAATGCGACGGCCAGCGGGTGCTGTTCCAGGATCCGTCCGGCGGCATCCAGGGCGGGCGGCCGGTCATCGAGCCGCTGGAGGTGTTCGCCTCGCAATGGACCGGCGAACTCATCCTCGTCACCAGCCGCGCCTCGCTCGCTGGTGCCCTGGCCAAGTTCGACTTCAGCTGGTTCATCCCCAGCATCGTCAAGTACCGCCGGCTGCTGGGCGAGGTGCTGCTGGTGTCGCTGTTCCTGCAGCTGTTCGCCCTGGTCAGCCCGCTCTTCTTCCAGGTGGTGATGGACAAGGTGCTGGTGCACCGGGGCGTGTCCACGCTCGACGTGCTGGTGGTGGGCCTGGTCGTGGTGGTGCTGTTCGAGAGCGTGCTGACCGGCTTGCGCACCTATGTCTTCAGCCACACCACCAGCCGCATCGACGTGGAGCTCGGGGCGCGGCTGTTCCGCCACCTGCTGCAGCTGCCGCTGGCCTACTTCCAGGCGCGGCGGGTGGGCGACTCGGTGGCGCGCGTGCGCGAACTGGAGAACATTCGCAGCTTCCTCACCGGCAACGCGCTCACCCTGGTGCTCGACCTGCTGTTCTCGGTGATCTTCATCGCCGTGATGTTCATGTACAGCGTGCCGCTGACCCTGATCGTGCTGCTGAGCCTGCCGCTGTACGTGGGCCTGAGCCTGCTGCTCATGCCGGTGCTGCGTGCGCGCCTGAACGAGAAATTCGCCCGCGGCGCGGAGAACCAGTCGCTGCTGGTGGAGAGCATCACCGGCATCCAGACGGTGAAGGCGAGCGCGCTCGAGCCCGCCATCGCCAAGCGCTGGGACGACCAGCTGGCCGCCTATGTCGCCGCCAGCTTCAAGAGCCAGACCCTCGCCGCCTACGGGCACGAGGGCATCAACCTGATCGGCAAGCTGGTCGGCGCGGCCACCCTCTGGTACGGCGCCACCCTGGTGATGGAGCAGTAGCTGAGCGTGGGCCAGTTCGTCGCCTTCAACATGTTCGCGCAGCGCGTGGCCCAGCCCATCATGCGCATGGCCCAGCTGTGGACGGATTTCCAGCAGACCGGCATCTCGATGGCGCGGCTGGGCGACATCCTCAACACCCGCACCGAGGTGCCGCCGGCAGCCGGCGCGCAGCTGCCGCCCCTCAAGGGGCGCATCCAGTTCGACGCCGTCACCTTCCGCTACCGGCCGGAGGCGCCGCCGGTGCTGCACGCGCTGGGGCTGGACGTGGCGGCGGGCGAGGTGATCGGCATCGTCGGGCGCAGCGGCAGCGGCAAGAGCACGCTGACCAAGCTGGTGCAGCGCCTGTACACGCCCGAGCAGGGCCGGGTGATGGTCGACGGCATCGACATCAGCCTGATCGACGCGGCCCAGCTGCGGCGCCAGATCGGCGTCGTGCTGCAGGAGAACCTGCTGTTCAACCGCAGCGTGCGCGAGAACATCGCCATCACCGACCCGGCCGCGCCCATCGATGCGGTGATGCACGCGGCCCAGCTGGCAGGTGCCCACGACTTCATCAGCGAACTGCCCGAGGGCTACGACACGGTGGTGGGCGAGCAGGGCGCGGGCCTGAGCGGCGGCCAGCGCCAGCGCATCGCCATCGCGCGGGCGCTGTTCACCAATCCGCGCGTGCTCATCTTCGACGAGGCCACCAGCGCGCTCGACTACGAAAGCGAGGCCATCCTGCAACGCAACATGGCCGCCATCTGCCAAGGGCGCACGGTGATCGTCATCGCCCACCGGCTCAGCTCGGTACGCCAGGCGCACCGCATCATCGCCATGGACAAGGGCCGGATCGTCGAACAGGGCTCGCACGACGAGCTGCTGAAACTGCCGGGCGGGCTGTACGCCCACCTGTGGGCCATGCAATCGGGGGCGCCGGCATGAAGCAAGACGTGAGCGAAGCCGTGGTCGTGCGGCACCCCGTGGTCGAACTGCTGCTGCGCTACCTGGCGGTCCTCCAGGCCGCCTGGGCGGTGCGGCACGAGCTGGCCGGCCCGAAACGGATGGCCGACGAAGTGGCCTTCCTGCCGGCGGCGCTGAGCCTGCAGGAGACACCGCCCCACCCGGCGCCGCGGCGCGTGGCCTGGGTGCTGTGCGCGCTGTTCCTGATCGCCCTGGCCTGGTCCATCTTCGGCCGCATCGACATCGTCGCCGTGGCCCAGGGCCGCATCGTCGTCAGCGAACGCACCAAGACCATCCAGCCGCTGGAGACGAGCGTGATCAAGCGCGTGCTGGTGAGCGACGGGCAACTGGTGCAGGCCGGGCAGGTGCTGGTCGAACTGGACGCCACCGACGCCCGTGCCGACCAGGCCAGCGTGCGGGAGCAGCTGGCCACGGTGAGCTCCGAAGCGCGCCGCACCACCGCCTTGCTGGCCGCCTTGTCGGCCAACCGGCCGCCGGTGCTGGCCGCGGCGGACGAGCCGGAGGGCGGTGCGCAGGACACGGCCCAGCTGCAGGCCGAATGGGCCGACATCACGGCCAAGCTGGCCCAGCTGGGGGCCGAGCAGGCGCGCCGGCAGGCCGAGATCCTCACCGTCAAGGAAAGCATCGCCAAGCTCGAGGCCACGCTGCCGATCGCCAGGCAGCGCGAGGCCGACGTCAAGGGGCTGGCCGACCAGGGTTTCATGTCGGGCCATGCGGGGCAGGACCGCATGCGAGAGCGGATCGAACAGGAACGTGACCTCGCTACCCAGCGGGCCCGGCTGGCCGAGGCGCTGGCCAGCCTGAACGAAAGCGAGAACAACCGCCGGGCCTATCTCGCCGAAACCCGGCGCGGCCTGAGCGAGCGCTAGGCGGCGGCCCTGTCCAAGCGTGAGCAACTGGGGCAGGAGCGCAGCAAGGCCGAGCAGCGGGCGCGGCTGACCCGGCTCACGGCGCCGGTGGCAGGCACGGTGCAGCAGGTCGCGGTGCATACGGAGGGCGGGGTGGTCACGCCGGCGCAGGTGCTGATGGTCATCGTGCCCAAGGATGCGGAGGTGACCGCCGAGGTGGTGATCGACAACAAGGACATCGGCTTCGTCAGCGTCGGGCAGGTCGCGGCGATCAAGCTGGAAACGTTTCCGTTCACGCGCTACGGCACGGTCGATTCCTGGGTCAGCGGGGTGACGGCGGATGCGGTGAATGATGAGAAGAGGGGGGCGATCTTTCCGGCTACCTTGACGCTTCAGAGCAGCAGCATTCTGGTGGATGGCAAGCGGATTCGGTTGAGTCCGGGGATGAATGTCACGGCGGAGATCAAAACGGGTAGGCGGAGAGTAATCGAGTATCTTCTGAACCCGGTACGGACGGCTTTAAGTGAAAGCATGGGTGAGCGGTGAAACTATTATTTGAATTCGCGATGTCCGTCCTTTTGAAAAAGGATGGCTTGCCTGTCTGAATGATGGGTTGGCAAAAGAAATCGGTGCCCTGATAGTAAAAAATTCTTTTGGTTTGGGTCTCGAAATTATGGAAAAGGCAATCTCCGACATGGCATCCACACCATCATCGTCTCCGGTGCAGTCGCGCCTTCGTGGTCGTCTCGTCCTTGGGGCCGTGCTGTTTTTAGTGCTTGCTTGCATCGTGACGGCGGTGCTGGGCCTGCTGTGGATGAGAGGCATCGGCATCGGGAGCTGGGGGCCATTTCTGCCACCGCAGGCGGAGGCCGCCCGGCATGCAGCCCGCGACGTGGTGGGCGATCTTGGAGGCGTCCCGGTGACGATTCCCAGGCATTTCGCGAACTTCGTGACATACGAGGGTGACCCGGGCATCGGAAAGCGACGTGAGGGCCCGCAGCCTGAGAGAACACATGCATCAAAGCTTATTGGTTTCGGTTTCCCTGTGCGCTTCCCTGACATGGCAGGATTGTCCAGTCCCGAGCTGAGGGCAGACAAGCAAAAGCAGTCGATTTACAACACCATGTGGATCAATGTGGGAGTGACCACTGGAAAGAATTTTCCGGGAACCGGTTTTTTAGATCGTCAGGTGAGCTACATCAATAAGCCGGGTGAGCAGTTTCGCTACGAGATATTGCCGCAGCTGCAGGATGGATTGACCGTGTATGTCCCTGTTGGGACGGATCCCCGTACTGGGCAGCCCTATAGGGACCACCCTAACGCGGAGGATATTTTTCTGCATCGAGACAAGGATGGGCATGTGGATACACATATCCGCTGCAGTAATCGTCCGCATAAGGCGGCGCCTTGTGTCCAAAGCTTTAGTCTAGAGCCGCATATGAAAGCCGAGATGTATGTTAAGTATCGTCGGGATCTTTTGCCTGAATGGAATCGAATCCAGGTTGCGGTGGGAAAATTGGTTTATGGTTTTGCTATAAGTACTCAAGGTTCTGAGGTTGAAACTCGTTGAGTAAGTTTTCGTTGCTTAAAGAATAATTTCTGAAAGAAATGCTGCTATGCCTGAAGCTCTTACAACTTCTCAAATAAATCAATACATCGATCGCATCAACACTGGTGGGCTGACGGAGGCGCGGCAGATTTATCAGGATTTGGCGGCTCGGGGCTACGACTATGCGAGCTGGGCGAATGGCGTTGCAACAGGCAATACAGTCACCGGTCAGTCGGCGCTGGACTTCATGCAAGGTAGTGCCATGATGGGCGTGGGCAGCGAGGCCTGTCGCAACCTTACTAACGCGCAGATTGACCAGATTCGTCTTGATATGGCGAATGGCTATCTAAAGAAATTGCAAGAGATAGCTTCTCGGTCTGGAGATGTGGTGGATCGGGACGTTGATTATCGTGAAATGGAAAACTTTCACGCGGAGGCCTTCGACCAAAACGGACTTTCCATCGACAACTGGACTCTGAAGACGCCGATGGACTTGATTCGTATGCAATACGGCGATGAGGTCGTGGAGTCGATCTGGACATCGGTACGCAGCACCGGAGGAGATGGCCTTGATGGGGTTGGTCTCAGCTCAGCACTTCTAAACGTCGTCCAAATGGCTTTGCATTCTTCAGATCCTGTTCGACGGGAGATGGCAGAGCGCTGGATGGAGCAAGTGCTCGGACGAACGGTCGGGGACACCCTCGAGCGATTCAGCGGGCAATGGGGCCGAGCATTCGGGATAGATGGTTGGCAATGGAACCCCTTTACTGGTAGGCCCTGGCCCGGGATTAATCCTGTCGTCAACCGTACGTTCCGCAATGCGCTCAACCCACCCCGACGCGATCCCCTTGCCATAGACATGGACGGCGACGGCATCGAAACTGTAGGCATCCCCGTCACGGGCAGCCCCATCCTTTTCGATCACGATGCAGATGGTGTGAAGACCGGTACGGGTTGGCTTCGGGGCGACGACGCCTGGCTGGTGCTCGACCGCAATGGCAATGGCACGATCGATTCCGGACGTGAACTCTTCGGCGCGGATACCCTCGTCACGGTCACCGAGACCAATTCCCAGACGCAGCTCGTGGAAACGGTCACCCGGAATGCCCGCAGCGGGTTCGAAGCCCTGGGCTCGCTGGACACCGGTGCCGGAACCGTGGGTTCTGCAGGTTATGGCGATGGCGTGTTCGATGCGAAGGACGCAGCCTTCACCCAGGTGAGGTTATGGCATGACGCGAACCAGGACGGCATCAGCCAGGGCGCCGAACTGCTCACGCTGGCCGAAGCGGGCATCGTTTCCATCGGTGTAGTCTCCAACACCACCGGCAGCGACCTGGAGAACGGAAACGTCGTGACAGGTCAGGCCACCGTGCTTCGCAGTGGTGGCAATACGACCCAGGTCGCCAGCCTGGGCTTGACCGCCAACAACCTCAACCTGGCGGACAACCCGTTCTACCGGGAGTTCGCTGACGCGGTGCCCTTGACTTCTGCTGTCAGTGCGATGCCCGAGATGAAGGGCTCTGGCTGGGTGCGAGACTTGCGCGAAGCGATGAGCCTTGGCACGCCTCAGGGGGCGGCACTGGCCGCCAAGGTGAAGGAGTTTTCCGCCGCCACCACGTGCACCGCGCGGATGGCCATGCTCGACGACCTGCTGCGCCTGTGGGCCGGGACGAATCAGACTCGGGCCTTGGGGCCGGTCAACGATCCACACCGGCGCTTTGTTATGGCCGATGGAAACTCCACCGTCTCGGCAAAAATGCAGGCGGTGATTCCGGTGCTGGAAGTGTTCAATGGCATGGACGTGACTGAAGGTGGCATGCCGGTGTGGACGACATCCATCGGATCCGATGGTCAGACTGTGTCAACGTTTCGCTTGTTGAACGACCAGGTGCCGGGCATGCTTGCCGCCTATGACGAGCTGCGGGAGAACGTGTATTCCGCGCTGGTGAGCCAAACGCGCCTGCGGCGGTACCTGAATGTCGACTTCCTGAAAGAGGATGGTTCGGGCATTCATTTCGATACCTCGGCGCTCTCGGCCATGTTGATGGCGGCTCATGCCGCCAATGAGCAGGGTGCCTTGGAAGACTTGGTCGAGCTGATGAAATACGTCGGCCCTACATTGCGGGAGGTCGGCTTCGACGGGTTGGGCATGCTGCGGCCGTGGGTGGAAGCGGTTGGCAGCAATTCGTCCTTGATGTCGCAGTTGGCGCAGATGAATGTCCTCGTCGGCGATGTGGCGCAGGGGGGGGCACGGGCCGATGTGTATTTGGGCAATGCGGCCGGCAACAAATTCGCCGGTATGGACGGTGATGACCACATCGACGGAGGCGCTGGCGACGACGGCCTGAGGGGAGATGCCGGTGATGACCTGGTCCGTGGCAGGGAGGGAAACGACACTGTCTCGGGTGGTGACGGCGACGACCTGCTGGATGGGGATGCCGGAAATGACAGCCTGTTTGGCGATGCCGGGGATGACTCGGTTCGAGGCGGAGTGGGGAATGACACCGTCTCGGGTGACGCCGGCAACGATTTGTTGGACGGCGGCCAGGGCCATGACCTGCTGCTCGGCGGTGCCGGAGACGACACGCTGACTGGCGGGGAGTCCATGTCCGGCGGCATTGGCAGCGATACCTATGTGTTGTCGGATCAGTCGTCGGGGACAACGATCACCGAAGACACTGAGGCCGGAGCGAGCCATGATGTACTTGTGCTACCCGACGGCGTAGCCGCATCATCGCTCATCGTCACGCGCGCTTATGCCTCGGGCACAGGCTGGTATGACGATCTGATCCTGAGCGATCCCAGCAACACGACGTTGGTGAGGATCGAGCGCTACTTCAAGCACCAGGACGGCCGCCAGAAAATAGAAGAGATCCGGTTCGCTGACGGTACCGTTTGGACTGTCGCCGACGTCTTCGCCAGACTCCCCGTGGCGACCGAGGGGACGGACTCGAATGTTTTGGGCTTTCATGGGGACGACATCCTCCATGGCCTGGGCGGCGATGACCAGATCTACGGTTTCATTGGCAACGACCAGATCTTCGGTGACGGGGGGCGCGACCAGCTCTGGGGTGGCGACGGCAACGACACGCTGGATGGCGGCGCCGGCAACGATTTCGTGCAGGGCGGATCTGGCGATGACACCTTTGTGTTCGGCCCGGGGGTAGGCTATGACAGCCTGTCCGATATTTCCGGCAACGACCGCATCTTGCTGGCCTCGGGTGTCGTTCCGGCCGACGTGCAATTGGCCAGGGACGGGAACCATCTGCGCTTGCGCTTGGCGTCCAGCGGTGCTCAGTTGGTATTCAGCGATCACTTCGCTCCAGGCAGCGGCCAGATCGAACGGATCGAATTCTCTGACGGGAGCGTCTTGAATGCGGCTGCCATCCAGTCGCGCACGGTCACCGGCACGGCCAACGCCATGACGGGCAGTGCCGCCAATGATGTGTTCGTTGTCGACAACGCGGGCGACACGATTGTGGAGGCCGTGAACCAGGGAACCGACACGGTTCAGAGTTCAGTCAGCTACACGCTGGCAGCCAACGTCGAGAACCTGACGCTGACTGGAGCCATGAACCTCACTGCCACGGGCAACGCGTTGAACAACGTGTTGAGGGGCAATGCCGGGAACAACCTCCTGGATCTTCACAACACGAACCCGGGCTACTCCGGCTACCGCGGAGCCGACACGCTCATGGGGGGCGCGGGCGACGACATCTACTACGTGGGTACGGATGGAGCTACGGATTTCGTCTCGGACGACACCGTTGTCGAACTGGCCGGTGAGGGTAATGACACGGTCATCGTCACGACCTACCACTACACCTTGACGGACAACGTTGAGAACCTGAGCAGCGATAACAACCAGGATTGGTGGGACGGAGCCGGCATGCCCAGGCTCCTGACCGGCAATGCGCTGGACAATGTGATCAGCGCCCTGGGATGGGATGCTCCGGCCGTCATCGATGGCGGGGCCGGGCATGACACGATGTATGGCTCCAACGGAAACGATACCTATGTCGTGGATCAGACCGGCGACATGGCCGTCGAATACTACGGCGGTGTCGATACGGTCCGGTCGTCTCTGGCCTATGTGCTGCCCACGCGGATCGAGAACCTCGTTCTGACCGGCAGCAATGCCGTCGGGGGCACGGGCAACGAGTTGAACAATACGCTGGATGGCCGAGCCAATAGCGCGGCCAATGTGCTGGCGGGTGGAATGGGTGACGACACCTATTGGCTGGCCGGCGGCGACAGCGTGGTGGAGAACGCGAATGCGGGCACCGACACGGTAGGACTCGATACGGGTGTGCTCGGGACGTACACGGTCTCTTCGTTTGCCAATGTCGAAGGCCTGGCCTTGGGTGCCAGCATGGGACAGTCGGGTCTGCTGGGGGCCAGTGGCAACGACCGCCTGACAGGCAACAGCCTCGGTAATGTTCTCGATGGTGGTTCGGGGGATGACGTACTGAACGACGCCACGGGTTACTTCTCCAGTGATGACGACTTGTTGCTCGGAGGCGCAGGCAACGACATCCTGGAGTCCCGAGGTGGCGCAGATACTTTGGAGGGCGGCGCGGGCCAGGATTTGCTGCGCCTCCATTCACGAGCCGCTGCCCAGCGAGACGCAAGCGGCCCCTTGACGGTGCGGTTCAATCAAGGCGATGGTCAGGACACTTTGACCAACGACGGGTGGGGCGACGTCCGCATCGTGTGCGGGGCCGGCATCGACGCTTCGGCCTTGCAACTCACCCGCAGTGGCACAGCTGTGCTCCTGTCGTTCGGGACCGGCGGTGACTCCATTTCCCTGCAGAACTTCTTCAGCGATGACACATCGACCGAAATCGATGCATGGATCAGCTCGATCGAGTTTGCTGATGGCACGGTTCTAGACGGCGCTTTCCTGCTGCGGCGTGCCTTGGGCGGGACCAACGCGGGTACCTCGGGCTCGGATGCCCAGCTTGGTTCGCAAGCGGCGGACAGTCTGTCCGGCCTGGCCGGCAACGATACCGTGGTGGGCCTTGGCGGCAATGACACGCTGATGGGGGGTGAGGGGGACGACCTGCTGCTCGGCGGCGCGGGCGTGGACGAGATAGCTGGCGGTGCGGGCAGCGACCGTATCCAAGGCGGGACCGGTGCGGACGTGATCCGTTTCGGCCGTGGCGACGGGATCGACCAGTTCATGGATTGCACCGGCGACACCCTTAGGTTTGCCGCGGACATCACACCGGACCAGGTGCGTGTCACTTCCGAGGGGCCCCATTGGCGCATCGAAATTGCCGAGACTGGTGACTATGTGACCTTGTTCAACTTCGCCTTCGGCGAGAACCAGTTGAACGTGGCCTTCGCCAATGGCACCGTCTGGGATGCTGCAACTCTCTTCAGCCTGGCCATGACCGTCACCGGGACGGACGGCGCCGACTATGTGAGCGGCAACGACTGGGACAACCAGCTTTACGGGCTGGCCGGCGACGACGAACTGTCCGCACAAGCCGGCAACGACCGCCTCGATGGTGGCTCGGGTGCCGATACGATGTATGGCGGCGATGGCGACGACCTCTTTGCCGTGGACCACCTCGGCGACATCGCGGTCGACAACCCCAACGAAGGCACTGACTCCGTCATCTCGAGCGTGAGCTTCACGCTGGGCGACAACGTGGAAAATCTCACCCTGACCGGCAGCGCGGTCAGCGGTACCGGCAACGGCCTGGCCAACACCCTCGTCGGCAATGCCGCCAACAACACCCTGACCGGTGGCGCTGGCAACGACAGCCTCGACGGTGCTGCCGGCAACGACAGCATGGCGGGCGGCACGGGCAACGACACCTACGTCGTCGACAGCACGGCGGACGTCGTGACCGAAGGCTCCAGCGCCGGCACCGACATCGTCCTGTCCAGCGCCACCTGGACCATGGGCGCCAATGTCGAGCAACTGGTGCTCACCGGTGCCGCGGCGATCCACGGCACGGGCAACACGCTCGCGAACCGGATCACCGGCAACGCGGCGGCCAACACCTTGAGCGGCGGCACCGGCGCGGACAGCTTGATCGGTGGCGCGGGCGACGACACCTACATCGTGGACAACACGGCGGACGTGGTGACGGAAGCTGCGGGCGAGGGCCTGGACCGGGTGCATAGCAGCGCCAGCTTCACGCTGGCCGCCAACGTCGAGAACCTGACCTTGACCGGCACGAGCGCCATCAGCGGGACGGGCAACACCCTGGACAACCTGCTCACCGGCAACAGCGCCAACAACACCTTGTCCGGGGGCGCCGGCAACGACGTCCTCGATGGCGCGGCGGGCAACGATACCCTGGTCGGCGGTACCGGCGACGATACCTACCTGGTCGGCAGCACGACGGACGTCGTGACCGAAGGCGCCAGCGCCGGAACCGACATCGTTCAGTCCAGCGCCACCTGGACCATGAGCGCCAATGTCGAGGAACTCGTGCTCACCGGTGTCGCGGCGATCAACGGCACGGGCAACACGCTCGCGAACCGGATCACCGGCAACGGGGCGGCCAACACCCTGAGCGGTGGGGCCGGCGCGGATACCCTGGTCGGCGGCGCGGGCAACGACACCTACGTCGTGGACAACACGGCGGATGTGGTGACCGAAGCCGCCGGCCAGGGCACGGACGGCGTTCAAAGCAGCGTCACCCTCACGCTGGCCGCTAACGTCGAGAACCTGACGCTGACCGGCACGGCCGCCATCAACGGGACCGGCAACATCCTGGACAACCTGCTCACCGGCAACAGCGCCAACAACCTGCTGACGGGAGGCGCCGGCAACGACGTCCTCGATGGTGCGACGGGCAGCGACACCCTGGTCGGCGGCGCGGGCAACGATACCTATGTCGTCAACATCGCCACGGATGTCGTGACCGAGCTTGCCGGGGAGGGGGCGGACACGGTGCAGTCGGCGGTGACCTATACCCTGGGGGCGGAGCTCGAGAACCTGTCGCTGACGGGCAGCTCCACCATCAACGGCACCGGCAACGCGCTGAACAACCAGTTGGTCGGCAACAGCGCCAACAACACGCTCGACGGCGGGCTGGGCAACGACACCCTGGCCGGCGGTGCCGGCAACGACACCTACGTGGTCAATGTCACGACCGACGTGATCACGGAAGCTGCGGGTGCCGGTACCGACACCGTCCAGTCGGCCGTGGCCTGGACGCTCGGTGCCGAGCTGGAGAACCTGAGCCTCACCGGCAGCTCCGCCATCAACGGCACGGGCAACACGCTGGACAACCGGCTGGTCGGCAACAGCGCCAACAACACGCTGACCGGGGCGGCCGGCAACGACACGCTCGACGGCGGGCTGGGCAGCGACACCCTGGTCGGCGGCACCGGCAACGACACTTACGTGGTCAACGTCACGACCGACGTGATCACGGAAGGCGCGGCCGCCGGCACCGACACCGTCCAGGCGGCGGTGAGCTGGACACTCGGCACGGAGCTGGAGAACCTGAGCCTCACGGGCGGCAGCGCGATCAGCGGCACGGGGAACGCGGCGGCCAACGTCCTGACGGGCAACAGCGGCAGCAACACGTTGAGCGGCCTGGCCGGGGCGGACACGCTCGACGGCGGCGCCGGCAGCGACACCTTGGCCGGCGGGCTGGGCAACGATGGGTACGTCATGGGCCTGGGCAGCGGCGCCGACGTGGTGCAGGAGAACGACAGCACGGCGGGCAACACCGACCTGATGCGCTTCACCGCGGGCGTGACGGCCGAGCAGATCTGGTTCCGCCAGGTGGGCAGCAGCCTGGAGGTGAGCATCATCGGCACCAGCGACAAGGCGACGCTGCAGAACTGGTACTCCGGTTCGCAGTACCACGTCGAGCAGTTCAGGACATCGGACGGCCGGACCTTGCTCGACTCCAAGGTGCAGGAGCTGGTCAGCGCCATGGCGGGGTTCGCGCCGCCCGCGGCCGGCCAGACCACGCTGCCGTCGAACTACCAGTCGAGCTTGCTGCCGTTGATCGCAGCCGACTGGACGGCATGATCCGCACAGAGGGGGCCTCGGCCCCGTGAGTCCAGGCCCCGCGGGGCCTGCCATGAGGCAGGTCTTCCCCGGGGCCGTTTTTTTGAATCGGTTTCGACGATGCGGGTTCTTGTCATCCACCAGAACTTCCCCGGCCAGTTCGGCCACCTGACCCAGGCCTGGGCCGCGCGGCCGGGCTGGGACGTGCGCGCGCTGGGCCGCGACACGGCGCCGGGCCTGCCCGGCTTCGAGCGCCTGATCCGCTACCAGCTCGCCCGGCCGGGGCACGCCCAGCAACACCCCTACCTGCGGCAGATGGAGGCGGCCACCCTGCACGGGCAGGCGGTGGCGCGCGTGCTGCTCAAGCTGAGGCAGGCCGGCTTCGTGCCGGACGTGATCGTGGCCCATCCCGGCTGGGGCGAAACGCTGTATGCCAAGGATGTCTATCCGGACGCGAGGCTGGTGCACCTGGCCGAGTGGTACTACGACGCCGAGGGGGCCGACCTGGGGTTCGATCCGGAGTTTCCGCTGCGCTTCGACGACCGCAGCCGCATCCGCACCTGGAATGCGCTGCATGCGCTCAACCTGACGCATTGCGATGTCGCCGTGGCGCCCACGCATTGGCAGAAGAGCCGGCATCCGGCGATCTTCCATCCGAAGATCAGCGTGTTGCACGAGGGCATCGCCACCGACGTCCTCGCGCCGGACCCGGCGGCGAGCCTGCGCACGCCAAACGGGGCGGTCCTGACGGCGGGGCAGCCGGTGATCACCTATGTCGCGCGCAACCTGGAGCCGTACCGCGGCTTCCATGTGTTCATGCGGGCGCTGGAGAAGGTGCAGCAGGCCCATCCCGGCTGCCACGCCTTGATCGTCGGCGCCGACAGCGTGAGTTACGGACGGCGGCCCGCCGAGGCGCCGAACTGGCGCGAGCACATGCTGCGGCAGGTGAGGCTGGACCCGGCCCGCACGCATTTTCTGGGGCGCGTGCCCTACGAGCAGTACCTGCGTGTGCTGCAGGTGTCCGCGGCCCATGTGTACCTCAGCTATCCCTTCGTGCTGAGCTGGTCGCTGCTCGAGGCCATGGCCTGCAGCGTGCCCATCGTCGCCAGCGACACGGCGCCGGTGCGCGAGGTCATCCGCGACGGCGAGAACGGCCGGCTGGTCGACTTCTTCGACGTGGAAGGGGTTGCCGCGCAAGTGTTGGCATCGCTGCGCAGCCAGGCCGACCAGCTGCCGCTGCGCGGGCAGGCGCGGGCCGACGCGGGGGCCTACAGCCGCGCGGCGGGGCTGGCGGGGTACGACCGGCTGATTTCTCGTGGCGCTTAGGGGCCTGGGGGTGCTTTAATCCGCCGAGATCGATCCCGGGAGGGCCCATGCGGCTCGAAACTGTGCTCCTGCCCCGACCAGCACAGCACGTGATGCCCAAGCCCCCACTGTGTCTTGGCCGGCCGGGTGGACGGGACCATGCTGTGCTCGTCCGCACTGCATCTTTCCGCCATGACCGAACTGCTGCCCCTGTTGACCTATTGCTTCGTGATGTCGAGCACACCCGGGCCGAACAACGTGATGCTCACCGCCTCCGGCGCCAACTTCGGCTATCGCGCCTGCCTGCCGCACATCCTCGGCATAGGCGCGGGCACGCTGGTGCAGACCTGGCTCTCGTGCCTGGGCCTGGGGGCCTTGTTCCAGACCTATCCCGTGCTGCACCAGGTGCTGCGTGTCGCCGGCGCGCTGTACCTGCTGTTCCTCGCCTGGCAGCTGTGTGGCACCCGCCTGCGCAGCGCAGCCTTGCCGCGGCCGGTGACGTTTTCCCAGGCCGCCTTGTTCCAGGCCGTCAATCCGAAGAGCTGGCTCAAGGCCGTGACCATGGCGTCGGTCTTCATGCCGCCCGGCCTGGGCCTGCTGGCCGGCGCCGCCATCGTCTCCGTCGTGGGCCTGGCGGTGACGCTGCCTTGTGTCTCCGTCTGGGCCTTGTTCGGCGTGGGGATCCGGCGCCTGTTGACCGATCCAGGCAAACTGCGTGTTTTCAACGTCTGCCTGGCCCTCACGCTGGTGGCGCTGGCCGCGACCTTCTTTCGCTGATCGTCATGGCCGCCGCCGCGTCTTCAAGGACTTTATGTTCACCCTCGACCGCAGGTCCGCCGTAGCGCTGGCCGATCAGATCGAATCCCAGTTGCGCGCCCTGATCGAGGGCGGCAAGTTGGCCGCGGGCGCCCGCCTGATGTCGATCCGCCGCCTGGCGTCGCAGCTGGAGGTGAGCCCCAGCACGGTCATCACGGCCTACGACCGGCTGGTCGCGGCCGGATTGATCGACTCGCGCACCACGGCCGGGTTTTTCGTGCGCGAAGCCGCCGGCAGCCCGGCCGACGACACGAGGCTGGAGGCGGGCGACGAGCAGGAACCGGTGTGGCTGGCGCAGCAGAGCAACGATCAGCGGGCCGGCATGTTGCTCGCCAGCAGCGGCACCCTGCCTGCCTCCTGGCTGCAGAATGCGATTCCCAATGCGGTGGTGCTGCGCGCCCTGGCACGCAGCCCGGCCGGCATGGGCTCGCGCTGTGCGCCCCAGGGGCTGCCCGAGCTGCGCGAGCGCATCGCGATGCTGATGCGGGCCCAGGGCATGGCCGTGGATGCCGGGCGCGTGCTCACCACCCACGGAGGCACCCACGCGATCGACCTGATCTGCCGCAGCTTCCTGCAGCCGGGCGACGCGGTGCTGGTGGAGGATCCCGGCTACTTCCTGATGTTCGGCCGCCTGCGCCAGAGCGGGGTGCGCGTGCTGCCCGTCGCCCGGCGCCACGACGGGCTGGACCTGGCGCAGCTCGAGGCCGCCTGCCGCGAGCACCGGCCGCGCCTGTTGTTCATCCAGAGCGTATTGAACAATCCCACCGGCTGGGGCAGCAGCGCGGCCAATCTCCATCAGGTCCTGACCCTGGCGCGCCAGCACGGCGTGCTGGTCGCCGAGGACGACGTGCACGGACACTTCCACCCCGAGCCGGCCATGCGCCTGGCTTCGCTGTCCGCGCTGCAAGGGGTGATCTACTACTCCAGCTTCTGCAAGGTGCTCAGCCCGGCGCTGCGCCTGGGATACATCGCCGCCGACACCGCCTTGCTCAAGCCCCTGCTGCGCGAGAAGATCTATTCCGTTCTGACGACGCCGGCCTTGAACGAATACGTGTTGCTGGAGCTGCTGTCGACGGGCCACTGGCGCAAGCACCTGGGCCAGATACAGCGCAAGCTCATCGTCGCGCGCAACGGGGCCACCCGCCAGCTCCGGCAGACCGGCCTGCGCTTCGAGCACCAGGGCGTGGGCGGGCTGTTCCTGTGGGCCAGCCTGCCGCCGGGCATCGACATCGATCTGCTGGTCAAGGACGCCTACCGCAACAAGATCCTGCTGGCGAGCGGGGCCATGTTCACGGCGGGGCAGGGCAGCGATCCGCACATCCGCTTCAACGTGGTGTCCAGCCAGCATCCCCGGCTGGCGAGCTACATGCAGGAGCGGCTGGGCGCGCTGGCCAGTGTGCGCGCCGCGCTGCAGACGGCCGGCGCGGCAGGGCCGGAATGAGCCCGGGCGAGGGCGCGGCGTTCAGCGGTCGCATCCGTCGAGACCGCACGCCGGATTCCCTCCCGCATCATCCTTGGCGGCGGAGTGCTGGCGCAGCCGCGCCTCCCAGGCCGGGAGATTCCCATGGTAGGGCGCGATGTCCAGCCGTACCAGGCTGCCGTCGCGCTCCAGCGCCAGCGTCGGAAAGCCGCTCGCGCCCAGCCGGGCCATCAGTGCCCGCGTGGTTTGGATGTGCGCCTGCGTGGCCGCTCCGCTCAGCGCTTCGAACGCATGCTCGAAGGCCGGGCGGTCGAGCCCGATCCCGGCTGCCAGCTCGCCCAGCACCGCCGCTTCGGCAATCCGGCGGCCCTCGACGTAGTGCGCGGTCTGCAGGCGCGCCAGCAGGTCCGCCCCGCGATGTCCCAGTCGCTCCGCCGCCAGCACGGCCGTGATGGGCGGCCCGGAGTCGAACACCGCGCCCTCGTCGCGCAGCAGCCCCTCGGTGTAGGCGGGGCCGAACGGCTGCCCGGTCGCCTGTGCGATGCGCCGGTCGTGCGAGAGCACGTACTCGCGCAGCCCGGGCGTGACGGCCTGGCGCCGCTCGCCGGCCATCATGCCGCCGGCATGCAGTCGCAGGTCCAGGATGCCGCGGGCGGCCCGGATCAGGGGCGCCGCGCCATGGCACCAGCCGCACAGCGGGTCGTAGAAGTAGTGCAGCCGGTTCCTGCCCATGATGCCGCCCGCGTTCACCATTTCATCTCGCCCTTGTTGACCTTGGCGCCGATGTCCAGGGCGACGAACAGGCCGGCCTCGGGGTAGGCGGCCTTCATCGCCTCGACCAGCGCCGCGCCGTGGGCGGCCTTGGGCAGCTCGGCGTCGAAGCGGGCGAGGTAGGCCTGGCTCCAGCGGATCTGCGACACGTCGCGCGGCGTGCCGGGCAGGCTGTGCCCCGGGATCACCGTGGCCGGCTGCAGGGCGGCCATGGCCTCGAGCTTCCTGCCCCAGTCGGCGCGCTCCTGCCGGCTTTGCGTGTCCGCGGTCCACAGGTGCAGGCCGGCGAAGACGTTGACCCCGCCGGCGACGGCTTTCAGCGACGGAATCCAGACGTAGCTGCGATGCGGCAGGCTGTCGTCCAGTCCCTTGATCTCGAGCTTCTCGCCTTCAAGCGCGATGGTGTCGCCCTCCAGCACAGTCGGCAGGGGCACGGAGCGCGGCGCGTTCGCCCCCATGCGCGGTCCCCAGACCTGGAGCTTGGTCGCCAGCGTGGCCTGGATCTTCTTGAGCGTCGGTGCGCTGGCCACGACCCGGGCGTCCGGGAAGAACTGCTTCAGCACCTCGATGCCGAAGTAGTAGTCGGGGTCGGCCTGGCTGATGTAGATGGTCTTCAGCGTCTTCTTGCTGTCCAGCACCATGGCGGCGATGCGCAGGGCGTCGGCCCGGGTGAAGCCGGTGTCCAGCAGCACGGCGTCGGTCTTGCCGGACACCAGGACCGCATTGACATGGAAGCTGTTGGCGTCGGCGTTGTAGACCTGCAGGCTCAGCGGCGCGGCCTGTGCCGCGGCGCCGTCGGCCAGCACGCCCAGGCCCAGGGCCAGGGGAGCGATCACGCGGAGCAGGGGGCGGAGGGGGAAGTTCATGGCGGGGCTTTCGGTCTGGTGATGGAATGGGCAGACTTTATGAATTTCCATCCGGTAGATAAACAGCCTTGCGGTAGACTGTTTGTCTACTGGATCGGGGCAATCATGGACCGTCTGATCGCCATGCAGGTGTTTGTCGAGATCGCCGAGCGCGGCAGCCTGACCGAGGCCGGCCAGGCCCTGGACATCTCCCGCGCGATGGTGTCGCGTTACCTGGAAAGCCTGGAGCAGTGGCTGGGCGTGCGCCTGTTCCATCGCACGACCCGGCGCGTGAGCCTCACCGACGCCGGCGCGGAAGCCTTGCAGGGCTGCCGCCAGGTGGTGGGGTTGACGCAGGACATCCGCTCGACGGCCGGCGCCCGGCAGGTGGAACCCAGCGGCCGGCTGCGCATCGCGGCCAGCGCCTCGTTCGCGCAGGCCTGCCTGGCCGAGGCCATCGCCGCCTTCCTGGCCCGGTATCCGAACACCCGGATCGAGCTGCTGGTGCAGGAGCGCGCCGTCAACCTGGTGGAGGAGCGCATCGACCTGGCGGTGCGCATCGGCAACCAGCTCGACGAGTCGCTGGTGGCGCGCCGGCTCGGGGTGTGCCGTTCGGTGCTGTGCGCCGCGCCGGCCTACCTGGCCGCGTCCGGCTCGCCCGAATCTCCCGAGGCGCTGGCCGCGCATCGTTGCATCACCCATGCCTACGTGGGCCGCAGCGAGCTGCGCCTGCGGCGAGGCGGCGAGCTGTCCAGGGTGCCGGTCGACGGCGTGCTGCAGACCAACGACCCCGGCGTCGCTCGCGAAGCCGCCCTGCGCGGCGTGGGCATCGCCCAGCTGCCCACCTACCTGGTCGGTGCCGACCTGCTGTCGGGGCGGCTGCGGCGTGTCCTGCCCGAGCACGAGCCCGAGGCCCTGGGCATCCATGCGGTCTACCTGTCGCGGCAGCACCAGCCGCAGTTGCTGCGGCTGGTGCTGGAGCACCTGGCCGAGTTGTTTCCGGGCGGGGTCGCGCCTTGGGACCGTCCGCCGGGCGTGGCCCGGGTCGGTGGGGGCCGGGCGGGTTGACGGTGCGGCTGCGGCCTACCGCGACCTGGATCCGCCTTGTATCCAACCGTTTCGCCAGCCCGAAGGCAGCTCGGCCTCGGTGATCACGGGATGCGAACCGAGGCCATCGGCAGCGATATCACGTGACGCGCAACAGCTGGGTGTCCATGCGGATATCGAGCATGTATCGCTTCATTCATGCCATCCATCGAAGGGGTCGCGATCTTGTGTTCCCTGGGCGTGCTCCTTTCCGCTCAGGAAGTCGGCAGGTGCGTCGGCGTTCCGGACGGCAGAGAGGAAATCATCCCAGTCGGTCGGCCTGCGCGAGAGGATGACGTCCCCTGTTTCGGGATCGCGGCGAATGAACACCTCTTTGGCGTCGAAACGGTAGGCCATGGGCAGGCGTACCGCTTGGCCTCCCCCATGGATGAAAAGCTCGGCGACGTGACTCATGGCGGCGTCCTTTCATTTCGGTATCGAAATATATGATTTGTGCAGCTGCTGACAACAAGGCAGCGCACCGGAGGCCATGGATGCCTTGCCCAAGCAGACAGCAGGAATCAGCGACGTGCAAGCGTTCCGTCCTTGCATCGGGGCCCCACCGCGGCGACGCGATTGGGTACGATGCACCCATCCGGGCCCGACCCTCCGGCCGGGCCTGTCCACCGGAAAGGACCCCATGCCTGTTCTCGCCTCCAGCCTCCACCCGCGCAGCGACGAGTTCAAGGCCCGAGCCGAGGCCATGCGGGTCCTGGTGGCCGACTTGTCCGCGCAACTGGCGCGGGTGGCGCTGGGCGGCGGCGAGGGGCCGCGGGCCCGGCACCTGGCGCGCGGCAAGCTGCTGCCGCGCGACCGCATCGAGGCCTTGCTGGATCCTGGTTCGCCGTTCCTCGAACTCTCGCCCCTGGCCGCGCTCGGGCTCTACAACGACGAGGCACCGGGCGCCGGCCTGATCTGCGGCATCGGCCGGGTCTCCGGCGTGGAGTGCATGATCGTCTGCAACGATGCGACGGTGAAGGGCGGCACCTACTACCCGCTGACGGTGAAGAAGCATCTGCGCGCCCAGGAGATCGCCGAGGCCAACCACCTGCCCTGCCTGTACCTGGTCGACAGCGGCGGCGCCAACCTGCCCAACCAGGACGAGGTCTTCCCCGACCGCGAGCACTTCGGCCGCATCTTCTTCAACCAGGCGCAGATGAGCGCCAAGGGCATCGCCCAGATCGCCGTGGTGATGGGCTCGTGCACGGCCGGGGGCGCGTACGTGCCGGCGATGAGCGACGAGTCCATCATCGTGCGCGACCAGGGCACGATCTTCCTGGCCGGCCCGCCGCTGGTGAAGGCGGCCATCGGCGAGGTGGTCAGCGCCGAGGCGCTGGGCGGCGGCGACGTGCACACCCGGCTGTCCGGCGTGGCCGACCACCTGGCCGACGACGACGCCCATGCGCTGGCCATCGCCCGCGCCGCGGTGGGCCGGCTGAACCGGCGCAAGCACAGCGAGCTGCTGTGCCGCGAGCCCCGCGAGCCGCTGTTCCCGGCGTTCGAGCTGCACGGGGTGGTGCCGACCGATCCGCGCAAGCCCTACGACGTGCGCGAGGTCATCGCCCGCCTGGTCGACGGCAGCGAGTTCGACGAGTTCAAGGCCCGCTTCGGCCCGGCGCTGGTCACCGGCTTCGCCCACCTCGAAGGCATGCCGGTCGGCGTGATCGCCAACAACGGCGTGCTGTTCTCGGAGTGCGCGCAGAAGGCCACCCACTTCATCGAGTTGTGCTGCCAGCGCAGGATCCCGCTCGTCTTCCTGCAGAACATCAGCGGTTTCATGGTCGGGCGCAAGCCGGAGAACGAAGGCATCGCCAAGCACGGCGCGAAGATGGTGATGGCGGTGGCGAATGCGCAGGTGCCGAAGTTCACCGTCATCATCGGCGGCAGTTTCGGGGCCGGCAACTACGGCATGTGCGGCCGCGCCTTCGACCCGCGCTTCCTCTGGATGTGGCCGAACGCCCGCATCTCGGTGATGGGCGGCGAGCAGGCCGCGAGCGTGCTGGCGACGGTGCGGCGCGACGCCATCGAGGGCCAGGGCGGGCACTGGAGCGCCGAGGACGAGGCCGCCTTCAAGCAGCCGGTGATCGATCAGTTCGAGCGCCAGGCCCATGCCTACTACGCCACCGCCCGGCTGTGGGACGACGGCATCATCGACCCGGCCGACACGCGCCGCGTGCTGGCGCTGGGGCTCAGCGCCAGCCTGAATGCGCCCATCCCCGAGACGCGTTTCGGCACCTTCCGGATGTGAGCATGATGAAACCCTATTTCCTGACCCTGGCGCGCTACAACCTCTGGGCCACCCGCCGTCTGTTCGAGTCGGTGGATGCCTTGGCCGAGGCCGACTACCGGCGCGACACCGGGCTCTTCTTCAAGAGCGTGCACGGCACCCTCAACCACCTGCTGGTCGGGGAGCACCTGCTGTGGTTCGAGCGTTTCGCCCACGGCCGCTCGCCGCGGCTGGCGCTGGACACCGAGGCCGAGGCCGACCGGGCCGCCCTGCGCGAGCGCCTGCTGGACGGGGCGGCCCGCTGGCAGCCGCTGATCGAGGCACTGCCGGACGAGCGTTTCGCCGGCATCCTGCACTACGACTCCAGCAAGGGCGTGCCGCAGGCCCTGCCGTTCGCGGCGACGCTGGGCCATGTCTTCAACCACGGCACGCACCATCGCGGGCAGATCAGCGCGGTGCTCACCGCGCTCGGCCATTCTTGCCCCGAACTCGACATGGTGTGGATGCTGCTGCAGGACAGCCGGCCCGCATGAGCAGCCTGGACATCCGCCGCGAGGGCCCGGTCGCCCGGGTTTACCTGAACCGGCCCGAGTGCCGCAATGCCTTCAACGCGGAGTTGGTGGCCGGGCTGGCCGCGGTCTTCGGCCGCCTCGGCGCCGATCCCGGCCTGCGCGCCATCGTGCTGGGCGCCCATGGCAAGGCCTTTTGCGCCGGTGCCGACCTGGCCTGGATGCAGGCCATGGCCGGCTACACCTGGGAGCAGAACCGGGCCGACGCGCAGGCCCTGGCCGACATGCTGTGGACCCTCTACCGCTGCCCGGTGCCGGTGATCGGCCGTATCCAGGGCGACTGCTATGCCGGCGGGGTGGGGCTGGCGGCGGTCTGCGACGTGCGCGTGGCGGTCGACGGCGCCGGCTTCTGCCTGAGCGAGGCGCGCCTCGGGCTGGCGCCCGCCACCATCAGCCCCTACGTCATCCGCGCCCTGGGCGAGCAGGCCTCGCGCCGCTATTTCGTCACCGCCGAGCGCTTCGGCGCCGCCCAGGCCCGCACGCTGGGCCTGGTGCACGAGGTGTGCCCGGCCGAGGAACTCGACGCGCGGGTGGATGGCCTGCTCGCGGCCCTGCTCGCCAACGGGCCGGCGGCCACCCGGGCCTGCAAGCGCCTGGTGCAGGACGTGGCGGGCCGGCCGCTGGACGACACGCTGCGGGCCGACACCGCACGCCGCATCGCCGACATCCGCGCCAGCGAGGAGGGCCGCGAAGGGCTGCAATCCTTCCTGCAAAAGCGCCCCGCGTCGTGGACCCTGCCGGATGACGGTGAGGTGGCATGACGTCCCCTCCCGGCCTCTTTCGTCCGACCCGATCCGGAGACCGCCCGTGTTCAAGAAGATCCTGATCGCCAACCGCGGCGAGATCGCCTGCCGCGTGGCCGCCACCGCGCGGCGCCTGGGCCTGCGCAGCGTGGCCGTCTACAGCGATGCCGACAGCGGGGCCGCGCATGTGCAGGCCTGCGATGAAGCGCTGCGCATCGGCGGCGCGCCGCCCGGCGACAGCTACCTGCGCGGCGAGCGCATCATCGCCGCCGCCCTGGAAACCGGCGCCGAGGCGATTCATCCGGGCTATGGCTTCCTGAGCGAAAACGCCGGCTTCGCCCAGGCCTGCGCCGAGGCGGGGCTGGTGTTCATCGGCCCGCCGCCCTCGGCCATCGCGGCCATGGGCCTGAAGTCCGAGGCCAAGCGGCTGATGGGGCAGGCCGGGGTGCCGCTGGTGCCCGGCTACCACGGCGCCGCCCAGGACGCGGACCTGCTGCAGCGCGAGGCCGACGCCATCGGCTACCCGGTGCTCATCAAGGCCAGCGCGGGCGGCGGGGGCAAGGGCATGCGCCGGGTGGACAGCGCGGACGCGTTCGCGGCGGCGCTGGCCTCGTGCCGGCGCGAGGCCATGGGCAGCTTCGGCAACGACGCGGTGCTGATCGAACGCTACGTCACCCGGCCGCGGCACATCGAGATCCAGGTCTTCGCCGACTCCCAGGGGCACTGCGTCTACCTGTTCGAACGCGATTGCTCGGTGCAACGGCGCCACCAGAAAGTGCTGGAGGAAGCGCCCGCGCCCGGCATGCCGCCGGCGCGGCGCCGCGAGATGGGCGAGGCCGCGGTGGCGGCGGCGCGGGCGGTCGGCTACGTCGGGGCGGGCACGGTCGAATTCATCGCCGAACCGCTGGACGGCGGCGACCTGCGCTTCTACTTCATGGAGATGAACACCCGGCTGCAGGTCGAACATCCGGTCACCGAGGCGATCACCGGCCTCGACCTGGTCGAATGGCAGCTGCGCGTGGCCGCCGGCGAAGCCCTGCCGCTGGCGCAGGAGCAGCTGCAGATCCGCGGCCATGCGATCGAGGCGCGCCTGTGCGCCGAGAACACGGCCCAGGACTTCCTGCCCTCCACCGGCCGCCTGCAGGTGATGCGCCTGCCCGCCGCCAGCGCCTTCGAGCGCGGCACGGTGCGGCTGGACGCGGGCGTGCGCGAGGGCGACACCATCACCCCCTTCTACGACCCGATGATCGCCAAGCTCATCGTCTGGGGCGCCGACCGGGCGCAGGCGCTGGCCCGGCTCGACCAGGCGCTGGCCCAGGTGCACATCGTCGGCCCGCACACCAACGCCGCCTTCTTGCGCCGGGTGGTGGGCAGCGCGTCGTTCGCGTCGGCCGATCTGGACACCGCCTTGATCGAGCGCGAACGCGAGGCCTTGTTCCAGGCCCCGGCCCTGCCCGCCGAGCTGGCCGCCGCCGGCGTCTGGGCCCACCTGCTGGCGCAGGAGCGGGCCGGGGAGACCGCGGACCCCTGGTCGCGGCGCGACGGCTGGCGCCTGCACGGCCCGGCCCGCCGGCGCTGCCGCCTGCTGATCGACGGCAGCGCCGGCGAGTGGGGGCTGGAACAGGGCCGCGACGGGAGCTTCGTGCTGCTGAAGGACGGGCAACGATGGCCGCTGGCGGTCAGCGCGGGCCAGGGCGGACGGCACGAGGTGCAGCTCGGTCCGCGGCGCCTGGGCCTGGCGGTGTATGCGAGCGGGCGCGGCTTCAGCGTCCACGGCCCCGACGCCGCGGCGACGGTCGAGCTGCTGGAGCCTGGGGCGGCGTCCGCCGAGGCCCGGGCCGGGCAGCTGAGCGCGCCCATGCCCGGCCGGCTCAGCGCCTTCCTGGTGGCCCCGGGCGAGGTGGTGGCGCCCGGCCAGCCGCTGGCCGTGGTCGAAGCCATGAAGATGGAACACACCATCGTGTCGCCCTGCCGGGGCACGGTCTCGGCGCTGCTGTACGCCGCCGGCGACCAGGTGGAGGAGGGGGCGGAGCTGCTGCAGGTGACGGCCTCGCAGGATTGAGCCGCGGGATGCAGCTTGCCGCGGCAGCGGCATCGTCGCTGCCGCGAGCGCACCATGTCCGCAGCCCATCCCGCATGGCTCCAGCGCCTGCGAGCCCGGCTCGAGGGGCGCGGGCTCGAACTCGCCGACCGGCCTTATTTCTTCTCGGCTTCGGCCTTCAAATTGGCGAGGCCGGTCTCGAAGTCCTTGCCGACCATCTGGTCCATGCTGACAAAAACTTGCAGCAGCTTGGACAGCAGGGGCGATCGACCGTGCATCGCCCAGCTGAGCTGGGTGACCCCGCCGCGGGCCTCGATGCTGAATTCGGCGATGTGATGGGCATTGAACGGCCGGGTGAAATCGAGCTGGATGACCAGCTTGGTGGGGGCGGTCGATTCGATGATGCGCATGCGCCCGGCCCCCACCTCGCCGCTGCCGCTCCAGGCGTAGACGGCGCCCTGGCCGCTGGCCGGGCCGCTGTAGCTGCGGGTCATGGCGGCGTCGAGCTTCTCCCAGGGCGACCAGGCCGGCCAGCGCCGGAAGTCGTTCAGCAAGGCGAAGATCTTGTCGGGCGGTGCGCTCACCGTGGTGGTGCGTTCGACCCGGAAGTTGTCGGGCCGGCTGGCGGCGAAGGCCAGCAGCGCCAGGACCAGGACAAGGAGGACGAGGGCGATCATCTTGATCGTCTTGGACATGGGAGGCGGCCGGGTGGTGGGGTGACCGCAAGAATACAGCCTCATGCCCGCTTGCCGTGGAACGGCATGTGCATTGCCGCCGCTGCCGGTCGTCATTGCGATCGAAGGTCTCCATGTCCAGGTTCGACGAGTCGGGGTTCCTGCAGCTGCGCCAGCGGCTCGACGCGCGCCGCGCCGAGCTGCACGCCGACATCCGCCGGCTGGATGCCGAACGGGTGGCCGCCTTGAACAGCAGTCCGAACAACCAGGTCGAGGACCTCGGCGAGCAGGGCGAGGAACGCATCCGCGATGCGGTCCGCCATGCCGAGAAGGAGCGCGACCTGCTGGAGTTGCGCGAGATCGATGCCGCCCGTGAGCGCCTGGCCAACGGGGTCTATGGCAGCTGTGCGGACTGCGGCGACGAGATTCCGCGGGCGAGGCTGGAGGCCAGGCCGTCGGCCTTGCGCTGCGTGGTGTGCCAGCAGTATGTCGAGCAGCCGCGTTCGCCGGGCAGGCGCGGACCCACCGGTGCCTGACGGAGACGGCTACCGGCGCGCGTCGCCGCGGCGCAGCCAGGCCGGCCGGGTCAGCCAGCCCTTGCGTGCCGGCCCGGCCCGCGAGAGGCCGCCTGCCGCGGGCGCCTGCCGTTCCTCCACCGCCAGCTCGGCGGTCTGCGACACGCCGAAGCCCGAGGTGTGGCGGCCCCAGGCCGCCTCCTGCGGGGCGGCGGGAGCGCGGCCGATCGCCGCGAGCTGCCCGGCCACCACGAACTGATGGGCCAGCGCCATGAGCTCGCGCTCGCCCGAGGCCTGGCAGACGAACAGCACCTCGCGCGCCTCGGCCGGCGAGCCCAGCATCGCCGCGACATCGATGCCCTCGCCGAGATGCTGTTTGAGCGCATAGTGGATGCGCGTGGCGATGCGGAGTTGTGCTTGTGTCGACATGGGATTCCAGCGGGTTCAGGTATCTTCCCTCTGTGCGTGCGGCGGTGATACCCCTGAAGAGGGGTGCTGTCCGCACAAATGACCAAAGTGAGAAAAAAGTCATGTTTCCCAATCAAGTGACCCTGGTGGAGGTCGGCCCGCGCGACGGGCTGCAGAACGAGGCGCAGGCGGTGGCCACCGCGCACAAGGTCGAGCTGGTGCAGCGCCTGCAGGCGGCCGGCCTGCGCGAGATCGAGGTCACCAGCTTCGTCAGCCCGAAGTGGGTGCCGCAGATGGCCGACAACGCGCAGGTGATGGCCGGCCTGCGGCGCGAACCCGGTGTGCGCTACTCGGTGCTCACCCCCAACCTGCAGGGCTTCGAGGCCGCGCTGCCTTCGAGGCCGGATGAAATCGTGGTCTTCGCCGCCGCCAGCGAGGCCTTCAGCCAACGCAACATCAACTGCGGCATCGAGGCCAGCATCGAGCGCTTCCGGCCGGTGGTGGCCGCCGCCCATGCCAGCGGAATCAAGGTCCGCGGCGCCATCTCGTGCGCGCTGGGCTGCCCCTACCAGGGCGAGGTCGCGGCGGACGAGGTCGAGCGGGTGGTGCGGCTGATGAAGTCCATCGGCGTCGACCACTGCGGGGTGGCCGACACCATCGGCACGGGCACGCCGCGGCAGGTGCAGGCCGCGATGGAGCGGGCGCTGCGGCACTATCCGCCGGCCGAGGTGAGCGGCCATTTCCACGACACCTACGGGCAGGCGCTGGCCAACATCTATGCCTGCCTCGAGATGGGCCTGCACACCTTCGACACCAGCGTGGCCGGCCTGGGCGGCTGCCCCTATGCGAAGGGGGCCACCGGCAACGTGGCCACCGAGGATGTGGTCTTCCTGCTCGACGGCCTGGGCATCGCCTGCGGCGTGGACCTGGACCGGCTGGTCGATGCCGGGGCCTACATCTCCGAGGTGCTCGGGCGCGCGCCGGCGTCGCGCGCCGCCAGGGCCCGGCTGGCGCGCCGCCAGCGGGAGGCAGCATGAACGGGGCGGCAGCGGGCCCGGGGGCGGACACGCCGGCGGATGAACGCTCGGAGGGCTTCCGGCGGGTCAGCGACTGGCTCGCGGCGCAGGCCCATCCGCATCCGCCGAGCTACCTGCCGGTGCCGGCGCGCACCGCCCAGGAGGCGGCCGACGCGCTGGGGGTGCAGCTCGGCCAGATCGCCAAGAGCGTGGTCTTCCGCCGCCTCGCCGACGAGGCCGCGGTGCTGGTCGTGACCTCCGGTGACAAGCGGGTCGACGAGCGCAAGGTGTCCGCGCTCACCGGCCCGCTCGGACGCGCCGACGCTGCTTTCGTCAAGGCACGCACGGGCTTCTCGATCGGCGGGGTGGCGCCCTTCGCGCACCTGCAGCGGCCGGTGACGCTGATCGACCGCGAGCTGCTGCGCTTCGACGAGGTGTGGGCGGCGGCCGGCCACCCGAACGGTGTGGTCCGGCTGAGCCCGCAGGCCCTGGCGGCGCTGTGCGACGCCCCGGTCGCCGACGTGGTGCAGGCGGTGACGTCCCCCTGCACCGATGTCTGCCGCCTCGATGCGGCCAGCGGCCAGTGTGTCGGCTGCCGGCGCACGCGCGAGGAGATCGCCGCCTGGTCGAAGATGGACGACGACGGCCGGCGGGCGCTGCTGCTCACCCTGCAGCAGCGCCGGCTGGACCCGTCGCCGCCGCCCGGATCGCAGGCCGCGCCATGAAACACCTCGTCTTCTACTTCGATGCCCCCTCGCCGCAAGTGCGCGAGGTGTTCGACCAGCTGCCGCAGCGCCTGCAGGGCCTGAGTTTCGAGGTGAGCTACCAGCCGCTCAGGCCGCTGGGCGAGCAGACCCATCCGTCCATGGTCCTGGCCCAGCAGCTCGCCCTGGCCTGCGCGCCCGCCGGCTGCCTGCCCAACCGCTGGGTGTGCGGCGAGCTGATGCACGCCGCCGCGCAGACCGACCCGGCCGGCCTGCAGCGGCGGCTGGCGCCGGTCCGCGATCCGCAGGGCGTCGAGGTGGCGCAGGCGCTGCAGGACGCCACCGCACGGGCGGTGGCGCACGGCATCGGCGGCGGAGCGACGCTGGAAGTGGACGGCCGGCTGTTCGCCGGCCTGTCCGGGCTAGATGCGCTCGTCGCGCATCTCCGGGCGGCAGCCGGAGCGGCGGACGCGGCCGTGTCCGGATCCGCACCTGGCGAAAGCACCTAGGCGCCGCAGCGCTCCACTCTCGCCATACGGAACGCGGGCTGCGGGTTGGCCCCGATTTCGTCAGCCAGCAGTCAGCAAGCCGTCAGGGCACGGTCAGTCCATGCGCCGACCATTTGTCTGTCCCGGCCGATCGGCCGGGCTCAGTTCAAACAACGGAGCACAACATGGCGACTGCATCCGCACACGCACCTGCACACGCAGCGGCAAGAGCATCCAAGGCGATCCCGCCGATGACCCGGGAGGAGAAGAAGGTCATCTTCGCCTCCAGCCTCGGCACGGTGTTCGAGTGGTACGACTTCTACCTGTACGGCACCCTGGCCGTCATCATCGGCAAGCAGTTCTTCAGCAATCTCGACCCGGCGTCGCAGGTGATCTTCTCGCTGCTCGCCTTTGCCGCCGGCTTCATCGTGCGGCCGTTCGGCGCCCTGGTCTTCGGCCGCCTGGGCGACATGATCGGACGCAAGTACACCTTCCTGGTGACCATCCTCATCATGGGCGCGTCGACCTTCATCGTCGGCGTGCTGCCCAACTACGCGGCCATCGGCGTGGCGGCCCCGATCGTCCTGATCGTGCTGCGCATGCTGCAGGGCCTGGCGCTCGGCGGCGAGTACGGCGGAGCCGCCACCTATGTGGCCGAACACGCGCCCCAGGGCAAACGCGGGGCGTACACCTCCTGGATCCAGACCACCGCCACCGTCGGCCTGCTGCTGTCGCTGGTGGTCATCCTGGCCACGCGCACCGTGGTGGGCGAAGAGGCCTTCACGGCCTGGGGCTGGCGCGTTCCCTTCCTCGTGTCCATCCTCTTGCTGGGCGTCAGCGTGTGGATCCGCCTGTCGATGAACGAATCGCCCGCCTTCAAGAAGATGAAGGAAGAGGGCAAGACCTCGAAGGCGCCGCTGACCGAGTCCTTCGGCCAATGGAAGAACATGAAGATCGTCATCCTGGCGCTGGTCGGGCTGACGATGGGCCAGGCCGTGGTCTGGTACACGGGCCAGTTCTACGCGTTGTTCTTCCTGACCGGTCCGCTGAAGGTCGACAACGCCACCGCCAACATCCTGATCGGCGTGGCCCTGGTGCTGGGCACGCCGTTTTTCATCGTCTTCGGCATGCTGTCCGACAGGATCGGCCGCAAGCCGATCATCATGGCCGGCTGCCTGATCGCCGCGCTGACCTACTTCCCCTTGTTCCAGACGCTCACCGAAGCGGCCAACCCCGACCTGGCCCGCGCCCAGCGGGCCAACAAGGTCACGGTCACGGCGGACCCGTCCGAGTGTTCCTTCCAGTTCAACCCGACCGGCGTGGTCAAGTTCACCAGCTCCTGCGACGTGGCCAAGCAGGTGCTGGCGGCCAACGCGGTGAGCTACGACAACCTCGCCGGCAGCGGCCCGGCCAGGATCGTCATCGGCAACACCCGCATCGACTCGTACAGCTCGCAGGGCCTGCCGGCCGATGAAGCCAAGGCCAAGGAGGCGGCGTTCAAGAAGGCGGTGACGGACGCGCTGAAGGCCGCCGGCTACCCGAGCAGCGCCGACCCGGCGAAGATGAACAAGCCCTTGATCGTCGCCATCCTGACCCTGCTGGTCATCTATGTGACCATGGTGTACGGCCCGATCGCCGCCATGCTGGTCGAGATGTTCCCGACGCGCATCCGCTATACCTCGATGAGCCTGCCGTACCACATCGGCAACGGCTGGTTCGGCGGGCTGCTGCCGGCGACCGGGCTGGCCATCGTGGCGCAGACCGGCAACATGTACAACGGCCTCTGGTACCCGATCATCTTCGCCTGCATCACCTTCGTGATCGGCATGCTGTTCGTCAAGGAGACCAAGGACGTGGACATCTACGCCGACCATTGAGCGGCGGCGGGCGGGGGCTGTGTAGGCTTTCGCCCGTCCGGTGCCGGAAGTTGCAGCGGCGGCCCGATGGCCGCCGTTCTGCTTCGAGACGGGCAAGACACGGATGGCCGGTCGAATCCGGGGGCTTGGGTCGTCTCGCTTGGTTCCGGCTGGAAGATTTGGCACCGTCATGCCGTGGTGCCGGTGCGGTAGACGCTCACTTGGCGGCGAGACCGGTAGCGCTCGACGGACCGGGTTTTTCGACTTTTTCGAATTTTTCTGCTGTGGCGCTATACTGGAATCGCTTCCGGAGAAAACCATGCCCAGCGCTCACACCTCTGGCCTCAGGGACGCCGCAGCGAAAACGCGTGTTCCAGGCTTGGCCGACCCTCTGAATCCGCTTGCAGCGGAGGTAGGCAAGGCGCTTGCTCAAGAGATGAGCAAATACAGCATTCACCCAGCCAAGTCGGGCCGAGCCAAGGGAGTCGCTCCTCTCGTACCGACCAAGGCTGAACTGGGCTCGCGCATCACCAGCTTGGTGGCCCATGTTCTGGAGGAGTCGTTGAGCGCTCCCACGGCGAAAGGCAAGGCGCTTCGAATGGCCCTGATCGCCAAGTTGGCGAGCAGCGAGATGGGTGGAGAGCGGAATTTCCTCGCTCGGGCGACAGTGAGGGACGCGCTTCTCACCACGGCTGAGGCTGCGGCGCGCCTGGAGGTGAGCCGTCCGTATATCTCCATGCTTTGCGATGCAGGCAAGTTGGGTGAGGTCGTGCTCACCGAGGGAGGCCATCGCCGGGTTCGAGCCTCGGCCGTCGAGTCGTACCTGGCGACCCGGATCCAATCGCTGGAAGGGGCGGGGCTTCCCCGGGAGGCCGGTGTCGAAGCCGGCTTGTATGAGCTGGAAGACGGAGCCTTCCAGAACGTGGTTCGCGAGAGTGTCGCAGAACCGAAGGCCAAGGCGACCCAGCCCGCCAGACCTGCGGCGAAACGAACCGCCGTGAAGCTCCGGCCGTGACTCTTCAAGACACCTTTGCGGTTCTGGACACTTGCGTCCTGCTCAAGCCGCGTGTGTCGGATGTCATCATGGACCTTCGTGCAGAAAAGCTGTTCTCGGCACACTGGACCGAGAGCATCGACAGCGAGTTCATGCGCAACATGCAAAAGGTCTACGGCTTCGAGAAATCGAGGGCGCAGCGGCGCCTGCTGGCGATGAAAGCACGTTGTCCGGAATGGGAGGTTTTCATGGCGAGTGCCGACTTCGCCGCGGTTCCCGCCGAAGTGGACGAGAAGGACCGGCACGTCGCCGCAGCAGCCTTGGCGCTGAGACATGCAGTGGACGGGGACATTGAAGCGGATGCGCCGGGACAGTCCTATTCCGTGCTCCTGGTCACGGACAACGTTCGCGACATGGCGCGAAAGCAAATGGCAGCACTCGGGGTGCGTGTGATGCGTTCGGGCACGTTTCTCGATGCAGTCTACAAGGCAGACCCTCGGGCAGCGACCCGCGCAGTGATGCGGGCAGCTCAAGACCTGAAGTCTCCGCCTTACTCCGTAGCCGAGTTGCTTTACGCATTACGTAGCCAGGGGGCCAAGACGCTTGTTGCGCAGATGTCGAAGGCTTTGGCCGTGACTCCGGTCAAGAAGCCGGCTATGCCAAAGGCTTTACACACCCCGAGAGCGGATGCAAAACCAGGGCGCAAGCTTGTTCGATGAAAAGCGAACCATCCCGGAAAATTCGCTGACGGAGCGGTACGCGTTCGGCACATGTTTGCATCGGTCAAGTCGCAGCGCTGAGTGTGGGTGGGGTGGCCACCGGCGTCTCGCCATCTCTTTCGCCAATGTCCTTCGTCACCGCGCTGCCGACTGCCCAAGGGGCGGAGGAAGCCTGGCCACGCCGTCGGTCGCTATCGACACGGACGGCGTTTTCAGCCGGCGTTCGCGGAGGCCTCGCCGCGATGTCCCTGCGCCCCCTGGAACAGCCCCTGGTGCCGTTCGCGCAGCAGGTTCTTCTGCACCTTGCCCATGGTGTTGCGCGGCAGTTCGTCCACGACGAACAGCTGCTTGGGCAGCTTGAAGTTGGCGAGCCGCTGCTTCAGCGCCGCGACCAGGGCCGGTGCCTCGAGGCCGGCACCCGGGCGCGGCACGACGACGGCGACGACGGCCTCGCCGAAGTCGGCGTGCGGCACCCCGACCACCGCGCTTTCGGCCACGCCCGGCAGCTGGTTGAGGGCATCCTCCACTTCCGCAGGGTAGACGTTGAAGCCGCCGCTGATGATGAGGTCCTTGCTGCGGCCCACGATGTGCAGGTAGCCCTGCTCGTCGAAGCGGCCGACGTCGCCGGTCTTGAACCAGCCGTCGGCGGTGAACTCCTCGGCGGTCTTTTCAGGCATGCGCCAGTAGCCGGCGAAGACGTTCGGGCCCTTGACCTCGATGCCGCCGATGCCGGCCTCGCCGCCGGCGATGCGGATCTGCACGCCGGGCAGCGGGCGGCCCACGGTGCCGGGGCGCCGCTCGCCGTCGGCCGGTGCATACGGGTTCGACGCCAGCATCACGGTTTCGCTCATGCCGTAGCGTTCGAGGATGGTGTGGCCGGTGCGTTGCCGCCAGGCCGCGAAGGTGTCCGGCAGCAGGGGCGCCGAACCCGCCACGAACAGCCGCATCGCGCGGCAGGCCTCGGGCGTCAGCCCGGGCTCGGCGAGCAGTCGCACATACAGCGTGGGCACGCCCATGAACACGGTGGCGTCGGCGAAGCGGGCCAGCACCGCGCGCGGCTCGAACCTGCCGAACCACAGCATCTTGCTGCCGCTGAGCAAGGCCCCGTGCAAGGCCACGAACAGCCCGTGGATGTGGAAGATCGGCAAGGCATGGATGAGCACGTCGCGCGGCTCCCAGGCCCAGGCGGTCTTCAGCGTCAGGGCGTTGCTCAGCATGTTGCCGTGCGTGAGCATGGCCCCCTTGCTGCGCCCGGTGGTGCCGCTGGTGTAGAGAATGACCGCCAGGTCGTCGGCCGCCTTGTCGGCGGGGCGGTGCTGCTCGCCGTGGTGGGCGGCCCGTTCGAGCAGGCTGCCGCTGCGGTCGGCATCGAGCGTGAACACGTGGGCGCTGCCGCGGGTGAAGGCCAGCTTGCTGAGCCAGCCGAAGCTGGCCCGGCGGCAGACGACGACCGCCGGCTCGGCGTCTTCCAGGAAATAGGCCAGCTCGCCCGCCTGGTAGGCCGGGTTGAGCGGCAGGTAGACCAGGCCGGCGCGCAGCACGGCGAGGTAGAGCATCAGACCTTCGACGCATTTCTCGGTCTGCACCGCCACCCGGCTGCCCGCCGGCAGTTGCAGCGAGTCGAGCAGGTTGGCGATGCGGGCGCTGGCACGTTCCAGGTCGCGCCAGCTGTAGCTCAGCCGCTCGCCGTCGGCCACCTCGACGGCCGTGCTGTCGAGATCTTGGGGAAATCCATTGCGCAAGGCAACGTAAAGATTGGCTTGGATCGTCGTCATGGCGACATTTTCCACGCATCCGACGCCCTCGCGAAGTGCCTGCGCACTGCTTTTCAGGGGCCCGGCGGCACACGGGTGTCAACATCCTCGCGGATGACCCTGTTGCGCGAATTTCTACTCGATGGCCTTGACTCGATCTGGCCCTATGCTGGATAAAGGAATAGTTCTGTCTTAGCCTGCAAGAAGCCTTACCGGGCGGTTTGCAAGGGAGCCCCATACCATGAGTGACGTCTCTCCTTCCCCCGATCAACCTCGGGGGAAACTGCTGTACATCGAAGACCAGGAAGTGAACCAGATGCTGATGGAAGCGCAGCTGGCCAGCATGCCGGGCGTGACCCTCATCAAGGCCAGCACCGGCGCCGATGGCGTGCGCCTGGCCCGGTCCGAGAAGCCCGACCTGGTGCTGCTCGACATGCACCTGCCCGACTTCGGCGGGCTGGAGGTGGTGCGCGCCCTGATGATCGAGATTTCCAACGGCCTGAAAGTGGCCCTGCTGACGGCCGATACCCTGTCCATGGACATCATCAAGGCGATGAGCCTGGGGGCCTACGAATACTGGGTCAAGCCGCTGGACCGGCGGCAGCTCGAGGAGGGCGTGCGGCGCGCGCTCGGCGGCGGCGGGGCCGATCCGCGCCACCGCCTGCCGGCCACCCGGGTCCACGGGCCGGGCGAAAAGGCCTGAGCGCCGTACCCGCGCTGCACGGCGGGGCGGTCGCCGCCCCCAGGTCCTGGTAGGTGCTCTCGCGCCTTCCGGCAAGCCCCAAAATCCACCAAACAGGGGATTCCGGGAACATCGGTTCACTGGTTCACTCCTCCCTTGGCCCCGGGTGCCCGGCCCAGGGGGCCCGAACCCGTGATCCTTCGTTTTCGATGCGCTTCCTCGCCCTGTTACGTCCTGCCCTGTTGTTGATGGTTTCCGGCCTGGGCGCACCCGCCTGGGCCCAGGCGGGCGGCAGCGGCACACTCGTCGGCCTGATACGCGAGGAGGCCTCGGCCTACGAGAACGGCGAGGGGGTCGAGCGCGACGGCGCGCGGGCGGCCGCCCTGTACTGCAAGGCCGCGCGGCTGGGCGATGCCCAGTCGCAGTACAACCTGGGCTGGATGTACAGCCATGGCCGCGGGGTCGAGCGCAACGATGCCACGGCGGCATTCTTCTTCCACGCCGCCGCCGAGCAAGGCCTGCCGCAGGCGGTGCGCATGCTGAGCACGGTGGGCGGGCCGAGCAGCGACATTCCCGACTGCATGCGCGATCCGGTCGTGGCGCCGCCGCCGGCCGCCGCCGCCGGGCCTGCGCTCAAGACTCCGCGCGAGGTGGCGCCCAACGCGCCGGCGCACATCGTCGAGATGGTCAGGAAAACGGCGGACGAATACCGGGTGTCGCCGCAGCTGGTGCTGGCCATCATCGAGGCCGAATCCAACTTCAACGTGGCGGCGCTGTCGCCGCGCAACGCGCAGGGGCTGATGCAGCTCATTCCCGAGACGGCCGCGCGCTTCAACGTGCGGCGGCCCTACGATCCGGCGCAGAACATCCGCGGCGGCGTGGCCTACCTGCGCTGGCTGCTGGCCTACTACGAAGGCGATGTCGCCCTGGTCGCCGCCGCCTACAACGCCGGCGAAGGCACGGTCAACCGCTACCGGGGCGTGCCGCCCTATGCCGAGACCCTGGCCTACGTGGGCCGCATCCTGGGCAAGGTCGGCCGCACCGAGCTGCCCTTCGACGCGAACGTGACCGAGGCCTCGCCGCAGATCCAGCAGATCCGCGCCGCGCGCCGCTACCGCTGAGGCGCCCCGGCCGGCCCGGTCGAGAGGTGCTCGCGCAGGAACTGCAGCAGCAGCTGCAGCTTCGGCGGCGAGCGTCCCGGCAGGTGCAGGCCGTACAGCCTGGGGCTGGGCTGGCCCAGCACCACATGCCCGGGCAGGACCAGCGAGAGCCGTTGTCCGGCGACGTCGTCGGCGATCGCGAACCAGGGCAGCAGGGCGATGCCCATGCCGTCGAGGGCGGCCAGCCGCAGCGCCTCGCTGTTGTTCATGGACAGGCGGGTGCGCACCGCCACCTCGTGGATGTGCCCGGCGTGACCGAGGCGCCACAGCGCGTTGCGGGCCTTGTAGCCGTAGAACAGGCAGTCGTGCTCCGCCAGCTGCGGCGCACTGGCGATCGGCGCGTGCCGCGCCAGGTAGCCGGGTGCCGCCACCAGGGCATACGAGATATCCCCCAGCGCATGGGCGACCAGGTCCTGCGGCGGCTGTTCGCACAGGCGCAAGGCCAGGTCGAAGCCTTCCTCCACCAGGTCGACATGGCGGTCCAGCAGGCAGAGTTCCAGCTCGATGTCGGGATAGGCCCGCAGGAAGGCAGGCAGCAGCGGCACCAGGCGGCGCTGGCCGAAGGCCACCGAGCTGGTGATGCAAAGCACCCCGGAAGGCGCGGCCAGGAAGTGCTCGGCCTCGCCCAGGGCCTGCTCGACTTCGCGCACCACCCGCGCCGCGCGTTCGTAGACCGCCCGGCCCACCTCGGTGAGGCTGATGTGGCGGCTGCTGCGGTGGAGCAGGCGCACGCCCATCAGCTGCTCCAGCTCCTTCAGCTGGCGGCTGACGGCGGCCTTGTCGATCCGGAAGGCCGCTGCCGCGGCCGAGATGCCGCCGGAGTCGACGATGCGGGCGAAGGTGATCATCAGCCGGGCCTGGCCGAGCATCTTGTGAGGGTTCATGGTTGAGGCCTGATCAACAGCGGGTTGAGCAAGGAGTGTCTTCTGCTTCGGCCGCCGGCTGCCGACACTCGGACTTGTCTTTTTCTCTTCCGGAGTGTTCCATGTCCGCCCTCGCTCTTGCCGCGCCCGCCCTCAGGCGCCTGCCATGGGGCCCCGTGCTGTTCATCCTGATGTGGAGTTCGGGCTATGTCGCGGGCAAGATCGGCCTGCCGCACAGCGGCCCGTTCACGCTCTTGTCCATCCGTTTCGCGTCGGCTGCTCTGGTGCTGCTGCTGGTCGCGCTGCTGACGCGTGCCCCCTGGCCGGGCAGCGTCCGCGCCTGGGGGCACCTGCTGGTGGTCGGGCTGCTCATCCAGGCGCTGCATTTTTCCTGCCTGTACCTGGGGCTGAGCCTGGGCGTGCCGGCCGGCGTGTCGGCGCTGATCACCGGCCTCATGCCGGTGTTCACCGCCCTCGGCGCGGTCGCCTTCCTGGGCGAGCGGGTGGGCGCCAAGCAGGTGGCCGGCCTGTTCATCGGGCTGGTCGGCGTGTCGGTGGTGGTGTCGGCGAAATGGGTCTTCGACGGCGGCGGGCCGGCCGGCTACCTGTGCATGCTGGCCGCGCTGGGCGGCATCACGCTCGGCACGCTGTACCAGAAGAAGTTCTGCGCCGGCATGGATCTGCGCACCGGCGGTTGCATCCAGCTCGGCGTCGCCAGCGCCGTGGTCGGCCTGCTGGCCTGTCTCCACGAGACCGGTCCGGTGCATTGGAGTTTCGAGTTGCTGGCCTCGTCGCTGTGGCTCAGCCTGGTCAATTCCATCGGCGCGATCAGCCTGTTGTTCGTGATGATGCGCCGCGGCGAGGCAAGCCAGGTGGCGGGCCTCTTCTACCTGATTCCTTCGGCCACCGCGCTGATGGGCTTCTTCTGCCTGGGGGAGACGCTGGATGCGCTGCAGGTGATGGGTTTCGTGGTGTCGGCGGGCGGCGTGTACCTGAGCACGCGGGACTGAGCCCGGATCCGCCCGGACGGCACGGCGTTTGCCTCGGATCGGCGCCTTCATGGCGCACGATCTGCAGGAGCCCCAGCGATGAACCGTCCTCCCGAATCCGTTCCCACCTCCCTGTCCATCATCGACAGCGCCGCCGTCGATCGCCTGCAGCGCGAGGCGCTGGCGCTGCCGCCCGATCCGCACGCACGGTGCGGCACCGGCCTGCCGGCCCTGATCGAGGCCAACCACCGCTGGAACCGGCTGCTGTGGGCCGAGGAGGACCAGGCGCGCCGGCTCGACGTGCCCGACGCCGCGGTGGCGCGCAACAAACGCGCCATCGACCGCTACAACCAGCAGCGCAACGATGCCGTCGAGGCCATCGACGAGCTGCTGCTGCGCCGGCTGCTGCAGCGGCCGCCCCGGCACGATGCCTGGCTCAACAGCGAGACCGCCGGCTCCATCGTCGACCGCCTGTCGATCAACCTGCTCAAGCTGCACCACATGGGCTTGCAGGCCGAGCGCAGCGACGCACCGGCCGGCCACCGCGAGCGCTGCGCCGCCAAGCTGCGGCAATTGCATACGCAGCGTGCCGACCTGCTGGGCTGCCTGCAGAAACTCCTGGACGGACTGGCCGACGGCAGCTGCAGCTTCCGCCTCTACCGGCAGTTCAAGATGTACAACGACCCGACGCTCAATCCCTGCCTCTACGCGGGCGCGGGCTCGTGAGAGCGGCGGGGGCGTCCATGTCCGCCACCGATGACCGGGTCGACGTGCTGGTGCCGACCTGCGACCGCCCGGTCGCGCTGGCCGCCACCCTGGCCACGCTGATCGGCCAGACCCACCGGGCCTTCGACCTGGTGGTGGCCGACCAGTCGCAGGGGTCCGCCGGCTACGAGCGCGGCGAGACGCGCTCCATCGTGCGGCTGCTGCAGGCGCGCGGCCACCGGGTCCGCCTGCTGCGCAACCTGCCCCGGCGCGGCATGGCGCACCAGCGGCAGTTCCTCCTCGACCGGGCGACGGCGGGCAAGCTGCTGTTCCTCGATGACGACGTGCTGCTCGAGCCCGACCTGATCGAACGCCTGGTGCGCGCACTCGCCGACAGCGGCTGCGGTTTCGTCGGCAGTGCCGTCATCGGCCTCAGCCACCGGGCCGACCGCCGGCCGCACCAGCAGGCGATCGAGTTCTGGGACGGGACGGTGACGCCGGAACGCCTCGCACCCGGCATGCCGGCCTGGCAGCGGCACCTGCTGCACAACGCCGCCAACCTGTGGCACGTGCAAGGCGCCCACCTGGCCGCCGGTGGCGCGGCGCGTCTGTACAAGGTCGCCTGGGTCGGCGGCTGCGTGTTGTACGACACGGCCAAGCTGCGGGCCGCCGGCGGCTTCGGTTTCTGGCGCCAGCTGCCGGACGTGCATTGCGGCGAGGACGTGCTGGCGCAACTGCGTGTCATGGCGCGCGACGGCGGCTGCGGTCTGCTGCCGTCGGGGGCCTTCCACCAGGAGCTGCCGACCACGGTGACACGGCGCGAGGTCGATGCGCCGCATGTGCTGGCCGCGCATGGATGATGCCGCACGCCAGGGCGCGTGGGGTTGTTATCCCGGCCGCGGCGAGCGGGTGGCCCAGGTCAGCCGCATCGCCGTGCTGCGGGCGAACGCCGTCGGCGACCTGGTGGTGGCGCTGCCCGCGCTGGCCGCCTTGCGCCGCGCCTATCCGCAGGCCGAGATCAGCTTGCTCGGCCGCGAGTGGCACGCCCGTTTCCTGCGCGGCCGCCCGGCGCCCGTGGACGAGGTGGTCGTGCTGCCCGAGACGCTCTCCCTGAGCGCCGCCGACGGCGAGGGGCTGGACGCGAGTTCCGATTTCCTGGCCGCGATGCGGCTGCGTCGTTTCGATCTCGCCCTGCAGCTGCACGGTGGCGGCCACTACAGCAACCGCGCCGTCCTCGCGCTGGGCGCGCGGCTGAGCGCCGGCCTGTGCGCGCCGGGCGCCCCCATGCTGGACCGTGTGCTGCCCTATCGCCAGCCGCACGGCGAAGTGCTTCGCCTGCTGGAAGCGGTGGCCCTGGTGGGGGCGCATGGCGTCGATGTGGAGCCGCACCTGGCCGTCACCCCGGCCGACCGGGAGGAGGCCGCCCGCGTGCTCCGCCAGGCCGTGCCGGGCCCGGACGGCCGGCCCCTGCTGGTGCTGCAGCCCGGCTGCCAGGACCCGCGCCGCGCCTGGCGGCCGCAGGCCTTCGCCGCCGTGGGGGACCACTTCGCCGCCCGCGGCGCCCGGGTGCTGCTGAATGGCAGCGCGCAGGAACGCGCGCTCCTCGAACGTGTGCGTGTCGCCATGCGCGAGCCGGCGGTGGCCCTGGCAGGGGCTTTGTCGCTCGGCGGCCTGCTCGGCCTGCTCGAGCAGGCGCGGCTGCTGGTCGGCAACGACACCGGCACGGCCCACCTGGCCCGCGCGCTCGATGTGCCGAGCGTCACCGTGTGCTGGATCGGTAATCTCGTCGCCTACGGGCCGATGAGTTCCGCACGCCACGCCGTGGCGGTGTCGTGGCAGCTGCACTGCCCGCGTTGCGGGGCGTTGAACGTGGCCGAGCGCTGTCCGCACGACGACTCCTTCGTCGACGCCGTCGATCCCGGCGAGGTGCTGGCGCTGGCCCAGCCGCTGTGGTCGGTGCGCGGCTGAGCTGCCTGCCGGTTCAGCCGGCCGGGTGCGGGCTGCCGGCGAGCCGGCATGCCGCCTCGATCACCTCCCGTGGCGCGAGCGCCGGCGTCCCCCTGAGCACCAGGTGCCGGTCTTGGTCGAGCGGGGCCCAGCGCCGCGGCTCGGTGGCGAGGAACAGTACCACGCTGGGCAGGCCCAGTCCGGCGGCCACGTGGGCCACCCCCGTGTCGTTGCAGACCAGCAGCCGCGCCTTCGACAGCAGGGCCGCCAGGGCGCCGATGGAGATGTCGCAGGCGGCATGGATGGCCGGCGCGTGCATCAGCGAGGCCACCCGGGCCGCTAGCGCGTGTTCGTGCGCGCTGCCGGTGAGCACGATGCGCCAGCCGAGCCCGGCCAGCGCGTCGCCGAGTTCGGCGAAGCCGGCGGCGGACCACCACTTGGCGGGGTCCCTCGCGCCCGGATGCAGGCAGATGTAGGCCTGTGCCGGCAGCTGCGCCAGGTCGGGGCGGCGCTGCCGCAGCTCGTCGTGGTCGGCCTGCCGCAGGGGGAAGCTGACGCGGTCGTCGTCCTCGGCGGGGCCGAGCTTCTGCACCAGCTGCAGGTTGCGGTGCACTTCGTGCAGGTGTTCCGGATAAGGCCAGTAGCCGCCGTCGTCGGGGTCCAGGGCGCCGGCTTCGCCCGGGCGGTGGGCCAGCACCCGCGCCGCGCCGAAGCTGCGCACCAGCCGGTTGGTCAGCCGGCCGCTGCCATGCAGCTGCACGGCGAGGTCGAAGCGGCTGGCTTGCATGCGGCGCAGGAAACCGGTCAGGCGCGCCAGGTCGACCTCTTGTTCGGGCAGGCCGGGCCAGCCGGGGAAGGCGACGAACTCGTCGATGCACCCGGCCATCCGGGCGGCGAAGTCGGCCGCCCAGGGCAGGCCCACCAGGGTGATGCGGGCGGCCGGGAAGCGGCGCCGCAAGGCGCGCAGGGCGGGGCCGGCGCAGATCATGTCGCCGAGTTGCAGGGCGCGCAGCACGCAGATGCGCTGCGGCGGGAGCCATGCGGCGGGGGCAGGGCGGGCTGGCGGCATGCGGAACGGGCCTCGCGGTGGTGGGCGCCGGGAGGCCGCCCCGGTGCCGGCGGAGCAAACCGCGTTCCGGGCCGGAGCGACCCGCGGGACGGCGGGCGCATGCGGCGCGGCATGTGTCTTGCCGACCCGCGGCCAGGTTGCCGCATGGGTTGCGCTGCCGCTCCACTCCCGGCTCGACCCCGGGGCGCATTTGCAAAGGTGAACACATGCCCACGACGAATGCTCACGAACCCGGTCCGATGGCGGTCGGCATCAACCGCACGCAGGATGGCAGTCTCTGCGTGATGCAGGGCTCGCAGCTGCTGTGCTGCATCCAGAAGGAACGGCTGACGCGACGCAAGCACGACTGGGGGCGCTGCGGGGACCTGCGCGATGTCTACCTTCGGGCGGTGCCCGCGCTCGGGCGCCCGATCGAGGTGCTGGTCGAATGCTATTCGTCCGACCGCGAGTTCGAGCGGCTCGCCGACTACGAGCGCGAGCTGGCCGAGACCCTCGTCCTGGCGCCCGGCTGCCGGCGCGCCCGCATCTCGCACCATCTGGCGCACCTGTACAGCGTGTTCCCCCCGTCGCCCTTCGACGAGGCGGCGGTGATGGTCGTCGACGGGCAGGGCAGCCGGCTGGACGCCCTCACCGAGGACTGGCCCGCCGGCCGCGGCCTGCCGGGCCACTGGCGCGAGGTCGCTTCGTTCTACCGGGTGCGTCGCGGCGGGGCGGTCGACTGCCTGGACAAGCAGCTCTGGGAGGGCGAGGGCGCCGGCCCGGCCGGCCTGGGCATGTTCTATTTCCTGCTGACGCAGGCGATGTTCCCGGGCGAGGGCAACGAGGGCAAGGTCATGGGCCTGGCGCCCCATGGCGACCCGCGGGCCCTGGGCCTGCCGCCGCTCGAGGTCGAGGGCTGCCGGGTCACGATCCCGGCGGCCTGGCTCGAGCTGCTCGCGCTGCGCCCGCGTTTCCGCTACCAGGCCGGGGAGGCCTCGCGCTTCGCCGACATCGCCAACCTGGCGGCGGCCGGCCAGCGGGCCTTCGAGGACGCCCTGCTGCGGCTGGCCGGCTGGCTGCACCGGCGCACCGGGCTGCAGGCCTTGTGCTTCGCGGGGGGCACCGGGCTCAACTGCTCGGCCAACGACCGCCTGCTGCGCGAGGGCCCGTTCGAGCAGGTCTTCATTCCGCCCGCCCCGGGGGATGCCGGCACGGCGCTCGGCTGTGCCGCCTATGGCCTGGGCGAACTGCTGCGGCAGCCCTGCGACTGGCGCTGGACCCACGATTTCCTCGGGCCGGAACCGTCCTTGGCCGCCATCGAATCGGCCCTGCAGCCGGCGTACGGGCTGTGGGTCGAGCGGCCGCCCGACCTGCCGGCACGTATGGTGGAGCTGCTGGCCGATGGCCGGGTGCTGGCCTTGTACCAGGGACGCAGCGAGTTCGGTCCGCGTGCGCTGGGGCATCGCAGCATCCTCGCCGACCCGCGCCGCGAGGGCTTGCGCGACTGGGTGAATGCCCGCGTCAAGGAGCGCGAATGGTTCCGGCCGCTGGCGCCGGTGGTGCTGCTGGAGCAGGCGGGGCGCTTCTTCGACCTGCGCCGGCCCACCCCGTTCATGCAGTTCGCCGCGCCGGTGCGGCCCGAGGCGGTGGCGTCCATCCCCGCCGTCACCCACGTCGACGGCACGGCGCGGCTGCAGACGGTCGGGCCGCGCGACGATGCCTTGCTGCGGACGCTGCTGCTGGCCTTCGCCGCACGCACCGGCGTCCCGGTGCTGCTCAACACCTCCTTCAACCGCAAGGACGAACCCATCGTCGAGACGCCGGCGCAGGCCCTCGAGACCTTCCGCCGCACGCCGCTGCACGCGCTCGCCATGCCGCCCTATCTCGTGCGCAAGCACCATGGGCCGGCCGTCGTGGCCTGAGCCGACCGCGGACGCCGGTAGCGTGATACGCGGCTATCCCCGTCTGCCCAGCGTCGCACCGGGCCAGGTGCTGACGCTGCATGTGTCCACCGATGCCGCCCGTTTCCGCGTGGCGATGCACCGCTGGGCGGATGGCTTCGTGCCGATGCTGGAGTCATCCTGGCTGCCGGGGGCGCGGGCCGCCGAGGGGCTGCCCTCGGTCGACTGGCAATGGCCGGCCTACCGCTTCGACATCCCGCGGCACTGGCCGTCGGGGGTGTATGTGGCCCATCTGCTGGAGCCCGTGCCGCGTGCGCTGCGGCCGGCGATGGACAGCGCCGCCGCGTTGTTCGTGGTGCTCGGCCAGGGCCGCAGCCCCTGGTTGTACAAGCTGCCCCTGGCCACCTACCAGGCCTATAACTGCAGCGGCGGCGGGTGCTTCTACTTCCGCCCGCCGCACGCGGGCGATCCCGCCGGTGCGCGCCTCAGCTGGCGGCGCCCGGGCGGAGGCATAGGCGGCGACACCTACGGGGCCGCCGACCATTACGACCCGGCCTCGCCACGCCAGACCTTCGCCCATTGGGACGCCCGCTTCATCCGCTGGCTGGCGCGGCGGGGGATCGCGCCCGATTTCTGCACCGATCTCGACCTGCACCGCTCGCCCGGGCTGCTCGGGCGCTACCGGCTGCTGATCAGCGTCGGCCACGACGAATACTGGAGCGAGGCCATGCGGACGCAGGTCGAGCGCTTCGTCGAGGGCGGCGGCAACCTGTGCCTGTTCGGCGCCAACCTGTGCTGGTGGCGCATCCACTTCGCCGATGACGACAGCGTCATGCGTTGCCACCAGGGTGGGCCCGAGGGGCCGCGCGATCTCTGGTGGAGCGCCTCGGGCGCCGCCCGCCCCGAAGACGGCCTCACCGGCGTCAGCTACCGGCACGGCGGCGGCTGGTGGGACGGGCCGCGCCGGACCACGGGCTTCATCGTGCAGCGGCCGGAGCATTGGGTCTTCGCCGGCACCGGGCTCGAACGCGGGGCGCGTTTCGGGGCAGGGTCCTGGCCGCCGCTGGTCGGCTACGAATGCGACGGCGCACCGCTGCAGTGGATCGACCCCGCGCGCGGCCTGCTGGCCCTGGCGCCGCAGGCCGGCGCCTGCGGCACGCCGCCCGGGTTCCTGCCCCTGGCCGCGGGCCTGCTGGACGGGGGCTGGCAGGAACTGCCGCGGCGCGAGGCCGATGCCGACGGCACCGGGCCGCACTCGGCCACGCTGGGCCTGCACCGCCGCGGCGCCGGCACGGTCTTCACCACCGGCACCACCGACTGGGCCCAGGTGCTGGCCAACCGCAGCGACCCGTCGGTCGAACGCATCACCGCGACCGTGTTGGGCCGCCTGGGCGGCACGCCCTGGCGCGCCCGCCTCCGCACAAGGACCTTCCCATGACGACACAGCCCCCTTCGGTCAGCGTGCTGATGCCGACCTACGAACAAGCGGCCTTCATCGGGCGCGCCATCGACAGCCTGCTGGCCCAGTCCCTGGGCGACTGGGAGCTGCTCATCGTCGATGCCGGACCGTCCGATGCGACCGCGCAGGCCCTGGCCCGGTGGTGCGGCGAGCCGCGCATCCGCTACCTGCGGCAGCGCGAGAGCGGCCTCGGCCGCGCGCTCAACCGGGCGCTGCAAGCGGCGTGTGCCCCGTTCGTGGCCTACCTGCCGAGCGACGACGTGTTCTACCGCGAGCACCTGCAGAGCCTGCACGCGCTGCTGTGCGCCCGTCCGCGGGCGGTGCTGGCCTATTCGGGCGTGCGCCACCACTACAACCGCGAGGCCGACGGGCAGATCCCCGGCCTGGCGCTGCAGCTGGTGCAGTGCCTGCACCGGCGCACCGGTCCCGGCTGGGTCGAGCGCGACGAGCTCGAGTCGGACGACCTGGAGCGCCTGGGCTGGGCGCGGCTGCGCGAGTCGGGCGAGTTCGTCGGCAGCGGACGGGTCAGCTGCGAATGGGTGGACCACCCCGCGCAGCGCCACAAGCTCATGCAGGAGCCGCTGGGCGGGATCAACCCCTTCCGCCGCCACTACCGCGTGCAGACGCCCCTGCGCTTCCACAGCACGGTGGGCCATGCCATCGACGAGCCGGCCCTGTACCGGCGGCAGCGCGAACGCGCGGACACCCCGCCGGCCGCCGATGGGCTGAAGATCCTGCTGGTCGGCGAGCTGGCCTACAACGCCGATCGCGTGCTGGCGCTGGAGGAGGCCGGCCACCGTCTGTACGGCCTGTGGACGGCCGCCCCGTACTGGTACAACAGCATCGGGCCGCTGCCCTTCGGCCATGTGCGCGAGCTGCCGCGCGACGACTGGCGGGCCGCCCTGCGGCGGCTGCGGCCCGACCTGATCTACGCCCTGCTGAATTGGCAGGCCGTGCCCTTCGCCCACGAGGTCCTGTGCGCCGCCGGCGGCGTGCCCTTTGTCTGGCACTTCAAGGAGGGGCCGTTCATCTGCCTGGAAAAAGGCAGCTGGCCCTTGCTGGTCGACCTGCACCGGCGCGCCGACGGCCAGATCTTCAGCAGCGACGAGATGCGCGACTGGTTCGACACCGTGGTGCCCGGACTGTCGGGCGGGCGGCCGACCCACGTGCTCGACGGCGACCTGCCCAAGCGGGACTGGTTCGGGGCGCGGCCGTCCGGCCCGCCGCCCTCGGCCGATGGCGAGATCCATACCGTCGTGCCCGGGCGGCCGATCGGCCTGCATCCGCCCGACGTGGCCACGCTGGCCCGCCATGGCATCCACCTGCATTTCTACGGCGACTTCACCCATGGCCAGTGGCGCGGCTGGATCGAGGCCGCGCGGGCGCTCGCGCCGCGGCACCTGCACCTGCACGCGAATGTCGAGGTGTCGCGCTGGGTCGAGGAGTTCGGCCGCTACGACGCCGGCTGGCTGCACGCGTTCCGCAGCGTCAACGGCGGCGAGCTGCGGCGGGCCAACTGGGACGACCTCAACCACCCGGCGCGCCTGGCCACCCTGGCCCAGGCCGGCCTGCCGATGATCCAGCAGGCCAACGACGGCGCCATCGTCGCCACGCAGACCCTGGCCCGCCGCCTCGGCACCGGGGTGTTCTTCGAGACGCTGGAGGACCTGGCCCCGCGCCTGCGCGACCGCGCCTCGATGCAGGCCGTGCGCGAGCGGGTGCTGGCGCAGCGCGAGCTGTTCAGCTTCGACCGGCACGTGCCGGAGCTGGTCGCTTTCTTCCGCCGGGTCATCGCCGGCGCACGGCGCTGAGCGCGGGCGCCGTCTTTGTTCAAGTCCGTGCGGACCCGGGCGGGGCCAGCGCGGCCCCGCAGTGCCAGCAGAAGCTCGCGTCCTCGGCATGGTCCCCGCACCGGCAGGCGGGACACTGCCGCAGCCCCGCGGCGGCACCCCAGCCGCGCCGCTGCGCCGTCATCTCCGAGGTCACGATGCCGGTCGGCACCGCCAGCACGCCCCAGCCCATCAGCATCATGGTCGAGGCGATCAGGCGGCCCAGGTCGGTGCGTGGCGTGATGTCGCCGAAACCCACGGTGGTCATGGTGGTGACGGCCCAGTACATCGCGACCGGAATGCTGGTGAAGCCATTGGCCGGCCCCTCGACCACGTACATCAAGGTGGCCATGACCAGGACCACCATCAGCACGAAGGACAGGAAGACCAGGATCTTGCGCCGGCTCGCATGCAGGGCGCGGCCGAGCTGGGTGAACTCGGTCATGTACGCGGTCAGCCGGAAGATGCGGAAGATGCGCAGCAGGCGCAGGATGCGCACGTCGATCAGCAGATGGGCCTCGGGCCAGACGATCGCGAGGTAGGTCGGCAGCACCGACAGCAGGTCGATCACCCCGTAGAAGCTGGTGGCATAACGCAGCGGCTGGCGCACGCTCACCAGCCGGGCCACGTACTCGACCGTGAACAGGCCGGTGAACAGCCATTCGGCCACCGACAGCCAGGCTCGGACATCCCAGGCCAGCGACTGCATGCTGTCGGCGATCACGACGGCCACGCTGAGCAGGATGGCTGCGATGACCACGATGTCGAACATCTGCCCGGTGCGGGTGTCCGATTCGAAGACGATGGTGTGCAGCTCGCGGCGCCAGCCCTGGGTGGGCTTGCCGAATTCGTGGAGGGGGG
>CBIHOH010000028.1:0-50162 GCA_966211755.1 uncultured Rhizobacter sp. | reverse complement strand
CACCCCCCCGCGGCGGCGCCCGGGGCGCGCCCCCGCCTCGCCGGGTGAAACGGGCAATCTCTACGCGCAGCAACACCAAATAGGCCAGCGTCGATGCGGCTCCGCGGAGCTGGCGGGTAGGTGGCACCGAGCCGTGCAGCGATGCACGGCCCAGAGGAATGGCGGTCACGCCCGGTTCCTTCTCGAAGGAGCCGGGTGCACAGAATCCGGCCTATCGGCCCGCTTCACACTTTATGTTTCCGCCGGGCGACGGCGGGGCGCCTGCCGCCGCGCCGGGCCCGGGGCGGCTGTTAGCATGGGCGAAACACCTTTCCCAGCGACCATGCGATACGACGCCGAACACAAGGAGCGCACCCGCCAACGGGTGCTGAAGGAGGCGGCCGCGGCCATCCGCCGCGACGGGCCCGACCGGGTCGCGGTCGCGACCGTCATGGCCAGCGCCGGCCTCACCCACGGCGGCTTCTACGCCCACTTCGACTCCAAGGACGAATTGCTGGTGCAGGCCATCGTCCAGATGTTCTCCGAAACCTCGGCGCAGGTCGCCGAGCTGCTGAGCGACAAGTCGCCGGCGCAGGGGCTGGCCGCCTACGTGCAGTCGTACCTGTCCCCCGAGCACCGTGACCAGCGCGAGATCGGGTGTCCCTTGCCCGCCCTGGCCGCCGACCTGCCCCGGCTCGGTGCGCCGGCACGCGAAGCCTTCGAGCGCGGTGCGGCCCGCCTGGCCACCCAGATCGCCGATTGCCTGCGCGCCATGGGCCATGCCGACGCCGGGGTGCTGGCGGTGTCGGTGCTGTCCGAGCTGGTGGGCGCGGTGGTGCTGGCCCGGTCGGTGGCGGCCCAGGGGCCCTCGGCGGCCATCCTGAAGGCGTCGCGCCAGTCCTTGATGGAACGCCTGCAACTGGGTTGAGGGCCGGGCCGGCGCTTGTCCGGCCTCCGCGGCAGGTTATCGGCCGCGCCGGTACACTCGGCCGACACCTCATGAACCCCGACGCACAAACCCTCTGGCGCGCGCCGCGCTGGGCACTCGCCGTGTTGCTTGCCTGTCTGGGCATGCTGGGGCCCTTCTCGATCGACACCTACCTGCCGGCCTTCACCGGCATCGCCGCCTCGATCGGCGCCACGCCGGTCCAGATGCAGCAGACCTTGTCCGCCTACCTGTTCGGGTTTGCGCTCATGAACCTCTTCCATGGCGCCTTGTCCGACAGCCTGGGGCGGCGTCCCGTGGTGCTGTGGGGCGTGGCCTTGTTCACCGTCGCCTCGGCCGGCTGTGCGCTGGCCGACCACATCGGCACGCTGGTGTTCTGGCGTGCGGTGCAGGGCATGTCGGCCGGTGCCGGCATCGTGGTGTCGCGCGCGGTCATCCGCGACATGTTCCCGCCCGCCGACGCGCAGCGGGTGATGTCCCAGGTGACCATCTACTTCGGCGTCGCGCCGGCGGTGGCGCCGGTGGTGGGCGGTTTCCTGTTCGTGCATGTGGACTGGCATGCCATCTTCTGGTTCCTCACCGGCGTGGGCGTGCTGCTGTGGGCGGGCAATTACAAACTGCTGCCTGAAACCCTGCACCTCAGCCATCGCCAGCCCTTCGAGGTGCGCAACCTGTTGCGCGGCTATTGGCAGCTCGGTTCCAACCCCCGCTTCCTCATGCTCGCCTTGGCCAGCGGCATCCCGTTCAACGGCATGTTCCTGTATGTGCTGTCCGCCCCGGTGTTCCTGGGCGAGCACTTGCGGCTCGGGCCAGGCGAGTTCTTCTGGTTCTTCACGCTCACCATCGCCGGCATCATGGCCGGTGCCTGGACGTCGGGGCGCCTGGCCGGGCGCATGAAACCGAAGCGCCAGATCCGCAATGGCTTCGCGGTGATGATCGCCATCTCCTCGCTCAATCTCGCGCTGAACCTGGCCTTCCCGCCCTCGGTCTGGTGGTCGCTGTGGCCGATCGCCATCTTCGCCTTCGGCTGGGCCATGATGGTGCCGGTGGTCACCTTGCTGGTCCTCGACCTGGTGCCCGAGCGGCGCGGCATGGCCTCGTCCTTCCAGGCCTGCATCGGCAGTTTGGCCAACGGGATGGTGGCCGGCCTGGTCGCCCCGCTGGTGATGCATTCGCCGCTGGCGCTGGCCGCGACCTCGATGGGCATGATGGGCATCGGCCTGCTCGCCTGGGTGTGGGTCGGGCCGCGCGTGACCTAGGTCCGGTTCACGGCGCCCGCGGCCCGTCCCGGGCCGGCCCGGCCGCCTGAACGAGCGCCCCGAACCGGGGGGGGTTGGGGCCGAAGTGCGGGCTCGCGCACGGTCATGGCGCAGATCTTGGAGTACAACCCGCGGATGGCGCTTCAGTTTCGACGAGCGCTGCCGATATCTGCGACAGACGCCCCCGAGTCCGTGCGGCGTCCCTGGAGAGTTTTATGCGATTCCTGCTTCGCCCCTGCGTGGCGGCCCTTGTTCCGCTGAGCCTGATGGCCTGCCCCCTGTCATCGACCGCGATGGAGGCGCCCGCCCTGCGCAATTCGCCCGGCAAGCCCGCCCGAGTGACCGAGCGTGCCGACGCCACCAAGGAGGTCAAGTCCGTGCCGCCGCGCGCCGCGACCGCGGCACCGGCCGAAGACCCGATGGACCGGTTGCGCGAGCGCCTGGCCGCGAAACTGGGCGCCACGCCGGCCTCGCCGACCGACCCCTACGTGATGCACGTCGTCTCCCGTCCCGCCGCGGGCGCTGGCGGCAACGTCACCCGCTCGATGGCGCCCTCGGGCACCGGCGGCGCCGGCACGGCCGGTTCCGGCCTGCTCAAGCCACGGCCCGCACCGGCCCGCGCCGCTTCGGTCGCCTGGTCCTACGAGGGCCCCGGCGGCCCCGACCGCTGGGCCCAGCTCAAGCCGGAATACGCCAAGTGCGGCAACGGCACCCGGCAGAGCCCGATCGACATCCGCGACGGCATCGCGGTGCAGCTCGATCCGGTGCAGTTCGACTACAAGTCCAGTGCCTTCGGCGTGCTCGATACCGGGCGCACCGTGCAGGTCAACGTGGCCCCGGGCAATTTCATCGAAGTCACCGGCCGGCGCTACGAGCTGGTCCGTTTCGACTTCCAGCGCCCAGCCGAGGAGCGCATCAACGGCCGCCAGTTCGACATGGGCGTGCACCTGGTGCACAAGGACGCGCAAGGGCGCACCGCCATCGTCGCCGTGCTGCTGGACCGGGGTGCCGAGCAGCCCATCGTGCAGACCGTCTGGAACAACCTGCCGCTGGAAAAAGGCGAGGAACTCACCGCCCAGGCCGGCATCGACCTCACCACCTTGCTGCCCAGCGACCGCCGCTACTTCACCTACATGGGCTCGATGACCACCCCGCCGTGCCGGGAAGGGGTGTTGTGGCTGGTCATGAAGCAGCCGGTCTCGATCTCATCCGAGCAACTGGCGATCTTCTCGCGCCTGTACCCGATGAACGCGCGGCCGGTGCAGTCGGCCAGCGGCCGCCTCATCAAGGGGCCGCACTAGGATTGGCGCTGATCAGCCCCCAGGCCAGGCGAACCAGCTCGTCCTCGAAGGCGGGCGTGTCCAGCAGGGGGGACTCTTCCAGCGCGGCGCTGCGGATGGTGCCCATCACCGCGCGCGTGACCACGAAGATCATCGCTGGCGTGGGCGGGCGCAAGGACGGATCCTGCAGCTGGGACAGCGCTACGGCGATGTGCTCGGCCGATTCGCGCAAGGCCTGCGTGACCTGCTCGTGACGGTCCATGCGCCAGGCCAGCCGGATCATCGCGCGCTTGAGGCCGGTGCCGGCGCCGAAAGCCAGAACCAACGCCCGGATGTGTTCGCGCAGCACCTGCTTGGGGTCGGCGCGTTCCTGCACCGCCTGGCGCAGCCTGGCCAGTATCTCGTCCATCACCCGGCGTCGTTCGACGCCGATCATCGAGGCCAGGATGGCTTCCTTCGTCGGGAAGTACTGGTACAGCGTGCCAACGGAAAAACCGGCCTTGCGGGCCACCTTGTTGGTGCTGAGCCCCGCCTCGCCTTCGCTTTCCACAATCTGAGCAGTGGCTTCGAAAATCATGTCGATGGTGCGCTGCGCCCGTTCTTGCGTCGGCAGTTTTCGCATGCCGGACGGAGGTGGGACGAGGGGAGTGCGGGGACGTGGCGACATGGCGGCGATAACTGAGCAGGCAGTGAGCGGGATGCGAGTTGGTGGGTTCCGCTGAAAACTGAATAATGCTCATATTCCTATCGCACAGCAAGATTCCAGATGACTTCGATGACTCCCGTTGCGAACCAGCAGCGTCTGCGTGAAATCCACGAACTGCCCGGGCCCCGGGGCTGGCCGCTGGTCGGCAACCTGCTGCAGATCGAGCGCAGCCGGGTGCATCAGGACATCGAGGCCTGGGCCCGGCAATACGGGCCGTCGTTTCGCATGCGTTTCGGTCCGACCGAGTTCCTGGTCGTGACCGACCACGAGGCCATCGTACGGCTGTTGCGTGATCGCCCGGACGGGGTCGCCCGGCTGGGCCGCACGGCCGAGATCGGTGTCGAGCTGGGCTTCAACATCGGTTTGTTCGACGCGGAGGGCGAGGCGTGGCGGCGCCAGCGGCGCATGGTCATGGCCAGTTTCGCGCCGGCCCATGTGCGTTCCTACCTGCCTTCGCTGCACAAGGTGACACGACGCCTGCAGGGCCGCTGGGAGCGGGCGGCCCGCGGCGGCGCCGACATCGACCTGCAGGCCGACCTGATGCGCTACACGGTGGATGCCATCGCCGGCCTGGCCTTCGGGGCCGAGGTCAACACCCTCGAATCGGACAGCGAGGTCATCCAGCAGCACCTGGACAAGGTCCTGCCCGCGCTGTTCAAGCGCTCGTTTTCGCTGCTGCCCTGGTGGCGCCTGGTGCGCAGCCCCCAAGACCGTCGCCTCGAGCGCAGCGTGGCGGCGCTGAAGGAGGCCATCGCCGGTTTCATCGGTGCCGCCCGTGCCCGGCTGCGGGACGATCCCGCCCGGCGCGCGCAGCCCGCCAACCTGCTCGAGGCGATGCTGGTCGCCGCGGACGAGCCCGGCAGTGACGTGGGCGATGCGGACGTGGCGGGGAACGTGATCACCCTGCTGCTGGCCGGCGAGGACACCACCGCCAACACCCTGGCCTGGATGATCCACCTGATGCACCGGCATCCCGAGGTGCTGCGGCGCGCCCAGGACGAGGTGCGGCGACTCGCTCCCGAGGCAGGCCCCGTCACCCTGGAGCAGATGGACGCGCTGCCCTACCTGGACGCCTGCGCGCAGGAGACCATGCGCCTCAAGCCGGTGGCGCCCTTCCTCCCGTTGCGCACCCTGCGCGACACCACCGTGGGTGATGTGCGCGTGCCGGCGGAAACCTTCGTGTGGTGCGTGCTGCGCCACGACAGCGTGGCCGAGCGGCATTTCCCGCAGGCCGAGTCCTTCCGGCCGGAGCGCTGGCTGCCCGACGGCGGCCCGGCCCAGGCCCTCAGCAGCGCCAAGCGCATCGCCATGCCCTTCGGCGCCGGGCCGCGGGTCTGCCCGGGCCGCTACCTGGCGATGCTGGAGATCAAGATGGCGATGGTCATGCTGCTCAACCGTTTCGACATCGAATCGGTCGACACGCCCGAGGGCGGGCCGGCACGCGAGCTGATGGCCTTCACCATGTCGCCGATCGGTCTGCGCATGCGCCTGCGCGAGCGTTCAGCCAACTGAAGCCGCCGCCCTCGGGGCGGGGGCGTTCCCCGGCCTTGAGCACTGCTGCACACTCTCTGGAAAGTCAGTACTTTATTCTCGGGCCGCTTGACCGATAGTGCTTCCAGCAGCGGAAAATCGTCCACGCCTGCCTTGGCGTGGCGCATCTTTCGCGAGGGAGTCCTTCACCATGACCGTCAAATTGTCCTTGGCCCGATCTTCCCTGACCTTGGGGAAGCGCTTTGCGCTCGCCTTCGCCCTGATCCTTTCGCTGCTCATCGTCGTGGCGGTGACGAGCCAGGTGCTGATGTCCGGCATCGCCGGCGGGATGCGTGGCATCGTCGAGGTCAACAACCGGCAGATGGCGCTGGCCAACAGCTTGATCGACGAGGTGAACGACATGGCCATCACCTTGCGCACGCTGACCCTGCTGACCGACGTCAAGGAGGTCGACCAGCAGGTGAAGCTGTTGGATGAAGCCACCAAGCTATACCATCAGACCGAGAAGGAGCTGGCCCAGGCCCTGGAGGACAACGGTGCCGGCCAGGAGGAGCGCGAGCTGTTCAAGAAGGTCCAGGCCGTGCGCGCCAAGACCCTGCCGCTGATGGCGGAGACCGCCCAGCGCGGCGCCGAGGGTGCCACCCCCGAGGCCATGATCCTGCTGATGCGCGACGTGCGGCCGGTGGAGCACGAATGGCGCAAGCTGGTCGGCGAGCTGATCGCGCTCGAGACCCGGCTCAACGCCGCGGCCTACGAGGCGGCGGTGAAGACCCAGCGTGTCGCCCGCTTCGCGCTGGTGGGCGTCAGCGCCCTGGCCGTGGCCATCGGCGGCTTGCTCGCCTGGCGGCTGGCCCGCTCGGTGGTGGAGCCGGTCGCGCAGGCCATCCGCGTCACCGAACGCATTGCCGAGGGCGACCTGAGCACGGCGATCCACACCGAACGGAGCGACGAACTCGGCCGGCTGCTGGGCGCCGTGTCCGGCATGCAGGAGCGCTTGCGCTCCCTGGTGGGGGACATCCGCAGGTCGACCGAATCGATCTCCACCGCCTCGGGGGAGATCGCCTCCGGCAACCACGACCTCAGCCACCGCACCGAGCAGCAGGCCGCCAGCCTGCAGAAGACCGCCTCGAGCATGGACCAGCTCACCAGCACCGTGCGCCACAACGCCGACTCCGCCAAGCAAGCCGATCAGTTGGCGACAGCCGCCTCCGAGATCGCTTCGCGAGGGGGGGCGCTGGTGTCCCAGGTGGTGAGCACGATGAGCGACATTTCGGCCAGTTCGCGCAAGATCTCCGACATCATCGGGGTGATCGACGGCATTGCCTTCCAGACCAACATCCTGGCGCTGAATGCGGCCGTGGAGGCGGCGCGTGCCGGCGAACAAGGACGCGGCTTCGCCGTCGTGGCGGCCGAGGTGCGCAGCCTGGCCCAGCGCAGCGCCGAGGCGGCCAAGGAGATCAAGGCCTTGATCACCGCCTCGGGCGAGCGGGTCGACTCGGGCGCCAAGCTGGTGACGGACGCGGGAGCGACCATGCACGAGATCGAGGCCTCCATCCAGCGGGTGACCGACATCATGTCCGAGATCTCCGCCTCGACGACCGAGCAGAGCGACGGCATCGGCCACATCAGCGCCGAAGTCAACCAGATCGACCAGATGACGCAGCAGAACGCGGCCCTGGTGGAGGAGTCCGCCGCGGCGACCGAAAGCCTGAAGGAGCAGGTGCACCGCTTGTCCGAGGCGGTGGGGGCCTTCAGGCTGGCCGACGCCGATCCGGCGAGCTGACGGAGCGGGCCGCCGCGTGCTGTCGATGGCCCGCGGGCCGGGCGGGGTGAGTTTCGTGGCGCAGTGATGGCCCGGCGCCTCGATGGGTGCGGCCCGGACGCTGGCGGCCGGCCCGCCCGCCTGCGGCTTGTCGAAAAAACTACCGGCCTTCGCCTGTCGCGGGAAGAAGAGTTCGAAGGCGCCGGCCTGGCGATCCATCGCCCCGGAGCCACGCCGCCGCGCGCAGCCACCGGGCGAGCCGGGGGATGGCCGGCACGGTGTGCCGTGCGGGCCGGGTTTTGCCGGCCGGGGATGGTGGCGCCGGGGCCGCGCCGATAGACTCGCCCGGTCGCCCCTTTCGAAAGCCCCTCATGTTCCTGCTCGCCCTGGGTCTGCTCCTGTTCTTCGGCATTCATTCGGTCAGCATCGTCGCGCCGGCCTGGCGCGACGCCCGGGCCGCGCGGCACGAAGGCGCGTGGAAGGGTTTGTATTCGCTGGTGGCCATCGCCGGCCTGCTGCTGCTGATCCATGGTTACGGGCAGGCCCGTCTGTCGCCGGTGGTCCTGTACGAGCCGCCCAGCGGCCTGCGCCACCTGGCGATGCTGCTGATGCTGCCGGTGTTCCCGCTGTTGTTCGCCGCCTACCTGCCGGGGCGCATCAAGACGCTGGCCCGCCATCCGATGCTGGTGGCGACCAAGCTGTGGGCCGCGGCCCATCTGCTGGCCAACGGGACCTTGGCCGACGTGCTGCTGTTCGGCTCCTTCCTGGCCTGGGCGGTGCTGGACCGCATCTCGTTGAAGCGGCGTGCGGCGCGGCCCGTGCCGGGGGCACCGCCCCGCGCCTACAACGACCTCGTCGCGGTGCTGGGCGGGCTGGCGGTGTATGCCCTGGTGCTGTGGAAGGGACACGCCTGGTTGATCGGCGTCTCCTTGCTCGGCTGAGGCGGCGGGCCGGGCTCAGCCCTTCTGGCGCAGCGCCTTCAGCAGGCGATCGCGCTCGGCCCCTTCGGCGGCCTGTTCGGCCAGCATCTGGAAGAACTGCTCTTCGGTCGGCGCCTTCGCGCTGGCCTTTTTCACGATGATCGCCGCGATCGGGCCGATGTGGCTGGTCAGCACCTTCAGGGAACGGCTGACGACCTCGGGGGCCACCGGCACGGCCGCCGTGCCCGTCCCGGGCTGCGGCGTGGCGCCCCAGGTGCCGCCGTCGGGTGTTGCGGCCGGCGCTGCGCCGACGTGGGTCCGGATGCCGCTGTCGGCCATGCGGGTGAGGAAGCGCTGGCGGTCGAATTCGCTCGGCAGGTGGGAGCACACCGCCTGGGTCAGGGCCGGCAGGTCGCGGCAGTTCTTGGCCGCCTGGCGCACGAACACGCGGGCCACCGGGCCGACGAAGGAGGCCAGCGCCAGTTCGATGCGGCCCAGTTCCTCGGCCGTCCAGCCCGGGGGCAGGGTGGCCGACTGCAGGGCCGCCGTGGGCGCGGGCGCAGGTTGGCTGCCGGCGAGGCCTTCCGGCGGCGCGGGCCGGGTGTGCGCCACGATGACGGTGGTCTGCGCCTCGGCCTCGGGAATCGACTCGACGCGTTGCGCCAGGGCGCTGCGGAACTGTGCCGCGCTGGCGAAACGGGACTGCCGGTCCTTGCACAGCGCCTTGGCCGCGATGCCGTCGTAGAACGCCGCGCGCAACGCCCCGGGCACCTGGCTGGGCGGGGGCGGGTCCCGGTGGAGGATCTGGTACATCACCGACTCGACCGTGCCCTTGAACGGCTGCTCGCCGGTGAGCATGCGGTAGAGCAGGACGCCGCAGGCGAACAGGTCGACGCGGTGGTCCACGGCCTCTCCCCGGTATTGCTCGGGCGACATGTAGCCCGGGGTGCCGATGGTGGCGGTGACTTGCGTCAGCGCCGCCGATTCGATGCGGGCGATGCCGAAGTCGGTGACCTTCAGCTGGCCGGTCGAGGTGATCAGGATGTTGGCCGGCTTGATGTCGCGGTGCCACACGCCGTGGTGGTGGGCGCAGTCGAGCGCGGCCAGCAGCTGGTCCATGATGCGCAGCACGTCGGCCTTGGGCAGCAGCGGGGTGCCGTCCAGGATCTGCGACAGCGTGCGTCCTTCGACCAGCTCCATGGCGATGAAGGCCGTGCTGTCGTCCTCGCCGTATTCGTAGATCGCCACGATGCCGGGGTGCAGCAGGCGGCCCACGGCCTGTGCCTCGTTGCGGAAGCGCGCGGCCGCGGAGGTGCCCGAGGCATCCTCGCCCCCGCCGACCAGCTGCTTGTGGATGGTCTTGATGGCGACGGGCCGCTGGATGACCGGGTCGAAGCCCTTGTACACGACCCCCATGGCGCCCTGGCCGAGCACGCCGGTGATCGGATATTTGCCTAGACGGTCGGGATGTTCCATGGACGGGGTGGGGGCAGGGCGCAGCGATGGCAGGGGCCGGCGCCGTCTCCGGCCCCGGACCGGCGTCGGCCGGGCGCGCTGGCGCCGGCTCAGTTATCCAGCATTTTCATCGCATGCACAAGGCTCTTGCGCATGCGGGTGAAGGATTCGGACAAGGTGCCAATTTCGTCACGCGAACGGCTGGCGAATTCGGGCGCATCGAGTTCGCCCAGGCTCACCCGGTCGGCCAGCTTCGACAGCTGGCTCACCGGGCGGATGACGAGTTTCCACAGCATCAGGTTGAGGGCCAGGCCGATCAGCAGGAACACGCCGGTCAGCAGCGCCATCACCACGCCGAAGGCCCGTTCGGCCCGTTGCAGCGGCACCGACATCGGGACCGACACCACCTGGGCGCCCAGGGGCTCGTTCATCACCCAGCCGAAGCCGTTCGCCGGACCGTATTTCTCGACCAGCGGCGCCGGTGCCGCGTCGACCGTGCTGTGGCAGCGCAGGCAGGCCGGGTTGCTGAGCTTGATCGGCCGGGCGATGTACAGCGAGCGCCCCGCCGGCGTGTCGCGCTGGCCGATGAACTCGGTGCGGGTCGGTGTCTCGATGAACTGGCGGATGACGTCGGCCTCCCAGTCCTGGGCGCGGTCGCGCGGGTTGGTCGGGTTCAGCATGGCCGCCTTGTAGGCATATTCGGGGTGCTGCTTGCGCAGGGCATTGAGCACTTCGGTCGCCGAGTAGGCCGGCACCGATTGCGGCAGGAAGCTGTACTTCATCTGCGTCTCCAGCAGCGGCGCCACCTGGGTCGCGGTGTACGAGCTGACGGCCAGGGCGTTTTCCATCAGCAGCCGGGCACGGTCGATGACTTCATCGTGCGCCCCCTCCTGGAGCAGCTTGCGCGCGACATAGCCCGAGGCACCCAGCCCCAGCGCAAAGACGAGCAGGAACACGAGGTTGAATTTGACAAGCAGCTTCATGGCGTCTCTTGTGTGATGAAGGGGTCAGCGGGAGTAGCCGGCCGCCGGCGCGCTGCCGGCGGAGGGCTTGGGCAGGTATTTTTCGGGAAACAGCACGCGGTCCCATTCGGGGTGGGCCTTCATGTTGGCCAGCAGGCCCTTGCGGAACTCCGGCACCTGCGCCTGCGAGCGCCAGCGGCCCAGGAACAGCGGCCGCAGCGCGGCCTCGGCATCGATCCAGGGCTCGGCGTCGGCGTACGCGAGCTCGCCCAGGCGCTTGGGCTGGACCTCGCGGCTGGCGAACAGCGCCAGGCGGCTGGGCAGCGTGTCGAGGAAGGGCTTGGGCACACGGGCCACGAATGCCGCCGACGGGCGCGGGCCGAGGGTGGGCTTGTCGTTTCCGCTGCGCGCGAAGAACTGGTCGCTCTTGAGCGTCAGCGGGGCCGCGGGGCGGGCGTTGACCCGTTCGACCAGGTTCACCGTGCCGGCTTCGGCGAAGGCATAGGCTTCGCCGGGCGAGACCGAGACGACCACCTGCCGGGCCACCTGGGAGACATCGAAGGCCGGTGAGGCCAGGCCGACCGGGACCGCCGGCTCCGTCCTGGGGGCGGTGAGCTTGGCCCAGCCGTGCAGCAGGTACAGGGGCGGGCTGGCGTGGCCACGCTCGGCACCTGGCCGCGGCGCCAGCAGCAGGCGCGTGTCCGGCCCCAGGTCGGCGATGCTGCCGTCGGCGAACTCGACCCGGACCATGCGTGCTTGCGGGCCCGATTCGAGGATGTCGTTCTTCTGCAGCCGCACGCCCTCGGCGAGCGCCAGCCGCGAGGCGTCGCGGATCAGCACCACCGGGCTGCCGCTGTCGACGATGGTGACGGTGGCCAGGGCGGGCGCGGCCCGGACGGCCGCCGGCACGGCCAGCAGGGCACTGCAGACGGTGCTACAGACGGTGCTACAGACGGCGCGACGGACGGCGCGTTTCCACATGATCTTCCCTTTGAGCTGTTTTGTGCCACGCCATGGCGAGTACGCGGCGCGGGAGACCGTCCCTGCGCCGCGCCCTGCGCGTGTTTCTTGATGTGTCGAGAGCATAGCGGCAGTGGTGCCGGTTTGGGCATCGGGTCGCGGCGGGAAAGCCCGGGAGGTCTTGCCGGCGCCGGGCCGCGGCCTGTGGGCGGCGTCCTACGGAGCTGGCCGCCCGGCACCGACGGTGGCGCGCGAGATCGGCCGCTGGCCGGGCCCGGCGGCGGGTCCTATCGTTGGGCATCCTCCTTCATCGCCGGAGCCTTCCGATGCAACACGCCGCTGCCGCGCACCGTCCCGCGCCCTCCGCCCCGTCGCCGCTGACGCTCAGGCAACTGATCCCGCAGTCGCCGGACCTGCCGATCGTCAGCCTGGCCGAACACGTCGAACGCGACCGCGCCTTCACCTCGATGCTGCGTGACCTGCGCGGCACGGGTGGCCTGATGCACGGGGAGGAGCTTGCCGACCTGCTGGTGCAGCGCGGGGCCGGCGACGTGGCCCGCCTGGCGCGCTGGATCGTCGAGCGGCAGCTGCTGAGCTTCGATTGGCGCGGCCGGCTGTGGATACCGATGTTCCAGTTCGAGCTGGCCGGCATGCGCCTGAAGAGCCAGGTCCGCCACATCGCCGCCGAACTCGCCCCGGCCTTCGACGACTGGTCGCTCGCGCTTTGGTTCGCCACGCCCAATTCCTGGCTGCAGGAGCGTTTGCCGGCGCAGGCCCTCCAGGACGATTTTCCGGCGGTGCTGCAGGCGGCGCGGGCGGACCGTTTCGTGGCCCTGGGTTGAGCGCATGGCTTCCTCCGGCCCGCCCGACGGTCCCGGCTTGCCCGGCTATCGCCAGCCGCGCACGGTGGATGAACTGACCGAGCAGAACGTGCAGGCCATCCACCGGCTCGAACGGGCCGCCAGTGCGCATCGCAGTTCCTTCGATCAGCTGGCCGACCGCATCGGGGCCTTCGGCGGCAGCCGCCACTTCCTGTGGGTGCATGTGCTGTTCTTCAGCGGCTGGATCGCCGTCAACACCTGGCCGGGGGTGTCCCACTTCGATCCCTATCCCTTCACCTTCCTCACGCTCGTGGTGTCGCTGGAGGCGATCTTCCTGTCGGCCTTCATCCTGATCAGCCAGAACCAGGCCGCGCGCCTGAGCGAGCGGCGCAACCAGCTCGACCTGCAGATCAACCTGCTGACCGAACAGGAGAACACCAAGATGCTCGTCCTGCTGCAGCGCATGGCCGACAAGATGGGGGTGGGCGACGCCGAGGACCCCAGTGTGCAGGTGCTGGAGCAGGCCATGCGGCCCGACAAGCTGGCCGAGCAGATCGACAAGGTGATGACGCCGGCCCGGGCCGAGGGCTGAGCCGCGGCCCGGGGCCTGTTCATGCCACGGAAGCCCGTGCGAACCGGCCCTAGCGCTGCTGCGCCAGCAGTTCGTCCAGGTCGCGCTGGCCGGGCAGGCGCGGGCGGTCGGGGTCGGGGTTGACGCGGCGGATCCACACCTCGCCGATCTGTCCCGGGTGGGCCGCCGCCAACTCGGCGAAGATCTCGGGGTCGAGCTCGCCGTCGTCGCCGAGCAGCATGAAACGGGTCTCGGGAAAGGCTTTCAGCACGGCACGGATGCGCGCGAGCTTGTAGGCCTTCTGGTCGGTCCAGGGGTCGCCGCCGCTGGTGTTCACCTCCTTGAGCTGGAGGATGCCGCGCGGAAAGCCGTTGTGCTCCAGGAAGCGGCGCACGTTGTCGGTCAGCTGGCGCGGTGTCGCCGAGATGTAGAACAGCGGGGTCGCCTGCGGGTTCGGGTTGTTCGACACGAGCTGCCGGTACAGCGCCGCCATGCCGGGCACCGCCTGTCGCGAGCCGGCGGGACGGGTGAAGCTGTTGCGCAGCAGCCGCCCCTTGAAATTGACCTCGCTCACGAGAATGGTGTCGTCGATGTCGGAGATCAACCCCGAGCGGTTGCGCGGGTCGTGCACCAGCAGCCCGGCCTTCGAACTGGCCGCGGGCAGGCTCTCGATCGGGTGCCAGCCCGGCGCCAGGCCGGCGCCGCCCAAGGGCAGGTTGCCGACCAGTTCCCAGTAGCCGTGGTCGTCGGCCCGCGTCTCCCATTGCAAGGGGCCGGCCGACCAGCGGACCCGGCCTTCCACCCCGTTGGCGAACAGCAGCCGGGTGGTGTTGTAGAGGCTGCGCCGCTTGCCGCTGCCGTCGGGGGCCGCCGCGTGGTTCTCCGTCACCCGGCCCGAGAACCGGTGGCCCTGAGGCGTGGCCCAGGCGTCGTCGACGATGTTGTGCAGGGCGCCGGCGCCCGCCGGCAGGCAGGCCAGCAGTGCGGCCGCCGCGATCAGCCAGCGGGTCACCGGGGTACCTTCGGGCTGTGCCCTCCGGTATTCGCCCTTGGGGCGGCCCGGCGGGCTCATGGCCTGGGCTCTCGCAGGGCCGACAACAGCCGCTGCGCGACGTCGTGGGCGGCCCGGGGCCGGGCGATGCGCAGGGCGTTGTCGCGCATGTCTTGCATCAGCGCGGGGTCGTCCAGCCAGCGCCGGATGTGCCAGGCGGCATCGCTCACGTCGTGCAGCCGTCGCGCCGCGCCTTCTTCGAGCAGGTAGTCGCAGTTGCGCTGCTCCTGGCCGGGAATGGGCGCGACCAGCGCCATCGGCTTGCCCTTGGCGAGGATCTCGTTGGTGGTGAGCCCGCCCGGCTTGGTGACGACCAGGTCGGCGGCATCCATCAGCTGGTGGATGTGGTTCACGAAGCCGAACACCGTCACCGGCAGCTTCAACTCGGCGGCGCGCTCGCGGCAGGCGGCCTCGAGCTCGGCGTTGCGGCCCGCCACCACGACCAGGCTCAGGCCGCAGTCGGCACCGGCGAAGGAGTCGAGCAGGGCCAGCAGCGGCCCCACGCCGAAGCCGCCCGACAGCAGCAGCACGGTGGGGCGCTCGGGCAGGCCGAGGCTGGCGCGCATGGCCGTCGCGGGCGTGCGCTGGGCGAACACCGGGTCGATCGGAATGCCGCTGGTGCTGATGCGCGCCGCGTCCACGCCCTTGCGTTCGAGCTCGCGCGCGCCGGCTTCGGAGGCCACGTGGTAGTGGTCGATGTGCGGGTAGACCCAGAAGGCGTGCGGGCTGACATCGGTGATGACGGCGTGCACCGGCGTCGCCAGCTTGCCGCGCCGCTTCAGGTCGGACAGCAGCTCCAGCGGCAGGAAATGGGTGCACAGGATGGCCTCGGGCCGGCTGTCCTCGAGCAGCTGGCGGAAGGCCAGGCTGTTGACCTTGTCGAAGGCCAGCCGGGCGCGTGCGCTTTTGCTGCCGGCCGGTTTCACCTTGTCGTAGCGCTCGTACAGATGCCCCCACAGTTCGGGTGCGCGCTGGACCAGCTCGATGTAGGCCTGCACGTACATCCGCCGGAAGAACGCGCTGGTGCAATCGAGGGTGTCGACCACCTGGTGGCCGGGGCCGCCGAGCTGGGTCAGGGCGGCCGAGACGGCCTGGGCGGCGCGGGTGTGGCCGGCACCGGCGGTGGCGTGCAACAGCAGCAGCGGCTGGGGAGTGATGCTCATGGGCGGGATGTGGCAGTGACAGAGGCGCAGTATCTGCCAAGCCGCCGGCCGCGCGCCCACCCGAACAGGGGGAGCGCCGTCAGGGGAGCGATGCCATGTGTTCGAGCAGCAGCCCGGCGTAGCGCACGGGCTGTTCCAGGTCGGGGAAATGGCCGCAGTCCTCGAAGGGCACGAGGCGCGCCTGCGGGACGCAGTCGCGCAGCGAGTCGGCGCGGGTGGGGCGGTGCGAGCGGTCCTGCGTGCCCCAGACCAGCGTGCAAGGCTGCGTCACGCCGGCCAGCGACGCCGCCGTCTCGCGGCCCAGGCCTTGCACCACGCCCGCCAGGCAGAAGCAGCCGCCGGCATGCAAGGCGCGCCGGGAGGTGTGCCAGAACGGGCCGGCGTCGCCGCCCCTGGGCAGCGCGGCGCTGTACCAGCTGCGGGCCGCCCTCTGGCGGAACAGGCGGGCCAGCAGCTGGCCCGCCACCGGCAGCTTCAAGGGCCGGGGAATCACCCGCTCCACCCAGGCCTGCATGGCGGGCAGCGAGGGCGTCTGCGACAGGAACAGGCTCGCCACCCGCTGCGGCGCGAGGCGCGCAGCGCGCAAGGCGTAGAAGCCGTTGGCGCAGCTGAAGGCGAGGGTGGCGCGCGGGATCCCAAGCCGGTCGAGCACGCCGAGGACGGCTTGCGCGCCCTGGTCCAGCGAATGGTCGTAGGACGGCCGCGGCCTGGAAAAGCCGAAACCCGGCATGTCGAAGCACAGCACGCGCAGCTCGGGCGAGAGGCGCCGGATCAGCTCCTCGTAATGTTCGATGACGTTCGGGCCGTCGGGGACGAGGACGACGCAGGGGCGCTGTCCGCCCGAGTCGTGCAGCCTCACCGGGCCGACCGGGGTCGTCACCAGGGACATCGGCAGGCCGGGGGTGGCGGCGGCATCCGGCGGCCTGGCGGCGCTTCGGTTCAACCAGCTGTCGATGCGGGCGGCGGGCGTGGTCCGGGGAGGAGGGCTCATGCGCCGGATTGTCGCCGCATCGGTTTGCGGTATCGTCAGGCTCCCTTCCCTGCATTGCACCGAGAGCGTCATGCCCCATCTCACCGTCGAATACTCCGGCAACCTGTTCCAGTTCCCCGTCGAGGCCACGCTGCGCGCCCTCAACCAGCTGCTGCTCGACTCCGGGCATTTCGAGGAGTCCGACATCAAGAGCCGCGCCCTGCGCTTCGACCAGTTCGCGGTGGGGACCGCGTCCGATCCGCGGGCCTTCATCCATGCCCGGCTGGCCTTGTTGAGCGGCCGTCCGGTGGAGACCAAGCGCGAGCTGTCGCAGGCGCTGCTGCGCGGGCTGGAGCAGCTGTGTCCGTGCCCGATCGGCTTCGAGCTGCAGGTCTCGGTGGAGGTGCAGGACCTCGAGCGCGAGTCCTACGCCAAGGCCGTGCTGAAGTCCTGAGGGCTGCGCGCCCGCCTCAGGCCTGTTGCGGCTCCGGCGGGCGGATGAAGCGTTTCATCCACGGCAGCAGCAGCACCGCCGCGCACAGGGCGAGGATGGTGGCGCTCAGGGGGCGCTCGACCAGCACCGTCCAGTGGCCGCCGCCGATCGACACCGCGTTGCGCAGCTGGGCCTCGGCCATGGGCCCGAGGATCATGCCGACGATCACCGGCGCGGTGGGGAAGTCGAAGCGCCGCATGAGCACCCCCAGCAGGCCGATCGCGTAGAGCAGGAACAGGTCGAAGCCCGATTGCCGCATGCCGTACACGCCCACGGTGGCGAAGATCAGGATGCCCGCATACAGCGCGGGCTTGGGAATCTTCAGCAGCTTGACCCACAGGCCCACCAGGGGCAGGTTGAGCACCAGCAGCATGATGTTGCCGATGTACAGCGAGGCGATCAGCGCCCATACCAGCGGGCCCGAGGTCAGGAACAGGGTGGGGCCGGGCTGGATGCCGTAGTTCTGGAAGGCCGACAGCATGATGGCCGCGGTGGTCGAGGTCGGGATGCCCAGGGTCAGCAGGGGCACGAGCGTGCCGGTCACCGCCGCGTTGTTGGCCGCCTCGGGCCCGGCCACGCCTTCGATGGCCCCGTCGTGGCCGAACTCGTGCTTGAAGTCCGACAGCTTCTTTTCGGTGGCGTACGACAGGAAGGTCGGCAGCTCGGTGCCGCCGGCCGGAATGGTGCCGAACGGAAAGCCGATCAGGGTGCCGCGCAGCCACGCCGGCCAGGAGCGCTTCCAGTCGCCGCGGCTCATGGCCAGCTGCGACATGGCGTTGCGCGAATCGCGCTGCCCGCCCTCGTACATCACCGCGTACAAGGCCTCGCCGACCGCGAACAGGCCGACCGCCACCAGCACCACCTCGATGCCGTCCACCAGCTCGGGGATGCCGAGGGTGAAGCGCGCCTCGCCCGAGATCTGGTCGATGCCGATGAGGCCGAAGGCCAGGCCGAGCACCAGGCTGGTCACGCCGCGCAGCAGGCTCTGCCCGAGCACGGCGGTGACGGTGGTGAAGGCCAGCAGCATCAGGGCGAAGTATTCGGGCGGGCCGAGATGCAGCGCGTACTTGGCGATGAGCGGCGCGAACAGGGTCACCAGCCCGGTCGCGATCGTGCCGGCCACGAAGGAGCCGATGGCCGCGGTGGCGAGGGCGACGCCGGCGCGTCCGCGCTTGGCCATCAGGTTGCCCTCCATCGCGGTGATCATGCTGCCGGTCTCGCCCGGCGTGTTGAGCAGGATGGAGGTGGTCGAGCCTCCATACATCGCGCCGTAGTAGATGCCGGCGAACAGGATCATCGAGGCGGTCGGGTCCACCTGCGAGGTGATGGGCAGCAGCATGGCCACCGTCAGGGCCGGCCCGATGCCGGGCAGCACGCCCACGGCGGTGCCGATCAGGCAGCCGAGCAGGGCCCACAGCAGGTTGACGGGGGTGCCGGCGGTGGCGAAACCTTGGAGAAGAGCGTGCCAGGTGTCCATGGGGATGTCCGGTGTCGGTGTGGAGTGCGAGCGGGGGTCAGATCCAGCCGCTGCCGCTCAGGCCGGGCAGGCTCAGGCCGAGCAGCTTGGTGAACAACCAGTAGACCGGCGCCGAGACCGCCGCGCCGGTGAGGATGTCGCGCAGCCAGTCGCTCGCGCGCGCCGGCCCCGCGCCCATCGACAGCCGCAGGCCGCGCGCCGCCATGACGAACAGCAGCGTGCACGAGGGGATGAAGCCGACGCGGGTGATGGTGGCGGCGTTGATCAGCAGGCCGGCCGACAGCCAGGCCATGCCGCGCCAGTGGGGCGGGGCGGGCGCGGCCAGGGACTCGGGGAGCCCGCTGAAGCCGCCGCGCCAGGCCTGCTTGAGCAGCAGCGCCCCGCACAGCGCGAGCAGCCCCCCGACCAGCATCGGCAGGAAATTGGCGCCCACGCCAGAATACGCTTCGGCGCCCTTGAGCCGGGTCGCGCCCGCCGCCAGCAGCAGGCCCAGCAGCAGCGTGGCGGCGCCGACGAGTTTCTCAGGCAGGCGCTGCATCACAGCATGCCCAGCTTGAGCATCAGGGTGCGCAGCCGGGCCGTGTCGTCGTCGACGAAACGCCCGAAATCGTCGCCGGTCAGCAGGGCGGGGGTCCAGCGGTTGTGCACCAGCGTCTCCTGCCAGCTCTTGGCCTTGCTGGCCTTGGCGACCTTGTCGATCAGCGCCTGGCGCTGCGCCGGGGTGATGTCGGCCGCGCCGTACACGCCGCGCCAGTTGCCGATCACGACCGGGATGCCCTGCTCCTGCAGCGTGGGAATGGGGCTGCCGGGCAGGCGGTTGGCGGCCGTCACGGCCAGGGCGCGCATGCTGCCGCTCTTGATGTATTCCTCGAGCTCCGACAGGCCGCTGGTGCCCACCGTGATGTGGCCCCCGAGGATGGCCGCCGTCGCCTCGCCGCCGCCCTTGAAGGGCACGTAGTTGATCCTGGCCACGTCGACCCCCGCCTCGCGGGCGATCATGGCCACGCTGACGTGGTCCACCGAGCCCTTGGAGCCGCCGCCCCACTTGACGCTGGCCGGGTCCTTCTTCATCTGCTCGACCACGTCCTTCATGCTCTTGAGGGGGGAGTTGGCCGGCACCACGAACACGTTGTACTCGGCCAGCAGGCGCGCCACCGGCGTGATGTTGCCCAGCGTGATCGGCGGCTTGTTCTGCACGATGGCGCCGACCATCACCGCGCCGACCACCATCAGGGCGTTCGGGTCGCCCTTGGTCGAATTGGCGAACTGCGCCAGGCCGATGGTGCCGCCGGCGCCGCCCTTGTTGTCGTAGGTCACGGACTTGGCCACGCCGGCCTCCTGCAGGGCCTTGCCGATGCCGCGGCCGGTCTGGTCGTAGCCGCCGCCCGGATTGGCCCCGATCATGATCTTGAAGTTCTCCTGCGCCTGGGCAGGCAGGCCGCCCAGGCAGAGCGCGCCCATCACGGCGGGGAGGATGAATCGCTGGATCAGGGAACGGGTCATGGGAGTCTCCTCGAAGGTCGGGTGGCTCGCGTTCCGCGGGCGGGGGGCCGCGGGGCGAACCGAAGTGGCTGGAAGCGATGGTGGAATGCTCCGCCCGATGCCCGCGGCCGCCTGTTCGTGGGAACCCTTAGGTCGCCGGCGAGGCTGTCAGTTGGCTGTCAAAAGCCGGTGCGGCAGCTGTCGTTTGCCTGTCAGGGCGATCCATGGCCCCGACGGGGCTGCGCTTCGGCGACACTGGCATCCCATGAAGCTTCTGTTGGTCGAGGACGATCTCGCGATGGCGCAGGCGCTGCAGCTGGCGCTCGAGCGGCGCGGTTTCGCCGTCGACCGCTGCGGCAACGGCGCCGAGGCCTTGCTGCGCCTGCGCCACGACCCGCCCGCCCTGGTGCTGCTCGACCTCACCATTCCCGGCATGGATGGGCTGCAGGTGCTGCACAAGGCGCGTGCCGAAGGCTTGCGCGTGCCCATCATCGTGCTGACAGCCCGCGGCGCGGTGGGCGACCGGGTGCTGGGCTTGAACGCCGGTGCCGACGACTACCTGGCCAAGCCTTTCGACCTGGACGAGCTGGAGGCGCGGCTGCGCGCGCTGCTGCGCCGCCACGACGGCCGGGCCGAGGCACCGCTGTGCTGCGGCGCGCTGCGGCTGGAGCGCGAGTCGGGCGCCTTCTACCTGGGAGAGACGGTGCTCGAACTGACCCCGCGCGAGCAGGCGCTGCTGAAGGCGCTGATCGCCCAGCCGGGCCAGGCGGTGTCCAAGGACAAGCTGTTCCGCCTGGTGTTCCCGATGGAGGAGGCCATCCGTTTCGAGTCCATCGAGGTGGTGGCCTACCGCCTGCGCAAGAAGCTGGTCGGCTCCCGGGTGGCGCTGGTCACGCTGCGCGGGCTGGGCTACCTGTTGCGCGAGGACACGGCGGCGGCCGGCTGAAGCGATGGCCCGAGCGATGGCCCATTCGCTGCGACGCTACCTGATCGCCTGGATCATCGGGCCGATCGCGGTGTTCGTGCTGGTCGACACCGTCAGCCTGTACCGCAGCGCGATGCAGTCGATCGACCTCGCCTACGACCGCTCTCTGCTGGCCTCGGCGCGCTCCATCGGGGAACAGCTGCAGGTGGTCGACGGCCGGCTGCAGGTGGAGCTGCCCTACACCGCGCTCGAGATCTTCGACGTGGGCGGCACCGGCAGCATGGCCTACCGGATCAGCGGCTTCCAAGGCGAGTTCATCGCCGGCTACCGCGACCTGCCGGCCTACACCGGCCAGCTGCCGCAGCGCGGGCGCTACCCGGCCCTGATCGACTTCTATGACGACCACTACCGGGGGGAACCGGTGCGCATGGCGGCGCTGTACCAGCCGGTGGCCAGCGCCGAGGGCCGCGGCGTGGCGCTGATCCAGGTGGCCGAGACCCGCGACGTGCGCGAACAGCTGACGCGGCAGATCCTGGTCCAGACCCTGTTGCGCCAGGCGCTGCTGATCGCGGTGGTGGCGCTGGTCACCTGGTGGGTGGTGACCCGCGCCCTGCGGCCGGTCGAGGCCTTGCGCCGCAGCCTGCATGCACGCGCCGAGCGCGACCTGTCGCGCCTGCATACCCCGGGCCTGCCGAGCGAGCTGCAGCCCGTCGTCGCCGCGGTGAACGACCTGATGGAGCGCCTGGCGCGCCTGATGGGCCGGCAGCGCCAGTTCGTGCGCGACGCCTCGCACCAGCTGCGCACCCCGCTGGCCGTGCTCAAGACCCAGGCGCAGAACGGCCTGCGCGGCCATGCCGACGCCCTGGCCACCCTGGGCGAGATGCACCGCACGGTCGACCGCGCCATCCGGCTGTCGAACCAGATGCTTTCGCTGGCCAAGGTGGAGCAGGCCGATGTCGACTCGCCGCCCGAGCGGGTCGACCTGAACGAGGTGGCCGCCGAGGTCTGTCTCGACCTCGCCCCGCTGGTCGTCGAACAAGGCCTCGATTTCGAATTGAGCTCGCCCGACACCCCCGTCCCGGTGCGTGGCAATGCCTGGATGCTGCGCGAGCTCTGCCGCAACCTGCTGCACAACGCGATCCGCGCCACGCCGGGCGGAGGTGGCCTGACGGTGCTGGTCGAGGTCGAGGCGACCGCGCAGGATCCCGGCGCCTGGGCCCGGCTCACGGTGCGCGACAGCGGCCCCGGCATCGCCGCCGAGCAGCGCAGGTTCCTGTTCGAGCCCTTCCACACCGGCCACCCGACGACGGGCAGCGGGCTGGGCCTGGCCATCTGCCGCGACGTCTGCCAGCGGCTGGGGGGCGACATCGCCCTCGTCAACCGCGAGGCCGACGGGCGGGTGCAGGGCCTGGACGCGGTGGTGCGCCTGCCGCTGGCGCCGGCGGCCGACTCAAGTTCAAGCCCGCCCGCACCGACATAGAAAGGAGCGGATGCCCTGTGGGGTCCGCCTGTCCACGGAGACAACACCGCCTTCGGCCGCGAGGGCCCGGATCGCCCCATGCCTCTGCTCATCAACAGCACCGTGGCGTCGCTTCAAGCGCAGACGCGCCTGGCCCGTTCCCAGGATGGGCTGGCCACCGCATTGCAGCGGCTGTCGTCGGGGCTGCGGGTCAACGGCGCGCGCGACGACGCCGCCGGGCTGGCGGTGGCCGAGCGCATGCGCGCCGACCTGGGCGGGACCCAGGCGGCCTTGCGCAACGTGAACGACGGCATCTCGCTGTTCCAGACCGGCGAGCATGCGATGGGCCAGATGCAGCAGCAGTTGCAGCGCATGCGCGAGCTGGCGCTGCAGTCGCTCAACGACAGCAACACCGCCGGCGACCGCCGCGCCCTCGACGGCGAGCTGCAGCAGTTGCTCGCCGAGCTGGAGCGCACGGCGGGCTCGACCCGCTTCAACGGCCGCAAGCTGCTCGACGGCTCGGCCGGGCAGATGGAGTTCCAGATCGGCGCCGGCAGCCAGGACACCGTGTCGCTCGACCTGTCCACCGACCTGCGCAGCACGCAGCTCGGCCCGGTGGCCACCGCGCGCTCGGTCGACCTGCGCACCAGCGGGTTCGAATTCCTGGGCACCTATACCACCGGCCCGCTGGGCAACCTGGATTTTTCGCAGCCCGACGTGCCGCTGACGCCGGGCCGGGCCGTGGCCACCACCGCCTCGACCAACTACAGCGGGGGCCAGTCGGCATCCTTCTCGGTGGACGGCATCGGCGTCAGCCTCAACACCAACTACGGCAGCCTGGACAGCGTGGCCAACTCGATCCAGGCGCAGCTCAATGCGTCGCAGAACGGGGCCTATGTCGTCGCCGAAGACGGCTCGCATGTGACGATCACCAAGACGGCCCGCGCCCGCAATGCCGCCGTGGCGCCGGCGATGGCGGCGCTGGCCGGCGCCAACTCGGCGCCCTTCGGCAGCGCCGCCCGCAGCAACGGCGTGCCCGCGTCGAGCAACACCCATGCGGGCTTCTCGGTCGATGGCCACAGGGTCTTCATCACCGCCGACCACAGCGGCAACGTCGACGGGCTGATCGCCGACATCCAGGGCCAGCTGAATGCGGCCGTCGGTCCGTCCAACCCGTACCGGGTGGTCGGCTCGACCGCGGGCATCAGCATCCGCCGCTCGTCGGGCCACGTGACGCCGGTGGTGGGCAATTTCACCGATGACGGCCGCGCCTCCTTCTCGCGCGGCGCGACGTCCTACCTGACGCTGGGCGCGGGCGACCTGACGGTGCAGATCGGCAGCCGCCCGGCGGTCGACATCACCGGCCGTTTCGCCACCGCCGAAGCGCTGGCGCGGGCGGTGCAGAGCCGCGCCGCCGGCAGCGTGGTCAGCATCGACCAGGACAGCGGGAGGATGGAGATCAACGCCAGCGAGACCGTCACCATCGGCGGGGCCCAGGCCGGCCCGTCCGGCAGCCTGGCGTTCGAGCAGCTCGTCAACCCGGCCACCGGCAGCTTGGCGGAGGCCGACGTCCTCGACACCCGGGCGGCGGCCACCGCCTTGCTGCGCATCGATGCGGCCATCGGCACGCTGGGCGCGCAGCGCGGCAGCCTGGGCGCCGCCCTGGGGCGCTTCGACGCCGTGATCGGGGCGCTGCAGGACCGTGCCGAGGTGCTCAGCGCCTCGCGCGGGCGGGTCATCGATGCCGACTATGCCGGCGAGGCCGCGGCCCTCACCGGCGCGCAGGTGCTGCGCAGCGCCGGGCTGGCCATGCTGGCGCAGGTGAAGGTGCGCCCGCAGGACGTGCTGGCCTTGCTGCGGCCAGGCACGGGCGGCCGGCGCTGAGCGCCGTGGTGCCCGGGCGGGGGCAGGCGCTGTCTCATTCCTGGGTCGGCAGGTGGTCGAACAGTGCCGGGTTCATCACCAGCTCGCGCAGCGGGCCGAGTCGCGACTCCGCTTCGGCGGCCTGCGCGCGGCAGTGGGCGGTGGCGGCCCCGTCACCTGTCGCGGCTGCCATGTCGCCCATCTGCCTCAGCAGCAGGATGCGCTCTTCCACGGCGCGCAGCGTGGACCAGAGCCCGAGGTCGATGGCGCCGTTCACCTCGGCGAGCAGGGTCTGGGCGGAGAACGCATGGCCCGTATGGCAGCGGAAGCGCACGATGGAACCTTCGTCGATCTGCACCAGCACGCCATGGCAGTCCGGGCAGGTGTACTGGGACATCTTGCCCAGCTTCATCACCCCCGATTGCAGGCCCTGGCCTTCCAGGGCGATCAGGTTCTCGATCGCCATCGCATCGGGCACGCCGCTGGCCGTGGGCGCAGGCCCGGGCAAGGCTTCGCTGAGCCGCTCGATCTCGGCGGCCAGCCGGCTCGCCGGCAGCGAGCCGTCCAGCTCGACATGCCGGGCGGCGCTCTTCGGCATCGACGGGTGCTCGGCGGTGTCGGGATCCTGTACCAAGGCGATACCTCCACGGTCCTTGATGGCCCACAAGCCGGCCGTGCCGTCGTCCAGCGCGCCGCTCAGCAACACGCCGATCACCCGCGGGCCGAACGCGGCGGCGGCCGAGCGGAACAGCGCGTCGATGGCGGGGCGGGCCCGGCATTCGTGCGGCCCGCGGGTCAGCCGTATGCGGCCGGTGTCGAGCAGCAAATGGCGGTCCGCCACGGCGACATAGATGCGGCCCGCCTCGATCGCCTCGCCGTCCCGGCCGGGCGTGACCTGAAGGCGGGTCAGCCGTTGCAGGATGCCGTGCAGCTGGCTCGGACTGTGTGCGGGAATGTGCAGCACGATGAAGACGGCCGCGTTCAGCGGGCAGGGCAGCCGCCGGACGAGTTCGGACAAAGGCGGCAGGCTCCCGGCGGACCCCCCGATCACCACGATGCGTTTCAATTCCGGCATGAGGGCTACCTCGGCAGTGCAGCGGTTTGTCGGCAGGTGCCTGTGGCAGCGCACCTTTTCGCCTTGGACAAGGTGGCAAGGACTGTTCCCGGCTGCGGGCGTTCTCCGCCGCCTTCAAAGGTCCCGGCGCGAAGGGATCTTCTCCACGACTGGCGGGGCGATGCGGTGCCAGGGGGCGGCGGCCGGCTTGGCCGCGCCGTGTCCCCGTCCGCGGTTCATCCGGAACGCAGTCCGCCTTTTCGCCCGGGACGCGCGGGGTCGGCCGCGGCGGCGGCTCCCCCGCCGTCCGCCAGTCCTTGGAGGATGGGGCAGTCGGGGCGGTCGTCGCCGCGGCAGCACTCGACCAGGTCCTCCAGGGTCGCCTTCATGGCCGCCAGTTCCTTCAGCTTTTGTTCCAGTTCCCGGATATGGGCCTGCGCCAGTGCCTTCACCTGGCGGCTCGGGCGGGTCCGGTCCTGCCACAGGCCCACCAGCTCGCCGATCTGCCGGATCGAGAAGCCGAGCTCGCGCGACTGGCGGATGAAACGCAGGGTGTGGACCTCGGCTTCGCTGTACAGCCGGTATCCGGCGTCGGTCCGGCGGGGTTCGGGGAACAGCCCGACCTGTTCGTAGTGGCGGATCATCTTGGCCGACACGCCGGAGGCCCTGGCCGCTTCGCCTATGGTCATGGAGCTCATGTGCCGCTCCCCGGTCCGGCTTCGGGCGCTGTCGTCCGCGCGATGGCCGAGGCGCCCCGGCGCGGCCGGGCCACGGGTCGCCAGCGGCGCAGCAGGAGCGCGTTGCCGATCACGCTCACGCTGCTGAGGGCCATGGCCGCGCCGGCGAGCACGGGGCTCAGCATGCCGAAGGCGGCCAGCGGCAGGCCGAGCAGGTTGTAGACGAAGGCCCAGCCCAGGTTCTGGCGGATCTTGGCGTAGCTGCGGCGCGAGACCTCGATGGCGTCCGCCACCAGGCGCGGGTCGCCGCGCATCAGGGTGATGCCGGCCGTGGCCATGGCCACGTCGGTGCCAGTCCCCATGGCGATGCCGACCTGCGCCGCGGCGAGCGCCGGGGCATCGTTGATGCCGTCGCCGACCATGGCCACCACCCGGCCCGCCGCGCGCAGCGCCTGCACCGCCGCCGCCTTGTCCGCCGGCAGCACTTCGGCGCGGACATCCGCGATGCCGAGCGCCTGCGCCGCGACCCGGGCGCTGCCGGCGTTGTCGCCGGTGAGCATCACGACCTCGACGCCGAGGCCGAGCAGGCGTTCCACCGCTTCCCGTGCCTCGGCCTTGACTTGGTCGCCGAACGCGAGCAGGCCGAGCAGGACGGCGCCGTCCTCGTCCCGGCGGATCAGCCAGGACAGGGTGCGGCCGTCGCCTTCCAGTCTTTGCGCCTCGGGCAGCAGGCCGCCGGCCTCCAGGCCGGACTCGCGCAGCAGCCGGCTGCTGCCGAGCAGCAGGACCCGGCCCTCGATGCCGGCCTGCACGCCACGCCCCGGCAGGGCCCGGGCGTTGACGGCCACGGGCAGCTGCAGTCCGCTCTCGCGCGCCTTGTCCATCACCGCGCGCGCGAGCGGATGTCCGCTGGCCTGCTGCAGCCCGGCCGAGAGCCGCAGCACCTCCTGCTCGGTGTGGCCGGCCGCGGCCCGCACCGCCACCAGGGCCGGCCGGCCCTCGGTGAGGGTGCCGGTCTTGTCGAAGGCGACGGTGTCCACCGCATGGGCGACTTCGAGCGCCTCGGCGTCCTTGATGAGGATGCCGTGCCGGGCCGCCACGCCGGTGCCGACCATGATGGCGGCCGGCGTGGCCAGGCCCAGCGCGCAGGGGCAGGCGATGACCAGCACGGCCACGGCGTGGATCAGCGCCTGCCCCCAGTCGCCGTTCCAGGCGCCCCAGCCGAGCAGCGTCAGCAGCGCCAGGGCCAGCACGACGGGCACGAACACGGCGCTCACCCGGTCCACGATGCGCTGGATGGGCGCCTTGGCGGCCTGCGCCGACTCGACCAGGCGGATGACCCGGGCGAGGGTGGTCTCGGTGCCCACGGCCAGGGTGCGCAGGGTCAGCGCGCCCTCGCCGTTGAGGGCGCCTCCGGTCACCGGGTCGCCCGCCGACTTGGACACGGGCAGGCTCTCGCCGGTGATCAGGGATTCGTCGCAGTGGCTGTGCCCCTCGGTCACTTCGCCGTCGACGGGGATGCGCTCGCCGGGATGCACGCGCACCAGGTCGCCGGGCCGGACCTGCTCCACCGGCACGAGCTGGTCCTGCCCGTCGCGGTGCACGCGCGCGCTGACCGGGCGCAGCGCGTTCAGCGCGCGGATGGCTTCGGTCGTCTGCCGCTTGGCCCGGCTTTCCAGCCATTTGCCGAGCAGCACGAGCGTGATCACGGCGGCGGAGGCTTCGAAGTAGAGGCCGGCCGTGCCGTGGGCGCCGTGCCTCGAGAGCTGGTAGACCGACAGGCCGTAGGCGGCCGAGGTGCCCAAGGCCACCAGCAGGTCCATGTTGCCGCTGCCGGCGCGCAGGGCGGACCAGCCGGCGCGATAGAAACGCGCGCCGAGCCAGAACTGCACCGGCGTGGCCAGCGCGAGCTGCAGCCAGCCGTCTAGCATGCCGTGCCGGCCGAGCAGCGACATCAGCATCGGCGCGACCAGCGGCAGCGTCAGGGCCGCGCTGAAGAGCACCGGCCAGCCGCCGGCCGGCGGACGGCGGCCGCCCGGTGCCGGGGCGGCGTGTACCGGGACGGCGCCGTAGCCGGCCTGTTTCAAGGCGGCGGCCAGCGCCTGCGGCGGCACGCCGGAGAAGCTGCGCACCGTCGCCCGCTCGGTCGCCAAGTTCACCGTGGCCTGGAGCACGCCCGGCACCTGGGCCAAGGCCTTCTCGGCCCGGGCCACGCAGGAGGCGCAGCTCATGCCCTCGACCTGCAGGGTCTGCTCGGTCTCGGCCAGTGCGTAGCCCGCCCGCCGTGCCGCCTCGGCCAGCGCCGGGGCCTGCAGGCCGGGAGTGCCGCTGACGCTCACCTCGTCGCTCGCCAGGTTCACGCTCACGCCGGTCACACCCGCCACGGCCGCCAGCGCCTTTTCGACGCGCAAGGCGCAGGACGCGCAACTCATGCCGGTGACACGAAGCCTCAGGGGGGCGGGAGAGTGGTTCATGGCGGATTCTCGGACAGGGCCGGCTGGAAAGACGTCGTCATCGTCGGGCTTCCCATCGTGGGAAGGTCAAGCCGTCGGCGAAAATAGTCCGATGCCGGCCGGGGCGACCCGACGCGCGCTTGACCTTCCCACGTTGGGAAGGTCCAGAGTATGGCTTCCCAACGGCTGAACCGAGGACTACCGAATGTTTGCTTTCCAGGTGAAGGACATGACCTGCGGCCATTGTGTCGGCATGGTCACCCAGGCGGTGCAGGGCGTGGACGGACACGCCAGGCTGAGCGTCGATCTCGCGCGGCAGCGGGTCGAGATCGAGTCGGCCCGGGCGCGGGCCGAGGATTTTTCGGCGGCGCTGCAGGCCGCGGGCTACACCCCGGTCCTGGTGCCGCAGGCGTAGCCGGGCGCGGTCAGCGCGCCGCCGGCTTGGCCTGGCCGTCCAGCGTGATGACCCGGCGCGAGGCCTCCAGGCCGTCCAGCGAGGCGCGGCTCTGCTCGGTCAGGCGTTCCCAGTCGTCCGCGGTGCGGATGATGGTCGGCCGGATCAGCACCACCAGTTCCTTCTTGCGCCCGGTGTTGTTGCGGTTGTTGAACAGGCTGCCGGTGATGACGTTGCCGTTCGCGCCCGGCAGGCCCGAACTCTGCCGGTTCGATTCCATCTGCATCAGCCCGCCGATGGCGACGATCTGGCCGTCCGGGATGCGCACCACCGTATCGGTCTCGTTGACGCTGCTGGAGGCCAGGGGCAGCTTGTAGGTGCCGATCGCGCCCAGGTCGACCTGCTTGGTCTTTTCCGTCACCGTGGTGACCGACGGATGCACGTGCAGCGTGATCATGTCGTGCTCGTCGATCTGCGGCGTCACGTCGAGCGCGATGCCCGAGAAGAAGGGCGTCAGCGTGAGGGTCGGCGGGGTGATGGTGCCCCCGGTGGTGCCGTTGCCCTGGGTGATGTTGCCGCCGGCCACGTTGGTGACGAAGTAGTCGTCGTTGCCGACCTTGAGCACCGCCTTCTGGTTGTTCAGCGTCGCCACGCGCGGGCTGGAGAGGATCTGCACGTCGCCGTGCGTCTCCAGGAAACCGAGCAGCGCCTGGAATCCGTTGTGGGCCACGGCCAGGCCGAGCGTGCCGGTGCCCGACAGCGGCAGCAGCGACTCGATGCCGGCCGGCAGCACCGGCAGCACCGGCAGTCCGTTGGCGTTGCTCACCAGGGCGTTGTTGGTGCTGCCGCTGCTCTGCCCGAGCGAGCCGCGGCTGCGCAGGATGGACCAGTCGATGCCGCTCTGGAAACCATCGCCCAGCTCGACCTCGACGATCTTCGCCTCCAGCATCACCTGGCGTTCCACCGCCATGCGCGTCGAGCGCAGGAAGGCTTCGATCTGGCGCAATTCATCCGGCATGGCGCGTACGGCGATGGTCCCGGCCTGAGGGCTGGTGATGACGGCGCGCCCGCCCTCCTTGCCCACCATGTCCTGCAGGGCCTCGGTGACCTCTTTCCAGAAGTCGCTGCGCGAGCTGGTCGACACCTGGCTGCCTTCCGGCTGGGCATTGCCGGCGCTGCCGCTGCTGCCACCGGCACCCGGGGCAGGGGCGCCGCCGCTGGTGGGGGCGGCGGAATTGCCCGTGCCGCTGCTGCTGCCGCTGTTGCTGTTGTTGACCGGTGCCGCGCCGGAGCTGATGCGCACGTCGCTGCGGCCCACCCGCTGGTTGTGCAGGTAGCTGACCATGAAGATGCGTGTCTGCAGGGTGGGCGGGAACACAGTCACGCGCCGTCCCTCCACCTTGTAGTCGAAGCCGTAGACGTCGCGGATCGACTCCAGGGCCTCGCGCATCGTCACGCCCTTGAGCGTGACCGAGATGACGCCGCTGACGCCGGGATGCATCAGCATGCTGTAGCGGGTGTCGGCGACCATGGACAGGAACACGTCCCGCGCCTGCGCGCCGTTGACGATCAGGTCGAAGCGCGGCTCCGGCGGCAATTCGGGACGCGCGGGCAGCACCGGCGGTGGCGGCGCGGCCGGCTCGGCGCTGGCCACCGGCTGCGGCGGCGGCCGCTTGACTGGGCCTGCCGCCAGTTCGGCGCGCAAGCGGGCGCCGGCGTCGGCGGTGCGCAGCGGCTGGTCGGCGCAGGCGCCGAGCAGCAGGCTGCAGGCCAGCGCGATCAGGCTCCACGCCGTGCGCGATACCGGGGCGGGGGAACCGCCCGGAGCGGTCGTTGCCATCATTGCGTTTCTCACGGGTGATCCTTTTTGCTCGGACGGTTTCTGTCGATTCGGGGTGTGGACGCGGCGGCGGGCGGGGCGTTCACCGCCTGCCTGGAGACGCCGGGGTACAGGGGGACGCGGCGCACCAGCTCGCCGTCGCGCAGCCAGACGGCGTCGCTGCCGATGCGCTCGATGCGCGAGCTGCCCAGCAGGTCGCCCACGCCCAGCCGGCGGCCGCGGTCGACCACGTAGCTGCGTCCGTTGGCGACGATGATGTGGCGCGGCGAAGCCGCCTGGGCCTCGCCCGGGCCGGGGGCGCTCGCGCTGGCGGCGGCGGCCCGCACCTCGGCCGGCGGCTCGGTCGGGTCGCGCCAGCCCGCGCCGGCGATGTCCGGCAGCAGGGCGGCGGCGGCGCACAGCAGGGGGAGGGGCCAGGGTCTCATCGTGTCTCTCCCACCAGGTACAGGCGCACGCTCAGCACCGGCGGAGAGGCCGCGGTACCGATGTGCAACTCGCCCCAGCGCAGACCGGGCAGGGCTTTCTCGAGCTCGGCCAGGTAGTTCGTCAAGTCGAGGTAGCTGCCGCTGACGCTCAGGTCGACCCCCTGCCAGCGCAGGCGGGTGGGTGCGGCGCCGGGCGGATCGTTGCGGGTGGCGAGCTTGAGCAGGGTCAGCCGGGCATGGCGGCGCAGCGCGCGCTCCAGCAGGTCGGGCAGCTTGGCGAGTTCCTCCGGGCCGCTCATCCGGCGCTGGATGTCGCTGTCCAGGACCTTCTGGCGGGCATGGAACTGCGCGACCTCGGCCTGCAGCCGGCCCTGCGGCGTGTCGGGGGCGCTCGGCTGGGTGGCCTGGGCCAGCTGCTGGCGCAGCGCCTTCAGTTCGTTGGCCTGCTTCTTCAGCTGGTCCGACAGCGCCTGCTGTTCGGCCAGCGCCGGCGACAGCACCAGGCTGTCGGCGACGGCGGCCATCACCAGGGCCAGCGAGAGAAAGAGGATGGCGCGCTCGCGCAGGCTCATCGCGTCGATGCGCTTGGCGAGGTTCTTCCAGCGGGTCTTCATGGCTGGACTCCCGAGGCGGCGGCGGCGACCGCCGAGGCGGCGGATGCCGCGCCCGGGATCGAGGCCGCCATGTTGGCGATGGCGTTGTCGGCGATGGCGGTGGCGTTCGGCACATTGGTCGGGGCCGAGGCCGGCTGGGCCGGGGGCGGCGGCGGCGTGGCGTTGGCCAGCCTGAAGACCCAGGCTTCCAGGCCCTGCGGCAGCGGGCGCGCCCCGGGCGTGGCGGCTTCGGCCCGCTCCACCTGCACCGTGCCGAGCTGCTGGCCGGCCAGCAGCGGGTCGGCGGACAGCTGCTGGATCCACGGCCGCAGGGCCGCCGGTTCCAGGGTCATGCCGGCCACCTCCAGCCGTCCGCTGGACAGCCTGACCTGGGTCAGCCAGACCGGGCCCGGCACGGTCTCGGCCACCAGGCGCAGCATGGCCGAGTGGCTGCGGCCGTCGGTGACCAGGCCGTCGGTCAGCTCGGCCAGGGTTTGCTCGCGCTGTTCGACCGCCGCCTGCAAGGTCTTGAGCGTCTGCTCCAGCGCGGTGGTGTCGGTGGCGAGCGCCGGGTTGGCGGCGATGGCGGTCATCAGCTGCGTGCGCTCGGCGACGTTGTTGCGTTCGGTGAGCTGCAGCTCGGCGCGCACGGCGTTGTTCTGCAGCACCGTCCAGGTGCTCAGGGCGACGATGCCGACCGCGATGACGAGCAGGGCCTGCGCCAGCGCGAGCGCCGAGAAATAGCGCTTCTTGCTGAGCAGGATCGGGCTGTACAGATTGATGTGTTGCGCCATGGTCGTTCCTCAGGCCTTGCGCGATTCGGCACGCAGCAGGGCGCCGAGCAGGGGCAGGCAGGCCGCCTCGACCTCGGGCGATCCCGCGGCCTGGGCCAGGCCGCCGAAGACCGCGCCTATGTCCAGCGCCGTCACGCGCTGGCCCAGCTCGTGTTCGAGCAGGGCGGCCAGGGCCGCCGAGTGCGCTCCGGCCTCCACGCTGATGCTGGCCAGCGGCAGCTCCGGCCAGGAGCGTTCCCACACGTCGAAGGAGCGCTGCAGCTCGATCACCAGGCGCGGGGTCTCGACCTGGCGTTCGGCGGCGGCCGGTTCGGCGCCGTAGTCGACCATGTCCGGCATGTCGCCGCTCTCGAAGTCGGGCAGCGGCGGGGCGAAGCTGTCGGCGGCCTCGGCGGCGGCCGCGGGCGCCAGGGCGCTGGCGATGGCCGCCTCGTTCCAGTCCAGCCGGCGCGTGTAGAACAGCTCGTCGTTGGCGCTGACGGTGAGCAGGCACTGGCCTTCGTGCACCATCAGCAGCGCGCTGGCCCGCTCGTGCAGGGACTGGGTGCGGGCCAGGCTGCTCTGCAGGTTGCGCTGCGCCGTCTCGCAGATGTCGATGGCGCTCAGCGTCATGCCGGCGGCCCCCAGCAGGCCGGTGATCTGGTTGATCTGGCTGTTGGCCGCCACCGCCACGAACAGGTATTTCTGCAGCCGCGGGCGCTCGTCGCCGACGTACATCACATCCAGGGTGAGGTCGTCCAGGTGGGCGTCGACCATGTCCTTGACGCGCCAGCGCGCGGCGGCCTTGAGCTCTTCCGGCGGCACGGCCGGGGCCTCGATCTGCAGCAGCTGGCTGTGCCTCAAGGGCAGCACGGCCACCACGTTCCTGGAAGGCAGGCCGAGCCCGCGGATGCGGCGGGCGAAGTCCTGCGCCGAGTCCTCGCCGCGCAGCTCCACGCCGCAGCGGCGGATGGCGCGCGGCAGGGTCTTGTCGGATGCGGCCTGCACATAGGCGAAGCTGTCCGCATCGCACGCCACGACCAGCATTTCCTTGGGACTGGCACCGTTCCACGGCCATTTCATGGTCAGTAGTTCTCGCGTTGGTGGATCAGGTTGTCGGCGCCGCGGTACAAGCCGAACGAGGCCCGCGCCGAGGGGTCCTTGTCGTAGCTCGTGCTGCACCAGGCGCCGCGCAGGAAGGCGAGGCCGGCGCCGACCGTGGCGCCGTCGCCGCTGCCGGGCGTCCAGGGTTGCAGGCAGGAGGCGTCGGTCGCCGTGCTGCCCAGGCTGAGCGCCACGTCGACGGTGCCGCTGCGCCCGCCGGCCGGCTTGGCCAGCACCAGGCTGGCGCGCCCCGCGGCCAGCGTGACCGGGGTGGCGGCCATCGAGGTGTCGGCCGGGGTGAGGGTCTTGCGGTAGTTGCCGAAATTCACCGCCGTGGCGGGGATCTGGGTGCAACTGTCGAGCGTGTTGTCGGCGAAGGCGCTGCCGTCCCAGTACTGCGCCACCAGCGGCAGGGCGAGGGGGCGGTCCTGCGAGCCGATGCCGTTCATCAGGCGCAGGCGTCCGAAGCGCAGCGCCACCGTGGCCACGCGGGTGTGGTCGTTGCCGGCGGGCAGGGCGGTGTCGATGTCGTGGCTGCCCAGCGACACGCCGTCGCTGTCGACCGGGGCGATGCCGAAGCTGGCGCTGAAGGGGCCGTCGGCACTGCTGGCGCGCAGCGCCGCCGCGCCCAGCGTGATGCCGGCGGCGACACCGTTGTTCCAGCTGCCGGTCGAGGTCCCCAGCGAGAGTCGCGCCCCCGCGCCGGCGCTGAGAAATGCGGTGCTGCCGCTGATGCCGGCGAGTTGCCAGGCGCTCGCCACGCCGGGGTCGAGCTTGGCGTAGCTGCCGTGGTAGTTCAGCGTGGTGGCGCCGAGGGCGTTCTGCGCCGTCAGCGTGAACTGCAGCTGGAAGTTCTCGCCCAGGTAGGTGAAGCCGGACGCCGGCGAGCAGCCGGCGTTCACGCGGTGCGTCAGGGTGCCGCCGCTGAGGGCGAAACGCGCCGGGATGAAGCGGCCCACGCGCGTGTTCTGCACTCCCGAGACGTTGAACACCGTGGCGTCGAGGGCGATGCCGCTGCCCAGGTAGTTGGTCGTCACGCCGAGCGGATCGAGCGCGAAGCTGCCCACCTCGGTATAGCTCAGGTTGGTGGGCGTGACCGTGCCGCCAACGAAGCCGCTGACGCTGCCGTTGTTGAGCGAGCCCATCACCCCGGTGGCCGGCGTCTGGCTGGCCGCCAGCGGCACCAGGGCCACGGTGCTGTTGAACGAAGGGGCGAGCCCGCCGGCGGTGGTGTTGGCCAGCGTGGCGCCCGCGTCCGGCGTGCCGTCGTTGTTGCCGTCGGTGCCGTTGCCGGTCATGGCGGCGCTCCAGCGGTAGGCGCCCAGCGTGGCCTGGAAGCGCGCGCCCGCGGTGGTGAACACCGCGTCGCCGGGCAGCGAGCCGCCCGGGTTGTCGGTGGTCGTCTGCTTGATGGCCTGCACCACCAGGGCGAAGGGGCGCACGGTCAGGGTGTTGCTGCTGCCGCTGATCGACAGGCTGGCGTAGCTCAGCGAGTCGTCCAGCAGGTTGAGCGCGTAGCGCCCGATGTCGGTGCTGCCGAGGTCGAAGCTGGCCACGCCATTGGTGAAGCTCAGCGTCAGGTTGCCGGCCGCGGGTTGCGCCGCGGGGATGCTGAGCGCCGGCGATACCACGCTGGGCGCCGTCCAGCTGCCGTTGCTGTCGGTGCGCCACATCTTGAGCGTGCGGCTGCCGTCGAAATCGGTGGCCACGCCGCAGCTGCCCGTGGCCGGGTCCTTCTTGATCAACGAGACGGTGTAGTCGTGGGGCCGGCCCGCCACCGCCACATCGGCGCCGGCGATGCGGCCGGAGCCGTCCTCGGAGAGCACGAAGCTGTTGTCGCGGAAGGCGATCGTGGTGGACGTGCCGGCGCTGCCCGGCAGCAGGCTGTCGGCTGCCTTCACGGTGAGGTCCTGCGCCAGCGAGTGCGACAGGGTCAGTCGTGCAATGCCGTTGTCCAGCGCCGAGAAGGTGTAGGTGGCGGCGCCGTCGTTCGCCGTGCCGTTGGCCAGCGTGCCCTGCGGCGCCGGGCCGGTGCCGGCCGCCCAGTCGCCACGCAGGCTCGAGGTGCTGAGCAGCACGCTGCCGGTGTAGGTGTCGAGCACCGAGCTGCAGGCCGCGTCGGCGCAGGCCTTCAGGTTCACGGTGGAGGGGGAGCAGGTCGAGCCGCTGGCGCTGGCCGGCGTGACCTCGATGTGGTCCAGGCTGCCTCCGCAACCGTGGGTGGCCGCCATGTCGAGCGCGAGTTCGCTGGGGCTGACTTCGAAGGCATAGAGGCGCACCTCGTCCAGCAGGCCGTTGGCCGAGTTGAGCGTGCCGCCCGTCGGCGTGGCGCTGCTGCGGTTGTCGCCCAGGTACAGCGTGCCCATGGAGGGGTGCAGGTTGCCGGTGGTCGTGCCGTAGGTCACCGCCGCCTGCACGCCATTGATGTAGATGCGCAGGCTGCTCTGGTTGGTGCCGCTGACCAGGCGCCAGCTGGCTGCCACATGCACCCAGGTGTTGGCCGCGAAACTCTGCGCCGCCGTGGTGGCGACGAGCGCGGTGCCGGTCACGTCGGCGATCGCCAGCCGCAGCGCGCCGCCGTTGCGGCGCATCAGGTAGAAGGGACGGGTGACGGCGTTCGTGGCGTCGAACAAGAGGGCGGGCGTGGTGCTGCTCCATGCCACATTGCTCTTGAACCACATCGAGATGCTGCCCGAGGTGCCGATGCTGGAGGTCACGTCGATCAGCGTGTCCACCGCCGATGCGGTGGCGTTCGTGTTGGCGGGCACGTTCATCGCCCGGCACACAAAACCGCTCGCGCTGGTGTTGGCCGAGCCCACGCGCGTGCCGGCACGGCCGTTGCCCGAGCTGTCGGCCACCTCGCCGGCGGCGCCGCTCCAGCTCGTCTCGTCCATCCGGTACTCGGCGGCGCGGGCGGGGTTGAGCGATGTCGGGTACCAGCGGATGGCCGTGCCGTTGGCGTTGTAGCTGCTGTCGTACGAATACTGGGTGAAGTCGCTGCTGCCGACCTGCACACCGATGGTGGCGTTCAGGCCGCTGGTGTTGGCATCCCCGTACTGGTACTTGAACTCGCCGTTTTCATAGAGGATGACCTGGAAGGTGAACGGGGTCGAGTCCTCGTACTGGTGGACGCCGTTCCACGACACCACCACGTAGCGGTTGGGGGCCGTGCCTTTTTGCTGCCAGGTGACATTGCCGCTGCCGGCGTGGGTGGGATCGAGGTCGGTCCAGTACGCCATCAAGGTAGCGCTCGTCGCCGCAGTGGCGCACCCGCTGGCGCCGCTGTCCGCCGTGCCCGCAGGCAGTGGCTCGTTGACGTAGTTGCGGAACAAGCCGGTGTCGGCGCCGAACTGCAGCATGCCGTTGCTCAGCACCCGCACCGACGAATACGCCGTGCCCGCGAAGCTGAAGGTGAAGCCGCCGCTGAAGCTGATGGTCGCCTTGTCGTCGTCGCCGGGGTAGTCGGTGCAGCTGCCGTTCCAGCTGATCGCCGTGCTGGCGCTTTCCCAGGCATAGGTGTCGGTGCGGAAGGAATAGGTCGCTGCCGCGGCCGGCAAGCCCAGCAGCAGGGCGAGCAGGGCCGACAGCGCGGCGATGAACGGGCGCAGCGTCTTCATCGGCTGATCGTCCAGCTGAGCTGGCGCTCCACGTAGGTGGGCTCGGGGGTGCCGCTGGCCGGGCAGGCGCCGCCCGTGGGCGCGTTGCAGGCCGTGGCCACCACCTGGTAGAACACCAGCGTCGTGCTGCCGTCGCTCAGCGTGCCGCTGCCGGGCGTGCGCGTGCAGCCGACCGTGACGGTGAAGCCGGCCAGCGCTCCTGCGGGGCTGAAGCTCGTGGTCGAGAAGCAGGCCGGGGCGGCAGCCGGCGGGGCGGGGTTGCGCAGCAGCTGCCAGCTGGCCCATTCCATGCCCGCCCGCGCGCTCTGGTACGCCCGGGCGGCATCCAGCTCGGCGGCCGAGCCCAGCTGCTGGCGCGTGCTCACCGACGCGATGGCGGCGCCCAGCGCCGTCAGCACGACCAGGATGAACACCACCGACACCATGGTGAAACCGGCCGCGTGTCGGCGGCCGGCCGGCGGGCGGCGCAGGCGCTCAGGGCAGGTTGTCAACATGGACCGCATGGTGCAGGGTGATGGTTTCGGTGCCGGCCGAGGTGGTGGTCGACAGCGTGAGTTGCAGGTTGACCAGGGCGGCGCGCGCCGCCACCGCCGCGGCTTCGTAGCTGAAGCGGCAGCCGGTCACGCCGCTGGCCAGCACGGCCGAGCTGCCGCCGCTGGGCGGATCGGGCTGGGTGGCGACGAAGCCGTAGCCCTGGTAGCGCGTCAGCGTGCCGGCCGCGAGGTCGCAGCGGTAGCTGACGGGCATCTCCACCGCGTGGATTCGGTAGGGCGGCGCGAAGTCGGCCACCGGCAGGCCGGCGGCCGAACTCAGCGTGATGGTGCTCGCCGGGCCGGCGCCGTTGGCGGCCGTGCGGCGGTTCGAGCTGGCCTGTTCGGCGGCGCTGTTGGTCGCGGCATAGGCGTCGGAGCCGACGATGCCCGTCCCCAGGTTGTAGACCACCAGCTGCTGCGCGGCGGCCAGGGTGAGAGGCGGCCCCAGCACGTCGAACGAGGTGTCGACGATGCCGAAATCGAGCCGGCCGCTGCCTTCGGTGGTGTAGCGCGCGGCGCCGCTGCTGGGGATGAACTCCAGCGCCAGGTTCGAGCCGCTGACGCGCGCGCTGTTGGGCAAGGCGCCGCGCAGCTCGCGGCCGATGCGGCGCAGCGCCGTGTCGGCGCTGTCGACCAGGGCCGAACGCGCCACCGTGGCCAGGTAGGCCTGCACAGGCTGCACGATGAAACGCGCCACCACGGTCATCAGCACGCCGGTGATGACGATCACCATCACCGCCTCGACGAGGGTGAAGCCGTGCTGTGGCGCGCGGCGCCTGGGTTCAGAGCGCGGCATTGGGGGCGTGGCGGCTGCGATAGCCGTCCAGGACGATGCTGATGCCGCCGGGCGCGGTGACGCTGACGCTGATGCGCAGCACCTCGCCGCCGGCGCCGATGGAGCCCAGGGCCGCGGGCGCCACCGTCACGCTGGCGCTGTAGCCCGACAGGCCGGTCACCGCGGTGTTGGTGATGTCGACCACCCCCGTCATGCTGTAGCCGTGGTAGTCGTTGACGTTGTCGAACTGCGGCGTGGTGAAGCGCGTCTCGCCGCCCTCCGGCCCCAGGGCCTCGGCCTGGGTGGCGCAGCCGCTGCTGCTGGCGGCGGTCTCGACATTGGCGTCGTCCGGATCGCAGAAGGTGAAGGGCATCAGCTGCACCTCCTCGAGCAGCGACTCGGCGATCGCCAGCGCCTGCCGGCGCAGCAGCGGATCGGCGCTGGACGCCGTGGCCTGGACGAACACCCGCAGCACGCCGGCCAGCGCGGCCCCGACCACCACCATGAAAATCACGAGCTCGACCAGCGACAGGCCATGCTGGCGTGCGGCTCGCGACGAGGGGCGTGGCGGGAAGGTGGACATGCGGGGACTCCTACGGGAATCGTAGGTGAGGGACCACTGCGCCAAAGCCGGGAGGAAGAGGGGGAATACGGCGGTTTTCTCCCCGCAGGCGCACCCGGGCCCGGCGGCGCCAGGGCGTCATGGACGGGATGGGCGGCAGCGTCTCCATGCACCGGGCAGGCGGCAGCGGGCTGTCCGCGAGAGCGGGGACCCGATTCAGGGCAGCATGTGGAACAACCCGGTCTCCGCCTCCAGCCGGAAGGCCTGGCTGTAGCCGCCGCCGCTGACGGTCACGCTGAGGGCGGAGCCGGTGGAGGTCGTGACCCGGCCCAGGTTGCCGGCATTGAAGCTGGCGGTCCGCGTGCCGCTCTCGGTGATGCAGTTCGGCACCGCTGCGGGGCAGGGCAGGCTGGCGATGGTGCCGCCGGCCGCGTAGGCGATGACCACGCCGGTGGGGTTGATGCTGGCGACGATGGGCCGGCGCTGGGCCAGCGACATGCGCAGCGCCGCCTGCATGCGGCTTTGCAGCTCGTCGCCGTAGGCGCGCAGCCGCCACATCGTGGTGTCGATCAGCCGCGGCATGGCGAACACCGCCAGCGCGCCGACCATGACCATCACCATGACCAGTTCGATCAGGGTGAAGCCACGGCTGGCGGAGGGGCGGTGCATGCGTTCGGTCCAGCAGCGGGCGGGCCCGGCGGCAGCGCCTGCTGCCGACCGGGCCGGGGGCCTGCGTCAGACGATGCCGATGGCCTTGAAGGTGGCCGTCTTCGAGCCCGCGCCGGTCACGGTGCAGTCGACCGAGGCGCCTGCCGCGACCACCGCGGCGGTGATGGTGTAGCCGGTCGGCAGGCCGCCCTGCAGGGCCGAGGCGACGTCGGTGCAGTTGGCAATCGCCACGCCGTTGGTGGACTTGGCTTGGCGCGCGGCATAGTTGATCGCCGCGGCGGAGCTCAGCGTGCCCGCCACGCCGTCGACGGCCGCCTGCTGGGCGTCGCCCTTCAGGTCGACGAACTTGGGCAGTGCGGCCACCGCCAGCACGCCGAGGATGACGATGACCATCACCAGTTCGATCAGGGTGAAACCGTGTTGCTTGTTCATGAGAAACCTCTTTGGTACAGGTGAAGAAAAGAGTCAGTGGCACCATGCCGCTTGACCGTGGGCGCCTGCCCCGTGCGTCTGTCGGGCCCTCGCCTTGATTCGCATACGTGGCATATCGGATCTGTGTCGTTCAACTTGAGTGCTTGTTGCACATGACCTCACTTTCCCATGGCCGCCTGCCCAAGATTCCACATCGGCAGGAACACGCCGAGTGCGAGCACCAACACCAGGCAGGCGATGACGAACAGCAGGATCGGCTCGATGGCGGCCGACAGGCCCTTGATGCTGTAGTCGGTCTCGCGCTCGTACATCTGGGCGATCTCCACCAGCAGGGTGTCGAGTTCGCCGGTTTCCTCGCCCACGGCGATCATCTGCAGCACGATGGGGGTGAACACGCCGGCCGCCGCCGCGCAGCGCGAGATGCTTTCGCCCCGCTCCACGCCGTCGCGCATCTGCTCGACGCGGTTGCCGATGTAGGCGTTGTCCACCGTCTGGGCCACGACCGTCATGGCCTGGCTGATGGGCACGCCGCTGCGCGAGGCCATGGCGAAGCTGCGCGCGAAGCGGGCCAGCGTGGCCTTGAGGACGATGGGCCCGGCGATCGGGATGCGCAGCTTGAGGCGGTCCCACTTGTAGCGGCCGGCCGGCGTGGCCAAGTAAGCGCGCACCATCACCACCGCGCCGACGCCGGCGGCGATGAACAGCGGCCACCAGCGCAGCATGAAGGCCGAGGAGCCGAGCAGGATGCGGGTCATCAGCGGCAGCTGCTGCTTGAAGCCCGCGAACACCGTGGCGAAGGTGGGCAGCACGAACACATTGATCAGCACGATGGCGACGCCGATCGCCGCCAGCACCATGGTGGGATAACGCAGCGCCTGCTTGATGCGGGCGCGGATGTCCATCTCGAACTCGAGGTGGTCCGACAGGCGCTGGAACACCTCGGTCAGCTTGCCGCTCATCTCGCCGACCCGGACCATGGCGACGTAGAAGGCGCTGAATACATTGGGATGGCGGGCGAAGGCGGTCGACAGCTCGCGCCCCTGGTCGAGGCTGGCGCGCACGTCGACGAGCAGCTCGATCAGCGAAGGCTTGGCGGTCGAGGACTGCAGCCCGGCCAGCGCTCGCAGGATGGGCACCCCGGCGCGCTGCAGCGTGTACATCTGGCGCGACAGCACCAGCGTGTCCTCCATCGTCACCGGGCTGGCGAACAAGGCCTGCCACCATTCCTGCTTGTTGGCCGACAGGCTCTCGCCGCCGACCTTGATCTCGATCGGGGTCAGGCCGCCGGCCAGCAGCTGGTCGGCCACCGCGCTCTCGTGTTCGGCGTCGGTCGTGCCGTCCACGAGTTCGCCGCGGCTGTTGCGGCCCTTCCAGACGTAGCTTTGCATCTCGGTGTCCGGGCGCGGGGTCAGTCGGCGTCGGTCGCCAGGCGCATCGCCTCGGCGATCGAGGTGCGCCCGGCGCGCACCATGTCGAAGGCGCGGTAGGCGAGGGTCTTGCCCTTCATGCGCTCGCGGGCGGAGGCGAGGAACACGCTGGCGTCGCCGTGGGTGGCGGCCTGGGCCAGCGTGGCGTCCATCTCCAGCATCTCGTACACGCCCTGGCGGCCGGCGTAGCCGGTGCCGTTGCAGGCCGAGCAGCCGCGTCCGCGCAGGTTGTGCATGCGGGCGCAGTCGTCGCCGCCCATGGTGATGAGCCAGGCCAGCTCCTGCGGGGTCGGCTCGTGCGGCTCGGCGCAGCTTTCGCAGTTCACCCGCAGCAGGCGCTGCGCGATCACGGCCTGCAGCGAGGTGGCGACCATGAAGGGCGGCACTCCCATGTCGAGCAGGCGGAAGGGCGTGCCGATCGCGTCCTTGGTGTGCAGCGTGGACAGCACCAGGTGGCCGGTGATGGCCGCGCGCAGGCCGATCTCGGCCGTCTCGGGGTCGCGCATCTCGCCCACCAGGATCACGTCCGGATCCTGGCGCAGCGTGGCGCGCAGCACGCGGGCGAAGCTGAGGTCGATCTTCTCGTTCACCTGCACCTGCGTCAGCCCGGGCAGGCGGTACTCCACCGGGTCCTCGACGGTGATGACCTTGTTCTGCTCGGCATCGATCTCGGCCAGCGCGGCGTACAAGGTGGTGGTCTTGCCGGAGCCGGTCGGCCCGGTGACCAGCACCAGGCCCGAGCTGCGGCCCAGCACCTCGCGGAAGCGCGCCAGCATGTCGCCGGGCATGCCGATGCTGTCGAGGCGGCGGATGTCGTTGCCCTGGCCGAGCAGGCGCATCACCACCGACTCGCCGTACTGCGAGGGCAGGGTGGACAGGCGCACGTCGATCGTGCGGTCGCGCAGGCGCAGGGTGAAACGCCCGTCCTGCGGCAGGCGCTTCTCGGAGATGTCCAGGCTGGCCATGAGCTTCAGGCGCTGGGCCAGCGCCGAGGCGATGCGCTTGTCGGCCTGGGTCTGGGTCTGCAGCACGCCGTCGATGCGGCTGCGGATCAGCAACTCGTTTTCCTGCGGCTCGAGGTGCACGTCGGAGGCCCCGACCTGCACCGCGTCCTCGAACACCGACTGCAGCAGCCGCACCACCGGCGCGCCCTCCTGGCCGACGGCGGCCTGCAGGGCGCCGAAGTCCACCGCGTCGCCGATGTCCTTCTCCAGGGCCTTGGCCAGGCCGCTGATCTCCTCGGTGCGGCGGTAGTGGCGGTCGAAGGCGGGCGCGAGCTGGCTCTCGGGCACCACCGCGATGTTGATGCGGCGCTTGAGCAGCCGGGTCAGCTCGTCGTAGGCGGCCAGGTCCAGCGGGTCGGCGAAGGCGACCAGCAGATGGTCGCCCTTGTCTTCCAGCACCAGGGCACGGTGGCGTCGTGCCGGCGACTCGGCCAGCAGGCGCACCAGCTCGCTCTTGAGCGGGAAACTCTTCAGGTTGACCACCGGCACCCGCATCTGCCGGGCCAGCGCATGGGCCAGGGTTTCCTCGGTGATGACGCCGCTCTCGATCAGCAGCCGGCCCAGCTTCTTGCCGGTGACCCGCTGCTGGTCCAGGGTCTGCTTGAGCTGTTCTTCCGAGATCAGGCGCTGCTGCACCAGCACGTCGCCCAGGCGCAGTTTTTCACGTCGGGCGGTGCCGGGGGCTGTGCTGTCATTGCTCATGGCGTGGTCCCGTCGGGGTTCCTGGGTGGAGGGGAGGCGAGGAGACGCGGCCCCGCGCCGCCTCCGGGTACTCCGCAGGCAAGGGCTGCATTCATGGAAACGGACGGCTCTGGCATCGGGCGGGCGCGAGCCGGTGCGGGATGGGCACGGGTCGTCGCGAAGTGGATTGTTCGCACCGGGCCATCGTAATCAGCCGTGCTGCCCGGGCATGCCGCGAAATGAGGCGTCTTCCGCCGCCAGTTCGATGCACCCGGAGGGGGGCGGGCTGTCCCTTCGCACCGGGGGAATGCCTGCCGTCAGGCCGGACCGGCCCGCGGCACGTCGTCCCGGGCCGGCAGCGGCCCGGCCTTTGCCTCGGTTCAGGCCCGGCCGGGCCCCTGCGCCGGCAGCGCGGCGGCGATCCGCCCCAGGTAGTCCTCCAGCTCCGCCGGTCCGATGGGTTTGGTCAGGTGGTGGTCGAAACCGGCCTCGGCGGTACGCCGCCGGTCGGCGTCCGCCCCCCAGCCGGTCAAGGCCACCAGATGGGTCCGCGCGAAGCGGGGATCCGCCCGCAGCCGGCGCGCCACGGCGAACCCGTCCATGTCCGGCATGCCCAGGTCCAGCAGGACCACGTCCGGCCGGAACATGGCCACGGCCTGCAGGCCGCCCGGCCCGTCCCCGGCCCCGCGCACATGGTGGCCCATCAGCTGGAGCAGCTCCACCAAGCTGGCCAGGCCGTCGCGGTTGTCGTCGATCACCATGATGCGCATCCTGCCCTCGCGCCTGTCCGTGGCCGGACGCGGGCCCGGTGCCCGCGCGGCGGCCTGTGCCAGGGGAAGCCGAAGCGTGAAGGTGGCGCCCTGGCCCGGCCCGGCGCTGAACGCCTCGGCCTCGCCCCCATGCAGCCGCACCAGGCTGCGCACCAGCGACAGTCCGATCCCCAGACCGTCCTGCGAACGCTTCAAGCTGTGTTCCAGCTGGGTGAACATCTCGAAGAGGCGCGCTTGCTGCCCGGGTGGAATGCCGATGCCGTTGTCCGACACCTCCACCCTGGCCATGCCGCGTTCCGCGCAGGCCGACACGCGGATCAGGCCGCCCTCGGGCGTGTACTTGGCCGCATTGGTCAGCAGGTTGGCGATGGACTGCACGATGCGTCCGGCGTCCACGTCGAGAACGATGTCGGGCTCGGGCAAGGCGATCTCCAGGGTGTGGCGCCCCGCGTCGATGCCGGGGCGCGCGGTCTCGACGGCTTCCTCGACGATCCTGGAGAACCCGGCGCGCTCGCGTTTCAGTTCGATCAGGCCGCGGTTGATGCGCGACAGATCGAGCAGGTCGTCGATCAGGCGGCCCATGAAACCCACCTGCCGCTCGATGATGTCCCTGGCGCGCGCGGCCTGGGCGGGGTCCTGCGTGCGGTTCATCATGGCGACCGCATAGCGGATCGGCGCCAGCGGATTGCGCAGCTCATGGGCCAGGGTGGCGAGGAATTCGTCCTTGCGGCGGTCCTGCTCGCGCAGCATGGCCGCATCCCGCACGCGTTCGATGTGGGCCCAGCAGCGCTCGACCACTTCGGCCACGAGGCCGATCTCGTGCCCGCTCCAGTCCCTGGGCGTGTCCTGGTGCACCGCCATCATCGCGACCAGCCGCCCCTGCTTGACCAGCGGCGCCGTGATGATCGCCTTGATGCCGATCGCGTCGAACCTGCTCGCGCCTTCGCGGTCGTCCAGTTCCGCATCGACGTCGCGCACGATCAGCTGGCGACCGTGGCGCAGGTCGGAGCTGACCCGGGGACCGAAATGGTTCAAGGAATAGACGCCGTCGGTGGAGGCGACACCCGGCATCGTCCATCCGTTGCGGACCGTGAAATGGTCGTTGTCGGGGTCGAAACTCGCGTAGACGCAGCGGCTGGCCTGCAGATGCAAGCCCAGCAGGCGCGAGGTGGTGGCCATCACCTCCGAGCTGTCGGTGAGGTGACGCGTGGCCTCGCCGAGCGCATCCAGGAACCTGAAGCGCTCCTCGCTCTGCCGGATCGCCTCTTCGGCGTTGCGGCGCTCGGTGACATCGGTGCACAGCCCGATCCACTCGGACACCTCGCCATCCCGAAAGACGGGGGCTCCCTGGACCAGGACATGGCGGTACTCCCCGTCGTGCCGTCTCAGGCGGTACTCGAACTCGACTTGCCGGGCGTTGTCCACCCCGGCCTGCCAGAGCGCCCTCACACGCTCCTGGTCCAGCGGGTGGATGGCGTCGATCCAGCCGTGGCCCAGATACTGGTCGCCCTTCTGTCCGGTGAAGGCAGACCAGGACGGGTTGTCGGCCACGGCCTGTCCATCGGGCGAGGTGCACCAGACCACGGCCGACGCGGCGGCGCCCAGGGCGGCCAGGCGGGGCGAGCTCGACCCGTCACGGTCGGGAGGGATCAACAGCGGATTCATCGGCAAGCTCGGTAGGAGCACGTTCCCAATGATCCCTCATCGCCGGAATCCCTCACCGCTTCCTGCGTTTAGGGCTTGCGGTGCCGCGGCCCCCGCAGGCGCCCGCCGTCCGGGACACGCCGGCAACCGGGCCGAAAGACGGGCGGCAAGGGGGAGTCCGAGGTCGGGCCCCGGGCTGGCTCCACCCGGGGAAGGCACCCGTCCCCCCCGGGGTGGCGTCCATGCTCCGCCGCCCCGTCATGCGCCGGGCGAGAATGGCGCCTCTTTTCAGGGGCCTGCGGACGAAGGCGACGGGGTAGTCTCCCGCCGGCGGTTCCCGCGGCTGTGCCGGAAGAACATGGATGACTGGGACGGGGAACGATGAACAAGATTCTGCAACGCGTCGGCGACTACCTGCTGGACAAGGCGCTGGCGTCGGAATGCCGCGCTGCCGGGCTGGTCCGTGCCTCGGTCCGCTTGTCGTTCGGCGAGGTCGATTACCTGAAGAGGAACGGCAGCGCTGGCCGAACCGGGGCCGACGCCGTCGTCATGCTGCACGGCGCGGTCGCCGACAAGAGCTCGTGGGTCCGTTTTGCCAGGCATCTCCGCAGCCCGTCCCCCCTGCTCATTCCCGATCTGCCGGGCCATGGCGAGAGCGCCTGCGGCCTGGAGCTGGACTACGGCATCCAGGCGCAGGTGCTCCGGGTCGAAGAGTGGCTGGCCGCGCTCGGCATCCGGCGGGTCCACCTGGTCGGCAGCTCCATGGGGGGAGCCATCGCGATGCGCCTGGCGGCCGGTTCCCCGGATCTGGTCTCCTCTCTCGTGCTGGTCGGCACCGCGGGCGTCGAAGCCCGTCCCGGCTGGCTGCGGACACAGGTGGAGCAGACGGGCACCAACCCGATGCTGGAGATCCGCGATGTGTCGGGCTACCGGGCCATGATGCGGATCGGCATGCAGGCTCCGCCCTATATTCCCGGAATCATCATGTCGGCATTGACGCGGAGATTCATCCGGCACCAGGCCGTCCATCACAAGGTCGCCGCGGACATCGGGCGCGACCTGGATTCGACCGCCTGCCTGGAGAGGATCTCCACCCCCTGCCTGATCGTCTGGGGTGCCGCCGACAAGGTCATGCATGTCGACAATGCCGAGTTCCTGCATCGTCGACTGGCCCGAAGCCGCAAGCTCATCCTCGACAAAGTGGGCCATGTCCCCATGGTCGAGGCGCCCCGGCAGCTGGCGGCCGCCTGCGACGCCTTCTTCGGGGAGGTGGCGCCGACCTGAGGGCGCCCCGGCCGCCACCGGCGGCTGCACGTACCGCGCCTGGGCGCAGCCCCGGCCTGCGGCCCGTTCCCCGGACCGGGGCGGCCTGCCATCGAGCTGGAAGAGCCGACTTTCCGAGGGGCGGCTGACCGGACGGGAGGGCAGGCGGGCCGGCCCTGCGCCCGGCGTGCGTCCGCGGACGGGCGGAGCAGGGGCGCCCCCGTCGCGCGCCCGGCCCGGCCGGCTGCGCAGCGCTCCTTTCGCCGCGGCATTCCCGGCGAGGCCGTGGCGCGCCCATCCTCATCACCTCAGCAAACACTTTCAGTGCAAGTTGCAAGTCCTTATTTTTACAGCCTTTTTGCGTTTGCAACATTTCACAGTGAGCTGTAAGTTCTTGATTTCATTGATTTTTTCTTCCGCCTGTCGTTGACCTTGCCAAAACCATCCGGTAAAGTGCAGGAAAGTGGCCTTTGGTGGGAATTTGTGGCGGATTTTGGATTTCAAGGAACATCAGCGTTGACGCTGGACGCCAAGGGCCGGGTGACCGTTCCTGCGCGCCAGCGCGACGTGCTGCTGGCCAATGCAGGCCCGCAGCTGACCTTGACCAAAAGTCCCGCCGGCTGCCTGCTCGTCTTTCCCCGCCCGGTGTGGGCCGCCTTCCGCGAAAAGCTGGTCGCGCTGCCGATGTCGGCCGACGGCTGGAAGCGCATCTTTCTCGGCAGCGCGATGGACGTCGACATCGACGCCTCGGCGCGTGTGCTCATCTCGCCCGAGCTGCGCGCCGTCGCCCGCCTGACCAAGGATGTCCTGCTCATGGGCATGGGCAGCCGCCTGGAGCTGTGGGATCCGGTCGCCTATGCCGAACACGAGGCCAAGGTGCTCGAGTCCGAGATGCCCGATTCCCTGAAAGATTTCCAGGGCTGATGCGCGCATGACGCCGGGGGTCTCCTTCATTCACCACACCGTCCTGCTGCAAGAGGCGGTGGATGCGCTCGTCACGCGCACGGACGGCGTGTACCTCGACGGAACCTTCGGGCGCGGCGGGCATTCCCGCCTGCTGCTGAGCCGGCTCGGCGAACAAGGAAGGTTGGTGGCGCTCGACCGCGACCTCGATGCCGTTGCCGCAGCAAGCACAGGCAACACGCGGGTCGATGACCCGCGTTTTTCAATTCATCACGCCAATTTTGCGAGCATGGCCTCGGTGGTCGCGGCCGCGGGCGTGGGGCGGCTCGACGGCGTGCTGCTCGACCTCGGTGTCTCCTCGCCCCAGATCGACAACCCCGAGCGGGGCTTCAGCTTCCGCTTCGACGGCCCGCTCGACATGCGCATGGACACGACGCGAGGCGAAAGCGCCGCCGATTTCCTGGCCCGCGCCGACGAGCGCCAAATTGCAGAGGTGGTAAAGAATTATGGGGAAGAACGGTTTGCTCTTTCGGTTGCAAAGGCGATTGTTGCTAGGCGCGAAGGTGGGCACCCTGTGCGCACCACCTCAGAACTTTCCGACGTCGTGGCTGGTGCGGTCAAGACCCGCGAACCGGGCCAGAACCCTGCAACGCGCACATTTCAAGCTCTTCGGATTTTCGTCAACGCCGAGCTTGAGGAGCTCGAACAAGGGCTGAACGCCATCCTCGGGCTGCTGGCGCCCGGCGGCCGCCTGGTGGTGATCAGCTTCCATTCGCTGGAAGACCGCATCGTCAAGAGCTTCATCGCCCGCGAAAGCAAAAGCGTCTTCGACCGCCGCGCGCCCTTTGCGGCGCCCACGCCCAGCCGCCTGGTGGCGCTCGGCCGGGTCAAGCCGTCGGACGAGGAGGTGCAGCTCAACCCGCGCTCGCGTTCGGCCGTCATGCGCGTGGCCGAGCGCACCGAGGTGGCCGCCCCCGTGGCCTGGAAGGGGCGTGCATGACCCGCCTCAACATCCTGCTGCTGCTCGCGCTGATCGCCAGCAGCATGTACCTCGTGCGCGTGTCCTACGACGCCCGCAAGCTGTTCGGCGAACTCGACCGCGCCCAGAACGAGGCGCGCAAGCTCGACATCGAACACGAGCGCCTGAAGTCCGAGAAGCAGTCGCAGGCCACGCCGCTGCGGGTCGAGCGGGTGGCGCGCGACAAGCTCGCCATGCGTGCGGCCTCGCCGGCCGTCACCCAGTACGTCACCCTGGGCCCCGCCGCGGCGGCATCGCCGGCGCCGGCCGCATCGGGGGCCGTGCGATGAGCCGCAACAAGAACCTCTCCCGCCAGGCCGCGCCCACGGTGCGCAGCGTCATGTACTCGACCAGCCCCTTGCTGGCTTCGAAGACCCCGCCCTGGCGGTCCAAGTTCCTGGTCGGCCTGGTGGGCCTGGGCTTCCTGGTGCTGGTCGGGCGGGCCGCCTACGTGCAGATCGTGGGCAACGACTTCTTCCTGAAGCAAGGCGAGATCCGCTACGCCCGCACGCTGGAGCTCGCCGCCAGCCGCGGCCGCATCATGGATCGCAACGGGCAGCTGCTGGCGGCCAGCGTGCCCTCGCAGTCGCTGTCGGTGATTCCCAAGGAGTTCGTCGCCGACAGGAAGCAGCGCCAGGAGCTCGCCCGCCTGCTCGGCATGACGCCGGCCGAACTCGCCGCCCGGCTCGACGACAGCCCCAACTATGTGTGGCTGCGCCGCCAGGTCGACGAGCAGGTGGCCAAGGACGTCATGGCGCTCGACATCAAGGGCTTGCTCAGCACCCGCGAGTTCCGGCGCGACTATCCCTACAGCGAGGCGGCCGCGCACGTGGTCGGCTTCACCAACAGCGAAGAGCGCGGCCAGGAGGGCATCGAGCTCGCCTTCCAGAAGGAACTGCAGGGCCGCAAGGGCTCGCGCCGGGTGGTCAAGAACCGCCTCGGCGGCGTGGTCGAGGACATCGGCGACAGCGTGGCGCCGGTGGATGGCCGCGACATCGAGTTGTCCATCGACGCCACCTTCCAGTCGTATGCCTACCAGCGCATCCGCGACGCCGTCACCCAGCACAAGGCCAAGGCCGGCAGCGTGGTGGTGCTCGACGCGCGCAACGGGCAGGTGCTCGCGCTGGCCAACTACCCGAGCTATGTGCCGGGCGACCGCCGCAACCTCACCGGGGCCCAGCTGCGCAACCGCGCGCTGACCGACACCTTCGAGCCCGGCTCGACCATGAAACCCTTCATCGCCGCGCTGGCGATGGAGACCGGGCGCGTCCACCGCAACACCGTCATCCCGACCGCACCGGGCCGCATGACCATCACCGGCGCCACCATCTCCGACGCCCATCCCCACGGCGACCTGACGGTGGCCGAGGTGATCCAGAAGTCGAGCAACGTCGGCACGGTCAAGATGGCCATGCAGATGCAGCCGCGCGAGATGTGGGAGATGTTCACCCAGATCGGCCTCGGCCAGCGGCCGCAGCTGACCTTCCCCGGCGTCGTGACCGGCCGCCTGCGCCCCTACAAGAGCTGGCGTCCGATCGAGCAGGCGACGATGAGCT
>CBIHOH010000027.1:0-50758 GCA_966211755.1 uncultured Rhizobacter sp. | reverse complement strand
CGCCTGCATCAGCGGGATCAGCTCGCGCGCGACGAAGGGGAAGGTCACGAACACCGTCGCCAGCACGATGCCGGGCACGGCGAAGACGATCTTCAGGTCGTGCTCGCGCATCCATTCGCCGAACCAGCCCTGCAGGCCGAACACCAGCATGTAGATGAGGCCGACGATCACCGGCGAGACCGAGAACGGCAGGTCGATCAGGGTCAGCAGCAGGTTCTTGCCGCGGAAATCGAACTTGGCGATGGCCCAGGCCGCCGCCAGGCCGAACACCAGGTTCATCGGCACCGAGATGCCGGCGGCGATCAGGGTCAGCTTGATGGCCGACCAGGCGTCGGGATCGACGATGGCCGCCAGGTAGACGTCGACGCCCTTCCTGAAGGCCTCGACGAAGACGGCGACCAGCGGCACGAACAGGAACAGCGAGAGAAAGACGAGCGACACGGCGATCAGGCCGCGCCGCACCCACTGGGGCTCTTCGGTGGCCGAGCGCACGCGGGGCGGCGGCGTGCCGCGGGTGGAGGCCGGGACGGTGCCGGCGGGGGGGATGGTGCGGGTCATGGAGGAGTCCTCAACGGCCCTGGCGCTTGCGCGTCCAGGCCTGCAACAGATTGATCGCCAGCAGCATCAGGAAGGCGGCCACCAGCAGCACCACCGCGATCGCCGTGGCGCCCGCATAGTCGTACTGCTCCAGCTTGGTGATGATGAGCAGCGGCGTGATCTCGGACACCAGGGGCATGTTGCCGGCGATGAAGATGACCGAGCCGTATTCGCCCAAGGCACGCGCGAAGGCGAGCGCGAAGCCGGTCAGCAGGGCCGGCGTGAGGATGGGGAAGATCACCAGCGAGAAGGTCTGCCAGCGGTTCGCGCCCAGGGTGGCCGCCGCCTCTTCCAGCTCTTTCTGCACATCCTCCAGCACCGGCTGCAGGGTGCGCACGACGAAGGGCAGGCCGATGAAGGTCAGCGCGACGAACACCCCCACCGGGGTGTAGGACACCTTGAGGTCGAAGGGCACGTGGAAGCTGAAGCTGCCCCAGCTGCCGAAGGCCAGCGTGACGTCGTGCGGCGTCAGCCAGCGGCCGATCCAGCCGTTGGCCGCGTACAGCGCGGTCAGCGCGATGCCGGCGACGGCGGTGGGCAGCGCGAACGGCAAGTCGACCAGCGCATCGACGATGCGCTTGAACGGGAACTCGTAGCGGACCAGCACCCAGGCGACGATCAGGCCGAAGAAGGCATTCAACAGCGCGGCCAGGAAGGAGGCGCCAAAGGTCAACCGGTAGGAGGCCATGACCCGCGGCGAGGTCACGGTCTCCCAGAAGGCGGGCCAGGTCAGCGTGAAGGTCTTGAGGAAGGCGGCCGACAGCGGAATCAGCACGATGAAGCTGAGGTACAGCAGCGTGAAACCCAGCGCCAGGTCGAAACCCGGAAGCACGCTGTGCCGCTTGAGCAAGCTGCGCGAGAAGATCCGTTGCCTCAGGAGCAGGCGGAAGAAGGACATGGACGAGCCTCGGGGACGGGAAACAGACGGGAAAGACCGGACAGGCACCGGCCTGCAGGCCGGGCCACGGCCCGGCGCGGCAGGGTGGCGCCGCTCAGCGGGGCTTGGCGGCGGCGATCACCTTGTCGTAGGTGCCGCCGTCGTCGAAATGCTCCTTCTGCGCCCGGGTCCAGCCGCCGAAGACCTCGTCCACCGTGAACAGCTCGATCTTGGGGAAGGACTTGGCATATTTGGCCAACACCTTGGCGGAGCGCGGGCGCATGTGATGCTTGGCAGCCAGCTCCTGGCCTTCGTCCGACCAGAGGTACTTGAGATAGGCCTCGGCCTGGCGGCGCGTGCCCTTCTTGTCGACCACCTTGTCGACCACCGACACCGGGTTCTCGGCCAGGATGCTGATGGCCGGATACACGGTTTCGAAATCGGCCCCGAACTCGCGCAGGATCAGCGGCACTTCGCTTTCGAAGGTGGCCAGGGCGTCGCCGATGCCGCGCTGCGCGAAGGTGGTGGTGGCGGCCCGGCCGCCGCCGTCGAACACCGGCACGTTGGCGAAGATCTTGGTGACCAGCTCGCGGGCCTGGGCCGGGCTGGCGCCCGACTTGAGGCTCGCGCCCCAGGCCGCCAGGTAGGTGTAGCGGCCATTGCCCGACACCTTCGGGTTCGGGATCACCACCGACACGCCGGGGCGGGCCAGGTCGGCCCATTGCCGGATGCCCTTCGGGTTGCCCTTGCGCACCAGGATGACCGACACCGAGGTGGTGGGTGCGGCATTGTCGGGCAGGCGCTTGGCCCAATCGGCGGGCACCATCCGGCCGCGTTCGACCAGCACGTCGATGTCGTTGGCCTGGTTCATGGTGATCACGTCGGCCTCCAGGCCGTCGGCCACGCTGCGGGCCTGCTTGCTCGAGCCGCCATGCGACTGGTTCAGCACCAGGTCCTCGCCGGCGGTCTTCTTCCAGTAGGCGGCGAACGCGAGGTTGTACTCTTTGTAGAACTCGCGCGAGACGTCGTAACTGACGTTCAACAGGCTGACCGGGCCGGCCGCCCACACCGGGGAGCCGGCGCCGCAGAACATCGCTCCGGCGGCAAGCGCCAGCACGGAACGGCGGGCGACGACAGGGGCGAGAGGGTCGGAAGAATTCATGGCGCGGTTTCCCGAGAGCTGAGGCAACCGTGCATGCTAGGGTCGATCGGACAAACAGTAAACAACCCAGAATCAACTTGCTTAGTTGGAATTCGAGCAAGGGCCGACCTGCCGGGCCAAACCGGCAGGCCGGACACCTTCCCGACCTGACAGGCTTCCACGGTCACCGGGCGTCAGATGCAGGCCCGGGCAGCGAAAGCGGCGAGGTACCTCACTTCTTCGAGTAGATCTGGTCGAACACCCCGCCGTCGGCGAAATGGGTCTTCTGCGCCTTGGTCCAGCCACCGAACACCTCGTCGATGGTGAAGAGGTTCAGCTTGGGGAAGTTCTTCGCATACTTGGCCGCCACCGCCGGGTCGATCGGGCGGTAGTAGTTGCGGGCCGCGATCTCCTGCCCTTCGGGGCTGTACAGGTACTCCAGGTAGGCGGTGGCCACGGCGCGGGTGCCGCGCTTGTCGACCACCTTGTCGACCACGCTCACCGGCGGCTCGGCCAGGATGCTGCTGGGCGGGTAGACGATGTCGAACTTGCCCCCGCCGAACTCCTTGATCGACAGGTAGGCCTCGTTCTCCCAGGCCAGCAGCACGTCGCCCTGGCCGCGTTCGGCGAAGGTCACGGTGGATCCGCGGGCACCGGAGTCGAGCACCGGCACGTTGTTGAAGAGCTTGGTGATGTAGTCGCGGGCCTTGGCATCGTTGCCTCCCGACTGGCGCAGCGCGTAGCCGTAGGCCGCGAGGTAGCCCCAGCGGGCGCCACCCGAGGTCTTGGGATTGGCGGTGATGACCGACACGCCGGGCCTGACCAGGTCGCTCCAGTCCTTGATGCCCTTCGGATTGCCCTTGCGGACCAGGAACACATAGGTCGAGGTGTAGGGCGAGCTGTTGTGCTTCAGGCGCTTTTGCCAGTCGCGCGCGATCAGCTTGCCGCGCTCGGCGATTTCGTCGATGTCGTAGGCCAGCGCCAGGGTGGTCACGTCGGCGTCGATGCCATCGATCACCGAGCGGGCCTGCTTGCCCGAACCGCCGTGCGATTGCTTGACGGTGACGGTGTCGCCCGTCTTCGCCTTCCAGTACTTGGAGAACGCGTTGTTGTACTCCTGGTACAGCTCGCGCGTCGGGTCGTACGACACATTGAGCAGGGTGATGTCCTTGGCCCAGGCGGCGCCGTGCGAGGCCAGGGCACCCAGGGCGATGGCGGTTGCGGCAACGAGGCTGCGCAGGGGACTGCGGTGATTCATGTCGGATTCCTTAGGATGGCGCGGACCGTGTGTCCGATGCAGGCATCTTAGAAATCCGGGATCGATTGAAGAACGAATGAATCGGCTCATCCTTATTCGAAAACCGACTTAGGTGCTTGCTTGTGCCGCCCCGGTGGTCCCCATGCCGCCGCTCGTCCCAAGCAAGGCGTGCTCGGTGGCCGCCGCGATCTGAGCGGCAAAGGCCTCGCCGCCCACCGCTCGCGCGAGTGTGACGGCCCCCACCAGCGATGACAAGGCTGCACAGGCCGTCTCGATGTCGCGCGGGACACGCCGGGACGGGGGACCGTCGACGATCGCCTGCGCGACGTCGCGCAAAGCCGACTCGAACGCTGCCCGCGAGGCCTCGTCCGACCGCGCCACTTCCATCGGCATGGCCTGCAAGGTGCAGCTCTCGGACAGGTCGCAGCTGCGTTTCGCACTGAGGTAGAAGCGCACGAACTCAGGCCACCAGGCACGCCCATGCTCCGCTTGGTAGTACAGGACGCCCGCGCGCAGATCGGCCATGCCCTGTACCACCGACTCGCGGAACGCATGGGCCTTGGAGTCGAAATGGACGTAGAACGCGCCCGATGTCAGCCCAGCCTCCTTCGCCAGGCCATCGACCCCGATGCCTCCAAAACCACCCTTGCGAAATCCGCGCCCTGCGGCCTCCAGGATGCGTTGGCGCGTCCGCACCTTCTGCTCAGACCTTGACACCAGAACTCCCGCGACTTGCGAAGACGCGATTTTAATTGACGAGAGAACGATCGTTATGTAATCTCGCATCACGATCGTTATGCAATTCACCGGATAGCAGCTGCCCCGAGTTCAACAAGGTCTTCATCTGGAGCAATTCAATGCCACTCACTCTCACCCTGACCGAAGGTGTCCTCCCTGAAGGACAGGAGAAGATCGCCTTCGCCCGCCTGTCCGATGCCATGCTCAAGTGGCATGGCATGGCAGGGAACGAGGCGATGACGCCGAATATCGTGGGTTCGATCAACATCGTGGCGAAGGAGCACACGTACTCCGGATCCAAGGAGGCCACGGTCGCCTTCATCGAATGGAAAGTACCTGCCTTTGCATTCAGCAGCCGGGAGATCCAGGTCGGCTACATCGGGGAAGCCACGGACATCATCCATGCGATGTCCGGTGGTCGGCAACCGAAGGAGCGCATCTGGGTCAACGTGGTGCATGCCGTGGACGGCGCATGGGGCATCGCCGGCATGGCCTTGACCAACGAGCAGCTCGGCGCAGGAAGCGCCGCGGCCTGATTCCGCCGCGCGACCATTCGGGCGGCAGTCGAATTTCCTGCCGCCTTGGCCTCCATTCGACACACATCTCCATGCAACTCTCGAACTACCTGTTCTTCACCGATTCCTGCGATGAAGCCCTGGCCTTCTATGCGCACTGCGGGCTTGGTCGCATCAGCGAGGTGCTACGCCATGGGATCGACGGCATGCCATCGAAAAGCGAGGCCCTGCGCGGCAAGGTCATGCACGCCAGGTTCGAAGGGCCGGGCGTGCTTTTCCATGCCTCGGACAACGACGATGCAGAACCCATGCGCGGTTCCGCCCACCTGCTTGCCATGGACGATCGCGATTCGACGAAGAGGCTCTTCGACAAGTTGAGCGAGGGAGGAACGGTGACGACACCCTTGGGAATCCAAGCCTGGGGCGACTACCATGGGAAGCTGACGGATCGCTTCGGCGTTCAGTGGATGTTGAACTGCCATGAAGCACGCCAGACTTGACGAAAGCGACTGCTTCAAGCGGACCCGGCAGGCCGCTGCGGGCTGAACACCCGCCATGGGCAAGTGCCGGACGGCGCCGTTGGCGAGCCGCTCGACACTGCGCCGCGCCCGGGCATGAGCCGACATGCAGCGATCCATCGACGTCCGCTTCTCCTCCCCCATAGGTGCCCCATGCCGACATCTGTCCCCGCCCCGCCATCCAGCACCGAGGTGATCGACTTCTGGCGCACTGCCGGCCCCTCGCGCTGGTTCCGCCAGGACGAGGCCTTCGACAACGAGTTCCGCCAGCGTTTCGAGGCGGCCCACGAAGCGGCCGCCCAAGGCGAGCTCGATGGCTGGGCCGACTCCCCCGAGGGGGCGCTGGCCCTGCTCATCCTGCTCGACCAGTTCCCGCGCAATGCCTACCGCCACACGGCGCGCATGTTCGCCACCGACACCCGGGCGCTGCAGCTGGCCGAGGCGGCCCTCGCCGCCGGGTTCGACCAGCGGGTCGAACCGGCACTGCGCAATTTCTTCTACCTGCCCTTCATGCACTCGGAACGCCCGGCCGACCAGGACAAGGCGGTGGCCCTGACCCGGCCCCTGGGCGAGGATGCGCTGAAGTTCGCCCTCATCCACCGCGACATCATCCTGCGTTTCGGACGTTTCCCGCATCGCAACGCGCTGCTGGCACGCCGTACCACCGAGGACGAACAGGCCTTCCTGGACAACGGCGGGTTTGCCGGCTAAGGTGCATGAGGACGGGGCCCGCCCGCCGACATTCATGCGGAGTCCGAATGGAGCTTTCCGGGATCGATATGAAAGCAGTGCCCGGCGAGACACCGGACGACAAGGTGTGGCAGTTGCTGTGCGCCTGCACGCTGTCGGAGGTCGATCCCCGCCTGCTCGGGGTCCGTGCCGACGACATCGCCGCCCGCCTGTCGCTCGATCCCGGCTATCGGCTGCTCGAACCCGAGGCCGCCGCCTATCTGTGGCTGTCGGTCAGCATGCCCGAGACACCCGGCAGGGAAACCGCCTGAGCCCACGAGGGAACGGGACGGGCCCGCTTCAGAAGAACCCGGCCTTGCGCGCCGAGGCCACCAGCGCCTTGCCCAGGCTGTCCACCTGCACCCGCAGCTCGTCGCCGGCACGGGCGCTGGCCTTGGCGGACCACATCAGGCGCCCGTCGGCGACCTCGCTCAGGCTGCCGTTGGCGGCGTACTGCTGGGTGATGCGCGGGCCTCCGAAAGGGGCGGACACCCCGACGCCGCCGAAGCCTCCGCCGCCCAGGCGTCCGCCGATGCCGAAGCCGACCGAGAAACCCGAGCGCTCGTACGAATCGGCCGGCAGGACCACGGTGTGGAACACCACTGTCGCGCCGGCCTGGCGCGCGGCCGGAAGGTAACGCCCCGGCGCGCTGGAAGCCGGCCCCTCGTCCAGCGCCTGCGTGGCGACGACCGCACGTGCGCCAGCGGCATTCAGCTCCGTCGCCAACCGCTCCTGGCAGAGCTGCCTGACGAGCTGCTCCTCGGCCTCGCACACCACCAGCAGGGTGGCGCCGCGCAACGAAACCGGGGGATGTCGCGGATCGTTCCATGCCCTTGCTTTGTCCCGGCGGCGGCAGGCCCTGCGGCGGGGCGCCGCCGTGGCGGCGACAGCGCTCCAGCGGCGCGGGAATGCACTCATGACGAACTCCTCAAGCTGGCGCGGGCCCGGCACCGCCACGGCGCCGGGCCCCCGTCGACCGGCAGACTCCGCGGCCCGGCCGGACCGCAGGGCCTTCACGCTCAGGCTTCGGCCGAGGTCTCGGTCTGCGCCATCAGTTCTTCCTTGCGGATGCCCAGCTCCTCCCCCAAGGCCGCCAGGTCGAGCCCGGCCTTCTTCACCTTGGGAAAGATTTCATCCTGCTCTTCCTTCACATGGTGGTCGATGTACTCGCCCAGCACCTTGACCTTGGCGTCGTACAGCTCGTCGTCGGGTTCGGAGTCCTGGATCTGCGCGATCAGGTCCTTGGCCGACGCGTGTTCCACCGCGGCTTCGTCGATCAGGTCCTGCTCTTCCAGCACCTCGCGGGCGGAGGGATAGAAGATCTCCTCCTCGATGGCGGCATGCACCGTGAGCATCATGCAGATCTGCTCGGCAAGCTCGCGCTTTTCCTCGGTGTCGGCTTCGTCCTTGACCAGCTTCTCGTAGGACTTGAACAGTTTCTTCACCTCGGCATGGTCGGCCGTGAGCAGCTGGATGGCATCGGGCGGCCCCCCGGCCGACTTGCGGGACGAAGACGAGGACTTGCTGGCGGACTTCTTGGCTGCGGTCATGGAGATCTCCTGTGGCTTGGTTTTGCCTAGGCGCCTAGCGCGGCAGGCCTGGCTGAGGAGGCGGGACAAGGATGTCCGCCAGATAGTCATATTCGTCAGTCGCCATCGGGGTGCCTGTAGGAAAAGACCGCCGGGGGGCGTCGGCCTGGAGCGGAATCGGATCCCGGGGCGGCTTGTCTGCGGATGAACGGCAGACGGACCGGCGGAAGTTTCAGCAGGATGAACGGCAGGCTGTAACGCCACCGGTTCGCGAACAATCTGGGCCCATGACAGGCACGGCCAGGGCATCCTCCCGGCACGTGCGACCCGGGATGGCCGATGCGGCATGGAGCGGCCCTTACAGACGAGAACACCATGCATCACCAGTTCCACAGCCTCATCCGGTCCACCGCCCTGGCCCTGCCGCTGGCCTGCCTGGTCGCCGCCTGCGGAGGCGGCAAGGGCGAGGGCAGCCAGGTCGCGGGCGACACGGCCGCCGCGGCCAGCTCACCCTCCGGCGACGTCCCGGCCCCGCCCTCGACCGGCGCCAGCGCGCCCGAGGCGACCCTGCCCGCTCCGTCCAGCGGTTCCCTCCCCGGCATCGTCGTCGAGCACCTGGCCACGACGGAGCAACTGAACACGCCGCTCACCTTCGGCCAGGTCTTCGCCGCGGGGGACCTGCCCGGCGACGCCTCCTTGTCGGCCGTGCGCGACGACGGCAGTGCGCTGCCGCTGCAGGTCGATGTGAAGGCCACCCATGCCGACGGCTCGGTGCGGCACGCGGTGCTGTCGGGCATCGTGCCCAGGCTCGCGGCCGCCGAGACCCGGACGCTGACGCTGGTGCGCAGCCAGGCCGCGCCCGGCGGCACCCCGGTCACGCCGCAGGCCCTGCTGGCCAGCGGTTTCAAGGCGGCGGTCAGCATCGAGCTGGACGGCCAGATCTACCGCGCCTCGGCCGATGAACTGCTGCAGAACGGCCAGTACACCGCCTGGCTGTCCGGTCCCGTCGTCGGCGAATGGCTGCTCTCCGCGCCGCTCAGGACCGCGGCCGGCGCCGCCCATCCCCACCTGAGCGCCCGCTTCGCGGTGCGCGCCTATGCCGGCCAGCACAAGGCCCGGGTCGACGTCATCCTGGAGAACAACTGGGCCTATGAACCGGGTCCGCGGAACTTCACCTACGACGCCCAGGTCCTGATCGGCGACAGCCCGGTGTACTCGCAGACCGCCCTGACCCACTTCCATCACGCACGCTGGCGCAAGACCTTCTGGTGGGGCGCCGAGCCGCAGTTGCACCTGCGTCACGACAGCGCCTACCTGAGGGCGTCGAAGGCCGTGCCGAACTACGACCCCTCGCTCACCATCTCGGCGGCCGCGCTCACCGAACTCGGCAACCGCTGGTCCGCCGCCAGCAAAGGGCCCATGGGCTCCGGCCTGCTCGTCACCTACATGCCGACGACCGGCGGCCGCCCCGACATCGGCCCGCTGCCGCAATGGAGCGCGACCTATGTGATCAGCATGGACCGCCGGGCCAAGGACAGCGTGCTGGGCACCGGCGACCTGGCGGGCAGTTGGCCCATCCACTACCGCGACAAACTCACCGGCCTGCCGGTCAGCCTGAAGGACTTCCCGTACATGACCGTCGTCGGCCGCCCGAGCGATACCGTCAATCCGGCGACCAAGCAAAGCGAGGCCTTCCCGGCCTGCGGCGGCACCTGCACCACCGCGCCGTACAACTACCAGCCCGATATCGCGCATCAACCCTCGCTGGCCTTCCTGCCCTACCTGGTCACAGGCGACCACTTCTACCTGGAAGAGCTGCAGTTCTGGGCCAACTACAACGCGCTGCAGTCCAACCCCCACTACCGGTTGCTCGGCAAGGGCGTGGTCAAGAACGAACAGGTGCGGGGCCAGGCCTGGTCGCTCAGGACCCTGGGCCAGGTGGCCTACATCACGCCCGACAACCATCCCCTGAAGGCCTATTTCACCGAGATCCTCGGACACAACATCGCCTGGTACAACACCAACTACACGAATGCCGGCCCCAACCCGTTCGGCGTGCTGGACGGCTCGGGCGGCAGCTTCGCCAGCATCGTCTACACCACTCCGTCGGGGCCGGGCACCGGGCTGGCTCCCTGGCAGGACGACTTCTTCACCTGGGCGAGCGGCTATCTCGTCGAGCTGGGCTTCAGCGAGGCGGTGCCGCTGCGGGCCTGGAAGGCGAAATTCCCCGTCGGCCGCATGACGGCACCCGGCTATTGCTGGGTCGACGGTGCCGCCTACGCGCTGGCCGTGCGGCCCGGCAACACCTCGCCGCTGTATGCGAGCTTCGCCGAGGCCTACCAAGCCACCATGAGAGGGACGGATGCCACGGGCGCGGCGATCCCTCTGGTCAACAGCACCGGCGCCAGGTACCTCGACCAGCCCTGCGGCAGCCAGGCGCAGGCCGACTGGCGCACCCGTGCCGACCAGGATGCCAAGACGCAACGCGGCCCCTGGGTGGCGGGCGAGATGACCAGCTATGCCAGCTCGACCACCGGAGGCGCGGCCAACATGCAGCCCGCGCTGGCGGCGGCAGTGGATGCCGGCATCCCCCAGGCGCAGGAGGCCTGGACGGTCTTCATGAACCGCAGCGTCAAGCCCGACTACCGCAACGCCCCGCAGTGGGCCATCGTGCCGCGCCGTTGAGCTGCGCCACGCCCGCCGCCGGCGGGCGCGTCACGCACGCACAAGGCACCGGCCGGCGCCGATGCCCCATCCTCAGGCCAGGCCGCGGCGCGCGTTGACGAACATGCGCATCCAGGGGCTGGAGGCACTGCGGTCGCCCGAGGTCCAGCTCATCTGCACGTTGCGGAACACCCGTTCCGGATGCGGCATCAGCACGGTGAAACGACCGTCCGCGGTGGTCACCGAGGTCAGGCCCCCGGGGCTGCCGTTGGGGTTGTACGGATAAGCCTCGGTGGGGCGGCCGGACGGGTCGACGAAGCGCATGGCGCGCTGCACCTTGGTCGCGTCGCCGCGCTGCGAGAAGTCGGCGAAACCTTCGCCATGCGCCACCGCGATCGGCAGCCGGCTGCCGGCCATGCCGGTGAAGAACAGCGAGGGGCTGTCGAGCACCTCGACCTGGCTCAGGCGGGCCTCGAACTGCTCGCTCTTGTTGCGGGTGAACTTGGGCCAGAACTCGGCGCCCGGGATGATCGGGGCGAGCGCCGCCATCATCTGGCAGCCATTGCACACGCCCAGCGCCAGCGTGTCGCTGCGCTGGAAGAACGCCTCGAACTGCTCGGCCAGCCTGGGGTTGAACATCACCGAGCGGGCCCAGCCTTCGCCCGCCCCCAGCGTGTCGCCGTAGCTGAAGCCGCCGCAGGCCACGAAACCCTGGAACTGCGACAGTTCGGCGCGGCCGGACTGCAGGTCGCTCATGTGCACGTCGAAGGTGTCGAAGCCGGCCTGGTCCATGGCGTAGCTCATCTCGACATGGCTGTTCACGCCCTGCTCGCGCAGGATGGCCATGCGCGGACGTGCCAGGTTCAGCGCCGGAGCCTGCGGCGGCTCCAGCGGGTCGAAGCTCAGCTGCACGTGCAGGCCGGTGTCGTCGGCGCGGCCGGCGGCCTCGTGTTCGGCATCGGCGCAGGCCGGGTTGTCGCGCAGCCGGGCGATGCGCCAGCTGACCTCGTCCCAGGTCTGGTGCAGCTCGCGCAGCGGTGCGCTGAACACCGGCTTGGCGTCGCGCCAGACCTCGACCAGGCCGCGCTCGTTGGGCTTGCCGATGATGTGGCTGTGCTTGCTCAGGCCGTGGGCGCGCAGGGTCTGCATCACCTCGTCGCGCACGGCGGTAGGCACCTGGATGACGGCCCCCAGCTCTTCGTTGAACAGGGCGCGCAGCGTGAGTTCGGCGCGGCGGGCGCCGACCTGGCCGGCCCAGTTCTTCGAGTCGCCGTGGTCGGCCCGGCTGTCGCCGATGCCATCGCCTTCGGTGACCAGCAGGTCGACGTTCAGGCTCACGCCCAGGTGGCCGGCAAAGGCCATCTCGCACACCGCCGCCCACAGGCCGCCGTCGCTGCGGTCGTGGTAGGCCAGCAGCTTGCCTTCCTGGCGCAGCTGGTTGATGGCGGCCACCAGCGCCTTGAGCTGCGCCGGTTCGTCCACGTCGGGCACGCTGTCGCCGAACTGGTTCAGCACCTGCGCGAGCATCGAGCCGCCCAGGCGGTTGCGGCCCTGGCCCAGGTCGATCAGCACCAGGGTGGTGTCGCCCGGCTGCAGCTGGGGCGTGAGCGTGGGCCGCACGTCGGCCAGGGTGGCGAAGGCGGTGACGACCAGGCTGACCGGCGCCGTGACCTGGCGGGTCTCGCCGTTCTCGGTCCAGCGGGTGCGCATCGACAGGCTGTCCTTGCCCACCGGCACGCTGATGCCCAGCGCCGGGCAGAGCTCCATGCCGACGGCCTTGACGGTCTCGTAGAGCGCGGCATCCTCGCCCGGTTCGCCGCAGGCGGCCATCCAGTTGCAGCTCAGCTTGACCCGCGGCAGCTCGATCGGCGCGGCCAGCAGGTTGGTCAGGGCCTCGCCGACCGCCATGCGGCCCGAGGCCGGCGCGTCGAGGGCGGCCAGCGGGCTGCGCTCGCCCATGCTCATCGCCTCCCCCTGGAAACCCCGGTAGTCGGCCAGCGTGACCGCGCAGTCGGCCACCGGCACCTGCCACGGCCCGACCATCTGGTCGCGGCTGTTGAGGCCGCCCACGGTCCGGTCGCCGATGGTGATCAGGAAACGCTTGCTGGCCACGGTGGGGTGCCGCAGCACGTCGAAGGCCACCTTCTCGAGGGCCACGTCGGCCAGGTCGAGGGCGGGCAGGCGGCGCGGCAGGCTGGACACCTCGCGGTGCATCTTGGGCGGCTTGCCCAGCAGCACCTCCATGGGCATGTGGATGGCCTGCTCGCCGCCCGGACCGTCCTCGAGGATCAGCTCCTTCTCGGCCGTGGCCACGCCGACCACGCCGAAGGGGCAGCGTTCGCGCTCGCACATCGCCCGGAACACCGGCAGGGCCTCGGGCGAGACCGCCATGACGTAGCGCTCCTGGCTTTCGTTGCACCAAATCTCCTTCGGGGCCAGGCCGCTCTCCTCCAGCGGCACCTGGCGCAGATCGAAACGGGCGCCCACGCCGGCGCCGTCGACCAGCTCGGGGAAGGCGTTGGAGATGCCGCCCGCGCCCACGTCGTGGATGGCGAGGATGGGGTTGGCCTCGCCCAGCGCCCAGCAGTGGTTGATGACCTCCTGGGCGCGGCGTTCGATCTCGGGGTTGCCGCGCTGCACCGAGTCGAAGTCGAGTTCGGCCGCGTTGGCGCCCGCCGCCATCGAGCTGGCCGCGCTGCCGCCCATGCCGATGCGCATGCCCGGCCCGCCGAGCTGGATCAGCAGGGTGCCGGCCGGGAACTGGACCTTGCGGGTCTGCGTGGCCGAGATGCTGCCCAGGCCGCCGGCGATCATGATGGGCTTGTGGTAGCCGCGGCGGACGGCCTCGGCGCCCTCGCCCACGGTCTGCTCGTAGACCCGGAAGTAGCCGCCCAGGTTGGAGCGGCCGAACTCGTTGTTGAAGGCGGCGCCGCCGAGCGGCCCGTCGATCATGATCTGCAGCGGGCTGGCGATGTGCTCGGGCTTGCCGTAGCGGACCCGCTCCCAGGGTTCGTCGGTGCCGGGCAGGTGCAGGTTGGACACGCTGAAGCCGGTTAGGCCAGACTTCGGCCTGGAGCCGCGCCCGGTCGCGCCTTCGTCGCGGATCTCGCCGCCGGCGCCGGTGGAGGCGCCCGGGAAGGGCGAGATGGCGGTCGGGTGGTTGTGCGTCTCGACCTTCATCAGCACATGCACCTGCTCCTGCCGCGCGGCATACTGCGGCGCGCCGGTGTAGCCCTGGGGCAGCCAGCGCTCGACCAGCCCGCCTTCCATCACCGAGGCGTTGTCGCTGTAGGCGATGACGGTGTGCTGCGGCGCCAGCTGGTGGGTGTTGCGGATCATCTGGAACATCGAACGTTCCTGGGCCACGCCGTCGATGGTGAACTGCGCGTTGAAGATCTTGTGGCGGCAGTGTTCGCTGTTGGCCTGGGCGAACATCATCAGCTCGACGTCGCTCGGGTTGCGGCGCAGCGCGGTGAAGGCGTCGACCAGGTAGTCGATCTCGTCGTCGGACAGGGCGAGGCCGAAGTCCTTGTTGGCGGCCACCAGGGCGGCGCGGCCCTGGCCCAGCACGTCGACCTGCTCCATCGGGCGGGCGGCCTGCTCGTCGAACAGGTGGGCGGCATCGTCGCGCTGCAGCAGCACGCTTTCGGTCATGCGGTCGTGCAGCAGCGCGGCGGCGGCCTGCAGCTCCTCGGCGCCCAGCGGCTTGGCGCCGCCCAGCAGGCCGGACTTGAGGACGAGGCGGAACTCGGTGACCCGCTCCACGCGCTTGACGGCCAGGCCGCAGTTGTGGGCGATGTCGGTGGCCTTGGAGGCCCAGGGCGAGACGGTGCCCAGGCGCGGGGCGACGACGATCAGCGGGCCGTCGGACGGGCCGGTGTAGGCGTCGCCGTAGCGCAACAAGGCCTCCAGCGTGCGCAAGGCCTCCGGCGCGGGCGAGGACTCGCTCCACACCCAGTGCACATGGCGCGCCGCCACGCCGGTGATGCGAGGGCTGACCGCCTGCAGCCGGGGCAGCAAGGCCTGGGCGCGGAAGGCGGACAAGGCGTTGCCGCCTTCGAAATGCAGCAGATGCTTGGAGGTAGAAGTCACGCTGGAGGCTCGGTGCGGGTAAGGAACCGGGGGCGGCCACGGGGGCCAGTCCGGGAAAACCCCTCATTTTACGGGGCGGTGAGATAATTGTTCCATGAGTATCGTGATCAAAGACGCCGCCGGCATCGCCGGCATGCGCACCGCCGGCCGGCTGGGCTCGGAGGTGCTGGACATGCTGACCCCGCACATCAAGCCTGGCATCACCACGCGCCAGATCGACCAGCTCGCCGCCGACTACATGCGCGACGTGCAGCACACCGTGGCGGCCACGCTGGGCTATGCCCCGCCCGGCTACCCGCCCTACCCGGCCTCGCTGTGCACCTCGGTCAACGACGTCATCTGCCACGGCATCCCCGACGACGTGCCGCTGAAGAACGGCGACATCATCAACATCGACGTCACCGTCATCAAGGACGGCTGGCACGGCGACAACAGCCGCATGTTCGTCGTCGGCAAGGGCTCGATCGCCGCCACCCGGCTGTGCGCCATCACCTTCGAGGCCATGTGGAAGGGCATCGTCGAGGTGCGCCCGGGGGCGCGCCTGGGCGACATCGGCCACGCCATCCAGACCTTCGCCGAGGACGCCGGCTATTCGGTGGTGCGCGAGTTCTGCGGCCACGGCGTGGGGCGCAAGTTCCACGAGGAGCCGCAGGTGCTGCACTACGGCGAGCCCGGCACGCTCGAGGAGCTGGTGCCCGGCATGATCTTCACCATCGAGCCCATGATCAACCTCGGCCGCCGCCACATCAAGGAAGACCGCAAGGGCAACCGCCCCTACGACGGCTGGACCATCGTCACCAAGGACCGCTCGCTGTCGGCCCAGTGGGAGCACACCGTGCTCGTCACCGAGACCGGCTACGAGGTGCTGACGCTGTCGGCCGGCAGCCCGCCGCCGCCGGCCTTCGTCGCCGCGCCGCGCCTGGCCGTCGCGGGCTGAGGGGCGCAAGCGTGGCGGCGCTGGCCGAGGTCTCTTCCGCAGGCGGCATCGGCGCGCTGCGCGCGCGTTTCCGCGAAGGCAAGGCGGCGCTGCTGGCCGAGTTCGGCGCCAGCCGGGCCAGCACGGCGGCGGCGTCCAGGCTGCTGCGCGCCCTGTGCCGCCATGCCGACCAGACCCTGGTCGATCTCTGGCAGCACGCCATGATGCCGCCCGGCGCCCTGCTGGTGGCCGTGGGCGGCTACGGGCGCGGCGAGCTCTACCCCTATTCCGACATCGACGTGCTGGTGCTGCTGCCCGACGCGACCGACACGGGCAGCGGCGCCAGCGCGCCGGGGGCCTCCAACGAGGCGCTCAAGTCCTCGATCGAGGGCTTCATCACCGCCTGCTGGGACATCGGCCTGGAGATCGGCTCCAGCGTGCGCACCGTCGGCGAGTGCGTGGCCGAGAGCGCGCTCGACGTCACGGTGCAGACCGCCCTGCTCGAGGCGCGCTACCTGTGCGGCGCCAAGCGCCTGTTCGACAGCCTGCGCCGCGCCACCCACGAGGCGATGGACGCCCGTGCCTTCCTGCGCGCCAAGACGCTCGAGATGCGCCAGCGCCACCAGAAATACGAGGACACGCCCTACTCGCTCGAACCCAACTGCAAGGAAAGCCCGGGCGGGCTGCGCGACCTGCAGGTGCTGATGTGGGTGGCGCGTGCCGCCGGCCTCGGCAAGAGCTGGACCGAACTCGCCGCGCGCGGGCTGATCACGCCCTTCGAGGTCAAGCAGCTGCAGCGCAACGAGGCCTTGCTGCGCCTGATCCGCGCCCGGCTGCACCTGGTGGCCGGCCGGCGCGAGGACCGGCTGGTGTTCGACCTGCAGACCGCGGTGGCCGAGAGCTTCGGCTACCGCGCCAGCGCGACGCAACGCGCCTCCGAAGTGCTGATGCGGCGCTACTACTGGGCCGCCAAGGCGGTGACGCAGCTCAACCAGATCCTGATGCTCAACATCGAGGAGCGGGTCAACGGCTCGCAGGACGCGCCCATGCGCCCGATCAACGAGCACTTCCTCGACCGCGGCGGCATGCTCGAGGTGGTCAGCGACGACCTCTACGAACGCGAGCCGCACGCCATCCTCGAGACCTTCCTGATCTTCCAGCAGACCCCCGGCATCGAAGGCCTGTCGGCGCGCACGCTGCGCGCGCTGTACAACTCGCGCGACGTGATGGACGCCGGCTTCCGGCGCGACCCGGTCAACCGGGCGACCTTCATGCGCATCCTGCAGGCGCCGGAAGGCCAGACGCACAGCTTCCGGCTGATGAACCAGACCAGCGTGCTCGGCCGCTACCTGTGGGTGTTCCGGCGCATCGTGGGCCAGATGCAGCACGACCTGTTCCACGTCTACACGGTGGACCAGCACATCCTGATGGTGATGCGCAATGCGCGCCGCTTCTTCGTCCACGAACACGCCCACGAATACCCGTTCTGCTCGCAGCTGGCCTCGAGCTGGGACAAGCCCTGGGTGCTCTATGTGGCGGCGCTGTTCCACGACGTGGCCAAGGGCCGCGGCGGCGACCACTCCGACCTGGGTGCGGTCGAGGTGCGGCGCTTCTGCCGCGCCCATGGCATCGAACGGGAGGACGCCTCGCTGATCGAGTTCCTGGTGCAAGGCCATCTCACCATGTCGCGCATCGCCCAGAAGGAAGACCTGAGCGACCCCGAGGTGATCGAGAACTTCGCCCAGCTGGTCGGCAGCGAACGCCGCCTCACAGCGCTCTACCTGCTGACGGTGGCGGACATCCGCGGCACCAGCCCCAAGGTCTGGAACGCCTGGAAAGGCAAGCTGCTCGAGGACCTGTACCGCCTGACGCTGCGCGCGCTCGGAGGCGCGCGCCCCAACCTCGATGCCGAGATCGAGGCCCGCAAGCAGGACGCCCGCCACACGCTGAACCTGCACTCGATGCTACCCGACACCGAGACGCCGCTGTGGAAGACGCTGGAGCTCAGCTACTTCGCCCGCCACGACGCGGCGGACATCGCCTGGCACGCGCGCTCGCTGTTCCGCCACGTCGACAGCAAGGAGCCGGTGGTGCGGGCGCGGCTGTCCTCGGCCGGCGAAGGCCTGCAGGTGCTCTTCTACGCCCCCGACCAGCCCGACCTGTTCGCCCGCATCTGCGGCTACTTCGACGGTGCCGGCTTCAACATCCTCGAGGCCAAGGTGCACACCACCCGGGCCGGCTACGCGCTCGACACCTTCCAGGTCATCAGTCCGCAGATCGACCAGCACTACCGCGACCTGATCTCGCTGGTCGAGACCCAGGCCACGCTGGCGCTGAAGGCCCAGGGCCCGCTGCCGCAGCCGCGCCGCGGCCGCATCTCGCGCCGCGTGCGCTCCTTCCCGATCACACCAAGAGTCACGCTGCGGCCGGACGAACGCGGCCAGCGCTGGCTGCTCGGCATCTCGACCAGCGACCGCGCCGGCCTGCTCTACGCCATCGCCCGCGTGCTCGCGCAGCACCAGGTCAACCTGCAGCTGGCCAAGATCGTCACGCTGGGCGAACGGGTGGAGGACATCTTCCTGGTCGACGGCCCGGCGCTGCAGCAGAACCGCAAGCAGATCGAGATCGAGACCGAGCTGCTGGATGCGATCGCGCCCTGATCGGCGCACAAGCTCTCGCCCCCCTCTGCCGGCCCTGCCCCCGGGCAGGTTGAAGCCTCGTACTAGCTTGGCAGCCCGACCGCCTGCAATTCGGCCCGGAAGAACTTGCGGTCCGACCCGGCCAGGCCGGGCAGCAAGGCTTCGATGGCCGCCTGCTGGCGCCTCGCATCCTTCCACCGGCCGGCCGCGGCGAGCCGCCACAGGTGCTCGACATGGGCGGCGCAGCGCTGCAGGGGCGAATGGCCGCTGCCGGGGCGCTGCGCGGCGTCGGCCAGCGTGGCGCTGAGGTCGATCCAGTCGCGCACGGTCTGCGCCACGCCCAGCACCGAAGCCATGGGGCCGACCGCCGAGCGCAGCTCGGCCAGGCTGAAGCCCGCCGCGGTACCCGGCCCGACCGCGCGGCCGGCGCCGCGTGCCACGCGGCAGATGTTGATGAGGTTCCAGGGCGAACCGGCGGCCAGCCCGTGGCGCTGGCACAGCCATTCGCTGAGCAGCATCCAGCGCACCGCCTCGAGTCGCCCGCCCCGGCCGGCCAGGCCAGGCGGCAGCCAGGGTTCGAGCAGCCAGAGGGTGTAGCCGAGGTTGGCGGCCACGCTCTCCAGCAGGGTGAAGGCATCGGTTTCGACCGCGCAGACGAGGGCCTGCCGCAGGTCGTCGAACACCTCGCCGGCCTTCGGGGAGACGCCGGCCACCGGCGGCTTCTCCAGCAGCCGGGCGCGGGCGACCAGGGCGCGCAGGTTGAAGAACTCGCAGGCGACACGCGGGTTGTGCAGCCAGGCGGCGCCTTCGGCGGAACGGGTCTCCTGGGTCAGTTGCTGCAGCCGGCGGACGGCGGCCCCGAGGCGGCGGTCCTGGTGGTCGCACCAGGCCAGGCCGATGCGCGCCAGGGTGTGGGCGGCCAGGTGGCGCGGCGAGTGCCCGCGCGGCACCCGGCGCACGAGGGCGTTGAGCGATGCGCGCGCCGCCGCGATGTCGCCGGCGCGACGCGCCTGGCGTGCGCTGATCAGCTGCGCCCAGGCCGAGGACAGGTCCGGCCCCGCGGCGGCCCGCGCGAGCCGCCGCACGACCATGGCATCGCCCGGTGCGGCCGTGCCCTCTTCCGCCCGTTGCCGCACATCGAGCAGTTCGTACCACCGGTCGAGGTCATGGAGGCTGGCGCCCGCCCCGCCCCCGGCCGGGCCGGCCTGGCCGGCGAGTCCGAGAAAGCGCCTCAGCTCGGCCGGTGCTACCGGCGCCGACCGAAGCAGGAAGCGCAAGCGCCCCGCCTCGCCCGGCGGCAGCCAGAAGGGGCCCCGCGACCGGCCATGCAAGGACAAGGTATCAGGGTCGAGTGACACGTCCTCGCCCCAGCCGAGACGGATCCCGGCCTGCCCCAGCGCGGCGAATGCCCGGCTCACGGCCATCGGCAGGGCCTGGGGAGAGCGAAGCTGGGTCGTCATTTCGGCAAGGCCGACGTGGGGCGAGCTGCTGGCGCTCCTCAAGCTGGTGATCGCCAGCAGCCAGACGGTCAGCCGGCTGCAGGGCCTGCCCCCCACGGCGAACGGCCGGTCCAGCCGGACGTCGATGGGATCCGGCGTCGCCGGCCCGCCGAACCCGCGCACCGGCGGCCGGTCGAGTGTCCGCCCGGCACTGCTCCCGTCGCTGGTGGTGATGGATGTCATGTCGGTTATGTTTGTTAAGGTTGATGACCTGGCCGAACCGGATTCGCCAGGCGATTCTCGCTGCTTCTTTTCCTGGAGCATCCGCATGGACCGACGCGCATTTCTGCAACTTCTCTCCGCCGGGGCTGCCGCCACGGCAGCCCCGGTGCAGGCCCAGCCCGCACAGCACGTGGTGGTGCTGGGCGAAGACTGGCCCGGACTGGCCCTCGGCAACGAGGCCCTGGCAAACACGCGGCTGAGTCCCTGCTCGACCTTCAAGATACCGCTGACCCTGATGGCCTTGGAAGAGGGACTGGTGACCAACCCCGACCAACTGCTGGACGTCTCGACCCGCACCTGGTCGCCGCAGCCCTGGTGGACCCGGGAGATGCTCGACAGCTGGAACCGGCCGCATTCGCTGCGCAGCGCCTTCCATGCATCGGCCATCTGGTTTTTCAGGCTGCTGGCCCTGCAACTGGGCCCGGAGCGCATGGCCGCCTACTTGCGCCGCTTCGACTACGGCAACCGCGACATCTCCTTCGGCATCGACAACTTCTGGAACGCCGGAGACCGGGGCATCCGCATCTCGCCCAAGGAGCAATGGCATTTTCTTTCGCGTGTCGCCCACGGCGGCCTGGCCCTGAGGCGCAGCAGCTTGAAGACGGCCTTGGAGGTGTTCGTCACGGAACGCCAGGGTGAAACGCTGCTGCGGGCCAAGACCGGTCTCGGCTGGCGCGGCCCCAGCCAGGACTCGCCCGTCACCGGCTGGTATGTCGGATGGGTGGAAGGCCCCGACGGGGTCCTGCCCTTCGCCTCCTTGAGCCTGGGTGCGGGGGTCGACGAGGTGCGCCGGCCGCGGATCGACAACGCACGGCGCCTGCTGCGCGAACGCGGCGCGTTCGCCTGAGCGGAGCCCGGGCGGGGGCACCTCAGGCGCAGCCCCCTGTGTCCGGCACGCCCCGACTCGACAGCGGCGAAGGCCGTGTATTGCGCAGCACCACCAGCTTCGACAAGTGGAACAGGTTCACCGGCCGCACCGACTCCACCTGCCAGTCGTGCAACAGCATGTGCGCCTCGTAGCTGAAATCGGAGCGGAAGCCGATGCGATCGGCGACCGGACGGACGGCCTGCTCCATCAGCCACCAGAAGCGACTGCCGCTGAAGTGGTTGACGACGAGGATGTGGCCGTCGATCTTGCAGACACGCCGGATCTCGGCCACCAGGCGCGCCGGATCGGGTGTCACGGACAGGACGTAGGGCACCGTGACGCAGTCGAAGTGGCGGTCCGGGAAGTCCATGCACTCGGCATCCATCAATTGCAGCGAGATGCGGCGTCCGGGCAGGCTCGCCGCGCGTCGCCTCGCCCGTTGCAGCATATCGGGCGACAGGTCGATGCCGACCACGTCCGACCGCTCGGGATAACCGGCCAGCGTGAGGCCGGTGCCCACGCCGACTTCGAGCACCGAGCCGGGCGCCAACGCACGGGCGGCCCTTGTCATGGCGCGGCGGCCGGGTTCGAGCACGCGGCCGAACAGCGGGTCGTACAGCGGCGCCAGGCCGCGGTAGGTGCGCGCCACGCCGAGTGCATGGGGACTCTTGGGGGCGGGCCCGCACGCGTCGGACCGCGCCGGGGGATGGGGCGCCGAAGGCAGGCCGTCGCCGCCGCTCATGCTGCGGAGGCCCGCGAGGGCCAGGTGATGCGCTGTGGTGCCATGGCCAGTCCTTGGCGGACCAGGCAAGAATCGGCCCGCCAGCGGGCACGGCAAGCGGGGGACCGGCCGGACCCGCGGCAGCTCCGCCCCCCCGGCTCAGCCTGCCGCAGCTTCGCCGCGGTGTTTGTAGAACTTCAGGATCGCCTGGGCGGTGTCGTCGATCAGGAACTCGGCCCACAGCCCCGCGTACCAGTTGAAATTCGTGGTCACCCGGGTGGTGACCCGGATGTCGAGCCGGGTGCCACCGGCCTCGGGTGTCAGCGTGTAGGCCGTGTCCTCCAGCCCGAAATAGCGGCCGCCGATGACGATGTGGTCGTCGAGCGACCCCGGCGGGAAGGAGGCGGGCGTGAAATGGTAGGTCCAGGCGATGTGGCGGTTTTCATCCCAGGCGGTGATGGTCTCCTCGAAGCGCACGCCGCGCTGCCACACCAGTTGGCGCCGCCCGCCCACCCCCGGCTGCAGGGTACGCGCCTCGATCGGATACGGCACCCCGATGCGGTAGGCCAGGCCGTCCTTCAGCTCGCTCGGCTGGATGCCGGTGGGAAAGTTGAGGTGCTGCCACACCCGCTCGGGCGAAGCCTGGATGTGGATGCTGCGCCGGACCACCTGCAAGGCGTCGGGCGACTCGAACTCCCGCTCGGCGGCACCGAAGGCGAACGGCATGAGCAGCGCGATCCCCAGCGTCTTCGGGCCGCCCCCGTCGAAAAACGACATCAACCAGCCGATGAACACCCCCAGCACCACCAGCGCCAGCAGGAAGGGCATGGCCATGACGATGCAAATGGTGCCTTCCCTGAACAGGGCACCGGCTGCGAACAAGACGAAGCAGATGGACAGCTGCGACCACACGCTGGCCGAAGCCAGGCCGGCCAATTTGTAGCGCCTGGCGAGAACGCCGATCAGCAGGCCGATGACCAGCGGCACGCCCGCCAGGAACGACACCAGCATCACGCCGCTGCGGCCAGGGCCGGGCGAGAACAGGTCGACGAACAGCTTGTAGGCGGAGATGCCATAGCTGGCCCCCAGGCCCATCACGACCGAGCCGCCGACCAATGCGCCGAACCACAGCCCGATGGTGTGGATGCCCGAGCGCCTGCCGTGCGACGAAAAGGGCGGAGACGAAGAGAAGTCGCGCTGGCCGCTCGGCGGCACGACAGGGTCGGGAGATGCCTGGACCGGATTTTCTTGAGGCGTCATGTGGGCGAGGGAAAGCGCGGACACCGCAGCATACCCTTGCCGGTGCCGCGTCCCCGTCACGTGGGGACCGGCAGCAGATTCGACCGCCCTGCTTGCAAGGGGTCGGCCGGGCCGGACACGCCCACAGGAAGAAAACAGTCCGCAAGGACTGTTCCCTCATGCCACCGCACCCCGGGAAAACAGTCCGCAGGGACTGTTCCCTCATGCCGCCGCACCCCGGCGAAGGGCTTGCAAGCCCTTAGCGTGCCCCCGTGAAAACAGTCCGCAGGGACTGTTTTCTTTTCCGGGGTCACCCCATGTGCAAGCCGCCGTTGACCGAGAAGTCGGCCCCGGTCGCGAAGCCCGACTCTTCCGAGGCCACCCACGAGACGATGGACGCGATGTCGTCCGGCGTGCCTAGGCGCTTGACCGGAATGCCGGCGACGATCTTGTCGAGCACATCCTGGCGGATGGCCTTGACCATGTCGGTCGCGATGTAGCCCGGGCTCACGGTGTTGACCGTCACGCCCTTGTTGGCCACTTCCTGGGCCAGGGCCATGGTGAAGCCGTGCATGCCGGCCTTGGCGGCGGAGTAGTTGGTCTGGCCGAACTGGCCCTTCTCGCCGTTGACCGAGCTGATGTTGATGATGCGGCCCCAGCCGCGCTCGAGCATGTCTTCGATGACCTGCTTGGTCACGTTGAACAGGCTGGTGAGGTTGGTCTCGATGACCGCGTCCCAGTCGGCACGGCTCATCTTGCGGAACATGCCGTCGCGCGTGATGCCGGCGTTGTTGACCAGCACATCGATCGGGCCGTGTTCGGCCTTGGTCTTCTGGAATGCCTGGACGGTGGAGTCCCAGTCACCCACGTTGCCCACCGAAGCGTAGAACTTGTAGCCCAGGGCCTCTTGCTCGTCCAGCCATTTCTTGAAGTCACGGCTCGGACCGCAACCCGCGATCACGGTGAAACCGTCCTTGTACAAACGCTGGCACATCGTTGTTCCGATGCCACCCATGCCGCCCGTGACGTACGCTAGCTTCTTCCTCATATGCCTCTCCTGTCCTGTCTTCTTTGTCAATCGTGAATTGGCGGACCGCTAGGGTCCGCCCGCTGGGCAGTCCGGTCAAGCGGGTTTCCCCCTCACTGCCGGCCTGCATCGATCCGTGTGAACCGAAATTCTTGACCACCGGCCCACGGGCACGCCGGAGCGGGTGTAGACCCGCCCCCTGCGTGGCCGCTTCCGCGTGGAGGTGTGGTGTCAGCGCTCGACCGTCAGGGCCACGCCCATGCCGCCGCCGATGCACAGGCTGGCGATGCCCTTCTTGGCGTTGCGGCGCTGCATTTCGTGCAGCAGCGTCACCAAGATGCGGCAACCGGAAGCGCCGATGGGGTGGCCGATGGCGATGGCGCCACCGTTGACGTTCACCTTGCTGGTGTCCCAACCCATCTCGTTGTTGACGGCACAAGCCTGTGCCGCGAAGGCCTCGTTGATCTCGAGCAGGTCGAGGTCGGAGGCCTTCCAGCCCGCGCGCTGCAGCGCGCGCTGCGAGGCCGGCACCGGGCCGATGCCCATGACCGCCGGGTCGAGCGCGACCGTGGCGTAGCTGGCGATGCGCGCCAGGGGCGTGAGCCCGAGCTGGTCGGCCTTCTTCGCCGTCATGACGAGCACGCCGGCGGCGCCGTCGTTCAGGCCGGAGGCGTTGCCGGCGGTGACGCTGCCGGCCTTGTCGAAGGCCGGGCGCAGGCCGGCCAGCGCATCGGCGTTGGTCTTGCGGTTGATGAATTCGTCGGTGTCGAAGACGACCGGGTCACCCTTGCGCTGCGGAATGCTGAAGGGGACGATCTCGTCCTTGAACTTGCCGGCGTCCTGGGCGGCCGCCGCCTTTTGCTGCGAGGCCAGCGCCAGCGCGTCCTGCGCTTCGCGGCCGATGCCGAACTTCTTGGCCACGTTCTCGGCCGTGATGCCCATGTGGTACTGGTTGTAGACGTCCCACAGGCCGTCGACGATCATGGTGTCGACGAGTTTCCAGTCGCCCATGCGCTGGCCGTCGCGCGAGTTCGGCAGCGCGTGCGGGCTCAGGCTCATGGACTCCTGGCCGCCGGCGATGACGATCTCGGAGTCGCCGTCGCGGATGGCCTGGGCGGCCAGCATGACCGACTTCAGGCCCGAGCCGCACACGGCGTTGATGGTGAGTGCGGGCACCGATTGCGGCAGGCCGCTCTTGATGACCGACTGGCGGGCCGGGTTCTGCCCCACGCCCGCGGTGAGCACCTGGCCGAGGATGACTTCATTGATCTGGTCGCCGCTGAGCTTGGCACGGCGCAGCAGGTCGACGATGACGGCGGCGCCGAGTTCGGGCGCCGGGGTCTTGGCGAGAGAGCCACCGAACTTGCCTACGGCGGTACGGGCGGCGGCAACGATGACGATGTCGGTCATGGAGAGTCTCCTGGTGTATTGTGAAGTCAATCTAGGAATATCTGCTGCAGTGCAACATTAGTCAAGCTGTCAGGCCTTCTGCTTGACATAGCGCCCGGGTGCCGGCTCGATCACCCGGTATTTGCGGTTGCCCGGGGCCTTGGGCGCGGCGACCTGCTTGCCGGCATGCTCCTGCACCCAGGCCGACCAGTCGGGCCACCAGCTGCCCGGCCGTTCCTTGGCCTTGGCGAGCCAGTCGTCGTGGTGGTCGGGCAAGGCGGCGGAGCCGCCGACCCAGTGGCTTCTCTTGTTGGCCGTGGGCGGGTTGATCACGCCGGCGATGTGGCCCGAGGCCCCGAGCACGAAACGCGTACGGCCCCGGTTGCCCTTGAGCACCCCGGTGCTGAGATATGCACTGTTCCAGGGCACGATGTGGTCTTCCCGGGAGGCGAAGACATAGGCCGGTGCCTCGATGGCACCGAAATCGAGCGGCGCGCCGCAGACCTGCACCTTGCCCGGCTTCACCAGGTTGTTCTCGAGGTAGGTCTGGCGCAGGTACCAGCAGTACATGGGGCCCGGCAGGTTGGTGCTGTCGCTGTTCCAGTAGAGCAGGTCGAAGGCCGGCGGCGTCTCGCCCTTGAGGTAGTTGCCGACGACGTAGTTCCAGACCAGATCGTTGGGGCGCAGCGAGCTGAAGGTGCTCGCCAGCTCCTGGCCCTTGAGCAGGCCGCCTCCGCCGGGACTTTCTTGGCCTATGGTCATCTCTCGCATCTTCACCATGGTTTCGTCGACGAACAGGTCGAGAACGCCGGTGTCGGAGAAATCGAGGAAGGTCGTCAGCAGGGTCATGCTGGCGGCTGGTTTTTCACCACGCTGCGCCAACACCGCCAGGGCCGTTGCAAGGATGGTGCCACCGATGCAAAAACCTAGGGTGTTGAGGGTCTCGCTGCCGCTGATCTCGCGGGTGATGCCGATGGCGCGGATGACCGCGTCCTCGATGTAGTCGTCCCAGGTCAGCTTGGCCATGTCGGCGTCGGCATTGCGCCAGCTGATCACGAACACCCGGTGGCCCTGCTCGACCGCGTAGCGGATCAGCGAGTTGGCCGGTTGCAGGTCGAGGATGTAGTACTTGTTGATGCAGGGCGGCACGATCAGCAAGGGACGCTCGTACACCTTGGCCGTGAGCGGCTTGTACTCGATGAGCTGGAACAGCTCGCCCTCGTAGACCACGCTGCCCTCGGTGGTGGCGACGTTGCGGCCGACCTCGAACAGCTTTTCGTCGGTCTGCGACACGTGGCCCTGCTGCACGTCGTTCCAGAGCTGGGCGATGCCCTGGGTGAGGCTCTCGCCCTTGGTCTGCACCGCGCGCGCCAAGGCCTCGGGGTTGGTGGCAAGGCAATTGCTGGGCGATGCGGCCGCCACCCACTGCTGCACCGCGAAGCGCACGCGCTGGCGGAGTTTCTCCTCGCCCTGCACGGCGTCGGCCAGCTGCATCAGGGTGCGCGCGTTGAGCAGGTAGAGTTGGGCGGTGAAGGCGGTGCCGGGGTTGGACAACCACTCGGGGGCGGCGAAACGCCGGTCTTTCAGCGGGGGCACGGCGCCACCGTCGGCGGATGCGGCCAGGGTGCTGTTCCACAGGGCGGTGGCCTGGGCCAGATAATCGGCCTGCAGCTCGCTCAGTGCGGAGGGCGGCACCGACAGGTTGGGCAGCGACTTGAACAGCTCGCCCAGAGTGGCTCCCAGGTTTTGCAGGCCGGACTTGGCCATGGATTCGGTAAAAGCGGCTTGTGTCTTCACATCTCTCCTTGCGACCCGTTGCAGGCCATGTGGTCCGTGGCATTTCGCCTCATTGTTCAAGCGACATTCTGACGCCAAATTGATATGTATCTCGTTGCGATTGCATGGATCTATGTGGTCTTGATGATGGCCGTGGCCGAGGCCATGAGCAGCCAGGGCTCGCTGCTGGGGGCGCTTGTCACATTCCTGCTGTATGGCGTGCTGCCGCTGGGCATCGTGCTGTACGTGATGGGTGCGCCGGGCCGCCGCAAGGCGCGGCGCGCGGCCGAGGAGCGGGCGATGCAGGCCGAGTCCGCGGCGCCGCCGGAGCGGGCCTCAGGCATCGATCCAGATGGCGGCGGCCTGGCGTCCGGTGATGCGGTCCCGCCGGAAGGAAAAGAACCTTGAGGGGCTGTCCACGGTGCACCAGCCGCCTCCGCTGAAACCGGTGACGCCGGCCGCCTGCAGGCTGCAGCGGGCCAGCCCCGCCAGGTCGGCCAGCCATTTGCCCGGCGCGCCGGGCACGAAACACGCCAGGGCCTGGGGCGACAGGCCCAGGGCTTCGCGCACCTCGGCCCCGACCTCGAAACGTGCCGGACCGATGCACGGCCCCAGCCAGACCTGCACCTCGGCCGGCACGCAATGCGCCAGGGTGCACACGCCCCCCAGGGTCGCCTCGAGCACGCCGGCGGCCAGGCCGCGCCAGCCGGCATGGGCCGCGCCCACCGCCCGGCCGCCGGGAGCGGCGAAGAGCACCGGCAGGCAGTCGGCCACCTGCACCACGCAGGCCAGCCCGGGTTCGGTGGTGATGGCGGCATCGGCCGCCTCGGGCGGGGCGCCGGGCCGTGCGTGGGCCGGCGCGAGGGTCACCACCCGGTTGCCGTGGACCTGGTGCAGGAACACCGGCCTGGCGCCGATGGCCGCGGCCAGCCGTTGCCGGTTGTGGGCGACGGCCTCGGGGTCGTCGCCGACCGCCGTGCCCAGGTTGAGGCTGTCCCAGGGCGCCCGGCTCACGCCGCCGGCGCGCGTGCTCATCAGCGCGCCGACGCCTCGCACATGCCAGTCGGGGCGCAGCCAGTCGGGATGGAAAAGCGTCAGGTCGCGTCGGGACATGCGGAAGGATGGGCCTGTTGGAACGCCGCCAGTGTCATACATTCCTCGAACACCTGCATCACCCGCGGGACGTGGTCGAGCCGGCAGTCCATGCGCCGGGCATTGAAGACCTGCGGCACGAGCACCACGTCGGCCAGGGTGGGCGCGTCGCCGTGGCAGAAACGCCCGGCCACGCCGTGGAGCCGGCGCTCGACGCTCTCCAGGCCGGTTTCCACCCAGTGGCGGTACCAGCGGTCCTTGTCGGACTCGGCGAGCTTGAGTTCGTCGGTCAGGAAACGCAGCACCCGCAGGTTGTTGAGCGGGTGGATCTCGCAGGCGATGTCGAGCGCGATGCCGCGTACCCGGGCACGGGCCGCGGCGCCGGGCGGCAGCAGGGGCGGCTCGGGGTGGGTTTCGTCCAGGTACTCGATGATGGCCAGCGACTGCGACAGCACCTGCTCGCCATCGACCAGCGCCGGCACCAGCCGCGCCGGCGACAAGCCCTCGTACGCAGGGCCGAACTGCTCGTTCTTGAGCACGTGCACCGCCTTGTAGTCGTAGGCCAGGCCCTTGAGCGCCAGCGCGATGCGCACCCGGTAGGAAGCCGACGAGCGGAAGTAGTTGTAGAGCTTCAAATCTGGCATGGACGGAGCCTCAGTGTACGGTGGCCTGCGCCCGCAAGCCGCCGACGCCCTCGATGCGGGCATCCAGGGTGTCGCGGGCCGGCGGCATGGCGTCACCCGGCTTCGCATCGCTCATGGAAGCACCTCGTCGGAAGCTGTTGGAACGGTTTACATGATGCCACGGCCCTCGCCCCCGGCGGAGTGTCCGGTACCGGGCCGGCACCACACTGCCGGCCCGGTTCCGAGCGCGCAGCATCCAGCATTGCAAGACCTCGACCCATCTGCAGTTCGGTACGGGCGCTTCCCGCCATCTGCTTCTCCGCGACGACACTGCCTGCGTGATGCGGGGCTGCACATCCTCCGGCAGCCATGCACGCGTGCCGCCGACTGAAACTGCCAGGGCACCGTGCAACCCTCGCGCAGCAGGTGGCCGAACCCCGTGCGCGCCGGGATCAGCTGAGCCCGGTGACCGGAACGCAGGCCCCGTGGATCGCCCGCGCGCCCTGCGACGACAGAAAGACAATGACGTTGGCAAGGTCTTCGGGAGCGACCCAGCGGCCTGCATCCGCGTCCGGCATCGCGGAGCGGTTGTCCGGCGTGTCGATGATGCTCGGCAGCACGCAGTTCACGTTGATGTTCTTCTCGCGCAGTTCGCCGGCCATGGACTCCGTCAGGCGGATCACCGAGGCCTTGGCCGCGCAGTAGGCGCCCATCTGCGCAAGCCCCTTCTGCGCCGAGAAGGCAGCGACGTTGACGATCCTGCCGCCGCCGCCGTCGATCATGCGCGGCACCACGGCACGCACGGCATGGAGCAAGGTGCGGACGTTGGCATCGAACATCGTGTTCCACGTCAGCTCGGAGGTCTCGTGCACCGCCTCACCCATGGCGAATCCTCCCGCCAGGTTGCAGAGCACGTCGATCCGGCCGAAGCGGTCGATGCCCGCCGTCACCGCATGCTCTGCCTGCGCGGGGTCGAGCAGATCGGTGGCCACCAGCAACTGCCGCCCGCTCGTCTCTCCATGCGCCTGCGCGAGACGCTCGGCCAGCCGGTCGACCAGCAGCAGCTTGGCGCCGAGCGCAGCGAACGCGCTCGCCACGGCACGGCCCAGATGGCCGGCAGCTCCCGTCAACATGACGGTTCGGTGCGTGAAGTCCATCTCAGGTCCTCTTTCGCCTGGCATCGTGGTAGCTGCCGGTTCCCCGCGTGATCACATCGTCGGTCGGCAGTGTCGAACCGGGTTCGATCTCCGGCAGTCCTTTGATCCGCTGGTAGCTCGGTGCAAAGTCGATCTCGGCCAGGCCCAGCAACTCTTCCAGGCTGTCGACGACGAAGTAGGTTTCCTGGAAGTCGTCGATGCGATAACGGGTGCGCATCACGCGCTCGAGCTCGAAACGGATGCGGTTCGGCGATGCATCGTCCAACGCGAAGATGCTTTCGGTGAAGGACGAGGCGATGCCTGATCCATAGATGCGCAGCCCGTCGCGCTGCCTCACGAGGCCGAACTCGACCGTGTACCAGTAGACACGGGCGAGCTGGGACAGCACGCCGAGCTGCGTCGCGCGCAGGCCGCCCACGCCATAGGCCTGGACGTAGTCGGCGATGGCCGGGTTCATCAGCATCGGCACGTGGCCGAACACGTCGTGGAAGACATCGGGCTCTTCCAGGTAGTCCAGCTCGTGCGGCTTGCGGATGAATTGCCCGGACGGGAAACGCCGGTTGGCCAGATGTTCGAAGAACACATCGTCAGGCACCAGACCCGGCACCGCGACGACCTGCCAGCCCGTGTGCTTCATCAGCACCTCGCTCAGGCGCCGGAAATCGGGGATTTCGTCCCCCCCGATCGGCAAGGCCTTCATGCCCGCCACGAATTCGTCACAGGCCCGGCCCGGGAGCAGCCTGGTCTGCCTCTCGTACAGCGTTCTCCAGACCCCGTGCTCTTCGGCGGTGTATCGATCCCAGCCCTGGTCGATGGTCCAGTCGGCCGAGGGCGGACGCGCGTCCTGGCCAGCGGCGCCATGTTTCACGGATTCGTTCGATGGGCTCTTCATAGCGGCTCATTCCTCTCCTGGTTGGCGAATCGCCCGTACGCCGCATCGGCGTAGCGGGCAAGCTCGATGTCGCGCTGCGACAAGCCGCCGACGTCGTGGGTGGTCAGGGTCACCACCACACGGTTGTAGACGTTGGACCATTCGGGATGATGGTTTCGCTTCTCGGCTTCAAGTGCGATCTGCGTCATGAACGAAAAGGCCCCGGCGAAGTCGGCGAAAACGAACTCACGGGTGATCGCCCCGCGCTCGTCGTCATGACGCCAGCGCACGAGTGCCGCCAACAGTGCGGTGGCTTGCGAGGGGTGCAGGCGATCCATCATGCGCTCCTCGCGGCCAGCACGGTGCCGACGCACTCGCCGAAGCCGATGCGGCGCCATCCGGCTCGCTCGCCATGGCCGCGCAGGATGATGGTGTCGCCATCCTCGAGGAAGGTACGCCTCTCGCCGTTGCCCAGCACCAGCGGCTGCTTGCCGCCCTGGCTCAGCTCCAGCAAGGAACCGCCCTGGTCGGCGGATGCGCCGGACAGGGTGCCCGAACCCAGCACGTCGCCGGTCTGCAGGTTGCAGCCGTTCACGGTGTGGTGTGCCACGAGTTGGGCGATGGTCCAGTAGGCGTCGCGGAAATTCGAGTTCGTCAACCGCTGCGCGGGCAGCCCTGCCTCGCGCATCGCGCTCGTCTGGATCCACACCTCCAGCCCGATGTCGAAGTGGCCCGACGCACGGTTCGCGGGTGAGTCGAGATAGGGCAAGGGCTCGGGGTCGCCCTGCGGACGCTGGAACGGGGCCCGAAAGGGCTGCAGTGCATCGAGCGTGACGATCCACGGTGACACGGTCGTGGCGAAGTTCTTGGAGAGGAACGGACCGAGCGGCTGGTACTCCCAGGCCTGGATGTCGCGCGCGCTCCAGTCATTGAGCAGGCTCAGGCCGAAGATGTGGTCTTCGGCTGACAGCATGCCCACCGGTTCCCCTTGCTCATTCGGGAGCGCGACGAACGCGGCCAGTTCGAGTTCATAGTCGAGCCGGCGGGTGGGGCCGAAACCGGGGACAGGTTCATCGGCAGCCTGGGTCTGGCCACGGGGCCGCCGAAAGCCCTGGCCGCTTGCGCCGATGGATGAAGCGCGTCCATGGTAGCCGATGGGAACCCACTTGTAATTCGGCAGCAAGGGGTTGTCGGGCCGAAACAGCTTGCCCACCGCCGTGGCGTGGTGGATGCCGGTGTAGAAGTCGGTGTAGTCGCCGATCCGGCACGGCACGCCCAGTTCCACCTCGGACCGGGCCAGCAGGCAAGCCTGCATCCGGTCCTGCTGCGGGTTGGCCCGCGCGCCCGCCCGCAAAGCTCGCGACATCGCCAGCCGCAGGGCCCGATGTGCCGGCCTGCCCATCGCCATGAGACGGTTCATGTCGTCGGTGTCGATCAGCTCCGCACGGCGCAGGTCCAGCACCTGGTCGCCGATCGCCACGCCGATTCGCCACGCGAGTTCGCCGACGCGGCGGAAGCGTCCGAAGGGCAGGTTCTGGATCGGGAAGTCGGTGGCAGGGTCGTTGGCGGACTCGACCCAGCTCTGCAACGCCGGATCATGCGTTTCGTCGAGGTAGGCACTCATGCTTTCGACTCGCGCTCGTGGAGGAAAGCGGCGTGCCTGGGCGCCCGCTTGGTCTTCGACCACTCCTCCAGCATGTCCCACTTCACGGCGTCGAGCCGCTCGAGGACCGCGGCCTCGTCCGGGTCCGGGCAGGCCAGCTCCAGGCGGTGGCCGTTCGGGTCGAAGAAATAGATCGAGTGGAAGGCCCCGTGGTCCGTCACGCCCAGCACGTCGACGCCGTTGCGTTCGAGGTGGGCCCTGAACTCGAGCAGTTCGGCGCGGTCCCGCACCTTGAAGGCGATGTGCTGCACCCACTCGGGTGTGTTGATGTCGCGGCCCATCGGCGCTTGCGTCGGCAACTCGAAGAATGCCAGCACGTTGCCGGCGCCGGCGTCGAGAAAGACGTGCATGTAGGGATCGGGGGCCTTGGTCGAGGGAACATGGTCCTCGGCAATGGCCAGCACGAAGTCCATCTTCAAGTTCTTCTGGTACCAGAGCACCGTTTCCTTGGCATCCTTGCAGCGATAGGCGACATGGTGAATGCGCTCGATCTTCATGACGCCACCTCTTCGGCCGGCACGGCAAGCACGCCGCGGAGCACCTGGTCGCGCTCGATCGACTCGAACAAGGCCTTGAAGTTGCCTTCGCCGAAACCGTCGTCGCCCTTGCGCTGGATGAACTCGAAGAACACCGGTCCGAGTTGCGTCTTCGAGAAGATCTGCAGCAGCAGACGGCGTTTTTCCCCGTCCGAGCTGCCGTCCAGCAGGATGCCTCTTGCACGCAGCTCGTCCGTCGGCTCCCCGTGGCCCGGCAGACGGGATTCGAGCATCTCGTAGTAGGTGGCCGGCGGCGGCGTCATGAACGGGACGCCGGCCGCGTTCAGCCGGTCCCATGTGCCCACGAGGTCGTCGCACAGCAAGGCGATGTGCTGGATCCCCTCGCCGCTGAACTGCATCAGGAACTCTTCGATCTGCCCCGTGCCCGTGGAAGCCTCCTCGTTGAGCGGGATGCGGATCATGCCGTCGGGGGCCGTCATCGCCTTGGACGTGAGGCCGGTGTACTCGCCCTTGATGTCGAAGTAGCGGATCTCGCGGAAATTGAACAAGCGCTCGTAGAAGGCGGCCCAGTGCGCCATGCGCCCCCGGTAGACGTTGTGCGTGACATGATCGATCAGCTGGAGGCCCACGCCCACGGGGTTGCGGTCCACGCCCTCGATGAACTCGAAGTCGATGTCATAGATCGACCGGCCTTCCCCGAAACGATCGATCAGGTACAGCGGTGCCCCGCCGATGCCCTTGATGGCGGGCAGGCGCAACTCCATCGGCCCGGTGGGGATCTCGATCGGCTGGGCCCCCAGTTCGAGCGCGCGGGCATAGGCACGATGGGCATCGTGGACGCGAAACGCCATGCCGCAGGCGGAGGGCCCGTGCTCGGCGGCGAAATAGGCCGCGGCACTGCCGGGTTCGCTGTTGACGATGAAGTTGATGCCGCCCTGGCGATACAGCGCCACCTTCTTCGACCGATGCCGCGCCACCTTGGTGAAGCCCATCGCCTCGAACACCGGTTCGAGGACCTTGGGCGTGGGAGAGGCGAATTCGAGGAATTCGAAACCCATGAGGCCCATGGGATTGTCAAATAGATCAGACATGGCAATGCTCCTTTGAAGGTTGGTTGCGACTGCGGGCTCGACGAGGTGCCTCAGTGACGGACGAGCTGTTCGAGTGCGATCGCGAAAGCCGTCCTGGTGATGCCGGTCGACACCGACGAACGGGCGTGGCAACCCTCGAGGGCGGCGGCCACGGTGGCCGAGACGTCGCCGAAGATCGCCTCGTCGCTCAGCTCGGCGTTCTGCTGCATGAGAAAGGCGAACACACGAGCCATGCCGCAGTTCGCGATGAAGTCCGGGATGACGGCGAGCGTCGTGTCCGCGTGTTCGCAGATCGGGCCATAGAAGATCTCTTGGTCGGCAAAGGGCACGTTCGCTCCGCTGGCCACCAGTTCGAGCCCTCCCCCGATCAACTGGTCGACTTGAGGCCGGGTCACCAGCCTCGAACCCGCGCAAGGCAGGAAGACCTCGGCCCCGACGCTCCACAGCCGGCCATTGATCTCGTCGAACGGAATCAGCCTGTCGGCGCTCAACTGGTTGCCCTTCTTGTCCAGGAACAGCGTGCGCACCTGCTCGAAGCTCAGGCCCGCCGGTTCGAGCAAGCCGCCTTCGCGGTCGATGATGCCGACGATGCGCGCGCCGGCCTGCGCCAGGTAATAGGCCGCGGCGGAACCCACATTGCCCCAGCCCTGCACGATGACGCGCTTGCCGGAGACAGAGCCTCCGTACAAGCGGTAGTAGTGCAGCACCGACTCGGCCACGCCCCATCCGGTGATCAGGTCGGCCACCAGGTACTTGCGGGAGGGCTGCGGCGTGTAGCGAGGGTCTTCGACGACCTTGGCCACCCCCATGCGCAGCTGGCCGACCTTCTGGATGCGCTCGCATTCGCTCGGCTGGTAGTGCCCGTTGACGACACCCTCCTGCGGATGCCACAGGCCATGGCTCTCGGTGATGGGAATCACCTCGTGCACCTCGTCCACGTTCAGATCGCCGCCCGTGCCATAGTAGGCCTTCAGCAGTGGCGTCACGGCCTGGTACCAACGGCGCAGCACGCCCTCCTTGCGCGGGTCGGCCGGATCGAAATCGATGCCCGACTTGGCCCCGCCGATGACCGGGCCCGAGACCGTGAACTTGACTTCCATGGTCTTCGCCAGCGACTCGACCTCGCGCCGGTCGAGCCCGCGCCGCATGCGCGTGCCTCCACCGGAGGCGCCGCCGCGCAGCGAGTTGATCACCACCCAACCGCGGGCCGGCGTGAGGGCATCGTGCCACTCGAAGACGATCTCGGGAGCCTTCTCTTCAAATTTTCCGAGCAGTTCTTTCATGGGTACCTTTTCTAAGTTCCAGGGGATGTCTCCCCCGCGCGTTCATGCGAGCAGCAGCTTGTCGTCGTCGAGTTCCTCGCCCCGGGTCCTCTCGAACATGCGCAGCAGGTCCGGCACGTCCATGCCGGCGCGCTCGGGGCCCGACACATCGAGAATCACGCGCCCCTGGTGCAGCATCACCGTGCGCGAGCCATAGTCGAGCGCCTGGCGCATGCTGTGTGTCACCATCATCGCGGTCAGCTGGCCGGCCTCGACGATCTTCGCGGTGAGCTCGAGCACGAAGGCGGCCGTCTTGGGATCGAGGGCCGCCGTGTGTTCGTCCAGCAGCAGGATGCGCGACGGCTGCAACGAGGCCATCACCAGGCTGACCGCCTGGCGTTGCCCGCCCGACAGCAGGCCCATCCGGTCCGCCAGGCGGTTTTCGAGGCCGAGGTTGAGGATGCTGAGCTTGTCGCGAAACAGCTCGCGCAAGGCGCCGGTCACCGCAAACCCCAAGCCTCGGCTCGAACCGCGCTTGCAAGCAAGCGCCATGTTCTCTTCGATGGTGAGGGCTTCGCAGGTGCCGGCCATCGGGTCCTGGAAGACACGCGCGACGAGGTCCGCGCGCTGCCAGGCCGACTTCGTGGTGACATCGTGGTCGTCGATGCAGATGCTGCCGCGATCGACCATCAAGTCGCCGCACACGGCATTCAGGAAGGTCGACTTGCCGGCGCCGTTGGAGCCGATCACGGTGATGAACTGTCCGGAGGGAATGGTCAGGTCCAGGCCGCGCAGCACCCGGTTTTCTATGGGGGTGCCGCGGTTGAACGTGATCTCCAGGCCTTTGGCTCGCAACATTACGTGGACTCCTTGCGCACGGCCAGCCACAGGCCGGCCAGCTTGCGTTTGTAGGTGGGAACGAGCAGCGCAAACGCGACCAGCACCGCGGTGACCAGGTTCAGGTCCTGGGCCATCAGGCCGATGAAGTCGCTGTTCAAGGCCAAGGCGATGAAGAAGCGGTACAACACGGCGCCGAGAAGGCAACCCAGGGTGGCGATGACCAGGCTGCGCGCCGGCAGGATGGTCTCGCCGATGATCACGGCCGCCAGGCCGATCACGATCGTGCCGATGCCCATCGAGATGTCGGCGCCGCCCTGGGCCTGCACGAACAGCGCTCCCGCCAGCGCCACCAGCGCATTGGACAAGGCCAGGCCCCACACGGTCAGGCGGTCGGTCGAGATGCCCTGCGCCCGTGCCATGCGAGGGTTGCCGCCGGTTGCCCGCATGGCCAACCCGATCTCGGACGCGAAGAACAGATCGATCAGGAGCTTGACCGCCACCACGATGACCAGCAGCACCAATGGCTTGAGCCAGTACTCGGGGATGTCGCCCATCGTGACCAGGGTGAACACCGTCGGTTCGGTGATCAACGCCACATTGGGCTTGCCCATGATGCGCAGGTTGACCGAGTACAACGCGATCATGACCAGGATGCTGGCGAGCAGCTGCATGATGCGCAGACGCACGTTCAACCAGGCGGTGAGGTAACCCGCGAGGCCGCCGGCCACGATCGCCATGGCCGTGGCGGCCAGGGGGTTCCAGCCGGCGACGATCAGCGTGGCGGCGACGGCACCGCCCAGCGGAAAGCTCCCGTCGACCGTCAGGTCGGGGAAATTGATGATGCGAAACGACAAGAAGACACCAAGCGCGACCAGCCCGAATATCAGACCGATCTCGATGGCGCCGAGCGAAGCGATGAGTGACATGATGGCGCGACCCTCGAATGGACCGTGCGGCCCTTACTTGCCCGACACCTTGGCCGACTTGGCGAGATCGGCCGGCAGGGTCACGCCTTGCCGCGCGGCGGCAGCCGGGTTGACGTGCAGCTCCAAGCTGGCGCTGGTCTGCGAAGCCATCGTGCCTGGTGCTTCGCCATTGAGGATGCGCACCGCGAGCTTGCCGGTCTGGCGGCCGAGGTCGTAGTAGTTCAGGCCCAGCCCGGCCGCGGCGCCACGCTTGACGCCATCGGTATCGGCCGCGACGACCGGGATCTTCGCCTGCTCGGCCACCTTCACCAGGCCCTCGAAGGCCGACATCACGTTGTTGTCGGTGGGTGTATAGATCACGTCCACCTTGCCCACCAGGCTCTGCGTGGCGCTCGTCACGTCCACCGTGCGCGCCGCCGCCCCTTCCACCAGGGTCATGCCGGCGGCGGACAGGGCTTTCCTGAGCGCCTCCATGGTGGCCACCGAGTTGGCTTCGCCCGGGCTGTACACGACGCCCACTCGCTTGGCACCCGGAACCACCTTGCGGATCAGCTCCAGGTGTTTCTCCAGCGGCGACAGGTCGGAGACCCCGGTGACGTTGGTGCCGGAAGCCGCCCAACCCTTCACCAGCTTCGCGGCCACGGGGTCGGTGACCGCGCTGAACACCACCGGGATGTCCTTCGTGGCCGCCACCACGGCCTGGGCCGAGGGGGTGGAGATGGCGACGATGACATCGGGCCGCGCCCCGACATACTTGCGCGCGATCTGCGCGGCCGTACCGGCATTGCCTTGCGCGCTCTGGTATTCGTATTTCAGATTCTTGCCCGGCTGGAACCCGGCTGCGGCCAACTCGTCCTTGACGCCCTCGCGCACGGCATCGAGGGCCGGATGCTCGACGATGGCCGTCACGGAAACCGACTTCTCTGCGGCCAGGCCGGGGATTGCGACGGCGGCCATGGCCAGTGCCAGCGCGGCCATGCGGATTTTGATGAAGGAAAGTTGCATGTCTTGTCCTGGTGAGTGATGCACGGAAGGGAGGAAAAATACAAGAAACCCGCCTTCGGAAGGCTGGCAGCTTCTCCGTGGAACGTTACCAGCCAAATTAAATTTTGTCCCTGGGGTGCAGAAATTGGCGTTCATCCAACAGCGGGGTTTACCCCAGAAGTGGAAAGATGATTCCGCGCAATCTTCGAAAGTCGAGATATTCTTTCGTCGCCTTCGATCGAGCCGGTCGGCCGATGGCTTCTCGCGTTCGAAACCGAGCACGCCCAGCCGCCGCTGACGACCGGGTTTCTCGCGACCTGCCTGACCGGCCGGGGCAAGACCGGGCTGTCGCCCCTGGCCCTGGGCCGCGCTGGCCAGCGGCGATCGCCTGGGCTGCTTCGCCGCGGTGACCGGCCGGATGCATCCACAAGCCGACGGTCGTGGGCGGCCCCGAGCCCCGCGATCTGCCTGACTTCAAGTGGGTCGACGCCCTGCCCGACCATCTCGGGACCGCACCGGCCGGAGCCCGCCGTTCGTTGCAAGTACGGCGAGCGCTGTCTGCCCGGCTTCGCCTACCGCTTCGACCGGCGACCCGAGGTGCGCCGCCTCGTCGCACGACTCATCGTCGAGGTGTCTCCCCGCACACCGTCAAAGGAGACAGCCGCCAGGTCCAAGCTGGCGCACGCTTTCGATCAGGGCTCAGGATGCCGCGACCTGGGCGCCTGCAGGCCCCACCCGCGCGTCGCCGGATGCGATCCGCGCCGGGGTCGCACAAGATCGTTTCTTTTCACACCCCCTGGAAGAAATGAAATTTCCATATCAGGGGAAAACACCGTCGCGGGATGAAAATTTATTCCGGAAGCACCAGGACAAAATAACAAGCGGCGACACTCGATCCTGCCCGGTTATTTCCCCGGCCTCCCGAAATAATATTTCCTGCTCAGATCGAAATATCTTTCCCGAATCGGCCTCCACCACGTCGATCTCGCGAAAAGGAAACGGCCCGGAGAAAACAAACCCATTCGAACCCGTAACGTAATCCATACGCCAGAAATACGACCCATGAAGAATGTCATTCTCCCTGCAGCCCTGCTGTTCAGCCTGATCGGAACCGCGCAAGCCGAGACGACCGTGTACGGTTTGATCGACGCCAGCTACGGCAAGAGCGTCGACGACGACGTGGCGAACAAGAAGGCCGACTTCCATTCCGGGGGCGACAACGGCAATGGCGAAGGCAACTCGACCACCCGCGTGGGTTTGAAAGGCAGTTACGACGTCGGCTCCGGCATGAAGGCCAACTTCAGGTTCGAAACCAACGGCATTCAAAGCGACGGCCACATTGCAGCGCCCATCCTGAATCGCGCCGCATGGTTCGGCGTCTCGGGTGGCTTCGGCGAACTGCGTCTGGGACGGCAGGACAACATCCCGTTCCAAACCCTGGCCGGCTTCGACGTGAACGGGGTTTCCAACGGCATTTCGTCGCAGCAGTGGTCCGGCATGGGCCAGTGGATCCTGCGGGGGCGCCAATCGCGTTCGCTGCAGTACATCTCGCCCGCCATGGGCGGCGTGAAAATGCAGATCGGCTTCGTACCGGAAGGCAACGTCGCCGGCGGCAAGGCGACCGCCTCGGGTGCACTCTCGTACGCTGGCGGCCCCCTGGCCGCCGCCGTCAGCTTCGAGTCCAAGCGTACCGATACCGGCACCAACTACGCGGCCCTTGCGGGCAGCTACGACTTCGGCGTGCTCAAGATCACCGCGGGCTACGGCGATGGCGGGACCGACAAGAAGGGCTTCACCCTGGGTGTCGTGGCACCGGTGGCGGGGTTCAACATCGGAGCCCAATATGCCAAGAACACGGACACCCACGGCAGCGCTTGCGAATTCTTCGTCAACAAGGAGATCCTGAAGAATACCTACGGATACGCCGAGATCGGGAGAGCCGACAAACGTTCCATTCTCGGCGCAGCGGGAACGGGCTTCGCCGTGGGCGTGATCTACGCGTTCTGAGTTCTGGTTCCAATCGCCTGCCGCGTCGGCGAAGCGCAAGGTCTTTTGTCGCGCGGCAGGCCGTCCCTTGCATGAGCGTCGGAGGTCTCGGGAAGCATTCGCCCATGGCCTGCAGTGGACGCCTCCATCATCGCCCCGACCGGAGGCGATCCGCTGATCGCCGTCCAGGGCCCGGCAGAAACGGAAATATCATGGTTCCCCCGATGCAACCACGGAGATGCTCATGCACGACCTCGATCTGGACCGGATCGATCGAAAGATCCTTGGGTTCCTTCAGCGACACGGGCGTGCTTCGAACCTGGAACTGGCCGAGGTCGCCGGGCTGTCCCCCGCGCAGTGCCACCGCCGCCACCGAAGTCTCGAGGAGCGTGGCGTCGTCGCGAGCTACGAGACCCGGTTGAATGCCGAACGCCTCGGGCTCAACGTCGTCGCCTTCATTCACGTCGCGATGGAAAAGGGCCACATCCGGGACCTGACGAAGTTCACGAGCTTGATCGCCGAACTGCCAGAGGTTCTGGAGTGCTATTCGGTGACCGGTGACTTCGACTACGTGATCAAGGTCATCGCCCGCGACCTCAAGTCGCTGTCCCAGTTCCTGATGGATACCCTGATGCGCATGCCCGGTGTCAGCGTGGTGCGCTCGAGCGTCTGCCTGGACGAGATCAAGTGCACCAGCGCGCTCCCCTTGCCGGCATGACACCCGATGTGCTGATCGGCCGCCCCTGAGTCCTCCGGCGTCCCCTGCCTGCGTACTGCTCGCTGATCCCGTGCCGGTGGTCCGGCCAGCGCCAGGGCGATGCGTCCCCGATAGGGCGCGGAGGATCGGCAATGGCCGTAGAGCCGCATGCCGGACGCGGCCAGAGCCTAGCGCTCGACCAGCTGGACCTGCAGGCTGCCCACGCCTTCGATGCGGGCGTGCAAGATGTCGCCGATCGCCACCGGGGACACGCCCTCCGGCGTGCCGGTGAAGATCAGGTCGCCGGGCTGCAGGTCCCAGGCCTCGGACAGCTGCGAGATGATCTCGGGCACGCTCCAGATCAGCTTGCCGATGACACTGTGCTGGCGCTTGGCGCCGTTGACGTCGAGCGAGATCTGGGTGGCCGCGCTCAGGTAGCACTGCCTGGCGGGGCGCACCGGGCTGATCGGAGCCGACTCGTCGAAACCCTTGCCGATGTCCCAGGGGCGGCCCAGCTTCTTGGCTTCGCCCTGCAGGTCGCGGCGGGTCATGTCGAGGCCGACGGCATAACCCCAGACGTGCGCCAGCGCATCCTCCGGCCGGATGTCGCGCCCGCCGCGCCCGATGGCCGCCACCAGCTCCACCTCGTGGTGCAGATCACGGGTCAGCCCGGGGTAGTGCATCTGGCCCAGTTCACCCTCGGCGACCGGCAGCACCGCATCGCCCGGTTTCATGAAGAAGAACGGGGCCTCGCGGCCGCTGCCGCCCATCTCGATCGCGTGGTCCACATAGTTGCGGCCCACGCAGTAGATGCGACGGACCGGGAAACGGGCCCCGGGCTCGCCGCCCACCACGGGCAGGGACGGCACGGGAGGGAGCGGCATCACGTAGCTCATCGGCGGGACCTCACGGGAAAAGCGGTTGCACGGATTCCATGATGCCACGGCCCGGGCTTGGCGGGGGCCGGATCGCGGGCCGGCGCTACACTGCCCGCCATGTTCCAAGCACGCAGCATCAGGCACTGCAGATCCTGCGGTGCGCCGGCGGCCTACTCGGTGCCGCCGGACGACACCTACGAGCGTGCCATCTGCACGGCCTGCGGCACCATCCACTACGAAAACCCGCTCAACGTGGTGGGCACCCTGCCCGTCTGGGAGGACCGGGTGCTGCTGTGCCGGCGCAACATCGAACCGCGCTACGGCCTGTGGACCCTGCCCGGCGGCTTCATGGAGCTGGGCGAGACCACCGAACAGGGCGCGCTGCGCGAGACCACCGAGGAGGCCGGTGCCCGGGTCGAGCTGCAGGGCCTGTATGCGCTGCTCAACGTGGCCCATGTCGGACAGGTGCACCTGTTCTATCGCGCGCGCCTGCTCGACACGGATTTTTCGCCCGGCCCCGAGACCATCGAGGCGCGCCTGTTCGCCGAAGCCGACATCCCCTGGGACAGCCTGGCCTTCCGCACGGTGCGCGCCACGCTGGAACACTTCTTCGACGACCGGCGTCGGGGTCAATACGGGTTGCTTTGTGCCGATATAGGCTGAGCATTGCCGCCTACGATGTCGCACCCTGGTACGCCCCCTTCCCCCCCCTCCGCCGAGACGGCGCGCGGCATGCCGCCGCCGGCCGCGTCCGGCGCCCCCGGTGCAGAGGCCCAGCGCCTGCGCGAAGACCTCATCCATCCCGACCCGCTGCTCGATTGCCTGGTCGAACTCTGCCGCCTGCACGGGCACAGCGCCTCGCGGGCCTCGCTGTCGGCCGGCCTGCCGCTGGGGGCCAACGGCAAGGGCCGGCTCCATCTCGAACTGGCGCAGCGGGCGGCCGCCCGCGCCGGCATGTCGAGCAAGCTGCAACGCCTGGCGCTGGAGCGGATCGACAGCGCCGCCCTGCCGGCCATCCTGCTGCTGAAGGACGACAGCGCCTGCGTCATGCTCGGCTGGACCGCCGACGGCCAGGCGCGGCTGCTGCTGCCCGAGACCGCCCAGGGCACGGTCAGGCTGTCCAGGGAAGAGCTGGCCGCGCGTTATACCGGCGTGGTGTTGTTCGTGCGGCCGCATTTCCGCTTCGACGCCCGCACGCCCGAGCTGCGCGCGCTGCGCCAGCGCCATTGGTTCTGGGGCGCCGTGCTGGAGCAGCGCTTCATCTACCGCGATGTGCTGTGGGCGGCCCTGCTGGTCAATTTCTTCGCCCTGGCCTTCCCGATGTTCTCCATGAACGTCTACGACCGGGTCGTGCCCAACAACGCGACCGAGACGCTCTGGGCCCTGTCGATCGGCGTGGTGCTCGTCATGTGCGGCGACCTGTTCATGCGGCTGCTGCGCAGCCGCTTCGTCGACGAGGCCAGCGCGCGCATCGATGTCCGGATCTCCGCCCGGCTGATGGAGAAGGTGCTGGGCATGCGGCTGGAGAACCGGCCCGAATCGGTCGGCTCCTTCGCCTCCAACCTGCGCGGCTTCGAGCAGGTGCGCGACTTCATCGCCTCGGGCACCGTCACCGCCTTGATCGACCTGCCCTTCGCGTTGCTGTTCGTGCTGGCGATGGCCTGGATCTCACCCTGGCTGGCGGTGCCGGTGCTGGTCGCCTTCGCCGTCATCCTGGTGATGGGCTACACCTTGCAGCACCGGCTGCACGAGCTGTCGCAGACCACCTACCAGGCCTCGGCCCAGCGCAACGCCACCCTGATCGAAAGCCTGACCGGCATCGAGACCATCAAGTCGCAGGGAGCCGAGAGCGTCATCCAGGCCAGGTGGGAGCGCGCCAACGTCTTCCTGGCCCGCACCGGGGTGCGCATGCGCGCGCTGTCGTCCTCGGCCAGCTACGGCACCGGCTGGCTGACGCAGGCGGTCACGGTGGCGATCGTGGTGGTGGGGGTGTACCTGATCAGCCAGCGCCAGCTGACCATGGGTGCCTTGATCGCCGCCTCGATGCTGTCGTCCCGGGCGCTGGCGCCTGCCGGCCAGATCGTCGGCCTGCTGATGCAGTACCAGGGCGCGCGCACCGCGATGGAGTCGCTCGACAAGGTCATGGACAAGCCGGTCGAGCGTCCCGCCGGCGAGAGTTTCATCCAGCGTCCGCAGCTGCGCGGCGACATCGAGTTCCGCAATGTCAAGTTCGCCTACCCGGGCCGCCAGGATGCCGCCCTCGAGGGGCTGAGCTTCAAGATCGCCGCCGGCGAACGCGTGGCCCTGATCGGCCGGGTGGGATCGGGCAAGTCGACCATCGAGCGGCTGATCCTCGGGCTGTACCAGCCCAGCGAGGGGGCGGTGCTGCTCGACGGCATCGACCTGCGCCAGCTCGACCCCGCCGATGTGCGGCGCAACCTCGGCTATGTCTCGCAGGACGTGACCCTGTTCTACGGCACGCTGCGCGACAACATCACCTTCGGCCTGCCCTATGCCGACGACGGCGCGGTGGTGGCGGCGGCCGAGCTCGCCGGCATGACCCACTTCATCAACCGCCACCCGCGCGGCTTCGACATGCCGGTGGGCGAACGCGGCGAATCGCTGTCGGGCGGGCAGCGCCAGAGCGTGGGACTGGCGCGCGCGGTGCTGCACAACGCGCCCATCCTGCTGCTCGACGAGCCGACCAGCGCGATGGACTTCTCGACCGAGTCGTTGATCACCGGCAACATCGGCCGCTTCGCCGAGAACAAGACCGTGGTGCTGGTGACCCACCGCACCTCGCTGCTGGCCATGGTCAGCCGGGTCATCGTCATCGACGGCGGCAAGGTGGTGGCCGACGGACCGCGCGACCGCATCATGGAAGCGCTGAGCACGGGGCGCATCGCGCGGGCGGCATGAGCGAGCTGACCCCCGACGCCACGCCCGACGGCGCCAGCCCGGCACTGCGCCGGCTCGCCGCCCTGGGGCACGCGCTGCTGCGACCGCTGGAGGCGATCCGCCGGGCGCTGGAGCCGCTGACCCGCCGGCTGCTGGGCGCGGGCGTGGCCGACACCGACGCCGACCAGGCCGGCTTTCGCAGCTTCGAGCTCGAGGCCGACTCGCTGATGTCGCGCGAGGGCACACAACGCGCGCAGCTCATCGTGCGCGCCGCGCTGGCGATCGTCGCGCTGCTGCTGCTGTGGGCGGCGCTGGCCCAGGTCGACGAGGTGACGCGCGGCGAGGCGCGGGTGATCCCGTCGCGGCAGTTGCAGGTGGTGCAGTCGCTGGACGGCGGCGTGGTGTCCGACATCCTGGTGCAGGAAGGCCAGGAGGTCGAGGCGGGCCAGCTGCTGCTCAAGATCGACGAGACCCGGGCCACCTCGGGGGTGCGCGAAAGCGCCGCCCAGGGCTTTGCGCTGCGCGCCCGCCAGGCGCGTCTGCGCGCGCTGGCCGAGGGCTCGGCCTTCCAGCCGCCGCCGGTCGGCGACGATGCCGAGGAAAAACGCATCCTGCAGGGCGAGCTGGAGCTGTACCAGGCCAAGCGTTCCGAACTGGCCAACCTGCTGTCGCTCAACGGCCAGCAGCTGCAGCAGCGCCAGCAGGAGCTGAGCGAGATGCGCTCGCGCAAGAGCTCGGCCGAGCGCGCGCTCGACCTGGGCCTGCAGGAGCTGGCCAAGACCAAGCCACTGCTGGCCAGCGGCGCGGTGTCGGAGGTGGAGATCCTGCGGCTCGAGCGCGACATCTCACGCTCGCGCGGGGAGTCCGAGCAGGCCACGGCCCAGATCGCGCGGGTGCAGGCCGCGATCGGCGAGGCCCAGCGCAAGATCCAGGAGACCGAATTCGCCTTCCGCAACGAGGCGCGCAAGGAGCTGGCCGAGGTGGTGGGCAAGCTCAATGCGCTCAACGAAGGGGCGGTGGCCCTCAGCGACAAGGTCAGCAAGTCGCAGGTGAAATCGCCGGTGCGCGGACGTGTGCAGCGCCTGCTGGCCAACACCATCGGCGGCGTCGTCACGCCGGGCAAGGACATCGTCGAGATCGTCCCGCTGGACGACAAGCTGGTGCTCGAGGCGCGCATGGCGCCCAAGGACATCGCCTTCATCCGCCCCGGCCAGAACGCCACCGTCAAGTTCACCGCCTACGACTTCTCCATCTACGGCGGCCTCGACGCCCTGGTGGAGAACATCAGCCCCGATACCGTCGTGGACGAAAAGGGCAACGCCTTCTACCTGGTGCGGGTACGCACCACCCGGTCCAATTTCAGCGAACAACTGCCCATCATCCCCGGCATGACGGCCGAGGTCGACGTGCTCACGGGACAGAAGACCGTGCTGTCCTACCTGCTCAAGCCGGTGCTCAAGGCCAAGGCGTACGCGCTGCGGGAACGCTAGCGCCTGCTCACGCGGCCAGGCGGCGGGCGCGGCGGCGGACATCCGCAGGGGTCGCGCCGCCCGGGCGTGCCGGATCTCCCGAGCGACTTGCCCGGGCGCCGGCCTGGGCAGCCATGGCTCGCCCGCCGGCGCGTCAGCACAGGCTGCTTGCATGGGAACAGCGCCACGCCACCCTTGCGGCAGGCAGCGGGTCCGCCTCCCGCGGAGCCGGTCGGGCACCATCGGCCGCGTCTCCGGGACGCTTCGATAGGTGACCGAAGCGGATGCGAATCCGGCTCCGGCCCGGGAGACATCCGCCGACATCCCTCCCCCGTCGACCTCGTCCGTTCCGCCGCCGCCTGCAGCCCGCGGCCCGCCTATGCGCGCCGCAACGCCGCCCGGGGTGACCCAGTTCACGGAAATCACGCACTTTCCCTCGCATAAGAAAGTGCCATCCGGGCTATTCTGCGGGAGCGATCTGCGAGCAGTCCTGACTGAGGTTTTCCCATGCCCACTCTCATCCAAACCCTCAACGGCACCGTCACCGGTTTGTGGGGGTCGGCCATGGTGCGAACGGCCGACGGCAGGCTGAGGGTGCTGAAGCTGGGCGACTTCGTCAGCAAGGGCGACGTGATCCTCACCACCCAGGACGGCATCGTGCAGCTGGAACCGAACGACGAGGCCGCCGCCACCGCGCTGGCGTCCGGGTCGGCCGTGGCCGGATCCGACACCCCCACCGCGGCCGCGGCCCAGTCCACCCCCGAACTCGATCGGGTCATCGCCGAACTGAACCAGCCGGCATCCGAAGAGGCGCCCGCCGCCGGCCTGGCGGGCGGCGACGGCGGCACGGGTTTGACACCGGGCCTGCGCGTCGACCGGATTGCCGAATCCACCACCACGACCGGGTTCAACCAGATCTAAGAGCCCCCTTCGGCGGCGACGCCCTTCCGGCCGACGCCCGCGGACGAGACGGTGAGCGCGGACACGCCCGCCCCGCCGGCGGTGGCGACGTTGAGCCTGAGGGCATCGGCCGCCTCCGTCGCCGAAGGCGGCAGCCTGGTCTACACCGCCAGCGTGGACCGGGCGGTGACGGGCTCGCCCCTGGTCATCAACCTCTCCAACGGCACGGCCATCACCATCCCGGTGGGAGAGCGCAGCGGCTCCAGCCCGGCCATGGCGGTACGCGGCAACGATGCCTACACCCAGGGCAGCGAGACCATCGCCGTCGGCGTGGTCGGCACCAGCGGCGGCGGCTTCGCCAGCCTGGACAGCAGCGGCATCGCCACCGCCACCGTGCTCGACGAGGTCGATACGACCAGCGTCAGCCTGACGGCCTCCAGCAGCTCGGTGACCGAAGGCGGCAGCGTGTCCTACAGCGTGGCCCTGAACCAGCCGGTGGCGGGGTCGCCCCTGGTCATCACCCTGTCGAACGGCCAGACCATCACCATTCCGGTCGGGCAAAGCAGCGGCAGCAGCGCCGCGCTCGCCGTGCGCCCCGACGATGCCTATGCACAGGGCGGCGTGAGCCTGTCGGTGGGCATCTCCGGCACCAGCGGCGGGAACTTCGAAGCCCTGGACACCGGCGGCACGGCGAACACCACCGTCGTCGACAGCACCGACCTCACCACCGTGTCGCTGAGCGCCTCCAGCCCGGCGGTGAGCGAAGGCGGCAGCATCGTCTACACCGCCAGCCTGAACCATCCGGTGACCGACTCGCCGTTGGTGCTCACCTTGTCGAACGGCCAGACCATCACCATTGCGGTGGGCCAGAGCAGCGCCAGCAGCCCGCCCTTCGCCGTCCGCGCCGACGACGCCTACCTGCAAGGCAGCGACACCCTCACCGTCGGCATCACTGGAGCCAGCGGGGGCCGTTTCGAGTCCCTGGACATCAGCTTCGGCAGCGCCAGCACGACAGTCTCCGACTCCGTCGACGCCACCGGCATCAGCCTGCACGCCTCGGCGGCCTCGGTCACCGAAGGCGGCAGCGTGGTCTACACCGCCACGCTCAGCAGCCCGGTGGCGGGACCGGCGCTGGTCGTCACCCTGTCCAACGGCCAGTCCATCACCATCCCGGCCGGCCAAAGCAGTGGCAGCAGCAGCCCTTTCGCGGTTCGTGTCGACGACACCTCGATCCAGGGCAACGAGGTCCTCCAGGTCAGCGTGGCCCACACCAGCGGGGGCAGCTTCGAGGCGATCGTGCCGACCCAGGCCGCGAGCAGCAGCGTCAGCGACGACGCGGATGCCACGGTGCTCACGCTGAGCGCCTCGGCCGCCAGCGTCGGTGAAGGCGGCAGCATCGTCTATACCGCTGCGGTCAACAATCCGGTGGCGGGTTCGGACCTGGTCATCACGCTCGACAACGGCCAGAGCATCACCATCCCGGTCGGGCAGAGCTCCGCCTCCAGTTCGGCCTTCGCCGTTCGTTCAGACGACGCCCATGTCCAGGGCAGCCGGACTGTCAACGTCGGCATCAGCAGCACCACCGGCGGCAACTTCGAAGCGCTGACCACCAGCTCGACCGCCTCCACCTCGGTCGTCGATGACGCCGACGCCACCGTTGTCACCCTCACGGCCTCCGCAGCCACCGTCACCGAAGGCGGCAGCATCGTCTACACCGCTGCCGTCAACAACCCGGTGAGCGGCTCGGACCTGGTCATCAACCTGAACAACGGCCAGACCATCACCATCCCGGTCGGCCAAAGCTCCGCCAGCAGCTCGGCCTTCGCCGTACGTGCCGACGACGCCTACGTCCAGGGCAGCCAAACTGTCAGCGTCGGCATCAGCAGCGCCAGCGGCGGCAACTTCGAGGCCCTGACCACCAGCTCGACCGCGTCCACCTCCGTCGTCGACGACGCCGATGCCGCCGTCGTCACCCTCACCGCCTCGGCAGCGACCGTCACCGAAGGCGGCAGCATCGTCTACACCGCTGCTGTCAACAACCCGGTGACCGGCTCGGACCTGATCATCAACCTGAACAACGGCCAGACCATCACCATCCCGGTCGGCCAAAGCTCCGCCAGCAGCACGGCCTTCGCCGTACGCGCCGACGACGCCTACGTCCAGGGCAGCCAAACTGTCAGCGTCGGCATCAGCAGCACCAGCGGCGGCAACTTCGAGACCCTGACCACCAGCTCAACCGCCTCCACCTCGGTCGTCGACGACGCCGATGCCACCGTCGTCACCTTGACCGCCTCGGCAGCCACCGTGACCGAAGGCGGCAGCATCGTTTACACCGCTGCCGTCAACAATCCGGTAACTGGCTCGGACCTTGTCATCAACCTGGACAACGGCCAGACCGTCACCATCCCGGTCGGCCAGAGCTCTGCCTCCAGCTCGGCCTTCGCCGTGCGCGCCGACGACGCCTACGTCCAAGGCAACCAGACCCTCAGCGTCGGCATCAGCAGCACCAGTGGCGGCAACTTCGAGGCTCTGAGCACCACCTCGACCACTTCGACCTCCGTCGTCGACGACGCCGATGCCACCATCGTCACCCTGACCGCCTCCGCAGCGACCGTCACCGAAGGCGGCAGCATCGTCTATACCGCCGCCGTCAACAATCCGGTGGCTGGCTCGGATCTGGTCATCAGCCTGGACAACGGTCAGACCATCATCATCCCCGTCGGTCAGAGCAGCGGCACCAGCGCCCCCTTCGCCGTACGCGCCGACGACGCCTACGTCCAGGGCAGCCAGACTCTCAGCGTCGGCATCAGCGGCACCAGCGGCGGCAACTTCGAGGCCCTGACCACCGGCTCGACCACTTCGACCTCTGTCGTCGACGACGCCGACGCCACCGTCGTCACCCTCACCGCCTCCGCTGCAACCGTCACCGAAGGCGGCAGCATCGTCTACACCGCTGCGGTCAACAGCCCAGTGACCGGCTCGGATCTGATCATCAACCTGAACAACGGCCAGACCATCACCATCCCGGTCGGCCAAAGCTCCGCTTCCAGCTCGGCTTTCGCTGTGCGTGCCGACGACGCCTACGTCCAGGGCAGCCAAACTGTCAGCGTCGGCATCAACAGCAGCACCGGCGGCAACTTCGAAGCCCTCAGCACCAACTCGACCGCATCCACCTCGGTCGTTGATGACGCCGATGCCGCCAGCGTCACCCTCACGGCCTCGACAGCCACCGTCACCGAGGGCGGCAGCATCGTCTACACCGCAGCCATCAACAACCCGGTGGCTGGCTCGGACCTGGTCATCAACCTGGACAACGGCCAGACCATCACCATTCCTGTCGGCCAAAGCTCTGCCTCCAGTTCGGCTTTCGCCGTGCGCGCCGATGACGCTTATGTCCAAGGCAGCCAGACCGTCAACGTCGGCATCAGCAGCACCGCTGGCGGCGACTTCGAAGCCCTGAGCACCAGCTCGACCGCATCCACCTCCGTCGTCGACAACGCCGACGCCACCGTCGTCACCCTCACCGCCTCCGCAGCCACCGTCACCGAGGGCGGCAGCATCGTCTACACCGCTGCCATCAATAACCCAGTGACCGGTTCGGACTTGATCATCAGCCTAAACAACGGCCAGAGCATCACCATCCCGGTCGGCCAAAGCTCTGCCTCCAGCTCGGCCTTCGCCGTGCGCGCCGACGATGCCTACGTCCAGGGCGACCAGACCCTCAGCGTCGGCATCAGCAGCACCACCGGCGGCAACTTCGAAGCCCTGACAACCAGCTCGACGGCCTCCACCTCCGTCGTCAACGACGCCGATACCACTGTCGTCACCTTGACCGCCTCCGCCGCGTCCGTCACCGAAGGTGGCAGCATCGTCTACACCGCTGCCGTCAACAACCCGGTGACCGGCTCGGATCTGGTCATCAACCTGAACAACGGCCAGACCATCACCATCCCGGTCGGCCAAAGCTCTG
>CBIHOH010000026.1:0-52242 GCA_966211755.1 uncultured Rhizobacter sp. | reverse complement strand
TGCGCAAGCACACCAAGGCCAGCGCCTCCTGCGGCTCGTGCACCGGGCTGGTGGAGCAGCTGCTGATGTCCACCGCCGGCGGCGACTACTCGTCCACGCCCCAGAAAAAGGCCTTGTGCGGCTGCACCGACCACAGCCACGAGGACGTGCGCGAGGCCATCCGGGAACAACAGCTGCTGAGCATAGCCGCCGTCTACAAGGCGCTGGACTGGCGCACGCCCGACGGCTGCTCGAGCTGCCGCCCGGCCGTCAACTACTACCTCATCAGCACCTGGCCGAAGCAGGCCCAGGACGACCCGCAAAGCCGCTACATCAACGAACGCAGCCACGCCAACATCCAGAAGGACGGCACCTATTCGGTGGTTCCCCGCATGTGGGGCGGCGAGACCACGGCCGACGAGCTGCGCCGCATCGCCGACGCCGCGGACAAGTACAAGGTGCCGACCATCAAGGTCACCGGCGGACAGCGCATCGACCTGCTGGGCGTCCGCAAGGAGGACCTGGTCGGCATCTGGACCGACATCGGCATGCCCAGCGGCCACGCCTACGCCAAGGCGCTGCGCACGGTGAAGACTTGCGTGGGCTCCGAATGGTGCCGCTTCGGCACCCAGGACAGCACCCAGATGGGCAAGGACCTGGAACGCGCGATGTGGAGGATGTACGCGCCGCACAAGGTCAAGTTCGCCGTCAGCGGCTGCCCGCGCAACTGCGCGGAGGCGGGCATCAAGGACGTCGGCATCATCGGCGTCGACTCCGGCTGGGAGATGTACGTGGCCGGCAACGGCGGCATCAAGACCGAGGTGGCCCACTTCTTCGCCAAGCTGAAGACGCCCGAGGAAGTGCTCGAATACACGGGAGCCTTCTGCCAGCTCTACCGCGAGGAAGGCTGGTACCTCGAACGCACGGTGCACTATGTGAACCGCGTCGGCCTCGACTATGTCAAGAAGCGGGTCCTCGACGATGCAGAAGGGCGCAAGGCCCTGTGGGAGCGGCTGCAGTTCTCGCTCGACGGCGAGCCCGATCCCTGGTTCGAACACGACAAGGCCGCGCTCGACACCCGCCAGTTCATCCCGGTGGGAGCGCTCTGATGCCGAACCGGACCCTGCGGTCGCTGCACGGCAGCCGCCCGCCCCAGTTCCGTCGCCGCCTGCTGGGTGCGGCCCTGGTGGCGACGCCGTTCCTGCTCGGCCGCTCGCTGGCCCATGCCCAGGTGGGCAGCGTGAACGACGCGATCAACAAGGCCGGGCGCCAGCGCATGCTGTCGCAGCGCATGAGCAAGGCCTGGCTGGCCGTCGGCATGGGCATAGACGTCACCCGTGCCAACCGCGTCCTCGGCGACTCCATGGCCCTGTTCGAGCGGCAGTTCCTCGAGCTCAAGGCCTATGCGCCTTCGAGCGAGATCCGCGCGACCTATGCGGCGCTGGAATCGGTGTGGACCGCCTACAGGACGGCGCTGGTCGGGGTCGCCCCGGGCCGGCCGGGCACGGTCGCGCTGATCGACCTCGATGCCCGGGTCCTGAAGCTGGCCCACCAGGGCACGGTGCAGCTGGAACGCCATTCCGGCAAGAGCCTCGGCCGGCTGGTCAACATGGCCGGGCGGCAGCGCATGCTCTCGCAGCGCATGGCCAAGTACTACCTGCTGCAGAGCTGGAACGTGCTCGTGCCCGAGGCGGCCGCGGAACTGGCCAGCGCCCGGACCGAGTTCGTGCAGGCGTTGGCGATCCTGCGCGACGCGCCCGAGTCCACTCCGGCGATCCGCAACGAACTCGAGCTGGCCAGCCAGCAATGGGTGTTCTTCGACAGCGCGCTGCGCCACGGCACCGACGACAGCGGCAAGCTGATGCGCGCCGCCGACGTGTTCACCAGCAGCGAGAATATTCTCGAAGTCATGGACCGGGTCACCGGTCACTATTCGCGGCTGGCCGCCTGAGCCGGTCCGCCCCTGGAGTGTTTTGATGAGTCAATGGAAAGCGGTCTGCCGCGTCGACGACATCCCCGTCCTGGGATCGCGTCGTGTCGCGCGCGAAGGCCATACGGATGTGGCGGTGTTCCGCAACGGCGAGGACAAGGTCTTCGCCCTGCTCGATCGCTGCCCGCACAAGGGCGGTCCGCTCAGCCAGGGCATCGTCTTCGGCGAAAGCGTGGCCTGCCCGCTGCACAACTGGACCATCGGCCTGGACGACGGCTGCGCCCGGGCGCCCGACGAAGGCTGCACCCCGCGTTTCAGCGTGAAGCTCGACGGCGGCGTGGTGTCGCTCGACCTGACCGAGCTGGCCACCCTCGGCCTGAACGAACTCCCTCCCCTGCGCGCAGGCGGCCATGACGCGGCCGGCGCACCTTCCAAGGCAGCCAAGTGATTCCTGTCGTGCTTGCATTCCCCGAACAAGAGGCCCGGCATGGCTGAAACCCGAAGCACCTGCCCCTACTGCGGCGTCGGCTGCGGTGTCATCATCGAGACCGAGGGCGCCCAGGTGACCGGCGTGCGCGGCGACCCGCAGCATCCGGCCAACTTCGGCCGCCTGTGCACCAAGGGCAGCACGCTGCACCACACCGCCTCGGCGGCGGTCACGCTGCAGACCCGCCTGCTGCAGCCGGCGCGGCGCATGGCGCGCGGCGAGGCGCCGCGCCCGCTCGGCTGGGACCAGGCGCTGGACCTGGCCACCGACGAGTTCGCCCGCATCATCGGGGCCCACGGCCCGGACGCGGTCGGCTTCTACATCTCCGGCCAGCTGCTCACCGAGGACTACTACGTCTTCAACAAGCTGGCCAAGGGCCTGATCGGCACCAACAACATCGACACCAACTCGCGCCTGTGCATGAGCAGCGCGGTGGCCGGCTACAAGCAGACGCTGGGCGCCGATGCCCCGCCCGCCTGCTACGAGGACCTGGCCCTGGCCACCACGCTGTTCATCACCGGCTCGAACACCGCCTGGGCGCACCCCATCCTGTTCCGCCGCATCGAGGAGGCGAAGAACGCCAACCCGGCGATGAAGATCATCGTGGCCGACCCGCGGCGCACCGACACCGCCCAGGCCGCCGACCTGCACCTGCCCATCCTGCCTGGCAGCGACGTGGCGCTGTACAACGGCATGTTGCACCTGCTGATGTGGGAGGGCCTGACCGACGCCGCCTACATCGCCGCCCACACCAGCGGCTACGAGACGCTGCGCAACCGGGTGCGCGACTATCCCCCGAAGGAAGTGGCCAGGCTGTGCGGCATCCGCGAAGAAGACCTGGTGCAGGCCGCACGCTGGTTCGGCGCCGCCCAGGGCCGCACGCTGTCGCTGTACTGCCAGGGCCTGAACCAGAGCAGCAGCGGCACGGCCAAGAACGCCGCCCTCATCAACCTGCACCTGGCGACCGGCCAGATCGGCAAGCCGGGCTGCGGGCCGTTTTCGCTCACCGGCCAGCCCAACGCGATGGGCGGCCGCGAGGTCGGCGGCATGGCCAACCTGCTGAGCGCGCACCGCGACCTGGCCAAGCCCGAGCACCGCGCCGAAGTGGCCCGCCTGTGGGGGGTCGACAGCGTCCCCGCCACGCCGGGCAAGACGGCGGTGGAGATGTTCGAGGCGGCCGCCGACGGCCAGCTCAAGGCGCTGTGGATCGCCTGCACCAACCCCGCGCAGTCGATGCCCGACCAGGGCACGGTGCGCCGCGCCCTGGAACGCGCCGAGTTCGTGGTGGTGCAGGAGGCCTTCGGCAGCACCGCCACCTGCGCCTACGCCGACCTGCTGCTGCCGGCCACGACCTGGGGCGAGAAGGACGGCACCGTCACCAACAGCGAGCGCCGCATCAGCCGCGTACGCCCCGCCGTCCCGGCCCCCGGGGAGACCCGCCACGACTGGGCGGCGGCGGTCGACTTCGCGCGCCGCCTGGAAACCCGGCTGCGCCCCGGCCGGCCTTCGCTGTTCCCCTACGACACGCCGGAGTCGGTGTGGAACGAGCACCGCGAGACCACCCGCGGGCGCGACCTCGACATCACCGGCCTGAGCTACGCCCGGCTCGAGGCCGCACCGGCCCAGTGGCCCTTCCCCGAAGGCGCCAGCGAAGGCCGGGCGCGGCTGTACGAGGACGGCGTCTTCCCGACGCCGGACGGCCGGGCGCGCTTCGTCGACACGCCCTACGAGACCGTGGCCGAGCCGCGCGAGGCGCGTTACCCGTTCTCGCTCAACACCGGCCGCCTGCGCGACCAGTGGCACGGCATGAGCCGCACCGGCACCATCGGGCGCTTGTTCGGCCATGTGCCGGAGCCCTGCGTCGACCTGCACCCGCAGGACATGGCGCGGCTGAAGCTGGCGGACGGCGACCTGGTCCACGTCACCTCGCGGCGCGGCTCGATCGTGCTGCCGGCGCAATCCAGCGAGCAGGTCGGTCCCACGCAGGCCTTCATCGCGATGCACTGGGGCGAGGAGTTCCTCTCCGGCAGCAGCTCCACCGGCCAGCGCATGGCGGGCATCAACACGCTGACCACGCCGGTCTTCTGCCCCAGCTCCAAGCAGCCCGAGCTCAAGCATGCGGCGGTGAAGGTGCTCAAGGCCGAGTTCCCCTGGCGCATGCTCGGCATGGCCTGGTTGCCGGCGGACAAGGCCTTGCTCGCCCGCGAGCAGCTGAAGGCGCTGATGGCGGCGTTTCCGTTCGCCAACTGCGTGCCCTTCGGCCGCGAACGCAGCGGCGTGCTGTTCCGCGCCGCCGCGCACGAGGCGGTGCCGGACGAGCTGCTGATCCGCATCGAAGGCATCCTGGGCCTGGGTGGCCAGGAAGTGCTGCACTACGCCGACAAGCGGCGCGGCCAGCGCCGCAGCATGCGGCTGGCGGAAGTCAACGGCCAGGTCCAGCTCGAGGGTTTCGTGCTCGCCGGCGACATCAGCGCGGAAGTGTGGGTCAAGCCGCTGTTGCAGGATGAACTGCCGGCCAAGTCCTACGGCCGGCTGCTGCTCTCGCCCGGCGCCAACGCGCCGGTGGCGGTCAAGGCGCGCGGCCGCCAGGTCTGCACCTGCTTCAACGTCTCCGAGCCCGACATCCGGTCCGCGCTGCAGGCCTGCAACGGGACGGCCGAGCAACGGCTGGCACAACTGCAGGGCAACCTGAAGTGCGGCACCAACTGCGGCTCGTGCATCCCGGAACTCAAGCGCATGGTTCTCAGCGAGATGAAGGCTGCCTGAGGACGGCGGGGGGCCGTAGCGCCCCCCTGCCCTGCTGCCTGGTCCGCCGGCGCCGATGGCACCGTCCATTTCCCGGCCAGAGGCCGCATCCACCCCGGCCTCGGTCCCCTCGGCCGGCGCTGCCCCCTTCCCTGCACCCGCTGCCTAGAATCGGTGATTCCTGGCAGGCATGCGCCATCGCTGGCGCGGGACTTGCTCAACACAGGCAGGGAAACTCATGAGCATCAGCCACTACATCAAGGAAATCGGCCGCGGCAAGGAAGGCGCACGCTCGCTCGGCCGCGAGCAGGCGCACGACCTGATGAGCCAGGTGCTGGACGGGCGCATCACCGACCTCGAACTGGGTGCGTTCGCCATCGCCATGCGCATCAAGGGCGAGTCGATCGAGGAGCTGGCCGGCTTCCTCCAGGCGGCCAACGAACGCTGCCTCCCGCTGCAGGCGACACGCCCCATCGTGGTGCTTCCCTCGTACAACGGCGCGCGCAAGCTGCCCAACCTGACGCCGCTGCTGGCGCTGATGCTGGCGCAGGAGGGAATCCCCGTTCTGGTGCACGGCATGCCGGAAGACCCGGGCCGGGTCACCAGCTCCGACATCTTCCACGACCTCGGCCTGCCCGTCGCCCGCACGGCCGACGAAGCCATGCAAGCCTGGCAGCGCCGGGAGCCGGTCTTCATGCGCACCGACCTGCTGTGCCCCCCGCTGGCGCGCCTGCTCGATGTGCGCCGGACCATCGGCCTGCGCAACTCCGGCCACACCGTGGCCAAGCTGCTGGCCCCGGTGGCCGGCACCATGGCGCTGCGCGTGGTCAACTACACCCATCCCGAATACGCCCACATGCTGACCGGTTTCCTGCAGCACACGGCGGCCCACGCCGTGCTCATGCGCGGCACCGAGGGCGAGCCGGTGGCCGATCCGCGCCGCCAGCCCAAGCTCGATGTCTTCATCGACGGCACGCCGCGCGCCGACTTGTCGCTGGGCCTCCAGGAGGGCGTGCTGCGCGAGCTGCCGGTGCTGCCGCGCAGCTGCGACGCCCCGACCACCGCGATGTACATCCAATCGGTGATCAGCGGCGAGAAGCCGGCCCCGGGCCCGCTGGCCGCGCAGGTCGGCTGCCTGATGAAGACGCTGGCCGCCCTGGCCGAGGCCCATCCCCCTCCGATATCCGACCGTCCGTGAGAGCACACGCATGAACACCCCCGCCCCCTTCGTCACCCTGGTCGGAGCAGGTCCCGGAGACCCCGAGCTGCTGACCCTCAAGGCCATCCGGGCCATCCGCTCGGCCACGGTGCTGCTGGTGGACGATCTGGTGGGCGAGGCGGTGCTGCGCTTCGCTCGCCGCTCGGCGCGCATCGTGCCGGTCGGCAAACGCGGCGGCTGCGCCAGCACCCCGCAGGCCTTCATCGAGAAGCTGATGGCCGCCGAGGCCCAGAAGGGCGAGCGCGTGGTGCGGCTCAAGGGCGGCGACCCCTTCGTGTTCGGCCGTGGCGGCGAGGAGGTCGAGCACCTGCGCGCGCTCGGCATCGAGGTGCGGGTGGTCAACGGCATCACCTCGGGCCTGGCGGCGGTCACTTCGCTGGGCGTGCCGCTGACCCACCGCGCCCACGCCCATGGCGTGATCTTCGTGACCGGCCACGCCCGCGAGGGCCAGCCCCCGCTCGACTGGCCCACGCTGGGCGCGGCGGCCGCCCAAGGCTTGACGCTGGTGATTTACATGGGGGTGGCGCAAGCCGCGACGCTGCAAGCCGGCCTGTTGCAGGCACTCGGCCACGACACGCCGCTGGCGGTCGTACAGCATGCCAGCCTGCCGCGGCAGCGCCAGGCGGTCGGCACGCTGGGCGACCTGACCGGGCTGCTCGAACGCGAGGGGCTGGGCAGCCCGGCCATCATCGTGGTGGGCGACGTCGTCAAGGGCGTGGCCGCCGCGCTGGCCGGGACGGGGCATGGCGAGACCGACAGCCGCGCGGCCTAGCCAGCATGAAGCTTCCCCTCGCTCTCGCGATGGCCTGCGCCATGGCCGGCTCGGCACAGGCGCTGAGCGTGAAGCAGCTCGAAGTGGTGATCCTTGAGGCGAACTACGCGACCGGCAAGGACGGGAGTTGGCGCCGAGACCTGCGGGCCGCTCTCGATCGACTGGACACCCGCTGCGCCAAGAGCCTCGATGACCGGATCGCCATCCTGGAACTCGTCTCGCACGAAGACCCGGGGGCAAAGTCGCCCAGTACGGAGGCTGCCGCGCGGTATCTTGTCGCGGAGGGCCTGTCCAGCACGTCCGTCTACCAGGATCGCAGCTCGATCGAGCAACTGAAACATCGATCTGTCAGCGGCGAGAGGACGAGCCCGTTGTCGGCCGGAATGGTTCGCGTAGAAATCAGCTGCACATCCTCGAAGTAGGCCGACGGCGTCCCGACTTCTTCAAGGCTTCCTGGATCCGGCATGTCCGGGCCTGCATGGGCCCAGCTCGTGCAAACAACCCGGCGTCAGCGCGACAGGGCCAGGCCGAACAGCTCCGACAAGGCCTGGCATGACACCGCCAATGTGGGCACAGCCTCAACTGAAAAGCAAGCTCGGTAGCGCCTGACGCGAGGACCTATGAGCTGACAACGTTCAGCCATTCGCTGATTTCGCTAGGGACGCGACGGCGGCTGCCTCTGCGGATGTCAAACACTTCCCGCTCGCCGATCTGGATGCGACAGACCGTGAAAGCCTGTCGCTTGCCGCGGCTATTGTCAGTGAAGATGGTCGCGTCGGCCACCGAGGCGGCGGCGCCGATCGCACGCTGGGTGCGCGGAAACCGGTCGAGGAGCTTGTCGATGTCGACGTCGTGACCTCCCTCCGCGACACGCGTCATCACCCGGCCGATCGACAACTGGACGTTAGACAAACCAACGAAGAACAACAGCACGAAGTAACCGGCTGCCTGCATCTCGCGGATGAGGTCGACCTTGGACTTGACTTTTCCGTTGGGCAACTCTTCCCAATAAGAGAAGACCGTTTCCATGGCAAACGGCACCCCGCATGCCATCGCCTGGCCGACGAAAGCCTCGACGCCCTTCTGAGCAACCTTCATCCAGCTCTCGTCGGTATCGCGCAGCTGCTGCGCCCACTTGATCAGCCGGCCGTCACCGTTGGCTTCCGGCAGGATGGATAACATCATTCTGTCGGCGTTCACCAAGGGAATTTGGAAGTTTGGTGAAAGGTGCCGCCGCCACATCGTCGACTTGCCCGAGCCATTGTGGCCAGCGAGGATCACGGCAAGTGGCTTTTTGGACCGGTGCTGCGCACGCTGAACTTCAGCGACGGCCTGTACGAGCGAAGTCCTCACTTAGTGCCCAGCACCTTGAACTTGCCATTGACGATCATCCCTGTCGAGACCCTGCCGTTCATCTCACGGATCAAGCGACTCGGGTCATCGGGATCAGCGCGGAAGAGTGGGATCGATCTGACCGTCTTGAAGGCCACACCCGGCTTCACGAGCTTCGGCACCGCACGGGCCAGTGCCGCCTGGCCAATATTGACATTGCGCCGCAGTTCACCCACGTTCGGCGACGTCGCCTTCACGCTCACCGTCCCAAAATTGACCGTAGCAAAGGCCGATCCCACCTTGAAGGCGTTCACAACGATTTTTCCGGTGGCCGAACGAGCGGTCTTGGCGGAGGCGACAGGCTTCTTGGCAGGCATCGAGGTCTCGGTGGCAGCGCGGGTTCACGGATCATCTGATGCTATTGTGCCCAAATCGAGCCGAGTAGTCAGGTTCGGTCAACGATGGGCCCGTGATCCATGTCTGATCTGGCGCGACGCCAAAAAACCAGGCCAGGGCCCTTCGGGCCGGCTCGGGCTCGGGCTCGGGCTCGGGGCGTATGGTATGAACACGCCACGACGCGCCTTAGCGCATCACGGAAAGCCCGAACAAGTCCGACAGAGCCCGGCGGAACTGCGCCTGGCCGATGGCATTGGCGTTGCGGTGCGTGCCGCCCTTGACCAGCAGGAAACGCTTGGGCGCGCTGGCGCGCTCGTACAAGGCCTTGCCTAGCGCGGGCGGGATGAAGCGGTCGTCGCTGCCATGGATCACCAGCACGGGCGCCTTCACCCGGCCGATGCGCGAGGCGGAATCGAAGCGCTGGGTGATCAGCGGACCCACCGGCAGCCAGCCCCACTTGAAGGTGCTGAACACCTCCGGCACCGAGGTGAAGGTGCCCTCGACCATCAGGCCGGAGACATCGCCGACCTCCGACGCGAGGTGCACGGCGATGGCCCCGCCCAGCGAATGGCCGAACAGGTAGCGCGGGGCCTTCGGCTGCCGGGCGGCCAGCCAGTCCCAGGCGGCGCGGGCGTCCTCGTGCGCCGTGGCCTCGGACGGCACGGCGTCGGTGCTGCGCCCGAAGCCCCGGTAGTCGATGCCGAGCACCGAGAACCCCAGGTCGTGCATGCGCCGCATGCGGACGGCGCCGGCGCGTACGTCCCAGCGGGCGCCGTGCAGGTACAGCAGCACCGGCGCGGTCGGAGAGGGCTGCGGCAGCCACAGGCCGTGCAGCTTGACGCGGGTGCCGGCCTCGCGCGACTCGAAGGAGATCCATTGGTCCTGCATGCCGGCGGCCGCCGACGCCCCGACCCAGCTGTTCTTGCTGGGCTGGAACACCCAGAGGCGCTGCTGTTCGTCGAAGGCGACACCGCCGACCGCCAGGCCGAGGGCCAGGACAGGAACCAGCAGCAACCGCAGGAAAGGCACCCATGCTTGGAACTTCATCGGGCGCCAGTTTTGCACATTCCGCGGCCCGCGGCGCTGTGCCCGACCGTCGGGACACCTGACCGGGGGGGGAGGCCTGGCAGCACAGTCGACGCGGGCCCGGCACAAGTGTTTTCCCTGAATGACCCCGGACCGCCACGCCCAAGGCAGCGCGCCTTGGCACCGGCCTGCGCCGTGCGGACAAGCCCCTAGGGAACACCCTGAATCTTTCATCAAGTTTCCGGGCGGCCGGTCGATATGAGGCACGTGTAGCCGAATTTCCGGGGCGCCGGCGGTTCGGGTTCCCGCCGGCAGCACCCTTTCAGCGGCCCACAAGCCCTACATTCGCACTCATGGACATGCGCGCAGATCCCGCCCGGCACCGCCTGTTGCTGATCGAGTCATCGGCAACACTGCGCCGCGGCATGGAAAAACTGTTGCTGCGCGATGGCTTCGAGGTGGTGTCGGTGGCCAACGGGGAGCACAGCGTCAGCGACCTGGAGCGCCAGATGGCCCTGGGCTTGTCCGGGGTGCTGCTCGGCTGGCCCGGCAGGCCGGGCCCCGCCCTGCGCGCCCTGCTCAAGCGGCTGGGCAAGCCCGACGCGCACAAGCTGGCGCTGCTGGTCCTGGTGCACGACCCGGAACCGCTGGACGACGCCCTGTGGCGCGGCCGCGCCTACACCCAGGTGCAGCCCTGGCATGCGCACACCGAGGTGCCGCGCCATGCGCGGGCGCTGCTGGCCCAGGTGGCGCGCGAGACCCGCCATCGACCCGAACCCGACAACGCCTTGAAGGTGCTGCTGGTCGACGACTCGCGCACCAGCCTGCACAAGCACCGGCGCCTGCTGATGTCGGAAGGCTACAAGGTCCACACCTGCGAGCACGCCGAGGCGGCGCTCGCCCTCGTCGCCCACGAGCGCTTCGACCTCGCCATCATCGACTACTACATGCCGGGCATGAACGGCGCCATGCTGTGCCGCGCGCTGCGGGCGGCGCCGGCCACGCGCGAACTCACCCTGGCGATCCTCACCGGCTCGTACGAGGAGGGGCTGATCACCGATTGCCTGGAGGCCGGCGCCACCGAGTGCATGTTCAAGAACGAGTCGAACGAACTGTTCATCGCGCGCGTGCGCACCATGGCCCGCCTGCGCGAACGCGAGCTGCGCCTGGAGGGCGAACGCCTGCGCCTGGACATGATCCTCGCCTCGGTGGGCGACGGGGTCTACGGGGTCGACCGCGAAGGCCGCATCCGCTTCGTCAACCCGGCCGCGCTGCGCCTGCTGCACTGGAACAACGCGGACGAACTGGTCGGCCTGTCGGCCCACCAATGCATCCACTTCGCCGACGAACGCGGCCGCCGCGTCTCCTCGGACACCTGCTTCCTGCAGCAGGCCTACGAACTGGGCGACTCGCTCAGCAACTGGGAGACCGTGTTCTGGCGCGCCGACGGGCAGGCGCTGAGCGTGGAATGCACGGTGCGTCCGCTGCAGGAGGACGGCGAATGCGTGGGCGTGGTGGTGGCCTTCCGCGACATCGCCGAGCGCAAGCGTTTCGAGGCCGAGCTGCAGTGGCAGGTGCACCACGACCATCTCACCAAGCTGTTCAACCGCCCCTATTTCGAGGACATGCTGGGCCAGGAGCTGTTCCGCCTCAAGCGCAGCAGCGAACGTTCGGCCCTGCTGTTCATCGACCTCGACCGTTTCAAGCAGATCAACGACACCGGCGGCCATGCGGCCGGCGATGCGCTGCTGGTGAGCATCGGCCAGCGGCTCAAGTCGCGCTCGCGCCAGTCGGACCTGGTGGCCCGCCTGAGCGGCGACGAGTTCGCCGTGCTGCTGCGCAACGTCGACGACCAGACGGTGCTGCCCCTGGCCGAGAAATTCAGGGCCATCCTCGACGAGATGGAGTTCGTCCACGAGGGGCGCGAATTCGACATCTCGGGCAGCGTCGGCATCCATCTGCTGGACCGCCAGAGCAGCACGCCGGCGCATGCCATGAACTGCGCCGATGCGGCCTGCCAGGTGGCCAAGCGCGAAGGCCGCAACCAGATCCACATGTTCGACGCCCACCGCGACGCGCACGCGCTGGCCAGCCTGGAGGAGTCGTGGTCCGAGCGGCTGGTCGCGGCCATGGTCGCGAACCGGTTCTCGCTGCGCTTCCAGCCCATCCTCGACCTGCACCGGCTGCCGAAGAATGTCTTCGAGGGCGAACATTGGCAGGCGCGGCTGCAGGAAGTCGCGCCCTGGGCCCTGCACGGCTACGAAGTGTTCCTGAGGCTGGACGATGCCGCCACCAGCCTGGCGCCGCGGGCCTTCCTGCCGCAGGCCGAACGCTTCGAGCTGCTGTCCGCGCTCGACGGATGGGTGCTCGACCGCCTGAGCACCTTGCTGGCCGAAAGGCCGGCGCGCCACGGTACCCGCTTCCACGTCAACGTGGCCACCTCCTCCTTGATGGACCAGGGCTACCGCGCGCGCCTGACCGAGTTCCTGCGCTCGGGCGTGCTGGGCCCGGGACAGCTGTACCTCGAAGTCAAGGAAAGCGACGCCATCGACGACCTGATGACCCTGGTCCCGGCGCTCGAGGCGCTGACCCAGCTCGGCCTGCGCCTGGTCCTGGACGAGTACGGGCTCGGTTTCAGCGGAGTCGCCCACCTGCGCAGCCTGCCGCTCGACTCGGTCAAGCTCGACGGCCCCTTGATCCAGACCCTGCACCACAGCGACGGCGGCGAGGCGGTGGTGCGCGCCATGACCGACCTGGCGCATGCGATGGGCGTGCAGGTCATCGCCCCGATGGCGGAAGACGCCCCCACGCTGCTGCGCCTGCGTGCGGCCGGGGTGGACGGTGTGCAAGGCTTCGCGCTCGGGCATCCGACCGATGCCTGGGTCGAGCGGCAGCCGCATCCGCCCCCGGAAACACCCGCCTGATCGCCGCGGGCCGCGCAAGACGCACGTCTGCCGGAAGCGTCCGGACGCACTCGCCCCGCCCTGCTTCCCTCGATTCACGGGGTGGTGCGGCCGCGTCCCGATCAGCAGAATCCGCCACCAACAAGCGCCCGAGGAATCGCCTCGCCGCCTGCGGCCGCCCTGCCGTTTCCACCCTTGCCCCGTCCCGACATGCCCCCGCCCCAGCCGCCGAATCAACACCAGCCGATGTCCCTGCTCGACAGGCTGAAGCAAAAGGCCGAGGCGGACAACCGGAACTACCTGACCGAGCACCATGAAGCCCTGCAGCCGTCGCTGAGCGCCGTCCACTGCCCCGGCTGCGGCGCCGGCAGGAGCCGCGCCAGCGACTTGCGCCAGTGCGCCTTTTGCGGCCACCGCTTCCTCGCGGACGACGTGGGCCGGGACATCGCGCCGAAGGACCCCGGCCGCTCGCCGGCCTGACGACAGGAACCGGCCATGACGACGCATCTCCCAGCGCTGGACGAACCGGTCCGCAGGTGGCGCGCCTTCGCCGCCAAGATCCGGCAACGCGCGGACGAATGGCACGCCCAGGGTTTCGAGGAGGCACTGGCCATGAAGCGCCGCGCCAACGGCACCCTGGACAATGCCTACTACCTGTTCTGGAGCGGCGTGGGCGGACAGCTCCGCGCGCTGCGGGACAAGGTCGAGGACACCTTCGAGAACCAGCTCAGGCCGGCCTTCGAACAGAACGCCGGGCCCCGCGGGGCCGCCTCCGGACGCCAGGCCCCGGCCGAAGCGCTGTGGCGGCTCCTGCAGCAGGAGAAGAACGAGCTGAGCGAGCACCTGCTCGGCCTGGCCTGCACCAACATCGCGGATTTCGACGCCCACGAGGACCTCGAAGCCCAGTACCGGCAGATCCTGCTGGAGCATGAACGCATCCGGCAAGGCTTCGCCTGCGTCAGCTGCGGCGCCGGCCTCACGCTGCCGGGCGTGTGCCATGCCGCCACCTACGTCGCCTGCCCCTACTGCCGGACCCAGAACACCTTCCAGCCCGGCAGCGCCGCCTACGGGCTGCCCGCGCTGGCCGAGAAGCTGGCCGAACAGCGTGCCGGCGAGGCACGGCGACGCTGGGAAAGCGCAGCGGCGCAGGCCACGCCCTGGTCGGCCGCGAGCTCGGCCTCCTGGCACGAGCACAAGCGGCGCGAGATCGACTTGTATGTGGACTACATCGAGACCAGGTTCAATGAACTCGACAGGATCGTGCCGGGCCTGAAAGCGCAGAACGACCTGATCCGGCGCAGCCGCATCCAGGAAATGAAAAAGGCCCTCGGGCCTCCCTCCACCACCTCAAGGTGAACACCATGACAACACCCTCCTTCTCCGTGCCCGGCGTGGCACACCTGCACGGCCAGGCCTATACGCCAGCCCAGTTCAACGACGAAGTGGACCGCAGAAGCGCGCGCTACCTGGAGGACGGCATGCCCGTCCAGGACGTGAACAACATCTTCATGAACGTGGCGAAAGACGTCTTCTGCGACTGGAACGGACTCGATTTCGACAGCATCCGCGCCATGGAATTCAGCCGCGAGCTGTCGATGAAGCTGCTGTTCGACCACCAGTCGGAAGGCGAACTCCAGGACAGCGGCTCGGACCTGCTCGCCCCGGTGCACGGGGTGACGCTGGAAGACTGGGCGGCGGCCAACGCGAAGCTGGCCAGCGGCGCGGCGCAGGACGACATCCTCAGGGTGCTGGGGCTGGAAGTGCCGCAGTGGGACGAGGTCAATGCCGCCTGGGGCGCACGCATGGCCGCCGACACCAGCTTCAGCATCGTCACCCTGTACGGGAACGCCTTCACCAACAGCAACATCGGCCGCTTCGCGGGCACCGACGTCGGCATGATGGTGCAGGCCGACAGCGAGGCCAAGGCCCGGGCCAAGGAAAGCCTGGAGCTGTATGCCGAGATCTTCAGCGCGCAATGCACCGCCTATGAGTTCGGCATGGACGGCGCGCAGTACGTCAAGGACCAATGGGGGCTGACCCTGGGCGACTGGGGCGAGATCGGCAGCCACTGGAACCTGCTCATGAGGGACGACGTGCGCATGATGCAAAGCTACAGCGAGCTGGTGGACGAGTACAACACGAAGTACCGGCAGCAGTTCGCGGCGGCCCAGGGCGGACAGGCGGGCGACGACATCGAGTTCTGAAGCCGGGGCGGTCCCGGCTCGCCGGACGGGGCCCCTAGCGCAGGCCCAGCACGTAGCGCCGTGCGGGCGCGCCGGCCACCGCCTCGGGCGGCGGGCCGCCTCCCGCCAGGGCCGCCGTGGCCGGCAGCGCGAGCGCCCGCTCGAGCTTGTCGGCCCATTCGGCGAGCTCGGGATATCGCGCCTCGGCGCGGCACACGCGCAACACCTCCACCGCGTACTCGCGGCTCCTGATCATCCATTCGACATCGGTGACACGGCCGACCTTCCTGCGCAGCAGCACATGAAGGTGGGCCGCCATGGCCAGCTTTTCGCTGTCGGTCATCGCGTTCTCCAGAAAAATGAATTCGGCAGGCCTCATTCGACGCGCTCGCCATGCAGGCTGAGGTCGAGGCCTTCGGCTTCGTCCACCGGCGGCACACGCAGCCCGACCAGTTTGTCGAGCCCCCAGAGGATGAGCGCCGTGGCGGTGCCGCTGTAGGCCAGCGTGGCCAACACCCCCAAGGCCTGCGCCAGCAGCGAGCCGGAGACCCCGCCGATGGCGGGCACGGCCAGCAGGCCGGTCAACAGCGCGCCGAGGATGCCCGCCACGCCGTGCACGCCGAAGACATCGAGCGAATCGTCGGCCCCCAGCATCCGCTTGAGCCCGGTCGCCCCCCAGTAGCAGGCCACGCCGGCGATCGCCCCGATCAGGACCGCGGCCTTGGGATCGACGAAGCCGGAGGCCGGCGTGACGGCCACCAGCCCCGCCAAGGCCCCGCTGCACATGCCGAGCAGCGTGGGCGTGCCGCGCACCAGCCATTCGGCCGCCAGCCAGCTCAGGGCGGCCGTGGCGCCGGCCAGCTGGGTCGCCAGGATGGCCATGGCCGCGCGACCGTCGGCCGCGCCGGCCGATCCGCCATTGAAACCCAGCCAGCCGACCCACAGCAGCGAGGCGCCGATCAAGGTGTAGCCCAGGTTGGCCGGGCGCATCGACTCGCGCCCGAAACCGAGGCGGCGCCCCAGCATGAAGGCGGCCACCAGGCCCGCCACGCCGGCATTGACGTGCACCACCGTGCCTCCGGCGAAATCAAGCACGCCGCGCTGCGCCAGCCATCCCGTGGGCTCCCAGACCCAGTGCGCGACCGGCGCGTACACCAGCAGGGACCAGGTGCCCATGAACCACAGCAGGGCGGAAAAACGCATGCGTTCGGCGAACGCGCCGGTGATCAGGGCCGGCGTGATGATGGCGAACCCCATCTGGAACATCACGAACAGAGCTTCCGGAATGCTGGGCGCCAGCGGGTGGACCGACAAGCGCGTGTCGAGCCTGTGGAAGTAGACCGAGTCCAGCCACACCGCCGACAGGTCGCCGGCGAACCCGTTGCCCGGCATGAAGGCCAGGCTGTAGCCGCACACGAACCACAGCAGCGACACCAGCCCGCACACGATGAACGACTGGGCCATGGTCGCGAGGATGTTCTTCTTGCGCACCATCCCCGCATAGAACAAGGCCAGTCCCGGGATCGTCATCAACAGCACCAGGGCGGTCGCGGTGATCATCCAGGCGCTGTCTCCCGCGCTGATGCCCGACGTGGAGACACGCTGCGGCCGCGCGGCGGCCACGGGATCGGGCGCACTGGCCGGGACCTCGGCGGGAAGGATGACACGCGAGACATCCGGCGCCAGGTCGATCGGGACGAAGGTGAGCTGCTGCGCGTCGGAGGCCGGTGCCGATGCCGCCGGGGCGGCGGGCATGTCGGCCGCAGACGCGACGGCCGGAGCCGACAGCATGGTGGTGAAGACGCAGGCGCAAGCCGCCCACGAGCCGAGCCGACGTCGAAATTGGTACTGCATGGAATCCCCGTATCGTGATGGAACGGTGCAACGCAACTTGCGGGCCAAGCCGCCGTCCGCCACGGGTGCCTCCACCCGCTAGGGAATGCACTGGAAAGGCGCCGCACGCCCCGGGGATGCACCAACACGAGAACCGCCCGCCGCGCTGCGCTCACGCAATCCCGGCAATCCTCCCGCCGAAAGGGGAGTGGCAGCGGCACGCCGGCACGGGATAATCCCCTGCTGACAAGAAGGCCACCATGACCAAACTCAAGAAGCTCAGGAAGCTCGAAAAACTCAAGAAGCTCCGGAAGCTGGAAAACCTCAAGAAGCTCAACGAGCTGTCCGCCTCCCATGGCGCGCTCGAACCCGGCCGGGGCATGGTGTCGGGGGTCATCGCCCTGTCGCTGTCCTGCCTGTGTTTCCTGGGCGTGCTCGCCTTCCACTTCCCCGAATACCTGACCACGCCGCAGCTGCGCCAGTCGTACAACGTGGACGTGATCCGCCTGGTGATGCTGGCGGCGATGGTGCTGGCCGGTGCCATCTCGCTGTTCAACATCATCCGCGGGCGCGTGCGCTGGCTGTCGGCCGCGGCCTTCGTCGTCGTGGCGCTGACGCTGGCCCTGGGGGGCCACAAGGTGCCGGTGAACGACTTCGCCGACCACACGCCCTACATCGGCCTCGACTGGTTCATCCTCGACCTGCTGGGCTCGACGCTGATCTTCATCTTCATCGAGAAACTGTTCGCGCTGCGCCGCCAGCAGCCGGTGTTCCGCGCCGAGTGGCAGACCGACTTCCATCACTTCATCGTCAACCACATGGTGGTCGGCTTCGTGCTGCTGGCCACCAACCTGCTGGTGCACAAACTGTTCGGCTGGGCCGCCCACGACGGCATCCGCGGCTGGGTGCAGGGGCTGAACTTCTGGGTCGCGCTGCTGCTGATCGTGCTGGTGGCCGACCTGGTGCAGTACTGGACCCACCGCGCCTACCACGAGGTGCCGATGCTGTGGCGGCTGCACGCGGTGCACCACAGCGTCAAGAGCATGGACTGGCTGGCCGGCTCGCGCCAGCACCTGCTCGAGCTGCTGATCACCCGCACCCTGGTGCTGGCGCCCATCTACGTGCTGGGCTTCAGCAAGGAAGTGATCGACGCCTACATCGTGGTCGTGGGTTTCCAGGCCGTCTTCAACCATGCCAACGTCAGCGTGCGCCTGGGGCCGCTGCGCTACCTCATCGTCACCCCGAACTTCCACCATTGGCACCATTCGCAGGACGACGAGGCGATCGACAAGAACTACGCCGCCCACTTCGCCTTCCTCGACTACCTCTTCGGCACGGCGGTGAAGTCGGAGCGCCGCTGGCCCGACCGGTACGGGGTGGTCGGCGACTACGTGCCCGACGGTTTCTGGAAGCAGCTGCAGTTCCCGTTCCGATGGAAAGGCTGAGCGCCGCGGCACGCGATCCGCGGCGCTTCGATGCCGTCGTCATCGGCGGCGGGGCGGCCGGCCTGTTCTGTGCCGGCATGGCCGGCCAGCTCGGCCTGCGCGTGCTGCTGCTCGACCACTCCGCCAAGGTGGCGGAGAAGATCCGCATCTCCGGCGGCGGCCGCTGCAACTTCACCAACCGCGAGGCCGGGCCGGCCCACTTCCTCGGCGCCAACCCGCACTTCTGCCGCTCGGCGCTGGCGCGCTACACGCCGCAGGACTTCATCGCCCTGGTGCAGAGGAACCGCATCCCCTTCCACGAGAAGCACAAGGGGCAGCTGTTCTGCGACGAGTCGGCCGAGGACATCATCGCCCTGCTGCTGCGCGAGTGCGAGCAAGGGGGCGTGGCGCGCCGCCATGGCTGTGCCGTGCACGAGGTGCGCCAGGTCGCCGACGGCTTCGAGATCGACACCGCCCAGGGCACGGTGCACGGCACGCGGCTGGTGGTGGCGACGGGGGGCCTGTCGATCCCGAAGATCGGCGCCACCGACTTCGGCTACCGCATCGCCCGCCAGTTCGGCCACCGCATCGTGGACACCCGCCCGGCCCTGGTGCCGCTGACCTTCGATGCAGCCGAATGGGCGCCCTTCGTGCCGCTGGCCGGCCTGTCGCTGCCGGTCGAGATCAGTACCGGCCCGGCCAAGGGCGGCGGCCGCTTCCTGGAAGACCTGCTGTTCACCCACCGCGGCCTGAGCGGGCCCGGCGTGCTGCAGATCTCCAGCTTCTGGCAGGCCGGCACCCCGCTGCGCATCGACCTCGTCCCGGGGACCGACCTCGCCGACACCCTGAAACAGGCGAAGAACGGCTCGCGCCGCCAACTCGGCAATGAACTGGCCACGCTGCTGCCGTCGCGGCTGGCCGAGGCCTGGCTGGCGGCCCGGCCGGGGCTGGCCGAACGCACCATGGCCGAGCAGCGCGACAAGGACCTGCAACAGCTCGCCCACAGCCTGCAGGCCTGGACCCTCACGCCCAGCGGCACCGAGGGCTACCGCAAGGCCGAGGTCACCGCCGGAGGCGTCGATACCCGAGAGATCAGCTCGCAGAGCATGGAAAGCCGGAAGACCCCCGGCCTGCATTTCGTCGGCGAGGTGCTCGACGTCACCGGCTGGCTGGGCGGCTACAACTTCCAGTGGGCCTGGGCCAGTGCCGCGGCTTGCGCCCGGGCCATGGCCGCCGCCTGAAAAAAAACCGGGAGCATGCGCTCACGAAAGCCTTGCAAGCCGTTCGAACCGTGGCTACAATCGCCCTCTTTGCCGGCAAACCCGCGCGTCGATTCGTCCAGGCCTTGAAGCTGGAATCCGGAACCTCCGCCCCGAGACACCGGGCGAACACCGAGCGCATATACTTTTGGATCTATGACTTCGATTCGCGTTAAAGAAAACGAGCCATTCGACGTGGCCCTGCGCCGCTTCAAGCGGACCATTGAAAAGCTGGGCCTGCTGACCGACCTGCGTGCCCGTGAGTTCTACGAAAAGCCCACCGCCGAGCGCAAGCGCAAGAAGGCGGCCGCCGTGAAGCGCCACTTCAAGCGCATTCGCAGCATGCAGCTGCCCAAGCGCATGTATTGAGCGCTGCACTGAGCCCTGGCGCTCAGGCATCCGAAGCCCGCGCCAAGCGGGCTTTGTTGTTTCTGGACGGCGTGTCCGCCTCCCGTGTGTGCCACCCCTCCTTCCATCCTCAGACTGCGAGCCTGACATGACCCTCAAAGAGCAGATCACCGAAGACATGAAGACCGCGATGCGTGCCAAAGACGCCCCGCGCCTGCTGACCATCCGCGGCCTGCTGGCCGCGCTCAAGCAACGGGAAGTCGACGAACGCATCGAGCTCGACGACGCGGCCGTGATCGCCATCGTCGACAAGCTGGTCAAGCAGCGCAAGGACTCGATCACCCAGTTCACCGCCGGCGGCCGCACCGACCTGGTCGAGAAGGAGGCCGCCGAACTGGCCGTCCTCGAAGGCTACCTGCCCCAGCGCATGGGCGCCGAGGAAGTCCAGGCGGCCGTGGCCGCCATCGTGGCCCAGCTGGGCGCGACAGGGCCGGGCGACATGGGTAAAGTGATGGGGGCGGTGAAGACCCAATTGGCGGGCAAGGCCGACATGGCCGTGGTGTCCGCCGCCGTCAAGAGCGCCCTCACCCGTTGACCGGAGCACCTCCATGACCAGCTTGTCCACGAACCGGCTCAGCGCCGACGTCTGCACCTCCGCCCAGCTCGAACCCTCGGCCATGCAGGCGGTCGCCGAGGCGGGTTTCAAGAGCGTGATCAACAACCGGCCGGACCTGGAAGGCGGGCCCTCGCAGCCCACCAGCGCGCAGATGGAAGCGGCCGCCACCGCGGCCGGCCTGGCCTACGCCTACCTCCCGGTGAACCCGGCGGTGCAGACGCCCGAGCAGATCGCCCGCTTCGCCGAGCTGCTGGCGACCCTGCCGCGTCCCATCCTGGCGTTCTGCCGCTCGGGCGCCCGCTCCGGCAAGCTGTTCCAGGCGGCACAGGCGGTCTGAGACGCCGGGTCGCCGGGCACCGCCACGGCGCAACGATCGGACCGGCAGCCGGGAAACTGCTTGCTCGACACGGCAGGGGCCGATTCCGACCTGGACGCCCACCCGCCGCCCCGCGCCCCCTCGCGCGGGGCAAGGCCACTTCAGCCGCCAGGCAACACGGACAAGTCCTTGCGTAGCTTTGCGAATTGCCGGGCCGGGTCGCCACTTTTAGTGTCCGGGTAGCCCATGCCGGGGGCCATGGACAAGGCCGGCAGGGTCTCCTCCACCCCTTGCCCGGACCACCCCATGACACTGAAGATCCCATCCCGCCGGCTGCTGTGCCTCGCAGCCTGCGCCCTGCTGCTGCAGGGCTGCAAAGTCGACCCCATCATCGACGGCACGCTGGCCAACGGCCAGCCGAACCCGCAGACCACCCTGGCCTGGTCGGAGCAGGGAACCTTCACGCCGGAGGGCCGGTTCTTCGTCATCGGCGGCAACCAGCCCTTCAGCTACGGCGCCACCGGCATCGTGGTCAACGGCAGCTCGTTCATCTACGAGGTCAGGAAGACGGCCGAGGGGAAATACGTCAACCTGCCCCTGGTCGAAGGCCGGGTCGCCGGCCGCACCTGCTACTTCGGCGGCCTGGCGTCGATCCGCCACCTGCTGTATGCCACCTGCACCAACATGACCGGCCCGACGCCGGCCTCGGTGCTGTACCGGCTGGACACGCGCAAGCCGGCCAACGATCCCGGCCGGGTCGCGAGCGTCCCGCTCGGCACGCCGGCCTTCCAGCCGAACGGCATCGCGGTCGATGCCGCCGGCGACCTGTACCTGCCCAACAGTGCCGCCTACCTGGCCAGCCATGTCTTCGGCCTCCCGGACGTGCCGGCCATCGTCAAGATCAAGCTGGCCGACAGCGCCGCCCTGGCCATCACCGAGAGCGGCTGGCTGCCGGCCGCCTTCGGGGGCTTTTCGCCGAACGGCGCGGCCATCCTCGGCCAGCAGCTCTACCTGCCGAGCCTGAACATGATCTACCGCATTCCCATCCTGCCGGGCGGCGGTGCCGGCACGCCCAGCGTGGTCTACGAGGCGCCGAAGACCCGTCTGTTCGACGCCCTCACGGTGCTGCCGGGTGGCCTGATCGCCGCGCCCGAAATCACCAACCCCAGCCCGGAATTGCTGCAGCTGGTCTATCCCGGCACACTGCCCGAAACCGGCGTGACCACCCAGGTCAGCCTGATCGACACGCGCCGCGGCAAACTCATCGGCACCGCCAGCTTCCCCCCGCATGCAAGGCCCAGCCATGTGACCGTGGCCCGGGGCTGGCTGTTCCCGCCGGGCACGGCCATCGTCACCGATGCCATCGGCGCGGGCGGCCTGTACCTCCTGCGCGAGTGAGGGCGAGGCCGGGCGACAGCGTGCGCTTCTGCCACCGAGGCGCGACACGCACCCCGCCGGCCGCCATCCGCCGGCGGGGTTGGAGTCCATCCGCATCGCCGCCCACCGCGTGAGGGCTCAAGGCCGGAACACGAGACGGATGCGGGCCGGCCGGAAAAAATCGGCCCCCGTGCCGAGCGGCGGGATCGGCCCCATCAGCACGGCCAGGCCGTCGCCCTGGTAGCGGCCGACGGGCAGGGTCTCGCCGGCGGTGATGAATTCCTCCACCTCGTGCACATACTCGACCACGCCCTGGTTCAGGCGACGCGTGGTGCCGCGGGTCTCGTCCGGATCGGCCGAGTAGCGCCACTCGTTCGAGACGATGGACGAGCGCGGGACCGCGCCCGCCGTCCTGAGCTCGAAGATCGCCAGGTACTTGCTGTGCGCATCCGAGGCCCCGATGCGAGAGTCGGACAGCAGCTCGCGCCGCAGCACCGGGTCGTGCGACCTGTCGAGCATGTGGACATCCGGCGAGGCCAGGACACGGAAAAACGCCTGTTCGTTCGTCCGCATGACCAGCCTGAACGGCATGCGCTCGAGCTCCAGGGTCTCGCCATCCTTGACCGGCCAGCGGCCGCGGCCCTGTTCGATCCAGGCCGACCAGCGGTAGGCGCCGCCACGGCTCAGTGCCCTGGACACCTGGCGCTGCAGCCATTCGAGGTAGGCCGGCTTGTCGGCGGGGACATAGAAGAGAACGCAACGAGGCTCATCGATGCCACCCACACGCTCGGCCCGGCTGGCCAGCGGATCGGCACCGGCGTCGAGCAGCCATTGCGCCAGCTCGCGGTCGCCGTTGACCGAAGCGGCCATCAAGGGCGAGAGCCCGGTCCGTCCGCCATTCGGATCGGCCTTGTTCTTCAACAGCAGGCGAACCGCCTCCTTGCGCTGCAGCATCACCGCCGAGGCCAGGGGACAGGCCCGTACGCCGCAGCGGTCCGCCGAGGCGCCGGCGGCCAGCAGCGCCGCCAGCAGCCCGGTGCGGTCGTGCTCGATGGCCTGCAGCAGCGGTGTCGCCCCGTTCGGGCTCAAGGCGTCCAGGTCCGCCGGGCGGACCTGGCCCTCCGCCATGGCACGCCAGAGTTCGTCCGCCTCGCGCAAGCGGTACAGCGCGCGCCTGGCCGCGAACTCGCGCCGCGTCCTGAGCGCCGACGGAGCGGGCAGCGCGCTCGCCGCGAACTGGTCCAGCCAGGCGGCAGCATCGACCTCCCCGGCAAAGCGCGCGCCCCGGATCTCCTGCATGGAGAAGACCCACCACGCGTCGCCGTCGCCGTCGACGGCCGCGACCGGGTCGGACGCGGCACCTTCGCCGAGCGAGGCGATCTGCTCGCGATAGGCCAGCGGCAACTCGTTGTAGCGCCGCGTCAGCTCCAGCCTGGGCCCGCCGCGCTCACGCTCGCAGAGGAAGATCTGCCGCAGACAGGCCTCGGCCTCCTGGCGCGACGCGAACCTCAGCGCACGATAGGTGTAGGCGCTGCCGTCGAAACTCATCAGGGCTTCCTCCCACAGCAGTTGCCGGTCCTGCGGCGACAGCGGCAGCGCGTTCCGGGCGAACGCGCCAGCGCCGAGGAACAAGGCCAGCACGGCAAGGCGGACATGTCGAATCATGGTTCCGGTTCCAGGGGTCGGGGCGAAATTGTCACCCGGGCACCGGCCGCCTTGCCCCCCTATCTCGGTACCGGGCCAGCCACCACGGGCTCGCTCGTGCTACCTTTGGCGCAAACCGGCGCCGCCCGAGCCGGCATGCCCTCTTTCCCTCCTTTCCTTCCTCATTCCGGACCGCGCACCCATGGGTTGGGCCACACACCACATCGACAAGCTCAAGACCGGCGAGACGGTCTCCTTCCGCCCGCGTGGCAACTCGATGGTCGGCAAGGTGGAGTCCGGCCAGCTCTGTACCGTGGCACCGATACAGGACCACTCGACGCTGCGCGTCGGCGACATCGTGCTGTGCAAGGTGGGCGGCAGCGAGTACCTGCACCTGGTGAAGGCGATCCAGGGCGGACGTTTCCAGATCGGCAACAACCGGGGCCGCATCAACGGCTGGGTCGGCGCAGGCAGCGTGTTCGGCAAGTGCATCAAGGTGGAAGCATGACGCCGCAGCAAGACACCGACATCCCCCGCCTGGCCGGGCGCATTCTCAGGGTCAACCATGCCGGAGAGCACGGCGCCGTCCACATCTACTCCGGGCAGATCCTCAGTGCCCGGCTGAGCGCGCGCCGCATGGTCCCCGAGCTGCAAAGCTTCCGTTCGCACGAACGCAAGCACCGGGACATCTTCTCGGCGGAACTGCAGCGCCGCGGCCTGCGCCGATGCCGCAGCTACTGGCTGTGCGGCGTCGGCGGCCTGCTGCTGGGGCTGCTCACCGGCTTGTGCGGACGCCATGCCATCGCCGCCACCACCGTGGCGGTCGAACGGGTCGTTCTCGGCCACCTGGCCGGGCAGCTGCAGGTGCTGCGCGGCCGCGACGAGCAGGCGGTCAGCGCCATCTCGGCCATCCTCGCCGAAGAGCAGGAACACCACGACAAGCTGGCCCACCTGCTGGCGGCCGGCCCGTTCTGGGTGCGGCTGCTGTCGCCTGTCGTGGCCCTGTCCACCGAGGCCGTCATCCGCATCGGCATGCGGGCCTGAAGCTTTCATGCCGACCCTGCTGCTCCTGCCCGGGATGGACGGCACGGGGGATTTGTTCGACGCCTTCATCGCCGCCCTGCCCTCCGCCATCGACGTCGTGATCGTGCGCTACCCGCGATGCGAGCCACTGGGCTACGCGGAGCTGCAGGCGCTGGCCCGTGCCGCCCTGCCGGAAAAGGGCCCGTTCGTCATCCTGGGCGAGTCGTTCTCGGGACCGATCGCGATCTCGCTGGCCGCGAGCGCGCCGTCTCAGCTCAAGGGCCTGGTCCTGTGCTGCAGCTTCGCGCGCAACCCCAGGCCCCGGCTGTCCGCCCTGCGCCCGCTGGTCGAGGTGCTGCCCATCGGCTGGGCGCCGCTGCGCCTGCTGGGCCACCTGTGCCTGGGCCGCGGAGCTGCTGGGCAGCCGGCTTCCCGGGAGGGAGATCGTCGAGCTGGCGGGGCCGCATTTCCTGCTCCAGGCGGCGCCGCAGGCAGCGGCCGAGGCCGTGGCCCGGTTCATGCACCGGGTGATCCCATCCGTGCCCGCCGAAGTGTCGAGCGGGGCTCGGGGAACGAGATGAATGTGCCCCACGGACCCGCACCGTTTCGGCCATGCATGCCGTCGGCGGCGACTCCCATCCGCCGGGGTCAGTCCGCCCGGAGCAGATCCATCAACTGTCCGGCATCGATGGGCGTGGCGCCGTCCTGCCCGCTGAGGATGCCGTCGGCCAGGTCGCGTTTGCTGCGGTGCAGGTGCACGATCTTCTCTTCGATCGAGCCCTGGGTCACCAGGCGGTAGACCGTCACCGGCCGCCGCTGCCCGATGCGGTGGGCGCGCGCGCTCGCCTGCTCCTCGGCCGCGGGGTTCCACCACGGGTCGGCAATGATGACGTAGTCGGCCACGGTCAGGTTCAGGCCGAAGCCGCCGGCCTTCAGGCTGATCAGGAACAGCTCGCCCTGCCCGGACTGGAAGGCCGCCACGCGCTGGTTGCGCTCGGCGGCCGGAGTGCTGCCGTCCAGGTACTGGTACGACAGGCCGGCCAGGTCGAGCCGCTCGCGCAGCAGGCCGAGGAAGTCGGTGAACTGGCTGAACACCAGCACCTTGTGGCGTGCCGCCACCAGCTCCTGGGCCAGGCGCTCGAACTCCTGCACCTTGGCACCGACGATGCCCAGCTCGGGCGCCACCAGGCGCGGGTCGCAGGCGGCGCGGCGCAGGCGAGTCAGGGCCGCCAGCACATGGAAGCGGTCCTGGCCGGGCCTGCCGCCGCCCTGCGCGGCCGACGCCATCGCCTCGGCCACGCTGTGCTCGGCCTGCTGGCGAAGGGCTTCCAGCAAGGCCCGCTCCTTCGCTCCCGGCACGACCTCATGGACGATCTCGGTGCGCGGAGGCAGGTCGGTCAGCACCTCGGTCTTGGTACGACGCAGCAGGAAGGGGCCGATCAGTCGGCGCAAGCGGCGCGAGACCTGCGTCTTGGTCTGGGCATCCTCGCCGCGTTCGATCGGGTTGGCGAAGCGTTGCGCGAATTGCTCGGCGCTGCCCAGCAAGCCCGGGTTGCAGAAGCCCATGATGGACCACAGCTCGGCCAGGCGGTTCTCGATCGGCGTGCCGGTCAGCGCCAGCCTGAAGTCGGCCGACAGGGCCAGCGCCGCCTTGGCCCGCAGCGTACCGGCATTCTTGATCGCCTGGGCCTCGTCCAGCACGACGCACTGCCAGTGCATGCCGGCCAGGATGTCCGCGTCGATCTGCAGCAAGGCATAGGAACACACCAGCACCTGCCCCGCACCGAGCGCGAGGACTTGGCGCCGGCGCGCGGCCCGGCGCGCATTCTCGAGCGGGGCCTCGGGCCCGGCCGCATCGGCCTGCTCCTCGTCGATGGCCTCGGCGCCGAGCGCATCGCCGTACAGCTCCACGCGCAGGCCGGGCGCGAAACGCGCCATCTCCTGCAGCCAGTTGCCGCACACCGAGGTCGGTGCCACCACCAGCGCCGGGCCAGCGGCCGCGCGCTGCAGGAGGAGCGCCACCGTCTGCAGGGTCTTGCCCAGGCCCATGTCGTCCGCCAGCACGGCGCCGAAGCCGCTCTCGCCCAGGCGCATCAGCCAGCGGAAGCCTTCGAGCTGGTAATCCCGCAGGTCGGCGGCCAGGCCGGAGGGCGCGTCGAACACCTGCTCCTGGGCGCGTTCCCAGGCCTGGCTGCGCCGGCGCCAGGCCTCGTCGCCCTCCAGCACCAGGCCGTGCCCGCCCGCCTCCCAGGCCATCGCCGCCACGCCCGACAGGCGATGCCCTTGCTTGTGGACCTGGGCCAAGGCCGCCAGGTCGCCGAGCTGCTGCCGCAGCGCCTCGCCAAGCGCCAGGAAATCGCCCTCGCCCAGCGCGACGTAGCGACTGCGGCCGGCCTGCGCCAGTTCGAGCAAGCGGCGCAGCCGCACGACCTCGCCGTCGTCGAGCCGAAGCTCGCCGTCCAGTTCGAGCCACTGTCCCTTGGAGGTGGCGCGCAGCCGCACCGACGTGTCGGGCACCGGGCGTACGCGCATCGGTTTGCCCTTCGGCCATTCCGTCACGATGCCGTCGCCGAGCCGGCCCAGGGCCTCCACCGCGTGCAGCGCCCGTTCCGGCTCGTCCAGCGTCCAGGCATGGACGCCGTCATCGAGGAAGTCGACGGCGTCCAGCAAGGCCTGCAACACGGTCCGCTCGGCGGCCAGGTCGCGCCGCGTCGACAAGGTGACTCCCTGGTGCACGGTGGTCACGCGCTCGCGTCCGCCGCCCGGCGCCAGCCGAGGGCCGAAATCGCCGAAGGGCGCTGCCAGCAGGCACAAGGACAGGCCCTCGCCGTGCGGTGCCAGCTCCGCCCGCAACAAGCCGCTGGCCGGCACCTCGTGGCCGGCGTCGGCGTCGCTGGAGACCTGGAAATGGGTGGCCAGCACCTGCAGCGCGCTGTCGAGTTCGGCACGGGCCGACAGAGGCACCTTCCAGCCCTGCGACACCAGCTCGGCCACCCGCATCTGCGCCGCCGTCAGGCGCACGAGACGCGCCCGGTCGGCCCCCTCGGCCAGCAGCATCAACTCGCGCAGCCGGGCACGCTGCTGGCGCCAGCGTTGCGGCATCGGCCCGTCCTCCGGCAGCGCGCGCTGGTGGCCCGCGGTACGCACCGGGTCCAGCAGGCGGAAAGTGACCTGTTCGCCCTGGCTCATGACTTCCAGCGCGGGCAGGCTTTCGCGGACCTCGATCAGCCGCAAGGGATCGCGCGCCCAGGCCACGCAAGGGTGGCCGACCAGGGCCGGCACGGCCTTGGCGATGTCGAGCACCGGACGGTTGCCGAAGTCCTCGCGCTCCACCGCGCGCAACAGGGCCGCATCCTGGGCGGGCAGGTCTCGCCGCTTGAGCAGCGTCGCGAGCGACACCGGCCTGGGCTTGCCCAGGCCGCGCACGCCGGCCTTTTGCTCCATCGGCTCCAGGGAAACGAGGCTGCCTTCGGCATCGGCATCGACCACCCAGATCAGGCGGTCCTGGAGCGCAGGGCCCGCCCCCTGGGCCGTGCCCGGCCCCAGCGCCAGGATGGCGTCCAGGGCCTCGCGCCAGCTGTCCTGCGCCTCGCCGACGAAAAAGGGCGTGCCGGCATCGGCACCGGCAGCGGGTTCATGCAGCAACGAGGCGGCCGCCCGGCGCACCAGCCGGGCCGGCCAATGCATGCCCGCCTGGTCGAAATCGTGCGCCACGCGGTCGGCGTGGGCGCGCAATCCGTCGGGCCGCGCCACCTGCAGACGCAGCCAGGCCGCCAGCAGCAGGTGATGCGCGTGGTGCAGGGACTCCAGGCCCGAGCCGTCCCGCCGTTCGAGGCAGAAACGGGCAGGCGCCTTGGGCGCGTCGCCCAGGCGCTGATCGATCGCCTCCAGCCAGATGGCCCAGACACCGTAGGCATCGGCGCCCCGCTTGCCGCCGGACTCGGCCGCGGCGAACTTGCGCGCCCGCGTCCAGGCGGCGGGCGCCGGCTGGGCCAGCAGCGCCATGGCGTACAGCCAGCCCAGCGAGGGCGACACCAGCTTCGTGCGCCGTCCCAGCTCGGCGCCGATCAGCTTCACGGCGGACTCGAACTGCAGCGCCCCGCTCTCCCAGTGCCCCTCGGCGATGCCCAGCGCGGCCCTCAGCAGGTCGACCCCCGGGCCCCTCAGCGCGGCGCACAGCGAACGACAGCCGGCGAAGTCGCCACGGAACAACAAGGTCTCGGCCAGCCGGCAACGCAACCACGGGGAACCCAGCTCCGGCGTGATGGCGATGCGCGCCAGCAGCCAGTCCTCGAGCGGGGCCAGCCCGGCTTCGGGCACCCCGCTCAGGCTCATCAGCATCTGCTCGGACAGCTCGGCCTGCATGGCCGGCTCGACCCGGCTGAACAAGGATTCGTCGAAAGGCTGCAGCAGCGCCTGGCGCAGCGCGTGGGGCCATATGGACTCGACGTCATAGACCAGCGAGCGCAGCCGCTCCAGGTCGGACCGGGACCCTCCGCCATGGATGAGCAGACGCATGGACGCGACGACCTGGGCGTCGTCCAGGAAGGCCATCCCGTAGCGCCCGCGATCGAAGTCGTGGAGCGTGCGCCATGCCGCGAACCAGCCGCGCGCCTGCGCCGGCTCGCGCATCAGCTCGCGGAAACGTTGCTGCGCCGCCGGAGCTGCGGCGAAGAGGCGGCTCTGGCTGTCGCGACGGGCCAGGCCGGCCGCGAGCAGATGCTCGATCGAGCGGCGCAGCTCGGCGGGGGTGAACGCCGTGCCGCGTGCCGTGCGCAGGCCGGCAGCGGCCATCGCCTCCGACAGCCGCGTCACGCCCATCGGCACCTGCATCGCGCACAGCGTGTCGTAGGCCAACGCAATGTCGCGGTCCAGCGGCTCGCCAGCGGTGCCGGACGAGGATGCCGGAGCGGCGGAAGGCAGGGTCGCCTGGACGGGAATGGTTTTCATGGTCGATCGGACTGGCGAAACCTTCGAGGCTACACCAAACGGCCGGTGCTCCCGGACGAGCGACCGGGGTGCCCGGTGACACGACGAGGACATGGCGGACGGTGCCCCGCCTACAATCGCCGCTGGCACGCCGCCGCCCCGATACGATGGAACATCCCCTCATGCGCCCCCCTTCCGGAACCGGACCGGCACGGCCGCCACCCTGGTCGCGAGGCGTGGCCATGCAGCCAGACCGGTACCGCTCGATGAACCGGCTCGACACCGGGAACGCATGCCCCGGGACCGATCCCGGCCGGTAAGGACGTGTCGCCCATGGACCAAGCCATCGTCGGATTCCACCAGGACGACAAGACGGACTGGGTGGCCGAACTCGCCTGCGGCCACCAGCAGCACGTGCGCCACGACCCGCCCTGGACGAACCGCCCCTGGACCCTCACCCCCCAGGGGCGTGCCGGCGTGCTGGGCCGGTTCCTGGCCTGCCGCAAGTGCGACCAGGGCGCGCCGCGCGACTGGCCGGCCCGGGCCTGAGCGGCAGCCGCCCCGGCCTCACCCGCCCAGATAGGCGGCCAGCACCTTGGGGTCGTCCAGCAGCTCGCGCCCGCTGCCGGCCAGCACCAGCTTGCCCGATTCGAGCACGTAGCCATGGCGGGCGATCTTCAGGGCCTGGCGCACGTTCTGCTCCACCAGGAAGATCGTCAGGCCGTCCGCATTGATCTCGCGCAGCTTGCGGAAGATGTCCTGCACGATGAGGGGGGCCAGGCCCATCGAGGGCTCGTCCAGCAGAAGCAGGCGCGGCCGGGCCAGCAGCGCGCGGCCGATGGCCAGCATCTGCTGCTCGCCTCCCGACAGGTTGCCCGCCAGCGCGTCCAGGCGCTCCCGCAGTCGGGGGAAGAGGTGCAGCACGCGCTCCAGGTCGCCGCCGATGGCGGCCCGGTCGCGGCGGCGGTAGGCGCCCAGCTCGAGGTTCTCGCGCACGCTGAGCGTGCCCAGGATGGCCCGGCCTTCGGCAACCTGCACCAGCCCGCGTTCGACGATCTGGTGGGTCTTGAGCCGGGTCAGTTCCTCGCCATCGAAACGGATGCTGCCCGCGCGCGGCCTGACCAGCCCCGACAAGGCCAGCAGCGTGGTCGACTTGCCCGCGCCGTTGGCGCCGACCAGGGTGCGGATGTCCCCGGCATGGACCTCGAAGTCGATGCCCTGCACGGCTTCGATGTGTCCGTAGGCGACCTCCAGGCCGCGCACCTCCAGCAAGGCCGTCATGTCGTCGCCTCCCCGTCGTCGTCGTCGTCGTCGCGGCCGAGGTAGGCCTCGATCACGTCCTGGTTGCCCCGGATCTCGGCGGGCGTGCCCTCGGCGATGATGCGCCCGAAGTTGAGCACGGCGATGCGTTCGCACAGGCCCATCACGAAACGCATGTCGTGTTCGATCATGAAGATGGTGTAGCCGCGCCGGCGGATCTGCTCGATGCCGGCCATCAGGCCCAGCTTCTCGCTGGCATTCATGCCGGCCACCGGTTCGTCCAGCAGCAGCAGGCGCGGCCGGGTGGCGAGCGCCCGGGCCAGTTCTAGCTTGCGCTGTTCGCCATAGGACAGCTTGTCGGCGATGTCGTCCGCCTTGTGCTGCAGCCCCACCCACGACAGCAGCTCGTGCGCCTGCTCGCGCGCCGCCCGCTCGCGCTGGCGGAAGCCGGGCAGCGCGAACATCCAGTCCTTGATGCCGTAGTCGAGCTGGGCATGCATGCCCACGATGACGTTGTCGAGCAGGCTCATCTCCTTGAAGACGCGGATATTCTGGAAGGTGCGGGCCAGGCCGGCGCGCGTGATGTCGTGCGGGGCGCGCCCGAGCAGGCTGCGCCCCTGGAAGACGATGTCGCCGCCGCTGGGCGCCAGCAGGCCGGTGATCAGGTTGAACACCGTCGTCTTGCCGGCGCCGTTGGGCCCGATCAAGCCGAAGACCTGGCCCTCGGGCACGCTGAAGCTGACATCCTGCAGCACCGCCAGCCCGCCGAAGCGCTTGGAGACCTTGGACAGGCTGAGCATCAGGCCTTCCTCCGGCGTGCGAGCCACAGCTTCAGGCGCAGCGGATCCCAGATGCCGCGCGGCAGGAACAGCACGATGAGCACCAGGATGGCGCCGTTCAGCATCAGCCGGAAATCGCTGAACCCGCGCAGCAGCTCGGGCAGCAAGGTCAGGATGGAGGCGCCGAGCACCGGGCCGGCGAGGCCGCCCACGCCGCCGAGGATGGCCATGGTGAGGATCTCGACGCCGCGGTCGAACCCGTACTCGGCCGGGCCGATGAAGAAGGTCAGGTGGGCATTCAAGGCCCCGGCCAGGCCGGCGATGCCGGCCCCCAGCGAAAACGCCAGCATCTTGTGCGACATCACGCCGATGCCCATGAGGGATGCGGCCACGCCGTCCTCCTTGATCGCCTCGAAGGCGCGGCCGATGCGCGAGCGGCGCATGCGCCACAGCAGGCCCAGCACCAGCAGCAGCGAGAGGCACACATGCCACCACTGGGTGAGCTGCGGAATGCCATTCAGGCCCAGCGCCCCGCCGGTCAGGCCCTCGGCATTCAGCACCAGCACCCGCACCACCTCGCCGAAGCCCAGCGTGGCCATGGCGAGATAGACACCCGACAGGCGCAGCGTGGGCGCACCGATGAGCAGGGCCACCAGCGTCGGCGCGACAATGCCGCCCGCCAAGGCCAGCGGGAAAGGCAGGCCGGCCTGCATGCTCAGCAGCGAGGCGGTGTAGGCGCCTATGCCCATGAAGGCGGCATTGGCCATGGCCAGCAGGCCGCACGACAAGGTCAGCCAGATGGACAGGGCCAGCAGGGCATTCACGCCCAGCGACAGCACGAGGTTGCTGTAGACGGCCCAGAAATCGTCAAACCATTCCATGATCGCGGCTCAGCGTGGCGTGAAGGGAGGGTCGGGGTCCGGGGATCAGGCCTTGCGCTCGAGCACCTTGCCGAACAGCCCCTGGGGGCGCAGCAGCAGCACGGCGAAAAGCAGGCCGAAGGCCACCGCGTCGCGCATGGTCGAGCCGATGTAGGCCACCGACAGGACCTCGGCGAAACCGAGGAACAGGCCGCCCAGCAAGGCGCCGCGGATGTCCCCCATGCCGCCGAGGATGATGACCGCGATGCCCTTGTGCAGCATCGGCTGGCCCATCAGAGGGAACACCGCGTTCGAATACAGCGCGATCAGCACCCCGCCGACGCCGCCCAGCGCGGCGGCGGTGAAGGAGGTGAGCCGGAACAGGCCCTCGACATCGATGCCCAGCAGCGCGGCCGCCTTGGGCGACTCGGCGACCGCACGCAGCGCGCGCCCGAGCTGGGTCTTGTTCATGACGAAGAACAAGGCCCCCATCAGCGCGAACGACAGCACGATGATGGCCAGCTCCAGCACACTCAGCTGCACGCCCCAGAAATGCAGAGGCTGGTCGGGCACCATCTCGGCGGGAAAACGCAGGTTCTCGGCACCGAAGACGCCCTGCACCGCGCTGTTGAAGAAAATGCCGATGCCGATCGTCGCGATCATCGGGATCAGATGCGGCGCATCGCGGCGCCGCAAGGGCCGCAACACCAGCACATCCACCAGCAGGCCCACCACCCCGCTGAACACGAAGGCCAGCAACAACGCCGGCCCCAGCGACACCTGCAGGCGGACCACCGCCTCCAGCGCGGCATAGGCCCCCAGCATGAACACTGCCCCATGCGACAGATTGACGACCCCCAGCACTCCGAAAACCAGGGTGAAACCCAGCGCGAACAACGCGTACACGCAGCCGAGCGACAAGGCATTGACGAGTTGTTGTTCAAGCATGGTGCGTGACGGAAGCAGAATCGGACGGGCAAGCGGGCGGGCCTCCGCCCTCGGCGGGCGCGGCAGACGACCCCGGCGCGGCTTGTGGGGCAGGCGCCACGCGACGTGGGGGGGTCAGTCCTTGATGAGGTAGGTGCCTCCGCTCGTCACGCTCACGATGGCCGCCTGCTGCGCGTCGTAGCCCGCGGGCTTGCCGTCCTTGCCGGTGACCTGGTGGAACCTGAAGAAACCGGTCGCGCCCTTGTGGGTCACGCTGGGCAGGGCGTTGCGCAAGGCGCTGCGGTCGGCCTGCAGGTTGCCGGTGATCTTGATCTTGGCGAGTGCGGTGGCGGCAATCGCCATCGCGTCGTAGGCCTGGGCCGCGAACTGGTCGGGCGCCGACTTGTACTTCTGGGTGTAGGCGATGACGAACTGCTTGTTTTCCTTGGTCTGGTTGCTCAGCGACCACGGGCTGCCCACCCAGAGGTTGTCGGACTTGTCCTTGGCCAGCTCGAACACCTTGACCGAATTCATGCCGTTGCCGCCGATGAAAGGCAGGTTGATGCCGAGCTGGCGGGCCTGGACCATGATGGGCGCGCCCTCGGCGATGAGCGCCGACAGCACGATCGCATCCGGGTTGCTCGCCTTGATCTTGGTCAGCTGGGCCTTGAAGTCGACATCGCCCTTGGCGAAGGTCTCGGTGGTGGTGACCGGGATCTTCAAGTCGGCCAGCGCCTTCTTGAAGGCGTCGTAGCCGCTCTTGGTGAACACGTCGTCGTTGCCGTACAGCACCGCCACCTTCTTGATGTTCGCATGCTTGGCCGCCACCCGCAGGGTCTCGGGCAGCACGTCGGCCTCGGTCACCGAGTTGCGGAACACGTGGTCGCCGATGGAGGTGATGCCGTCGGCGGTGTTGGAGGTGCCGAACACCACCACCTTGGCCGCCTGGGCGATCGGGTCGGCCGCCTGGGCCGAGTTGGACAGGGTCGGCCCGAAGATCATCAGCACCTTGTCCTGGAAGATGAGCTTCTTGAAGACGTCGATGGCCTGTTCCTTCTTGCCTTGCTCGTCCTCGACCTGCAAGACGATCTTGTTGCCGTTGACGCCCCCCTTGGCGTTGATCTCGTCGACGGCCAGCAGGAAGCCGTTGCGGATCGACTGGCCGTATTGGCTGGCGCCGCCCGACAGGGCCTCGGCCACGCCGATCTTCAGGTCGGCCGCTGCCGCCGTCCCGAAGGCACTGGCGCTGAGCAGGGCGATCCAGAGGGAGCGCACGAACGGTTTCTTGATCGGAATGTTCATCTCGGATCTCCAGGCAGGTGAGGGCAATGCGGTGGCGAAGGGCGGGCCGGTTCAGGTGCCCGCGATTTTCATGCGATCGATCAGCACCGAGCCGATGGTCTTGGTGCCCATGGTGTATTCGTCGGCCCCGATCGCCTGGATGCCGAGGAACATGTCGCGCAGGTTGCCGGCGATGGTGATCTCGTGCACCGGGTAGGCGATGCGGCCGTTCTCGACCCAGAAACCCGCGGCGCCGCGGGAATAGTCGCCCGTCACGTAGTTGACCCCCTGCCCCATGAGCTCGATGACGAACAAGCCCCGGTGCAGCTTGCGCAGCATGGCGTCCAGGTCGTCCCCCGCCTGGGTGAGGCGGCTGCTCAGGCGCAGGTTCTGCGAGCCGCCGGCATGGCCGGTGGTGCGCATCTGCAGCTTGCGGGCCGAGTAGCTCGACAGGAAATAGTTCTGCACCACGCCGCCGCTGAGCACGTCGCGGACCTGGGTGGCCACCCCCTCGTCGTCGAAGGGAGCGCTGCCCTTGGCGCGCGGAATGTGCGGATCCTCGTGGATGTCGATGTGGGCCGGCAGCACCTGCTTGCCCAGGCTGTCGAGCAAGAAGGTGGACTTGCGGTACAGCGCCCCGCCGCTGGTGGCCTGCACATACGCCCCCAGCAGGCCGGCCGCCAGCGTGGACTCGAACAGCACCGGCACTTCGCAGGTCTTGATCTTGCGCGATTTCAGGCGCGACAAGGCGCGCTCGGCGGCGTAGCGGCCCACCGCCTCGGGCGCGGCGAGGTCCTCGGGCGAGCGCATCGACGAATACCAGGCATCGCGCTGCATGTCGTCGCCGCCGCGCCCGGGCAGCGAGGCGATGGGCGCCACCGACACCGAATGGCGCGAGCTGGCATAGCCGCCGCGGAAGCCGCGGCTGTTGCCGGCGAAGAAGTGCGACTGCTGGGCCGACACCCCGGCGCCTTCCGAATTGGTGATGCGGCGGTCGGTGGACAGCGCCGCCGCCTCGCAGCGCCGGGCCAGCTCGGCGGCCTCGGCGGCGTCGATCGGCCAGGGGTGGAACAGCTGCAGGTCGCGCCGGGCGGCCTCGCCGAGCGCCAGGTCGGCCTCGTCGGGCAGGCCGGCGGCCGGGTCCTCGGCCGTGAAACGGGCGATGTCGTAGGCGGCGCGCACCGTCTGCTCGAGCGCGCTGCGCGAAAAGTCCGAGGTGCTGGCGTTGCCCCGGCGCTGCCCCAGGTAGACGGTGATGCCCATGGACTTGTCGCGGTTGCGCTCGACGGTCTCGATCTCGCCCTTGCGGACCGACACCGACAGGCCGGCCCCCTCGGACACCTCGACCCCGGCATCGCTGGCGCCCAGGGCCTTGGCCAGCGCCAGGGCGTCGTCCACCAGCTGCTCGAAGGCGGCGCGTTCATACGAAAAACCATGGACGGAAGAAGAAAGCTTGGACATGCGGCAAGAGCGGGTTGGGGTAATCGGCAGGCAGACAATACCGGGCGGCCGGCATGGCCGCGGGCTATCATACCGGGGCACCCCACCCGCCGTTCCCCCTGGTTTCCCATGTCCACTCCACGCTCCTCCGCCCCCGTCCGCCAAGTCGACGAAAACGGGTACGACCGTCCCAGCAAGTCGCAGCTCAAGCGCGATGCGCACGAGCTGCAGTCGCTGGGCGAGGCGCTGGTGGCCCTGCCCGACGACCGGCTGCAGGGGCTGGACATGTCCGAAAGCCTGGCCGACGCCGTCGCCCAGTACAAGAAGACCAAGAGCTTCGAGGGCCGGCGCCGCCAGATGCAGTACATCGGCAAGCTGATGCGCAAGAACGAGGTCGACGCCATCCGCGAGGCCGTGACCGCCATGCAGCTCGGCCACGCCAAGGACTCCCTCGCCCTGCACGAGGCCGAGCGCTGGCGCGCCGAGCTGGTGGCCAGCGACGAGGCCCTCACCCGCTGGAGCGAGCAGCACCCGGGCGGCGACCTGCAACAGCTGCGCAGCCTGATCCGCGCCGCCCGCAAGGACGCCGCCGCGGCGCCCGAGCAGCGCAGCGGCCGGGCCTTCCGCGACCTGTTCCAGTTCATCAAGACCCACGAGCTGGCCGATGAGTGACGCCTCCGCCCCCGCCCCGGCCCACGAGCCGGTACGCATCGGCCTGCTCTCGGTGAGCGACCGCGCCTCGGCCGGCGTCTACGAGGACAAGGGCCTGCCCGCCCTGCAGGACTGGCTGGGTCGCGCCCTGCTCAACCCGGTGGCCTGGGAAAAGCGCCTCATTCCCGACGACCAGGCGACCATCAGCGCCACCCTGCGCGAGCTGGTGGACAGCGCCGGCTGCCACCTGGTGCTGACCACCGGCGGCACCGGCCCGGCCCCGCGCGACCTCACCCCCGAGGCCACCCTGGCGGTGGCCGACCGCGAAATGCCCGGTTTCGGCGAACAAATGCGCCAGATCAGCCTGCGTTTCGTGCCCACCGCCATCCTGTCGCGGCAGGTCGCCGTGATCCGCGGCAGCGCCCTGATCATCAATCTGCCCGGCCAACCCCGGGCAATTGCGGAAACATTGGCAGGTTTGCCCGACGCATCTCCGCCGGTTCCCGGTATCTTCGCGGCTGTACCCTACTGCATCGATCTGCTCGGCGGCCCGTACCTGCAGACAGACGAGGCCGTGTGCAAGAGTTTCCGCCCCAAAAGCGCCCAGAGGACCTGTCCGCCCTGAGAACCCGATCCCGTCGCCGAACGACTCCCCAGAGGCCCACCCCGTCATGAGCACCGATTCCGACAACAGTCCCGCGGGCCTGGCCCAGCTGGCCACCATGTATTCGGTGCTGAGCGCGGCCAACGAGGCCCTGCTGTACGCGGTCTCGCCCCAGGAGCTGTACCAGCGGGTGTGCAACGCGGCGGTCTCGGGCTCGCGCTTCCTGCTGGCCGCGGTGGCGATTCCCGATACCAACACCTCCTGGGTCAAGGTGGCGGCCAGTGCCGGCAAGGGCGCCCACCTGCTGGGCAGCGCCCGCATCTCGGTGAGCGACACCCACGAAGAAGGCCACGGCCTGGTCGGCGTGGCGGCGCGCAGCGGGCAGCCCTGCGTCAGCCATGACTTCCTGAACGACGAACGCACCCGGCCCTGGCACGCCCTGGCGACGCAGATCGGGATCCAGTCCGCCGCCGCCGTGCCCTTCAGGGAACAAGGGCGCACGCTCGGCGTGCTGATCTTCTATGCCGCCGACCGGACCGCCTTCAGCGACGAGATCGTCGCCCTGCTCGAGCGCATGACCCGCAACATCCTGTTCGCGCTCGAGATGTTCTCGCGCGAGGAAGAGCGGCGCCGCGCCGAGATCGCCCTGCGCCGGGTCGAGGAAAATCACCGCAGCATCCTGGAAAGCCTGGACGACCCGTACTACGAGGTGGACCTGCAGGGCAACGAGGTCTACCACAACGACGCCTTCTCGCGCATCCTCGGCTACACACCGGAGGAAAACCACGGCAGGGTCTACAGCGAGCGCCAGACCCCCGAAATGGCCGCTGTGCTGTACAAGGCCTTCAACGAGGTCTACCGCACCGGCATTTCCAAGAAGAACCAGGAGTGGGAATACCTGCACAAGAACGGCAGCCGCGTCCAGGTCGAAGGCTCGGTGCAGCTCATCCGCGACGAACATGGCGCGCCCGTCGGTTTTCGCGGCATCCTGCGCGACGTCACCGAGCGCCGCCGCATCGACCAGGCGCTGCGCGACAGCGAGGAGCGTTTCAGGGCCCTGACCCACCTGTCGTCCGACTGGTACTGGGAGCTCGACTCGCAATTCCGCTTCACCCGCATGGACAGCCGTTCGGGCAGCAGCAGCGACGGCAAGCGCCACCCGCTGATCGGCCGGGTGATCTGGGACAGCGCCTTCCAGGCCCAGGAAGCCAGCGGCTGGGAGCGCTTCCGCGAACTGACCGAGGCGCGCAAGAAGTTCCGCGACATCGTCATGCACCGCACGCTGTCGAACGGCAAGCCATACTACGTCAGCCTGAGCGGCGAACCGGTGTTCGACGCCGGGGGGGGCTTCCAGGGCTACCGCGGCATCTCGCGCGAGATCACCGACCAGAAGGTGGCCGAGGAAAAGATCCACTTCCTGGCGCGCCACGACGTGCTCACCGGCCTGCCCAACCGGCTCATGTTCAGCACGCTGCTGAACGGCGCCATCGCCACCGCCAACCGCTACCAGCGCAAGTTCGCCGTCTTCTTCATCGACCTCGACCGCTTCAAGTTCATCAACGACACCCTGGGCCACGAGGCCGGCGACACCTTGCTCAAGCAGCTGGCGACCCGCTTCAAGCAGACCCTGCGCGCCAGCGACGTGCTGTCGCGCCTGGGCGGCGACGAATTCGTGGTGCTGGTGCACGAGGTGGGCGACAACGAGCACGCGGCGACGGTGGCCGGCAAGATGCTCTCGGCCACGCTCAGGCCCTTCACCCTCGAAGGCCAGGAGTGCCGCGTCACCGCCAGCATCGGCATCGCCATGTACCCGGCCGACGGCGAGGACGAGCAGACCTTGATGAAGAACGCCGACAGCGCGATGTACTACGCCAAGGAAGAGGGCAAGAACAACTACCAGTTCTACCTCAAGGAGATCAACTCGCAGTCGCTCGAGCGCCTGACCCTCGAGAACAACCTGCGCCAGGCCATGGCCCGCGACGAATTCGAGCTGCACTACCAGGCCAAGGTCGACCTGCGCAACGGCGGCATCACCGGCGTGGAGGCGCTGCTGCGCTGGAACAATGCGGCGCTGGGCATCGTGTCGCCCGCCAAGTTCATTCCTGTCGCCGAAGAGACCGGACTGATCGTGCCCATCGGCCGCTGGGTGCTGCGCACGGCCTGCGAGCAGAACGTCGAATGGCAGCGCCAGGGGCTGCCGCCGATCCGCATGGCGGTCAACCTGTCGGTGCGCCAGTTCGCCGACGAAGGGCTGGTGCGCGACATCGCCGCCATCCTGGAGGACACCGGCATGTCGCCGTCCCTGCTCGAACTCGAGATCACCGAGGGCATGATCATCCACAACGTGGACCGTGCCATCAAGCTGCTCGGCGCCATCAAGGAGATGGGCGTGCGCCTGGCGATCGACGACTTCGGCACCGGCTACTCCTCGCTCGGCCAGCTGAAGAACTTCCCCATCGACACCTTGAAGGTCGACCGCTCCTTCATCCGCGACCTCGCCACCGACTCGGAAGACAAGGCCATCACCAGCGCCATCATCGCCATGGGCAAGACCCTCAGCCTGACAGTGGTGGCCGAAGGGGTGGAAACGCTGGAGCAGCAGAACTTCCTGCAGGAACAATCGTGCGACGAGATGCAGGGCTACTACTTCAGCAGGCCGGTGGCGGCGGAGGACTTCGCCACGCTGCTGCGCGGCCACCACGACAAGAAGTGAGCCGCCCGCGCCGGCGCGCCCCGCCTCACTTCATCAGCTTGTTGAGCCGCTCGGCGTCGAAGTCCTCGGTCGTCTGGGCATCGTCGGGCAGGCAGTCCTGCTTGACCGGCGACAACTTCTCGATGGCCGCCCACAGCATGGCGATCTGGTGCGCATTGCCGGCGGCGTTGTCGATCAGGCCCTTCATGGCCTGGGCCAGCGGGTCGTCGTTCTGGGTCACGCCGTAGGCCGAGAACCCCATGCGGGCGGCGGCCTCCTCGCGCTGGGCCTCGTCCTCCTTCAGAAGAATGCGCGCCGGGTTGCCGACCGCCGTGGCCCCCGGCGGCACCGGCTTGAGCACGACCGCGTTCGAGCCCACCCGCGCACCGTCGCCGACCACGAAGCCCCCGAGCACCTGCGAGTTGGCGCCGACGATCACGTTCTTGCCCAGGGTGGGATGGCGCTTGCTGCCCCGGGTGAGCGCGGTACCCCCCAGGGTGACCCCCTGGTAGATGGTGCAGCCGTCGCCGATCTCGGCAGTCTCGCCCACCACCACCCCCATGCCGTGGTCTATGAACACGCGCCGGCCGATGACCGCGCCGGGGTGGATCTCGATGCCGGTGAAAAACCGCGCCAGGTGGGAGATGAAGCGGCCCGACCAGCGGAAACCGCGCCGCCAGCAGGCGTGCGCCCAGCGGTGCATCAGCAAGGCATGCAGGCCCGGATAACACGTCAGCACTTCCCACGACGAATGCGCGGCAGGATCGCGCTCGAGGATGCAGGCGATGTCTTCTCTCAGACGCTGGAACATTTTCGTTCTGTGGAAATGCGGTGCCCGAGTGTATCGGGCCGGGCGTGGGGCCGCCGGCGCGGGGGAAAAGCCGGGCCGACGTGAGCGCCGCTGACCGGGCGATTGGCCTTGCCGCTGTCGTCGATACGCTACGACAGCGAACAGTGCGAGCAGGGCCCAGGAAAACACGTACAACAAGGTACCGAAGCACTCACACAATGTACATCCCGACACCTTAAGATTTGGTGTCTGACAGCCGAACAAAGGCAGGGGCGCTTTGCTGTCGTCCCGTCCGTGCGTGACCGCGCACTCTTCCTTTCGGAGCCCTAGATGAAATCCAACCCCGTCGCCGCCTTCGGCCTCGCACTCGCGCTGTCGGTCGTTTCCCTGGGTGCCTCGGCCCAGCAATCGCTGGACAACATCCTGAAAGACAAATCCATCCGCATCGGCGTGCCCGCCGATTTGCCGCCCTTCGGCTTCAAGGGCCCCGACGGCCAGCTGCGCGGGCTGGACATCGAGGTGGCGCAGTTGGTCGCCGCCAAGCTGGGGGCGAAGGCCGAACTGGTGGCCGTCGCCAGCGCCAAGCGGGTGCCCTTGCTGCAGGAAAAGAAGGTGGACCTGGTGATCTCGACCCTGGGCCGCAACCCCGAGCGCGAAAAGCTCATCCTGTTCAGCAACGACTATTCGTCCTTCTACCTGTCGATCTTCGGCCCCAAGGCACTCAGCGTGGCGGGGCCGGCCGAGCTGTCGAAGAAAAGCATTGCCGTGACACGTGGCTCGATCGAAGACCAGGAGCTGACCAAGGTCGCGCCCGCGGACGCCGCGATCCAGCGTTTCGATGACAACGCCGCCACGATGGCGGCGTATGCCGCCGGCAAGACCCAGCTGTTGGCCACCAGCATCAGCGCGGCAGCCGCCGCGATGCAACAGAACACGGCACTCGAGGCCGACAGCAAGTTCGTGCTGAAGGAATCGAAGAACCACATGGGCATACCGATGGGGGAAGAGCCCTTGCGCAACCGCGTCAACGAGATCATCGAGGAAGCCAAGGCCTCCGGTGAACTGCGCAAGATCACCCAGAAATGGTTCAGCCGCGCGGCCATGAAGTGAGGCTTGCGCGGCCAGGCCAGACCCGGGCGCCGTCGTGCCCGCCGGCCGGGCCGGCTCAGCGCGGTTTTTCCATGGCCCGCGCAATGCCGCGCAGGATCTGCACTTCCTCGTGTGTCAGCCCGGCCCGGTTGAACAGCTGGTTCAGGCGCGGCATCAGCTTGCGCGGCACCGCGGGGTCGAGGAAGCCCACCGTCGTCAAGGCCTGCTCCCAGTGGGCGAGCAGGCCGCTCACGGCGGTGGCGTCGGCCAGGCTCGCCTCGGAGGTGCGCGGCGCGACCGGAAACCCGCCCTGCGCCTGGCGCCAGTCGTAGGCCAGCACTTGCACTGCCTGGGCCAGGTTGAGCGAGCCGTAGGCCGGATCGGTCGGAATGCTCAGGCAGGTATGGCAGCGGTAGACATCCTCGTTGCCCAGGCCGTAGCGCTCGGAGCCGAACACCAGGCCGAGACGCTGGCCGCTGCCCGCCAGCTCGGCGAACAGCTCGCGCGGCGCGCGCGTGGGCGGGCCGAAGTCGCGCGGGGTCATGGCGGTGGCGCAGGCATGGGTGACGCCGTCCAGCGCCTCGGTGAGGCTGCCGACCACGCGCGCGCGCACCAGGATGTCGGCCGCGCCGCTGGCCATGGCGACGGTCTCCTCGTGCACCAGCACATCGGGAAAACGCGGAGCCACCAGCACCAGGTCGCTGAAACCCATGACCTTCATGGCGCGCGCGGCGGCGCCCACGTTGCCCGGATGGCTGGTGTTGACGAGGACGAAACGGGTGCTGTCGGCTGGCATCGGAAGGACTCTGGCCCCCCGCGGCCGGCCCTGGAGGCTGGCCTGGCGAGGCGGATGATCGGGAAACAGTCGCGGCAGTTCACACGGCTCGTCGCGGACAAATCGCTGACAAACCGCCGCGCCCGGGTAAACTCGCATTATCCGCACAGGCCCGTTCCTGCGCACCGCTCTTTCCTTCCGCCAAGCTTTTCGTTCCCCTCGGCCGCCGTCCTCCCGGGTCCCGGCCCACTTTTGCAGGTATCTCCATGTCGCAAGCGCTCCATCCCATGCTCAACGTGGCCATCAAGGCCGCACGCTCGGCAGGGTCCGTGATCAACCGCGCCTCCATGGACCTCGACCTGCTGAAGGTCAGCACCAAGTCGCCCAACGACTTCGTGACCGAGGTCGACCAGAAGGCCGAGGAAATCATCATCGAGACCCTGCTCGCGGCCTACCCCGGCCACGGCATCCTGGCCGAGGAATCCGGCCGCAGCCACGGCGCGGCCAACAGCGAATACGTCTGGATCATCGATCCGCTCGACGGCACCACCAACTTCATCCACGGCCTGCCCTTCTACGCCGTCTCCATCGCCCTGGCCTTCCGCGACCAGATCCAGCAGGCGGTGGTCTACGACCCGACCCGCAACGACCTGTTCTACGCCTCCAAGGGCCGCGGCGCCTACCTCAACGACAAGCGCCTGCGCGTGTCCAAGCGCACGCGCATGGGCGACTCCCTCATCGGCACGGGCTTTCCCTTCCGCCGCGGCGACAACTTCCAGCGCTACATGCGCATGTTCGAGGAGGTGTCGCAGAAATGCGCCGGCCTGCGCCGCCCGGGGGCCGCCGCCCTCGACCTGTGCTACGTGGCTGCCGGCCACTACGACGCCTTCTTCGAGACCGGCCTGAGCCCCTGGGACATCGCCGCTGCCTCGCTGATGATCACCGAGGCCGGCGGCCTGATCGGCAACTTCACCGGCGAGTCGGACTACCTCCACCAGCGCGAAGTGCTGGCCGGCAACCCGAAGATCTATGCCCAGATGGTCGGCATCCTGTCGCCCTACAGCCGGGTCATCAAGGACCAGGAAGAGGCGGCCGAGGCGGCAGCCGCCGCCGAAGCCGCGCAGGCGACGCCGGAAGCCCTGCTGGCCAAGGCCGAGGCCGAGGCGGCCGAGACCGCCGCGGCGATGAAGAAGCGCGCGGTGCGCATCAAGAAGGCCGACATGCCGGCCAAGGACGACCCGGCGGCCTGAGGACGCGGCCTGGACGCGCAGCCGGAGCACGCCGAGGCTACGCCGGCTAGACTCACGGCCTCACCGACAACCCCGCACCGCCCGGTGCCCCGCTCGAACTCCTCTCGATACCACCGACATGTCGACTCCCGGCTACTACATCACCGCCGAACTCCGCCTCAAGGACATCGGACGCCTCCAGGAAGCCCGGCAAGCGCTCGCCGAGTTGTCCGCCAGGACGCTCACCGAGCCGGGCTGCTCGCTGTTCACCGTCCACCACGATGCCGCCACCCCGACCCGCTTCGTGCTGTGGGAACGCTTCGACGATGAACAGGCCTTCAAGAAGCATTTCGACGAAGCGCATACGAAGGCCTACGTGGCGCTGGACCTGACCGAGGTGGTCCAGTACTTCCAGACCGATGTGCTGACAGGCTGAACGCGCTGCGACGCGGGTCCGAGGTCATGAACCCTGCATGCGTCTTCGACTGCAGAACGACTCTGTCAGGGGCTGGCGTCCTGCTGCGCATGGTTCAGCGTCGTCAGGCGAACGGTATGGATAGGAACACGAGCGCTCGCAAGGTCGACCTGCACGACCGCGCATGCCCGCCCCCCCGTGATCAAGCCCAGGTCCAGGACTTCGCTGGCCGATCGGCTAGATCAAGTCTCGCGCTTCGCGCAAGCGTTCTGCCGTATCGACCAGACCATTCCGCTCGACTCGTTCAATGAATTGATCGGGCGTCAGAGACGGAGCCTTCCGTCGGACCCGCATTTCCTTGAACACGGCCAGGGCAGCAAAAGGCTGAAGCTCGAGCTGGTAGACCAGAAAATTGTCCGGGTGGATGGCTTCCAGGCCATGAGGGTGCAGCAACGCCGACGGGAAATGCTTGATGTTGGCCGTGATGATGCAGTCGGCATGGCCAGCGATCGCCGCCGCAAGCACGTGAACATCGTTTGCATCCGGCAGCTGAAGTCCCGACGCGATGGATTCATAGGATGTCGAGTCGACCTCCCAATCCGGCACGGCTTGATGCATGTCATTGCAACGCCGTTCCAGTGGTTCCCGCAGGAGTGGATTGCCTCGCAAGACCGCGCCCATCCATTCCAAATCGATGCGTGCTGTCCACCGCGCAGCGTACAGTCCGGCCACGTGCAAACTGACGAGTGCATCGGCAAGCACCGGAGGATAGAGCACGCACGCATCGAGCAACGCCGTGAAGCGCGCAGCGCCCGCCATATCAATAGTCCAGGCCCAGCTCTCGAGCACTGTCCGACAGTCGTTGCAGCGCCTCCTTTTGCTGGTGAAGCATCGCATTCCTATACTTCAGCAAGTCCTCGTACCGGATCCGCCGGTGGGAGCCCACCTTGTGAGCAACCAATCGTCCGGCCTCGATTTCCTTGATCACGAAGGGACGCGAGACATTGAGAAAATGCGCAGCCTCCACCGTGCTCAGTTCATGCTGCTGAGGCACCACAGTGAAGGGCTTTCCCTCGGCCATCGCGCCGAGCAGCTTTGCCACCAAATACAGCACCTTTGGCGGCAGTCGGACCTTGGGTTCTTTCGAGTCTTCATCGTACAAGGCGATCGCTGGCGCTCTTGAATGATCCAAGGCCATGACAATGCACCGATGGGCAGCCTTGGCCATTTCCGCCTCATCGTCAGACAGTTGCGGAGGACGCAACGCCCCTCCAATTCGATCCATTGTTTCAGCCATCACAGTCTCCCGTTTTGCCCCCCGCTCGCACAGACTTGGCAGTGGGGCATGCCCAAGGCAGCAGCATACCCCCAAACGAAATATATGCAATAAGTGAATTTAATGACCGGAATCGGATACTTAGGCGGAGCGAAAGACAAAGAATGATTTTCGGACGAGCCCTCCTGCAGGCCATCGCGGTGGGCCTCGTCGCCGCCGGCACCCAGGTCGCCTGCCGGACGATACCGGACGAGGCTGCCCTCCTGCGGGCCCTGAGCCGTTCACCTGAACTGAATTCCGAACAGGAATGGGATGCCTTCGTGGCCAGGGCACCGCTCGGTCAGAGACCTGCGCTGCAGGATGCGCGAGTGCAGGGCCTGATGAGCACGATCCCCAACAAGTTCCTCGAGACGAAGAAGGCCTTCCTGCTCGAGATCGAGCACCGCCTCCGGGCTGGTGCCGTGCCTCGAGCGCTCGGCGAACAAAAGTTCTCGTGGCCCGCGGTGCAACGCCTGCTGGAGTCGCTGCCCGGACGATCCGACCAGGAATATGCTGCGTCGGTAGGCCGAGTGCTGGTCGAACAGCTGCTGCCGCTGGCCCCTGCCGACGAACCGCCGCCGTCGAACGAACGCTTTCTGTGGAACAGCTTTTCGGATCTTCCCGAGCGCGACGCCATCCGCGCCCTGGAGGCCTTGCAGCGCCGCTTCGGCCGCCTCGTCCCCTCCACCGAGTCCCGACCCGTCGGCCACGCCATCGAGGCGAACGCCTCGTTCGCGGTGATCCAGGCACTGATCCGGACCGGGGTGACCACGCAAGGAGACTGGGACCCCGCGGTGCGCGCCGCCCGGGTGGACGTCTTGAACGAACTCCGCGCAGCGGACATGCCGATCCCCGGCGACGCCCTGGTGGCTGCGACCTGGGCGGTGGAGAAATCGGGGAAGTTCGAATCGCTGGACTGGCTCATCGATGCGATGCCCAGGCCGCTGCCCGCCCGGGCCGCCGACATCGCCCTGGGCAACCTGCTGACGCAAGCCCGCCAGGTGCCTTTCGACGAGAAGTGGCCCCGGATCGACCGCCTGCTGGCCCATGGCGCGGACCTCACCCGTGCGTCGACCGATGCCAGCTCGGGCAGCGAGCGCGCGGTCGCGCTGATCCTGCTGATGCGCAGAGAGCCCGAGGTGGCGAAAGCGCTGCTCGACAGAGGGCTGGACCCGGGCGCATCGATGCCGCCTCGCGGCGACAACCTGCTGCTGAACTACCTCGCCCTGCCGGACCGCACGGATCCCCGGTACACCAAGGTGCGGGCCGAGGTGGTCGCCGCGATCGTCAAGCGCCGCGATCTGCTGAACCGGTACTCGCCCAGGCTGCAGACGTTTCCGCTGTACCTCGCCCTGGCGCTCGACCCCTCCAAGAAGCTGGGCCAGGCGCTGATCGGGCTGGGGGCCGATCCCAGGGTGCGCGACCCGGCCGGACGCAGCCTGCTGATGCTGGCCGCCGGCCTGGGCGACGCCGGCGTCGCCAACTTCCTGATCAAGGCGGGCGCGGACCTGGCGACCGTCGACCGGTACGGCGTGTCCGCATTGGGGTATGCCCAATGCCACCAGGAAAAGACCATCGTCGCCCTGCTGGAAGCGGCCGGCGCGCCTTCGCTCGGCCGGGCCGAGTGCGAAGCGACCCCCGGGAAAATTCCAGGCATCGAGGCTCCCTGGTCGTTCTGAGCTTCCTCTGCCAGCCGGCAGCTGGCCATGCGGCGCGATCATCGGGAAACGGACATCCGGACTTGGCCTTCGCCCGGTTCCCGATCCATCCGAACGGCATCTGCTCGGCATCCGGGCCCCCCGGCGGCTTGTCCAAAAGCCCCGGCGGGGCAAAGACGCCGCCCGCCCCTGGGACGCCCTGCGACACGATAATGCTGTCTTTGCCGCCACGCCGTGCCGCTGCTCCCGCGGATCGTCGGCCTCGCGACGGCGACACCCATCCATCCTGCTGAAAACGACCCTCTGATGATGTCCGACAAGGATCTCGCTCTCCACACGCCCATGATGCAGCAGTATTTCCGCATCAAGGCCGAGTTCGCCGACACGCTGGTGTTCTACCGCATGGGCGATTTCTACGAGCTGTTCTTCGACGACGCCCGGCGCGCCAACAAGCTGCTCGACATCACGCTCACCACCCGCGGCCAGAGCGGCGGCGAGCCGGTCGTGATGGCCGGGGTGCCGGTGCATTCGGTCGAGACCTACCTGGCCAAGCTGATCAAGATGGGCGAGGCGGTGGCGTTGGCCGAGCAGGTGGGCGATGTCGCCACCGCGAAGGGGCCGGTCGAGCGCAAGGTGGTGCGGGTGGTGACGCCGGGCACGGTCACCGACACCGAGCTGCTGGCCGACAAGCGCGATGCGCTGCTGCTGTCGGTGTCGCAGTCGAGCCGGCGCGGCGTGGTCACCTACGGCCTGGCCTGGCTGGGGCTGTCCAACGGCCAGCTCGGCATCACCGAGTGCAGCGAGCGCGAGCTCTGCGGCTGGCTGTCGCGGCTGAATGCGGCCGAGGTGCTGGTCGACCGCGACCAGGTCCCGGCCGCGCTGGCGCAGTCGCGCACCGCCCTCACCCACCGGCCGGCGTGGCAGTTCGAGAGCGCCCTCGGCCTGCGCAAGCTGTGCGAGCAGCTGCGCGTGGCCAGCCTGAACGGCTTCAAGGCCCAGGAGCTGGGCACCGCCCACGCGGCCGCGGCCGCGCTGCTGAGTTATGCCGAGCACACCCAGGGACGCGCGCTGGCCCATGTGCGCACGCTGACGGTGGAGCGGGCCAGCGACCTGCTCGACCTGCCGCCCAGCACCCACCGCAACCTCGAGCTCACCCAGACGCTGCGCGGCGAGGACTCGCCCACCCTGCTCTCGCTGATCGACACCTGCCGCACCGGCATGGGCAGCCGCGCCCTGCGCCACTGGCTGACCCACCCGCTGCGCGAGCGCAGCGTGGCCAGCCAGCGCCACGATGCGCTGCAAGGCCTGGGCTCGCGGGTGGACGCGCTGCGCGAGGCCTTGCGCGGCGTGAGCGACGTCGAACGCATCACCGCCCGCATCGCGCTGCGCCAGGTGCGCCCGCGCGAGCTGTCGGGGCTGCGCGCGACCTTGCTCGCGCTGCCCTCGCTGCGCGCCATCGTGCCCAGCGGCCGCGCCGTGCTGCTCGACATGCTGGCCGAGGCGTTGGACCCGCCCCCGGCCATCGCCGCCCTGCTGCAGCGCGCCATCGCCGAGGAACCGGCCGTGCTGCTGCGCGACGGCGGCGTCATCGCCACCGGCTTCGACGCGCAGCTGGACGAGCTGCGCGCCATCAGCCAGAACTGCGACGCCTTCCTGATCGACCTGGAAACCCGCGAGCGCACGCGCACCGGCATCACCAACCTGCGGGTGCAGTACAACAAGGTGCACGGCTTCTACATCGAGGTCACCCAGGGCCAGGCGAGCAAGGTGCCGCTGGACTACCAGCGGCGCCAGACGCTGAAGAACGCCGAGCGTTTCATCACGCCGGAGCTGAAGGCCTTCGAGGACAAGGCCTTGTCGGCCCAGGAGCGCTCGCTGGCACGCGAGAAGCTGCTGTACGAGCAGCTCATCGACGAGCTGCAGACCCACCTGGAGGCGCTGTCCGGCATGGCGCGCGCCCTGGCCAGCCTGGACGCGCTGGCCGCCCTGGCCGAGCGGGCGGCCACCCTCGGCTGGTGCCGCCCGCAGTTCGTGCGCGAGCCCTGCATCCACATCGAGCAGGGCCGCCACCCGGTGGTCGAGGCGCGGCTCGCCGAGACCGGCGGCGGCAACTTCATGGCCAACGACTGCCGGCTCGACGCCAATCGCAAGATGCTGCTCATCACCGGCCCCAACATGGGCGGCAAGAGCACCTTCATGCGCCAGGTGGCGCTGATCACCCTGCTGGCCGCCATGGGCTCGTTCGTGCCGGCCAGCGCCTGCCGGCTGGGGCCGATCGACGCCATCCACACCCGCATCGGCGCAGCCGACGACCTGGCCAACGCGCAGTCGACCTTCATGCTCGAGATGACCGAGGCGGCGGCCATCATCCACAGCGCGACCGAACATTCGCTGGTGCTGATGGACGAGATCGGCCGCGGCACCTCGACCTTCGACGGCCTGGCGCTGGCCGGCGCCATCGCCAGCCACCTGCACGAGCGCAACCGGGCCTTCACCCTGTTCGCCACCCATTACTTCGAGCTGACCGAGTTTCCGGTCAAGCACGCCCAGGCGCTGAACGTGCATGTGTCGGCGGCCGAGAGCGGCGACGACATCGTCTTCCTGCACGACATCCAGCCCGGCCCGGCCAGCAAGAGCTACGGCGTGCAGGTCGCGCGGTTGGCCGGCATGCCGCAGAACCTGGTGCGCCAGGCCCGGGCCACGCTGGACGCGCTCGAGACCCAGCAGCAGGCGGCCAAGGCGCAGATCGACCTGTTCGCCGCGGCCACGCCCCTGCCGGAAACCGAGCCTTCGGCGCTCGACCGCGCGCTCGATTCGATCAATCCCGATATGCTGTCGCCCAAGGAAGCCCTGGAAGCCTTGTACCGGCTCAAATCCATCCGACAGGAGGCCAAGCAGTCATGACCTATTGCATTGGAATCAAACTCGACGCCGGGCTGGTCTTCCTGTCCGACTCACGCACCAACGCCGGCCTCGACCAGATCAGCACCTTCCGCAAGATGATGGTGTACGAACGCGCCGACGAGCGCTTCATGGTGCTGCTGTCGGCGGGCAACCTCTCGATCTCGCAATCGGTGCGCGAGATCCTGCAGGTCGAGAAGATCGACAACGGCGACGGCCCGCCCATCACCATCTGGAACGCGACCAGCATGTTCGACGCGGTGCGCGTGCTGGGGGCGGCGGTGCGCCGCGTCTATGCCCAGGACGCCAAGGCGCTGCACCAGGCGGGGGTGGACTTCAACGCCTCGATGATCCTGGGCGGGCAGATCAAGGGCGAGCCGATGCGCCTGTTCCTCGTGTACTCGGCTGGCAATTTCATCGAGGCCACGCGCGAGACCTGCTACTTCCAGGTGGGCGAGTCGAAATACGGCAAGCCGGTGCTCGACCGCATGATCACCCCGGCCACCCCGCTCGACGAGGCCGCCAAGTGCGCGCTCGTGTCGATGGATTCCACCCTCAAGTCGAACCTGTCGGTCGGCCTGCCGCTGGACCTGCTGGTGTACGAGGCAGGCGCCCTGAAGACCGAGAAGATCGTCTGCATCGACGACCAGAACCCGTATTTCGCGATGATCCGCGGCGCCTGGGGCAAGAAGCTGCGCCAGGTGTTCGAGTCGATCGACGAGCCGCAGTGGGACGGCAGCGCCGCCGAGCATCCGCTGCGGGTCGAGTCCGGCCGCTACGAGCCGATGGGCAAGATCCACCATCCCGGCGAGAAAATCATCTGAAACCCGGCGAGCAGCCGCCGGCGCCCCCCCTGCGGGGCATGGCGCGGGGCCGCTCGCCGCGGGCCCAAGACAGCCCTCGGCGCCGCTTGAGCAAGCCCGCCGCCAGCCGTGCAGAAGTGCGCGGACGGCCATCCTCGCACATCGATCGCGACGCCTGCCGCGCGGGCCGGCTCCGGCCACGCCTATAATCGCGCTTTACCACCCTAGCATTTGCATAGGCGATGCTGACAGCAATGACCAAGTTCGTCTTTGTCACCGGCGGTGTGGTGTCCTCGCTGGGCAAGGGCATCGCGGCTGCATCACTCGCGGCGATCCTTGAATCCCGCGGCCTGAAGGTCACCCTCCTCAAGCTCGACCCCTACCTCAACGTGGACCCGGGCACCATGTCGCCCTTCCAGCACGGCGAGGTCTTCGTGACCGAGGACGGCGCGGAAACCGACCTGGACCTCGGCCACTACGAGCGCTTCATCACCACCCGGATGAAGAAGCCCAACAACTTCACGACCGGGCAGATCTACAAGAGCGTCCTCGAAAAGGAACGCCGCGGCGACTACCTGGGCAAGACGGTGCAGGTCATCCCGCACGTCACGAATGAGATCCAGGACTTCGTCAAGCGCGGCGCGGGCATCGGCACCGACAACACCGTCGACGTGGCCATCGTCGAGGTCGGCGGAACGGTGGGCGACATCGAAAGCCTGCCCTTCCTCGAGGCGGCGCGCCAGATGAGCCTGCGCATGGGGCCGAACAACACCGCCTTCGTGCACCTCACCTACGTGCCCTGGATCGCCGCCGCCGGCGAGCTCAAGACCAAGCCGACGCAGCACACCGCGCAGAAGCTGCGCGAGATTGGCATCCAGGCCGACGTGCTGCTGTGCCGCGCCGACCGGCGCATCCCGGACGAGGAGCGAGGCAAGATCTCGCTCTTCACCAACGTGCCCGAGTGGGGCGTGATCTCGATGTGGGACGTGGACACCATCTACAAGGTGCCCCGCATGCTGCACGAGCAGGGGC
>CBIHOH010000025.1:0-52912 GCA_966211755.1 uncultured Rhizobacter sp. | reverse complement strand
CCGCCTCAACGACGCTCAGACTCTACCGCGCTGGTCTGGCCTAAACATACAAGCAGTTCGGCATACAGGCGCGGCTGCAGCAGCCGGCCTTCGAAGAAGTGGGGATGGACGGCCGCGCCCCGCTCATCGAGGCTGGACGTGGCCAGCGACAGGCGGGGCAGCCCCGACGGCTCCAGCATCGAGGGGCGGGCATAGCGGTAGGCCTGGGCGACGGCTTTCATGGTGCGGCTCCGGCATGGCCGGTGTGTGATGCGATGGGCGATGCAGCTGGCGACAGCTCATGGACATGCCGCCTGGCCCGACCGCCCGCGGGAGCGTCGGCACAGGGCCTCGCAGTCTAGCCGTAGCCGGCCCGGCGCCGCGGGGGCGAACGGGATACAGTCGGTCCGCATCCACATCACGGGAGGACCCATGCAGCTCATCGGAATGCTCGATTCGCCCTATGTGCGGCGAGTGGCGGTATCGCTTCAATTGCTCGGTGTGCCGTTCCGGCACCAGGTCATTTCGGTGTTCCGCGGCTACGCGCAGTTCAGTGCCATCAACCCCGTCGTCAAGGCCCCGTCCCTGGTCTGCGACGACGGCACGGTGCTGATGGATTCGACACTGATCCTCGAGTACGCCGAGGCCTTGGCCGCGCCGGGCCGGTCGCTGCTGCCCGCAGAGCTGCCGGCCAGGCTGCAGGTGCTGCGGGTCACCGGCCTCGCCCTCGCCCTGATGGAAAAAAGCGTGCAGATCGTCTACGAGCGCCAGCTGCGTCCGGCCGAGCGCCAGCACCAGCCCTGGGTCGACCGCGTGAGCGGGCAACTGCTGGCCGCCTGCGCGCTGCTGGAGGCGGACTTCTCCGCCCGTGCGCCCGCGCAGGCGGGCCGCATCGACCAGGGCGGCGTGAGCGCGGCGGTGGCCTGGCAGTTCGCCCGGCAGATGGTGCCCGACGTGGTGCCGGCGGCGGACTTCCCGGCCTTGTCGGCGTTCTCGGAATGGGCGGAACGCCTGCCGGCTTTCGCGGCGGCGCCGCACGGGCCGGGCAGCGTCGAGGCCGGCGATGCCGGCCGCAGCGCATGAACGGTCTGCGGCTCCGGCCCGGCCGGGTCGAGGACGCTCCTGCGCTCAGCGCCTTGATCCTGCGCTTTTCCGCCGAGCTCACGCTCGCGCCGGACGGCGCCGGGGCGGAGCGCTTCTTCGACAGTGTGTCGGCGGCGGCGCTGGCCCGTTTGCTGGCCGACCCGCGCTACCTCTATGTCGTCGCGATGCAGGGCGACACCCTGGCGGGATTCGCAGGCCTGCGTGATCGCAGCCATCTGTTCCATCTGTTCGTGGCCCCTGGCTTCCAGCGCCGCGGACTGGCCACCCGCTTGTGGCAGGCCTTGCGCGGCGGGTTCGACGACGGGGCTGTCCGTTTCAGCGTGAACTCGTCGCCCCTGGCCCGGCCGTTCTACGAGCGGCTCGGTTTCGTGGCCGACGGCCCGTGCGTGGAGATGAACGGCCTGGCGTTCGTCCCCATGACCCTGGCGTCGTCGTCGCCTCCGCACGCTTGAGCGCCCGGACCGGAAGTACTACTTCAAGCTGCTCCTGGCCGCACAGCGCTTTCGCATCGGGCTCGAGGCGTCCGGCTGGTGCGACCTGTGGCACCGGCATCTCGACTGGGAGGGTTTCGGCGACATCGACCGCGTGCACCGCCGTCGTCACCTGATCGTTTTGCTGCGGGCATTGAATCGAGCCCGCATCGAGCTCCAGGCGTCGGCCCGGCCGTGCCAGCTGTTCGCCGTGATGCATCCCCGACGTTCGGCCGACGACGCCGTCCATGTCCATACCGGAACCCCGCATGGCAGCGCGTTCCCATGTCCCCTGCCGGGCCGCCGGCTCGGCGTTCTGCCGGCGTTTCTTTCGGGCCGGCTGGATGCGCGCCGCCATGTGGTGAGGGTGCTGGCGGGCGACGACGGCAACACCCATAGCGTCGAAGCGATCGGGCTGGTCGGCGACGCCGACAGGGCCTGATCCGCCCGATGCATCGGATGCGCGGGGCCGGCACATCCGGGCAAACCCGGCAATATTTGGACAGGGCGTTCGTCGCGGGCGTGCAGGGCGTGTCCCCGTGTGACGGCAAAGGCCTGTTACGCCCAGGATGTCACAGGGTCGTGGTGTTCCAAACCGCCGGGGTTGGCGTATGCTGAAGCCGTACCGGCCCATCGGCGACCCCGTCCGCTACGGAAGGTCCCGGTGGAAGAATGCAACGACAGTCGAGACCTCACGCCATGTCACCACTGCATGTACTTCTCGAGTCCTGCGTCAGGGACGCAGGCGCTCCTCCCGGCCTCGCGGCATCCCTGGCCGAACGCTGCCCCTGGCTGGACGGCACGGATGCGGTGTCCGAAGAAATGGCGCTGCATCTGCTGGGCGAGGCGTTTTCGGGCTTTTCGCTCGGCGGGCCCGACATCGAGCGCTTCATCGCGGTCTACAACACCCGGGTGAGCGGCGGGCCGAACCCGGTGCGCAGCGTCCGCGAGTCCGCCTACGAGTCCTGCCTCCATGCGCTGGCGCCCTATGGCGAAGACGATGCGTTCGACGAGGGCGACTACTGGGTGTCGTCCGAGTCGTTTGCCGGCCCGACCCCGTCGATCACGGTGCACGACGGTTTCCGTTTCCCGCCTGCCGCGCTGGCCGCGCTGAAGCGCCTGGCCGTGCAGTACGCCGATCACTACACCGAGTTCCGGATCCAGGACGCCAAGGGCGACACGGTCTTCGTCGCCTCGGCCAAATGACGGCCCGCCGTCGCGTGTGTCCGCCATGAGCGAGACCCTGGGCCGATGCGCGCACTGCGGCAAGCTGCACGAAGGCCTGCCGCTGGATTTCGGCTTCCGCCTGCCCGACGAGGTCCACGCCCTGGGCTACATCGAGCGCTACCGCAGGTCGCGCAGCAATGCCGACCTCTGTACCCTGGACGAAGCCCGTTTCTTCATCCGCGGCACGGTGGGCCTGCCGCTGGCGCATCTGGACGACAGCTTCTGCTGGGGGGTGTGGGCCGAGGTCGACCGGCTGCATCACGATGCACATGCGGCTTCCTACGAAGAGAACCTGCCCGAGGCGCCCCGTTTCCAGGCGCGCCTGGCGAACGACATCCCCGGCCAAGGCGGTACCCTGGGCCTGCCGGTGGAGGTGGAGTTCGGCACCGACGGCGACCGCCCTGCGTTCTTCTTCCCCGCCGATGCCACGCATCCCCTGGCCATCGACCAGCGCGAAGGCGTGTCCGCGCAGCGCCACCACGAGCTGCTGGACGCGACCGGCTATTTCAAGGACTCGCCCCGCGACACTCCCCCGGCGCCCGCGGCGCCGGTCCCGGACGACTGGCCCTTCGACGCGCCCCACGACACGACCTGCTATGTCGACCGCAGGATCCTGGAAGGTCGCCGCTCCATCCTGCACTTCATCCGCGAGCCCGCGGGCGAGATGGGGCAGTCCGTTTACCACGCGATGACCGGTGACCCGCTGGAGGACTCCACCGTGATCGCCATCGTCTGCCTCGACCATGTGCTCTCGCTCGATGCCGGCCTGGCGGAGCTGGCGCGTCTGCCGGTGGGGTGGGAGGCGGTGCGCGCAGGCATCGATGCCCCCTGGGTCTCCCAGCCCATCCCCGAGGACGACGACGCAGCCTGAGGCCGCGCCGGCATGCATACTCGTGCCATGCATGCTTGCACCCTGGAGCTTCTGTGCCGCGCGGACCATCCCGTGGCGGTCGAGTGCCCGCCCGGTTTCGACAGGCCGGCCCTGCTGGCCCGTGTGAGCCGGCTGAAGCCCGTGCTGGAGCGACTGGCGGGCCAGTCCTTTGTCCTCGACGCCAGCGTCGAGGATGCCGGTTTTGTCGCCGACCTGAGCATCCAGCGACCGGGGGAGGGGGGACGCTGCATCGAGACCGTGCTGGCGCTGCGGTTCTCGAATTTCGGCCAGCTGTTCACGGTGTGGAGCGTGCTGCCGGAGCCCCTGCCCGAGCCTCTCGTGGCCGTCCTGGTGGAGGCCGCGAGCGCGGCCGGCTTCCACTACGTCTGCACGGACGAACTCGACGAAGCCTATACCGGTAGCCACCGCCTGTTCCGCCATGCGAGCTGGTGGGAGCGGTATTTCGACTACTTCTGAAGCATGCGGGCGTGGCTCGTCAATCGCGCCGGTAGTCGTCCCGGTTGACACCGTCAAAAGCAGCCCGACTTCAGGCAGCAGCGCTTGAACAGCCGGCCCGAGCCGCAGGCACAGGGGTCCTGGCGACCCAGCCGTTCGAGCAGTTCCTTGTCGCCGTGGACCACGCGGTCGCCGCGCTTGACGCCGGTCTCGGAGGGGAAGCCTTTCCTACGTTTGCTCATGGAGCTGAAAGGGCGCGTGCAGGTCTTGTCTGGTCTTCATGATGGACTCCCTGGGTGATGGCCTGACGTGGCCAGGGCGGGACACGTCTTCGGCGCGTGAAATGTAAAGACTATTTACATTGGGGTCAAGGCCGGGCTCTCCGCCCGCCATGGCCGAGCCGGGGAGAAGGCGGCCGCTCCCGGATGTCGGGCTTGCCTCCGGTGCCGAGGCCGGTCGCGGTCCGCGGTGCCGCTTCACCGTCATGCGGTGGCGGGCAATCCCCCGATGGGGCCGAAATCGAATCACGATGAAACATTCGTTTACGGCCTGTCAGGCCATGGGCATAGTGGCCGCGTAGTTCCCCACCAGCCCGCCGGCGGTCATTTCGCCGCCGCGGCCCCCGGAGCCTTCTCCGGGGTTTCCAGGGAGACCGCCCGTTCGGTCTCCTCCTCCTTGTCCTTTGCGTGCCTCCGGCCTGTGGGCCGGAAGCGCCCGCGTTCTTCTGGAACTTCGCTCATGTCCTTTCCCAAGCTCACCGGTCGGTTCCCACGAGGGCTGGCCGGCCTGCTGGCCGCAGCCTTCAGCGCCACGGGGGCTGCCGCCCCCAGCCCCGAGGCCGTGCGTCCTCCATCCGCCACGCCGGTGGCCGCCCGTCCGTCGGCTGCACCGGCTCCGGGCGCGTTGTTCGCCGCGCTGAAACCGGGGCAGAGGGTCGAGATCAAGCTCGACATGGACAAGTTGTTCGCACTCAAGCGCCATGATGCGGTCAAGCTTCCCTTGGGGGCGCTGGGGGAGTTGCCGGTCGTGTTCGACCATGCCACCAAGGTGCTCAACAACGTGGCCTACTGGGAGGCCCACCTCGACGGCGACCTGGCGCAGCGCGTTTCCCTGCGCCTCGAGAACAAGCAGCTGACAGGGGTGTTCTACCTGCGTGACCGCAGGCTGAACATCGAGACCGTGAACGGCCGCAGTTTCCTGGTGTCGTCGGGCACGCACGAGCAGGTCCAGCAGCTGGCCAACGCTCCCCGGCCGCTCGCCCGCGTGCCGGCCGTGGCCGCCGAGCCCATCGGTTATCCGGATGAAGCCGCGCCCAGGGCGAGTTGGCCGGTGGCGGTCCATGCCGAGCAGCTGAAGCAGGTGCCGCTCAACACCGAGGTGGTGTTCGACCTGCCCGATGGACGCAGCGTGAACGTGGTGCACGACAAGGCCGAACTGGGCGTCAACGGCACGCACACCTTCATCGGCTATGTACGCGAGCACGGCACCGATCACCGCGTGGTCATCAGCACCGGCCCGGACGGTGCGGCCTATGGGGTGCTCAACCTGCGCGAGGGCGAGGTCCGCCTCGAGTCGCGGATGGGCAAGCAGTGGATGGTCGACGTCAAGAAGTCCGGCCTGAGCTACGCGCCGATGTCGGAACCCCTGATTCCGCCGGGCCCGGCCGAGATGCCGGCGGTCCAGGCCTTCCAGGCCGCGAAGCCCGGCGCGGCGCCGCAGGCCGCAGCGACCACGGCGTCCACGGCGTCCACGGCGCCTGCCGGCGCTGCGGCACCGGTGCCGCAGGCCGCCTCGGACATCACCGACGTCGCCCTGATGGTGGTCTATGGCCACGGCCTGGTCAATCGGCTCGGCAGCACGTCGGCGGCCCTGACACGCATCGACAACATGGTGGCGATCACCAACCAGGCGATGCTCGACAGCGACGTGCGCATCCGCATGAGGCTGGTCTACACCACGGTCACCGACCAGGACGACAACATCAGCCAGGCCACCTCGCTCAACAACATGTACTCGGGGCAGGGGGCGTTCGGCTTCCTCGCCGGCGCGCGCAGCAAGTACGCCGCCGACCTGGTGATGTTCGTCCACAAGCCGACGGTCGGGGTCGGCTCCTGCGGGCTGGCCTACCTGAGTGTCACCAAGGGGACACAGGGCCCGCTGGGCAATGCCGCGGCGGGCCTCTCGGTGGTCGATGAAAGTTGCCCGAACTGGGTGACGGCGCATGAGCTGGGGCACAACTTCGGCAACAACCATGACCATGCGCAGGGCGGGAGCGAGCCGGTCTATCCCTATTCCTGGGGCTACCTCATCCCGGGCACGAGCAATGGCGACATCATGTCCTATGCGGCGAACTACTACTACAAGTACTCGAACCCGCGTCTCAACGGCTGTTTCGGCCAGGTCTGCGGCCAGGTCAACTATGCCGATGCCGCCCAGTCCATGAACAAGGTTCGCGAGATCGTCGCCGCCTATCGGGTGGGGACCTCGACCAGCGTGGGCAGCCCGTCCAACAGCACCTGTTTCTATGCCGACATCAACTACCAGGGCGAGGTCAGGTGCGTCGTCGACGGCGCATCCAACCTGCCGGCCAGCTGGGACAACCGGATTTCGTCGGTGAAGGTCTTCCCCGGCAAGTCGGTCACGCTGTACAAGGACCCCAGCCTGGGCGGGGGCTCGCTGATCCTGGCGACGGACAACCCCAACCTGACGGGGCGTGGTTTCAACGATGTCGTTTCCAGCTATGTCAGCCGCGACAACCTCAATGGCCGCTTCCTGATGCAGGCCGCGCACAGCGGCAAATGCGTCGACCTCTATGGCGGCAACACCTATGACGGAGCCCCCCTGGTGCAGTGGAGCTGCGGCAGCGGCGCCAACCAGTGGTTCGATATGAACTATGCGGGCACCGATGCCGGCGGGGCGTACTACCGCATCACCATCGCCCGCACCGGCAAGGTGGTGAGCGTGGCGGGCGCCTCGATCGCCAACGGCGCCAAGATCCAGCAATGGACATCGAACGGCTCCAACGCCCAGCAGTTCTATCTGCGCCGCGTCAACTCCGTCGACTTCGCGGTGATCAATCGCCACAGCGGCAAGGCGCTCGACGTGCCCGGCCAATCGCTGGCCGACGCGGTGCAGCTCCAGCAATGGGGTTTTGTCGGCAACGCCAACCAGCGTTTCAGGCTGGCTGCTCCCTGAGGCCATGTCCCGCGGGCGGGAGGCCCGCGGACAGGCTGGGGCTGCCCGCGCCCGCGCGGCCGACTTCGGGTTCCCTGGACGGGAGCCCCGAGGGATGATCTCCCTCGCGGCCGCAGCGCCTGGTTCGAAAGCAAGTTGTACTGTACATCTAACTGGGTTATACTGGTCGCACCTTAGAAGGAGTGCCCCATGCCCAACAACGTCCATCTCCTCATCATCGACCCGCAGAACGACTTCTGCGACCTGCCCGAGGCCTACCGTCCGCTCGACGCCCGCAGCGGCGAGCCGCTGGCGCCGGCGCTGCCGGTGGGCGGAGCGCATGCCGACATGCAGCGCCTGGCGGCGTTCATCCGCGAGGCGGCCGCCGGGCTGAGCGACATCTCGGTCACCCTCGACTCGCACAACCGCCTGCACATCGCCCACCCGACCTTCTGGCAGCGCGGCGACGGCGGGCCGGTCGCGCCCTTCACCGCCATCCAGGCCAGCCAGGTGCGGGCCGGCGAGTACCGGCCGCGCCATCCCGACTTCCTGGCACCGGCCCTGGCCTATCTCGACGCGCTCGACGCCCGCGGGCGCTACACCCTGATGGTGTGGCCCGTGCACTGCGAGATCGGCAGCTGGGGGCACAACGTGCATGCCGACGTGCGCGCGGCCTACAACGAGTGGGAAGTGCAACAGCTGAAGGTGGTGCGCAAGGTCGCCAAGGGCTCCAACCTCTGGACCGAGCACTACAGCGCCCTGCAGGCCGAGGTGCCCGACGCGAACGACCCGCACACCCTGCTGAACACCTCGTTCCTGGCCGCGCTCGACACGGCCGACCTGCTGCTCGTCGCGGGCGAGGCCAGCAGCCACTGCGTGAAGGCGACCACCGAGGACATCGTCGACAATCTGCCCGGCGGCCGGCCGGAGCGGCTGGTGCTGCTGACCGACTGCATGAGCCCGGTCGGTGGTTTCGCAGCGCAGCACCAGGCCTTCCTGGACGACATGCAGCGCCGCGGCGTGCGGCTGGCCACCTCGGCCGAACTGCTGCCGCAGCTGCTGGCCGACGCCCGGCGCTGAAGCTTTCCCGGCCATTTTTTTCTTCGAGATTCCCGCATGACTCCGATCATCCGCAGCCTGCTCGACACCGACCTCTACAAGTTCACGATGTGGCAGACCATGCTGCATCGCCACCCGCAGGCGCAGGCCGAATACAGCTTCGTCTGCCGCAATGCCAGCGCCTACCCGCTGGCCGAGCTGCTGCCCGAGGTCGACGCCCAGCTCGACGCCTTGTGCGGCCTGAGCTTCAGCGAAGCCGAGCTGGCCTACCTGGGCAGCCTGCGCTACATCAAGGCCGACTTCGTGGACTTCCTGCGCATCTTCCGCTTCCAGCGCCGCTTCATCACGGCGCGGGCGGTGGGCGACAGCCTGCAGATCGTGGCCGAGGGGCCGCAGGTGCATGTGATGGGCTTCGAGATCTACGTGCTGGCGCTGGTCAACGAGTTGTACTTCCGGCGTTTCGACGCGGCGGCGGCGCTCGCCGAAGGGCGGCGGCGGCTGGCCGCCAAGATCGAGCTGCTGCACGGGCTGGACGCGGCGGCGCCCCGCCGGCATCCGTTCGAGTTCTTCGACTTCGGCGTGCGCCGCCGTTTCTCGGCCGACTGGCAGGACGAGGTCGTGGCCACGCTGCAGGCGCAGGCGCCGCGTTATTTCAAGGGCACCTCCAACGTGCGGCTGGCGCACCGGCTCGGCCTGGTGCCCATCGGCACCATGGCGCATGAATACCTGCAGTCCTACCAGGCCTTCGACGTGCGGTTGCGCGATTTCCAGAAGGCGGCCCTGGAGGACTGGGTGCAGGAATACCGCGGCGACCTCGGCACCGCCCTGACCGACGTGGTCGGCATGGACGCCTTCCTGGCCGATTTCGACCTGTATTTCGCCAAGCTGTTCGACGGGCTGCGCCACGACTCGGGCGATCCGCTCGAATGGGCCGAAAAGGCACTCGCCCACTACGAGCGCCTGCGCATCGACCCGCACACCAAGCGGCTGGTGTTCTCCGACGGCCTGGACCTGCCCACGGCCTTCAAGCTCTATCACCAGCTCGGCGACCGCACCCAGCTCGGTTTCGGCATCGGCACGAATCTCAGCAACGACGTCGGTCTCAAGCCGCTCAACATCGTGATGAAACTCACCCGCTGCAACGGCCAGCCGGTGGCCAAGCTGTCCGACACACCCGGCAAGACCCTGTGCAAGGACGAAACCTTCCTGGCCTATCTGCGCCAGGTCTTCCGCGTCCAGTCCTGAGAGGCCCCGCATGCTCAACATCACCGTCGCGCAACTCAACTACTTCGTCGGCGACATCGAAGGCAATGTGCAGAAGATGATCGCCGCGGCCAACCAGGCGGCGATCGAAGGCGCCGACCTGGTCGTGTTTTCCGAGCTGTCGCTCACCGGCTACCACCCCGGCGACCTGCTCGACGAGCCCGGCTTCCTGCGCCGCGTGGCCGAGGGCATCGCCAGCCTGCAGCAGGCATCGCGCCAGCTGCGCGAGCTGCACTGGGTGGTGGGCGCGCCGGTGCCCCGCGAAGGGCCGGGCAAGCGGCTGCACAACGCCCTGCTGGTGCTCAAGGGTGGCGAGGTCGTGCTGCGCTATGCCAAGCAGCTGCTGCCCACCTACAACATCTTCGACGAGCGGCGCCACTTCGAACCCGGTCCCGACGTCGCCCGCGTGCTGCGCATCGGCCAGGTCCAGGTGGGGCTGCTGATCTGCGAGGACGGCTGGAACGACGAGGGGCTGGACTATGCGGTCAATCCGTTCACGCGCCTGAGCGACGCCGCGCCCGACCTGGTGGTGTCGATCAACGCCAGCCCGTCCAATGTCGGCAAGCGCGAGTTGCGCCACCAGGTGTTCGGCGACGCGAGCCGGCGCCATCGCCTGCCGGTGCTGTACGTCAACCAGATCGGCGGGCAGGACCAGATCGTCTTCGACGGCGCCTCCTTCGCGGTCGAGCCCGACCGCGGCGTGGTGTACGAGGCGCGGCGTTTCGTCGAGGACGTGACCACCCTGCGCTTCGAGGGCGGCCGCTTCCTGCGGCGCGACGGCGAGGCGCTGGCCGCGGTGCCTGCCCAGGGCTTGCCGACGATGGCCTTCTACCAGTCGCAGATCGTCCTCGGCCTGCGTGATTACGCACGCCGCTGCGGCTTCCGCCAGGCGGTGGTGGGCTGCTCCGGCGGCATCGACAGCGCCCTGACGCTGGCGCTCGCCGTCGAGGCGCTGGGCGCCGACAACGTGGCCGCCATCACCATGCCCTCGTCCTTCTCCTCCAGCGGCTCGGTGAGCGACTCGGTCGCGCTGTGCGACAACCTCGGCATCCGGCTGTACACCCACCCGATCGCCGAGACGGTGTCGGTCTATGCCGGGCAGTTCGAGAGCAGCTTCGGCCAGCCCCTGGGCGGCCTGCCGCTGGAGAACCTGCAGGCGCGGGTGCGCGGCACCATCCTGATGGAATACTCCAACACCTTCGGCCACCTGTTGCTGACCACCGGCAACAAGTCCGAGATCTCGGTCGGCTACTGCACCTTGTATGGCGACACCAACGGCGGCCTCGGCCTGCTGGGCGACCTGTACAAGACGGAGGTGTTCGCGCTGTCTCGCCATGTGAACGAGGCCGCCGGTCGCGAGCTGATCCCGCTCGCCATCATCGACAAGCCGCCGTCCGCCGAGCTGGCGCCCGGCCAGAAGGACACCGACAGCCTGCCGCCGTATCCGGTGCTGGACGAAATGCTGAAGGTGCTGATCGAAGGCGAGCGCCTGTCGGCCGCCGAGCACCGGCAGGCCACCGCCTTCGTCGACCAGCTGCTGACGACGCAGGACGGCCCGGCCCTGCTGCAGCGCATCCGCGGCATGATCGCCCGCAACGAATACAAGCGCCGCCAGTCGCCGCCCATCATCCGGGTGCGCTCGCGCGCCTTCGGCACCGGGCGCCAGATGCCGATCGCCGCCAGGCACCTCTGAGGAAATCCCATGTCCGTCTCCCAGCCCTTGCATGATGTGGCCGTCTACGTCGGCCGCTTCCAGCCCTTCCACAGCGGCCATCTCGCCCTGCTGCAGCAGGCCCTGGCCCTGGCCGGCCGCTGCGTCGTGGTCATCGGGTCGGCGCACCAGGCGCGCACGCCCAAGAATCCCTTCACCTGGCGCGAGCGTGCCGAGATGATCCGCCTCGCCTTGCCCGAGGACGAGCGCGAACGGGTCGACTTCGTGCCCGTGCGCGACTACTACGACGAGGCGCGCTGGGTGCGTGCCGTGCGGGCGCAGGTCGGCGCGCTGTGCGGGGCCTCGGCCAGGGTCGCGCTGGTCGGCCATTTCAAGGATGCGACCAGTAGCTACCTGCGCGCCTTTCCGGGGTGGGCGGTGGTGTCGGTGGGCCGTGCCAACGAGGCCGACGGCACCAGCGTGCGCGACGCCCTGTTCTCGACCGCCGGCGGCGACACCGATGCCGGCCTGGCCGCGCTGGTCGAGCAGCTGCCGGCCAGCACCCGCGGCTTCCTGCGCGCCTGGGTGGCCCTGCCGGTGTTCCAGGCGCTGGCACAGGAATGGCGGATGCTCCGGCAGTACAAGGAAGCCTGGGCCTCGGCACCGTACCCACCGGTGTTCGTGACGGTCGATGCGGTGGTCTGCTGCGCCGGCAAGGTGCTGCTCATCCGCCGCGGCCAGGCGCCGGGCAAGGGCCTGTACGCGGTGCCGGGGGGCTTCATCGAGGCGCGCGAGACCGTGTACCAGTCGGCGCTGCGCGAACTGAAGGAAGAGACCCGGCTCGACCTGCTCGAGTCGACGATGCGCGGCGCGCTGAGGTCGGTGGCCGTGTTCGACCATCCCGACCGCAGCCTGCGCGGGCGCACCATCACCCATGCCCATCACTTCGACCTGGGCGAGCGCGAGCTGCCGGAGGTGGCGGCCGACGACGATGCCCAATCGGTCGAGTGGGTGCCGATCGGCCGGCTGCGCTCCATGGAGGCCGAGTTCCACGACGACCATTTCCACATGCTCGATCATTTCCTCGGGCTGACGGCCGACGAGGCAGCTTAGCCGTCGAAGCGGGGCTCAGCGCGCCGCAGCCTCGATCTCGATGAAGCCGGGCGGCACGCGGTCGACCAGCCAGACACCGTTGTCGCTGCGGAAGAAGAGATGTCCGGCGGCGGCCATGCGCCGCGCGTCGATGCGCAGCACGACGGGCGCCCCGTGGCGCGCGCCCACCGCCAGCGCCGCCGAGGCGTCGGCGCTGAGGTGCACGTGGTGCCTGCGGCGCCTGTCCAGGCCTTGCTCGCGGATGGCCTCGACCGAGCCGGCGCCGGTGCCGTGGTACAGGATGTCCGGCGGGGTGCCCGGGGCCAGCCCGAGATCGACCGCGACGGAATGCCCCTGGTTGGCGCGGATGCGAAGCCCGTCCTCGCTCAGGGCGAAACGCTGCTTGTCGCTGCCGGCCACCAGCAGCCGCAGCTCGGCCGGGCTCAGCGGGCGGCCGTGGCGGGCCAGGGCGGCGAGCAGGCGGTCGACCTCGACCCAGCCGGCGTCGTCCAGGGTGAGGCGCAGCAGCTGCGGGCGATGCCGCAGCACCAGGCTGAGCAGCTTGCTCAGCGAGACGAGTTCCCTGGGCCCTGGCGTCCTCATCCGCCGTGGCCGGGGGCTGGGCGCAAGGCCTCGCGGGCCTTCATCAAGGCGAATCCCAGCAGGTTCAGCCCGGCCCAGGTGTGGGGGGACGCGGCGCGGGGATCGGTGGCGGCCAGTCCGATGCCCCAGATGGCATCGACCGGGCTTGCTTCCACGAGCACGCGGTCGCCGGTGGACAGCAGAAAGGCCTTCATCGCCTCGTTCTGGGCGAACTTGGCCAGGCTGCCTTCGAAGACGATCTGCTCGCGCTGCGCGTCCCAGGTGTCGGCGTCGAAGTCCTTCACCTTGCGGCCGAAGCGCTTGGCGGCATCCGGGGTGGGGGCGGCCAGGATCTTCTCGAACATCGGGGTGTCGCCGAACAGCTGGGCCTTGCGGGCCATCATGAAATGCTCGGCCGTGGCGAAACGCACGCCCTCGACGCAGAACGGCGCCGGAAACCATTGGCTCAGGCAGGCCTTGCCCATGCCTTTGCCCGCGGCCTGGCGGTGCCCCCAGAACAACAGGTAGTCGGGGCTGTGCCCGGCGTCCACGGCTTGGCGCAGGCTGGGGAGGTCGAAGGTGTTTTTCATGTGAAGCCGTGTGTCGGTGATTGGTATCGGGTATCGGGGTATCGGGGTATCGGGCGCGGCCGGCGTGCGCTCAGACGACCAGCCGCCCCCGCGTCGCCGCCAGGCCGATGCAGGCCTCGACGCCGGCGGTGAAACGCAGGAAGTCGGCTTCCATGCCGTCCGAAAATATCACGCCCTGGTCGGGCATGCGCGAACGCAGGCTCAGCGGGGCCTGTGGACCCACCTCGCCGAACACCAGCTCGGCCTGCGACGAGCGGCTGGGGAAGGGCTCGCGCACCGCATAGACCAGGCGCTCGGTGTCCCAGGCCAGGGGCTGGTAGTCGTGCTGCGGCACGGCGGGGTCGGCGGCGCGGGCCAGGCGCATCGAGCCGGTCACCAGGCTCTTGAGCCAGGCGGTGGAACCCAGACCGGTCGCCACGATCACCCCGGACGAGGACTGCTGCTCGCGGCGGCCGCCGATCGCGATGTCATACAGGGCCGAGCCATGGCCGCGCGGCCCGATGAACAACTCGTTCACCGCCCGCAGCGACTGGCCGTCGGACAAGCGGGCCTCGGCCATCGTCACCGCGCGCGACGGCCGCTTGTCGCGGGCCACCTCGCCCAGCAGCAGGGACAGGGCCGGGGCCTCGAACGGCAGCAGCACGCCGTCCCAGCGCCCCTGGTCCGGGTTGAGCCCGATCAGCGGCTGGCCCTCCAGGTATTTCATGGTGTTGGCCACCAGCCCGTCCTGGCCCAGCGCGACCACGATGTCGTCGGCCGCGAAGAGGAAGTTCGGCAGGTGCAGGCGGTCGATCACCTGGTGGCGTCCCCAGCGCCGCAGCGCGGCCTGCGCCAGCTGCAGGCTGGCCGCGTAGGCCCGGTCCTCGCGCAGGTAGTCGGACAGGTCGGCCCCCAGTCGGTCGAGGTAGAACCGCACCTGGGCCAGGGTCTGGTGGCGCGCCACCAGCTCCTGCAGGCGGGTGGGGCGGGTGACCAGCACCACCTTGCGTTCAGCGCACGCGCTCACCGGCTTTTCCTTCACTTGAATGCAGCAACGACTGCAGCAGCTCGGGCGACATGTTGAGCTGGCCGATGTGTTCGGCCCGTTCCGCGATGCCGCCGAAGGCCTGCGCGATCAACTGGCCCGGCTGCATGCCGGCCGAGGCGAGGGCCTGCACGATGCGCGGGTCGGCCTTGTCGAGCGCCTGCATGACGCTGGCGACCCGGTGCGCCTCGGCCTCGGCCAGGGTGCGGCTGTTCGCCGCCTGGCCCGCCACCAGCGCCTTGCGGCTGGTCTCGAGTTCGATGTCGGACAGCATCTGGTCGCGCCGCAGCTCGTTGTCGCGGTGCATCAGCGCGGCCTTGGCCTCGAGTTTCGTCTCGCTGATCCGGCGCTTCTTCTGCTCGACGGCGATGTCGGTATCGAGTTCGTTCTCGCGGATCGCACGCTCCTTCTCGACGGCCGACATGCGCCGCGCGTAGACGGCATCGTCGGCGGCCTTCAGGTTCGACTCGCGTGCCTCGGCCTCGAGCGCGCGGGCGATGTCGGGCGTCGGTTTCACGCCCATCACCGACACGCCGAGTATTTCCAGGCCGAGCGCGGCCACCTCCGCCTGCGCGCCCAGCTCCTGCTGCGCGCGGCGGGCGATCTGCGCCGAGGCGCGCAGCGCCTGCTTGAGGTCCAGCGACTGCAGCATCTGCTGGATGATCACCTCCGCCTGCATCGCCACCCGGTCGCCCAGCCGGGCCGGGTCGTCGGAGGCATAGGTCTTGCCGTCGGGGCGCAATGAAAAATCCATCATCGCCGCGGTGCGGCGAGGCTCGGCGATGCGGTAGGTCACCTGGCCCTGCACGGTCACGCTCTGGAAGTCCGCCGTCACCAGTTCCAGCATGAAGTGGCGGTCGTGGCTCGCCACCGGCACCGCGACCAGGGTGGCCGCCGGCGAGTAGTAGAAGAACGACAGGCCCGCGCCTTCGCGCACCAGCTTGCCACGGCGGAACTGCATCAGATGGACCGTGGGTTGAGACTTGATGTACCTGAGACCGAACATGGCATCCCCGCTTTCTCTATAAGTTGTTCAATGCATCTTTTATAAGGTGTACAGTACAACCATCAAGACGACTTGTCAAACAGGATCCATCCATGCTCAGAAAACCCAGGCCGGGCAAGACCCCAGCCGCCGGCGCCGCGTCGGCGGGTCCCGATTTCGTCCGCCCCTACACCACGGTGGACGTGGTCATCTTCACCGTGCTCAGCGATGCCCTCGAGGTGCTGCTGGTGCAGCGGCCGGACGATGAGGGCGAGCCCTTCCCCGGCCTGTGGGCCTTGCCGGGCGGTTTCGTGAACGTCGAGCTCGACGTCGACCTGCAGGCCTGCGCGCGCCGCAAGCTGCACGAGAAAACCAGCTTGAGCAGCCCCTATCTCGAGCAGCTCGGCAGCTGGGGCAGCGCCACGCGCGACCCGCGCGGCTGGTCGGCCACCCATGCCTATTTCGCGCTGCTGCCGGGGCGCGGGGTCGAGCTCGTCAAGGGCGCGAACGCGGCCGATGTGGCCTGGTTCGAGGTGGACGAAGTGCTGCGCCGCCCGCGCCTGGCGTTCGACCATGCCGACATCCTGCGTGCCGCGGTGGCGCGCCTGCGCAGCAAGGTCGAGTACACCTCCTTGCCCGCCTTTTTGCTGGATGAGCCCTTCACGCTGCCGCAGCTGCAGCGCACCTACGAGGTGGTGCTCGGTCGAGCGGTCGACAAAAGCGGTTTTCGCACCCGCATGATGTCGGCCGGCTTCCTGGTCGAAGTGGGGGTGGTCGAGAGCGAATCGAACCGTCCGCCGATGGGGTATCGGCTGAAGGACCGCGAGCATCCTGTGATCTTCCCGCGCACCTTCAGCCCGCGCAGCGGCGAATGAACACGCTCGATCGCCACCGGGGTTGCCTGCTGGGCCTGGCCTGCGGAGACGCGGTGGGCACCCGTGTCGAATTCAGTCCGCGCGGCAGTTTCGAGCCCGTGACCGACATGCTCGGTGGAGGGCCGTTCGGCCTGGCGCCCGGGCAATGGACCGACGACACCTCGATGGCCTTGTGCCTGGCGACCAGCCTGGTCGAACGCGGTGGTTTCGATGCCGCCGACCAGATGAACCGCTATGTCAACTGGTGGCAATGGGGCTACCTCAGTGCCACCGGCGATTGTTTCGACATCGGTTCGACGGTCGCTGCCGCCTTGGAGCGTTATCTGGCGAACGGGCAGCCGATGGCCGGGTCCGCCGATCCGGCCAGCGCCGGCAACGGTGCCTTGATGCGCCTGGCGCCGGTGGTGATGTACTTTGCCGACGATCCGCCGGCGGCGCTCGCCCATGCGCGCGCGAGCACGGCGACCACCCATGCGGCGCCCGAGGCGCTCGACTGCAGCGAGCTGTTCGCCGACCTGTTGCTCAATGCCCTGCAAGGGCGGCCGGCCGAGGAGTGCCTGCGCAGCCGGCGCGCACGGCCTTCGAGTCCGCGGGTCCAGGCGCTGGTCGGAGGCGATTTCCTGTCCAAGCCGGTGTCCGCCATCCGCGGCAGCGGCTATTGCGTGGAATCGCTGGAGGCCGCCCTCTGGTGCGTGGCGCACAGTGTCTCGTTCGAGGAAACGGTGCTGCGGGCCGCGAACCTGGGCGACGACGCCGACACCACCGCCGCGATCGCAGGGCAGCTGGCGGGCGCCTTGTATGGGGTCGCGGGCATCCCTGCGGCCTGGTTGAGCCGCTTGCACGCCTCGGAGGACATCGATCGCCTGGCCCGTTCGCTGCACGCGCAGCGTCGAGCACGGTCGCTCGAAGGGCTGGGCTGAACGGGCGTGGACCCGTTCCCGCTGCGCGCAGGTCAGTCCTCGTCCGGATCGTGCCCCTGCGGCACATCGGCATTCGGCGACGGCCTGGCATCCAGCCGGTACTGCTCCGAGGCCCAGGCGCCGAAGTCGACGTTTTTGCAGCGCTCGCTGCAGAAGGGCCGGAACGGGTTGTCGCTGGCGTAGACGCTGTCGCCCCCGCAGCCGGGGCACTTGACGATACGCCGTGTCACCGGCCCGGCTTGGCGGGTGTCGTCGTTCATGAGCAGAGGGTCAGTTCGAAACTGGTGTCGGTACCGCCGGGCTTGAGCCGGCCATCGGCATCCTGGCGCATCAGGCGCACCAGCACCATCAGCCGGTGGCCGCTGATCTCGGGTATCAGCTGCAAGGCCGGGTCGATGCGCAGCCGCAGCAGGTGGTACACCCGGCCGGCGGGCAGGCTCTGCTGGTACTGGCCGCCCTGGCTCACCACCTTGTGGGCCACGCCCGAGTCGCGCAGCAAGCCCAGCAGCAGCTTCAGGGCTTCGGCCAGCGGCATCAGGGTGTTGACCCACTGGCCCAGGTCGGCGCGCCGCCGCGCCGGCGGCAGTTGCTGCCAGGCATAGTAGGCCGGCAGGTCGAATTCGCAGGTGCCCCCGGGGATGCTGATGCGGCTGCGCACGCTCATCAGCCATTCGTTGCTGGTCAGCGGTTGCCCGGCCTTGCCCGGCTGCTGATTGAGCCCGTTGAAGGCATGCTCGATGCGGGCGATGACCTCGTCGAGCGCCTGTTCCGAGATCGACGGGTTGCCGCGGTAGCTGTTGAACTGGGTGCGTTGGCGATCAAGGTCTTTCAGCAGGTCCGATTTCAGGTCGGCGCGCGAGGCGACGTCCATGATCTCGAACAGGGTGGCCAGCGCGTAGTGGTGGTCGACCGCCTCGTCGCGTGGCAGCAGCCGTCCCAGCCGGTCGAACAGGTGTTCGAGCCGCAGCATGGTGCGGATGCTTTCATTGAAGGGATATTCGTATAGGACCAAGGTGGGCTTTCTGCTCGATCAGCCGGCGCCGGCGTCAGGCGGATTGTTCCACAGGGCACCAGCGCTTCCACAGCGCACTCACTTCGTCGGCAAGTCCGGCCAGGCTGAGGTGTTCGTTGTAGATCACGGCATCGGCCGCCGCCCTGCGGGCGGCACGGCTGGCCTGTTGCGCGATGACAGCCGAGACAGTATCGCCAGCCCAGCCTGATCGCTGCATGACCCGACGGATCTGAAGGTCTTCCGGGCAATCGACCACCAGCACGCGGTCGACCCGTTCGCGCCAGCGCGGCGACTCCACCAGCAGGGGGACGTCGAAGACCAGGGGCCGGCCCGCGGCCGCGGCTTCCTGGCGGGCGACCTCGAGCCCGATCAGGGGGTGGAGGATGGCTTCGAGGCGGGCCTTGGCGCTCGCATCCGAGAACACCAGTTCGCGCATGCGGCCGCGGTCCATGGCGCCCGTGGCATCGATCAGGCCGTCGCCGAAGCTGGCGCGCAAGGGGGCGATGGCGGCGCCGCCAGGCGCGGCGAGCGCGCGCGAGATGGCGTCGGTGTCGATCAGCACGCCGCCGCATTCGGCCAGCAGCCGGGCGACCGTGCTCTTGCCGCTGCCGATGCCGCCCGTCAGCCCGATGCGCAGGCCGTTGGCGCGGGGGGGCGCCGTGGAGGCCATGGCCATCAGGTCCAGCCGAGCCAGCCCAGCACGCGAGAGGGGCCGGCCAGCATCACCAGCACGGCGCCGCCGGCCAGGAAGGGGCCGAAGGGGATGTACTGGCCTTCCCTCAGGCCCTGGGTGAGTTTCATGCCGATGCCGACCAGGGCCCCGACGAGGGACGCCGCCAGCACCAGCGGAATCAGCATCTGCCAGCCGAGCCAGGCGCCGAGCGCGGCCAGCAGCTTGAAATCGCCCGACCCCATGGCTTCCTCTTCGCGGCGGGTCACGAACTCGAACACCCGGGCCACGATCAGCAGCGAGAGATAACCGGCCACGGCACCCCAGAGCGCCTGCGGCAGGGGCAGGGTCCAGCCCATGGCCGAGGCCACCAGGCCGGCCCACAGCAGGGGCATGGTGAGGTCGTCGAAAAGGTAGGTGGTGTCCCAGTCGATGGCCGATAGCGCCACCAGCACCGCGACGAAACCGCACCACAACAAGCTGGTGGGCTGCGGGCCGAAGCGCCAGCCCACGGCGGCGAACAGCAGCGCGGTGAAGAGCTCGATCAGCGGGTAGCGCGGCGAGATCGCCGTCTTGCACGACGAGCACTTGCCGCGCAGCCACAGGTAGCTGAGCACCGGGATGTTTTCGTACCAGGCGATCCGATGGCCGCAGGAGGGGCAGCGTGACCGGGGGCTCGACAAGGTGATGGGGCCGGGCAGCTCGACCCGCGAGCAGGGCGGCTCCACCTCGGCGCCCTCGGCCTGGATGCTGACGTTCAGCGCCACGGCCTGCGGCGCCTTGATCTTGATGCCGAGCATCGAGGCGCACTCCAGGTACCAGCTGCGGTCCATCCGCAAGGGCATGCGGTGGATGACCACGTTGAGGAAGCTGCCGACGCACAGGCCCAGCAAGGCCAGGCCCCAGGGCGACAGCAGCAGTTCAGCCGGCGGAAGCGACATGGGCCGGACTCAGACCACCTGGCCGATCTTGAAGATCGGCAGGTACATCGACACGACGATGCCACCGATCAAGCCGCCCAGGATGACGATGATGAAGGGCTCCATCAGGCTGGACAGGCCCTTCACCGCCTCGTCGACCTCGTCCTCGTAGAACTCGGCCGCCTTGGCCAGCATGCCGTCGAGCGAGCCCGATTCTTCGCCGATGGCGCACATCTGCAGCACCATGTTGGGGAACACGCCGGTCGACTCCATCGACGCGGTGAGGCTGGCGCCGGTGGAGACGTCCTTCTGGATCTGTTCGGTCGCTTCCTTGAACACCGCGTTGCCCGAGGCCCCGCCGACGGAGTCCAGGGCCTCGACCAGCGGCACACCGGCCGCGAACATGGTCGACAGGGTGCGTGTCCAGCGCGCGACGGCCGACTTGTTGACCAGGCTGCCGAACACCGGCGCCTTCAACAGCAGGCGGTCCATGCTCGCCTGCATCTTCTCGGAACGTTTCCAGGATTCGAAGAAGAAGTAAGTGCCCCCACCCAGGAAGCCGAAGATGACGTACCAGTAGCTGATGAAGACGTTGGACATGGCGATCACGAACAAGGTCGGGGCCGGCAGGTCGGCGCCGAAGGACTTGAACACGTCGGCGAACACCGGGATCACGAACAGCATGATCACCGCCAGCACCACGAAGGCCACCACCATCACCGCGATCGGGTAGATGAGGGCCGACTTGATCTTGTTCTTGATCGCCATCGTCTTTTCCTGGTAGATGGCCAGGCGGTCGAGCAGCGTGTCGAGAATACCGCCCGCCTCGCCGGCTTCCACCAGGTTGCAGTACAGGGCATCGAAGTACAGCGGATGCTTGCGGAAAGCGGACGACAGGCTGGTGCCTGTCTCGACATCGGTGCGGATGTCGGTCAGCAGCTTGGTCAGGCGCGGATTGGAGCTGCCGCGCGCGACGATGTCGAAGGCCTGCAGCAGGGGCACGCCGGCACGCATCATGGTGGACAGCTGGCGGGTGAAGACGGCGATGTCCTTTTGCTTGATCGCCTTGCCGCCGCTGGTGCGGCGCTTCTTGACCTTGGTGAGCAGGATGCCCTGGCGGCGCAGGTTGGCGCTGACCATGGCTTCGCCGCCCGCGCGCATCTCGCCTCGAACGACCTTGCCGTTCTTGTCCTTGCCCTGCCATTCGAAGACGGACTCTTTTGCGCCTCTCGCGGCGGCCACTGCAGTTGCCATGTGTCTTCGAGGAAACTTCTATCCTCGTCCGGTTGGTTGTTGTCTGGTGCGGGTCTAGGGGGATGTTCGGGGATCCGGGCGCGATGCGGAGAACCCCCGAACTTTACTCGTTGGTGCAGGCGATCACTTCCTCCAGCGTGGTGTACCCGGCGCGGACCTTGACCAGGCCCGACTGGCGCAGATCGCGCACGCCGTCGCGTTGCGCCTGTTCGGCGATGTCCATCGCCGTGCCCTCGGACAGGATGATGCGCTGAATGCTTTCGGAGATCGGCATCACTTGGTAAATGCCGACCCGCCCTTTGTAGCCATTGGTACAGGCCGTGCAGCCCACCGCCCGGTAGGGGCGCCAGCTGCCGTCGAGGTCGGTCTCCTGGTAGCCGGCCTTGAGCAAGGCCTCGCGCGGGTACTCGGCCGGCGTCTTGCAGGTTTCGCAGAGCCGGCGGGCCAGCCGCTGGGCGGTGATCAGGAGCACGCTGGACGCGATGTTGAACGGCGCGACACCCATGTTCAGCAAGCGGGTCAGGGTGGTCGGGGCGTCGTTGGTGTGCAGCGTGGACATCACCATGTGGCCGGTCTGCGCCGCCTTGATGGCGATGTCGGCCGTCTCCAGGTCGCGGATCTCGCCCACCATGATGACGTCGGGATCCTGGCGCAGGAAGGACTTGAGCGCGGCCGCGAAGGTCAGGCCGGCCTTGTCGTTCACATTGACCTGGTTGATGCCCGGCAGGTTGATTTCAGCCGGGTCCTCGACCGTCGAGATGTTGACGCCCGGCTGGTTCAGGATGTTCAGGCAGGTGTACAGCGACACCGTCTTGCCGCTGCCGGTGGGGCCGGTGACGAGAATCATGCCGTAAGGGCGCTGGATGCACTTGAGCAGCCGTTCCTTCTCGACCTTCTCGTAGCCCAGCGCCTCGATGCCCAGCTTGGCGCTGGAGGAATCGAGGATACGGATGACGATCTTCTCGCCGAACAGCGTGGGCAGGGTACTGACCCGGAAATCGATCGACTTGTTGCCGAACTTGAGCTTCATGCGGCCGTCCTGCGGGACCCGCTTTTCGGCGATGTCCATGCGCGAGATGACCTTGATGCGCGAGGCCAGCTTGTCCTTGATGGCGATCGGCGGCTGGGTGATCTCGCGCAGCTCGCCGTCGACCCGGAAGCGCACCCGGTAGTGGTATTCGTAAGGTTCGAAGTGCAGGTCGGACGCCCGGGCATTGATGGCGTCTATCAGCATTTTCTGCAGGAAACGCACCACCGGCGCGTCTTCGACGTCGGCCGTGACCTCGGGGGTCTCCGCCGTCGACGGTTCCTCGTCGTTGACGTCGAACTCGAAGTCGCCGCCGACGATGTTCTCCAGGGTCTCGGTGGCCGAGGCGCTGCTGCCCTCGAGCATCTTCGAGAGCTTGTCGTGTTCGACCACCACCCACTCGGGGGACAGCTGGGTGGCGAACTTGATTCGTTCGATGGCCTCCTGGTCGGTCGGGTCGGCACCGCCGATGAACAAGCGGTTGCCGCGCTTGCCGAGCACCACGACCTGGTACTGGGCGGCCAGCTTGGCGTCGATGATGTTGCGCGGCAGGCGCTGCGGATCGATGGCGTTGAGGTCCATCACCGGCAAGGCCAGGGCGGCCGACAGCGTATGCGCCAGGTCGGCGGACGAAACGGCGCCGCCACCGATCACGGAGGCCAGGAAACTGGACTTTTTTTCCTTGGCCGACTTGACGAGGTCTTCCGCCGTCTTGGCGTTCAGCTTCCCGGCATGTACCAGAACCCGCGCGACGCCGGAGAGGGCAGATTGAGGGGCTTCGGCAAGAGTGTCCACAGGCGGGTGATTGACGTCACGGTAAGGATATCAATCCATGATCGCCGATTCGTCAAGTGCTGTAAACCGCAGGTACCCTGGGAAGCGGCAACAAATCCCCGGTTGCAGGGGAACGATGGTGCAACAAAATGCATCTGCGGCGGACGCCGAGAGAAGTGTGCAACTGCGCGATCTTTTCAGGAAGCATCTGCTTCATCCTCTTCGGCGAAGCGGGCTGCCACTTCCTGCATCGACGGCATGCCCGTCTTCCCGATGCGCAAGCCCAGGCCCAGCGCGCCCAGCACGGCCAGCAGGGAGGACACGGTGACGTCATCGCCCGCTTCCAGCCGATAGATGACTTCGCGTACCTTGCCCGCACGTTGCGCCAAGTCCTTTTTGGACAGTCCGGCGGCTTCGCGTTGTGCTTTCAGCAGGCGGCCAAGCTCGTCCGGAAGACGAATCGTGTCAGTCATGACTTGCATATTGCCTTGAAACTACTTTCCTTGCACGTTATGGCTTGCACGTTCTTGTCCCTCAGGCATGCGCTGGGCGCGACGCGCCCAGCCTTCGCCGCATGTGCTGGGACTGCTGGAAGGGGTGCCTGTTCGATTCATGTCACCGGCCGGGTGGAATTTGCTGCGGATGTGCGTCCCAAGGTGGCGCCATCGCTGGCCTGGCCGTGACTGCACATGCCGCACGGGGAAGCGATGGCCAAGGCTCGGCTTGTGGTCGACGCCGGGCGTCGGCCAAGCAGTCATCCCGGCCTGGCCGCTCCGTTCAGGGCGGAGGCGCTCCATCGGCCGCAAGCCGGGCCCGGACGGCGCGAAGCATCACCTCCCCCAGTTCAAGCTGTGCGCGCATCGACAGGTGGGTGTCGTTCGGCAGGTAGAAGTCGCGCATCGTGAGGTGTCTTGCCGCCGCGAAATCGAACAGATCGGGGCCGAGGCCGGAGCGGCGGAAGGACGCCACGAATTCGGCCGAGGCCTCGGGGTGGAGATAGACCGTGGTCTTGTTCGGAATCACCATCCATACCACCGGCAAGGCAGGGTGGGCCTGGCCGAATCGCTGCATGCGTGCCAGCGTCTCCCGCGTCAGCGGCCCCTTGTCTTCGTCCTCGGCCAGGAACAAGGCCTTTTGGCACAGCCGGTGGGAAAAGAGCCGGCAGCCGTCCGGCACCGGACGCACCATGGTGCCCTCGGGAAAGCGAAGATCCTTGTCGGCGAGCCTGGCTTGCCGGGTGTTGCGGTAGGTGACGAGTCCCGCGGTGAAGGGGGCGTCCCAGTTCAGTCCGGACGGTCCGGCACGCTCGGGAGGCGTGATGTGGGTGTCCGCCGACGGCTTGAAGGGCTTGGCCATCCGGTCGCAGCGCTCACTCGATGCCAGGCGTTCGTCCAGGAAGCGCTCGATGCTCTCGATGACGACGAGCTTGCCCTTGAAGCCGGCATGCGAGAGCCAGGACCCGAGATCGCGGCAGAGCGCGCCGCCGAGCTGGTCCCAGTGGACCGTGTTCACACGGTATCCCATGTTGACCAGGACCGATTGCCAGCGCAAGCTGCGCGAGAAGCTGTCCCCGATGACGAGGATGTCGGCCTGGTCGATGGCAGAGGAGCGCAGAAGCGCCGGCGATACCGCCGGTGGCTCGGTGTTGCCGCCGAACTGGTGTTCGGACAGGCGTGCAATGCGAGACAGGTCGCCGAAGGGAATCGGCGTGCACAGGGCCACCAGCCAGGCTGCGAAGAGCACGGCATAGCCTGCCAGGAACACGCCGAGCCACAGGCCTGCGTGCGGCTTGCCGGGGGCGGCCGGGTCCGGCTGCAGGGGGGGCGGATTCACCGGGCGGCTCCCGACGAAGGACCCGCATGCTGGATCGGGACGTGAGGCGACACCAGGGGCCTTTCTCAGAACTGGAAGTACAGGAACGGGCTGTATTGGCCCAGCTTCGACGCGCAGAACGCCAGCAAGGCAATCGTGCCCGCCGCCGTGAGCGCGGTCCAGGCCGGCCCGAGCAGCGGCCGGGCGGCCAACGCCTTGCTCCCCGGGACGAAACGGGCCACGGCCATGGTCGAGGGAAGCGCCAGGCAAATGAACAAGCCGCCCAGCAAGATGCGGTAGAACTCGGGCTTGCGGAAGGGGACCGTGCCGAATTCGCTGAACGGTGCCACCGAAGCGCCATTCAATCCGAGCATGCCCTTGTAGACTGTCGCCACGGTCGGCAGGCCGTCCGCCCTGAAGACCACCCAGGCCGCCATCACGCACACGAAGGTCAGCAGCCAGCCGGCGATGCGCGCCGCTCGACCGGGAGGGGCTGCCGCGCGCCGCATCGAGGACCAGAGATGGTTCAGCGCGAGAAAGAGGCCATGCAGGGCGCCCCAGAGGACGAAGGTCCAGGCCGCGCCGTGCCACAGGCCGCCCAGCAGCATGGTGAGGAACAGGTTCAGGTGGCGGCGAGCCGGGCCGCGGCGGTTGCCGCCCAGGGGCACGTAGAGGTAGTCGCGCAGGAAGGTGGACAGCGAGACATGCCAGCGGCGCCAGAACTCCACGATGCTGCCCGATTTGTAGGGCGAGAGGAAGTTCAAGGGCAACTGGATGCCCAGGCAGAGCGAGAGTCCGACCGCCATGTCCGAATAGCCGGAGAAGTCGAAGTAGATCTGCAGGGTGTAGGCCAGCGTGCCCAGCCAGCTGGTGTAGAACGTCGGCACCAATCCATCCCGGACGCCGTTGAACATCAGGTCGGCATACTGCCCCAGCGGGTCGGCGATCAGCAGTTTCTTGGCGAGTCCGAGCGTGAAGACGGCCAGCCCGAGCGACAGCCGGGAGGGATCCGGGCGGTAGGTGGCCGGGTCGGCGAACTGGGGCATCATCTGCGCGTGGTGCAGCACCGGCCCGGCGACAAGATGCGGGAAGTAGGTGACGAACAGCGTGTAGTGCACGAAGCTGCGTTCCCGCACCTTGCCCTGGTAGCAATCCACCAGGAAGGCGATCTGGGTGAAGGTGTAGAACGAGATGCCGATCGGCAAGGCGAGCTGCAGCAGGGGGATCGACGGCGCCTGGCCGGCAGCCGCCAAGCCGTGGTTGAGGTTGCCCACGAAGAAGTCGGCGTATTTGAAGACGCCCAGCACTCCGAGGTTGAGCAGCAGCGCCAGTACCAGCAGGCGCTTGCGGCGGGTGTCCGTCCTGTCGGGGGCCGGGGTGAGATGCAGGCCGAACGCATAGTTGAGGCAGATCGACCCCACCAGCAGCGGCAGGGCTTGAATGCTCCACCACCCGTAGAAGAACAGCGAAGCCAGGGCCAGGAAGCCGGCCGCCATGCGAGCGCCGCGACGGCCAATCAGAAAGAAGCCAAACAAGACGAGCGGGAAGAAAACAAAAATGAACGCGTTCGAATTGAAAAGCATTGCACGGGAGGGTGTGGAGCCGATGCGGGTCAGCCGGCGCCAGGTCGACCGCTGCGGCAGGGGGCTCGATTATCGCCGTCCTGACGCGGTGTCCAAGGCTGAGCCGATCGCCTCGGCGCAACGCATTCATCGGGCCGCGGCGCGAAGGAAAAAACTGGGGACAACGGACCTGGAAATCGGCGTTGAACCGACTGAAGGCCGATCAAAAGCAAAAAAGCCCAGGTGCTTGGATCACCTGGGCTTTTTCATGTGGTCTGGTCGGGGTGAGAGGATTCGAACCTCCGGCCTCTACGTCCCGAACGTAGCGCTCTACCAGGCTAAGCTACACCCCGATGCAAGCGGCGCCCAGGGCGCCGCGCTGTGCCGATCTGCCGTCCGGCAGGCCCCTCGGCAGGGGCTGCGGTCGCTCAGAAAGAGCGGTCGACAGATCGAACGCAGAATTCTATCAGAGCATCGCGGTGTGGAGAATCCTCCAGCACCGAAAGACAGCGACGGGCCTTGTCGGCCTCGGCCCGCGCCGCTTCCCGCGTGGCCTCGAGCGCCCCGGTACGGGTGACGATGCCGATGATCTCCGAGAGACGGTCGACTTCGCCGTGTTCGATGGCATGCCGCATCAAGGCACGTTCCTCGTCGCTCGCCCGTTCCATGGCGACGAGCAGCGGCAGGGTCGGCTTGCCCTCTCGCAGGTCGTCGCCGACGTTCTTGCCGAGCTGGGAGGTGGAGCCTTCGTAGTCGAGCAGGTCGTCCACCAGCTGGAAGGCGGTGCCCAGGGCCCGGCCATAGGCGGCGCAGGCGTCCTCGACCTCCGGGCTGGCGCCGGCCAGCACCGCGCCCAGGCGCGCGCTGGCCTCGAACAGTTTGGCGGTCTTGTAGCGGATGACCTTCAGGTAGTCGTCCACCGCGAGGTCCGCATCGTGCATGTTCATCAGCTGCAGCACTTCGCCTTCGGCGATCACGTTGGTGGCCTCGGCCAGCACCTCGAGCACCCGCAGGCGGTCGACCGACACCATCATCTGGAAGGCGCGCGAGTACAGGAAGTCGCCCACCAGCACGCTGGCGGCATTGCCGAACATCGCATTGGCGGTCTCGCGCCCGCGCCGCAGGTCGGACTCGTCGACCACATCGTCGTGCAGCAGCGTGGCGGTGTGGATGAATTCGACGGTGGCGGCGAGCTCGTAGCGCTCCCTGCCCTGGAAGCCCAGGGCGTTGGCAAACAGCAGCACCAGCAGCGGACGGATGCGCTTGCCGCCCGCACTGATGATGTAGTGCGAGATCTGGTTGATGAGGGCGACGTCGGAGGAGAGGCGCTGCCGGATGACGGCATCGACTTCGCTCATCTCTGCAGCGAGAAAGGCGAGGCGGCCGGCGGATGTTTCTGAGGGGGGAGGGGTGGCGGACTGCACGTTGGGCCCAGTTGAATACCCCAAATTATAGGAAGACACGGCGCCGGCCGGTCACGGGCATGCGTTGGCGGCTTCCGGCACGCCGTGGACAAGAGGCGGCTGGCGCGTTCCGGAAGGTTCGTGGTAGACTCGAAGGCTCTGCGCGTCAAGCAGGGCTGTTGGGCGGATCCTTTGCCCCGCAGTATTCACTGAAAGGGCTGATATGTACGCGGTCATAAAAACCGGTGGCAAACAATACAGGGTTGCTGCAGGCGAAAAGATCAAAATAGAACAGATTGCTGCGGATGTTGGCCAAGAGATCACGATCGACCAGGTGTTGGCTGTCGGCAACGGCGCTGACCTGAAGGTCGGGACTCCCTTGGTAACTGGGGCAACCGTCGTCGCGACGGTGCTCGCGCAGGGCAAGCATGACAAGGTGCGCATCTTCAAGATGCGTCGTCGCAAGCACTATCAGAAGCGGCAAGGTCATCGTCAGACCTTCACCGAAATTCAGATCAGTGCCGTGAACGCCTGAGTCCTGCGTCGCACACCCGAGTCTAGGAGTTAAACCATGGCACAGAAAAAAGGCGGCGGTTCCACACGGAACGGCCGCGATTCACAACCCAAGATGCTGGGCGTCAAAGCCTACGGCGGTCAGGTCGTCTCGGCCGGTTCGATCATCGTGCGTCAGCGTGGCACCCAGTTCCACCCCGGCAGCAATGTCGGTGTCGGCAAGGACCACACCCTGTTCGCACTGACCGACGGCGAAGTCCTCTTCGCCGTCAAGGGCCCGCAAAACCGTCGGACCGTCAGCATCAAGACAGCTTGACCGCTGGCTGCCCCGGCAGCCCGGTCAGGTTTCGCACAGCCCCGGTTCGCCGGGGCTTTGTTGTTTTGAACCCATCACTTCGATGGTGTACCTTACGAGTCGCGGCCCGGCGTCCTGCCGGCGCACGATTCTTGTTAGCCGGGGCCTTTCGCAGGCTCCGTGAGTTGGACGAACAGCCATGAAATTCGTTGACGAAGCCACGATCGACGTGGTGGCCGGCGATGGCGGCAACGGCTGCATGAGCTTCCGCCGTGAGAAATTCATCCCCTTCGGTGGTCCGAACGGGGGCGACGGCGGGCGCGGCGGCAGTGTGTACGCCGTGGGCGACCGCAACCTGAACACCTTGATCGATTTCCGCTATGCGCGCCGGCACGAGGCGCGCCGCGGCGAAAACGGGCGCGGGTCCGATCAATACGGTGCGGCGTCCGAGGACGTCATCCTGCGCATGCCCATGGGCACGATCATCACCAATGTCGAGACCGGCCAGGTGATGGCCGAATTGCTCGTGCCCGACGAGAAGGTGTTGCTCGCCAAGGGCGGCGACGGCGGCTTCGGCAACCTGCATTTCAAGACCAGTACCAACCGCGCACCCCGGCAGAAGACCCCCGGCTGGCCGGGCGAGCAGTTCAAGCTCAAGCTCGAACTGCGTGTGCTGGCCGACGTCGGCCTGCTGGGCATGCCCAACGCCGGCAAGTCGACCCTGATCGCCGCGGTGTCGAACGCACGGCCCAAGATCGCCGACTATCCCTTCACCACCCTGCATCCCAACCTGGGTGTGGTCCGGGTGGCGCCCGAGCAGAGTTTCGTGGTGGCCGACATCCCCGGCCTGATCGAAGGCGCGTCCGAAGGCGCCGGCCTCGGCCATTTGTTCCTGCGCCACCTGCAGCGCACGCACCTGCTGCTGCATGTCATCGACATGGCGCCCTTCGACGAGGAGGTCGATCCGGTCGCGCAGGCCAAGGCCATCGTCGGCGAGCTGAAGAAATACGACCAGCAGTTGTTCGACAAGCCGCGCTGGCTGGTCCTGAACAAGCTCGACATGGTGCCGCCCGAGGAGCGCGAAGCGCGGGTCAAGGACTTCGTCAAGCGCTTCAAGTGGAAGGGCCCGGTGTTCACCATCTCGGCCTTGACCCGCGAAGGGTGCGAGGGGCTGATCCACGCCATCTACCAGCATGTCTCCAAGTTGAAGAACGTGGTGCCGGACGATCCGGACCCCCGTTTCCCCGGCCGTGGCGCCGGGGATGGTCCGGGTGCCAGCGCTGAAGACGGCGGGGGCAAGATACTTCCCGCCCATGACTGACAGCCTGTCCAGCCCATCGCCGGATCGCCCGGCACCGGACCTGCCCGCTCCGGCGGCACGTCTCGTCGCCGGCCAGGGAGTCCTGCGGGGGGCTCGCCGCATCGTCGTCAAGGTCGGCTCCACGTTGGTCACCGACGAGGGCAGGGGGGTCGATGCCCAGGCCATCGGCACCTGGTGCCGGCAGATGGCCGCCTTGGCCTCCCAGGGGCGCGAGGTCGTCATGGTGTCCAGCGGCGCCATTGCCGAGGGCATGAAGCGCCTGGGCTGGACCGCCCGGCCCAAGGAAATCCACGAGCTGCAGGCGGCCGCGGCGGTGGGGCAGATGGGGCTGGCGCAGATCTACGAGACCCAGCTGCGCACCTACGGCATGGGCAGTGCCCAGGTGCTGCTCACCCATGCCGACCTGGCCGACCGCGAGCGTTACCTCAACGCCCGCTCGACCCTGCTGACGCTGTTGCGGCTGAAGGTCGTGCCGGTCATCAACGAAAACGACACGGTCGTCACCGACGAGATCAAGTTCGGCGACAACGACACCCTGGGCGCCCTGGTGGCCAACCTGATCGATGCCGATGCCCTGGTCATCCTCACCGACCAGACCGGCCTGTACTCGGCCGACCCCCGGCGCGACCCGTCGGCGACCTTCATCCACGAAGCCGTGGCCGGTTCGCCCGAGCTCGAGCGCATGGCCGGCGGGGCGGGTTCCAGCCTGGGCCGCGGCGGCATGCTCACCAAGGTGCTGGCCGCCAAGCGGGCGGCCCGCAGCGGGGCGTCCACCGTGATCGCCTGGGGGCGCGAACCCGACGTGCTGCTGCGCCTGGCCGCGGGCGAGTCCATCGGCACGGCCCTGGTCGCGTCCACGGCCAAGCTGGCCGCCCGCAAGCAATGGATGGCCGACCACCTGCAGTTCCGCGGCGCGGTGCTCATCGACGATGGCGCGGTGGCCAAGCTGGTCGAGGAAGGCAAGAGCCTGCTGCCGATCGGCATGACCGAGGTCCAGGGCGAGTTCGCCCGCGGCGACGTGATTGCGGTGCGCGACAGTGCCGGCGTCGAGGTGGCGCGGGGCCTGGCCAACTATGCCAGCTCGGAAGCTCGCCTGATCGCCCGCAAGCCGTCCAGCGAGTTCGAGCGCCTGCTCGGCTATGCGGCCGAGCCCGAGATGATCCACCGCGACAACCTCGTGCTCGCCTGATCTCCGGCGGGCCGGAGGCAGGTGGCTCAGTCGCGCGGCGGGTCGGGCGGGCGCTGGGTGTCGCGCGGGCGCTCGCTCTTTTCCGCTTGCCGTTCGGGCTGTTGCTGGCGCTTGTGCTCCGGCGGGTAGGGCGCGCCGTTCAGGTGGTGAGGATGCGCTTCGTCGAAGCCCTCTTCCCGGTGGTGCGTGCGCATGCCTGAGCGCAGGTAGCGGTTGTGGTGGTTGCTGCGCGGCAGGAAACGGGCGAGCTCGGTCAGCGCCATCTGGTAGACCTCGCGCTTGAATTCGATCACCCACTCGAGCGGCACCCAGTATTCGTTCCAGCGCCAGGCGTCGAACTCGGGGTGGTTGCTGGCGCGCAGGTTCATGTCGCTGTCGCGCCCGATGAGCTGCAACAGGAACCAGATCTGCTTCTGGCCCCGGTAGTGGCCGCGTGCATCGCGGCGGATGAAGTGATCGGGCACCTCGTAGCGCAGCCAGTCGCGGGTGCGCGCAACGATACGGACGTGGTCCGGCAGCAACCCCACTTCTTCGTGGAGTTCGCGGAACATCGCCTGCTCGGGCGTCTCGCCGTATTTGATGCCACCCTGCGGAAACTGCCAGGAGTGGGTGCGAATCCGCTTGCCCCAGAATACCTGGTTTCTGGGATTGAGCAGGATGATGCCGACGTTGGGCCTGAACCCATCACGGTCGAGCATAATCAACCTCAAGTTCTCTAGTTGAAATCATTATTGCACCGGCCTGACGGGAATCAACCCCGCGACTTCCCTTCCATCCGCCGTCCACGCTCCTTCCTGAACCGAATTTTCGCGTCCGCGCCGTCCTCCATGAAAGCGTCCCAGTTTTTTATCTCCACCCTCAAAGAAGCTCCGGCCGAGGCCGAGGTCACCAGCCAGAAGCTGATGATGCGCGCCGGGTTCATCAAGCGCCTGGGCGCCGGCATCTACAGCTACATGCCGATGGGACTGCGGGTGATCCGCAAGGTGGAGAACATCATCCGCGAGGAGATGACCCGGGCCGGCGCCGTCGAGCTGCTGATGCCGATCGTGCAGCCGGCCGAGCTGTGGCAGGAGTCGGGCCGCTGGGACAAGATGGGCCCGGAGATGCTGCGCGTGAAGGACCGGCACGAGCGCGACTTCATCATCCAGCCGACCAGCGAAGAGGTGATCACCGACATCGCCCGCCAGGAGCTGCGCAGCTACCGTGCGCTGCCGAAGAACTTCTTCCACATCCAGACCAAGTTCCGCGACGAGCGCCGGCCGCGCTTCGGGGTGATGCGCGGTCGCGAATTCACCATGAAGGACGCCTATTCCTTCGACCGCAATCCCGAGGCGGCGCTGGTGAGCTACGAGGCCATGTTCAAGGCCTATTGCCGGATCTTCGAGCGGCTGGGGCTGACCTATCGCGCCGTCAAGGCCGACACCGGGGCCATCGGCGGCGACAAGTCGCATGAATTCCAGGTCATCGCCGACACCGGCGAGGACGCGCTGGTCTATTGCGCCGACTCCGATTTCGCCGCCAACATCGAGTTGGCCGAGGCCGTGCCGCTGATCGCCGAACGCGCCGCCCCGGCATCGACGCTGGCCAAGGCGGCCACGCCGGGCAAGGCCACCTGCGCCGAAGTCGCCGAGCTGCTCGGCCTGCCGCTGTCGCAGACCGTCAAGTCGCTGGTGCTGGCCACCGACGCGAAGAACGAGGCCGGCGAGATCACCGGCAGCACCGTCTGGCTGCTGCTGGTGCGCGGAGACCACGAGCTGAACGAGGTCAAGGCGGGCAAGCTGCCGGGCCTGAAGGACGGTTTCCGCTTCGCCACCGCCGCCGAGATCGACGCCCACTTCGGCTGCAAGCCCGGTTACCTCGGCCCGGTCGGCCTGCGCCAGCCGGTCAAGGTGGTCGCCGACCGTACGGTCGCCCGCATGAGCGACTTCGTCTGCGGCGCCAACGAGGCCGATTTCCACCTGACCGGCGTGAACTGGGGCCGCGACCTGCCCGAACCCGACCAGGTGGCCGACATCCGCAACGTGGTCGAGGGCGACCCTTCGCCGGACGGCAAGGGGCTGCTGGCCATCCAGCGCGGCATCGAGGTGGGGCACGTGTTCTACCTCGGGACCGTGTACTCGAAGCCGCTCAACGCCACCTACCTGGACGAGCAGGGCAAGCCGCAGCTGATGGAGATGGGCTGCTACGGCATCGGGGTCACCCGCATCCTGGGCGCCGCCATCGAGCAGAACCACGACGAGCGCGGCATCATCTGGCCCGATGCCATGGCCCCGTTCGAGGTGGTCGTCTGCCCGATCGGCTACGACCGCTCGGCCGAGGTCAAGGAGGCGGCCGACCGGCTGCACGACGAGCTGCAAGCCCTCGGCATCGACGTCATGCTCGACAACCGCGGCGAGCGCCCGGGCGCGATGTTCGCCGACTGGGAACTGGTGGGGGTGCCCCACCGGGTGGTCATCTCCGACCGCGGCCTGAAGGCGGGCGAGCTGGAATACCAGGGGCGCCGCGACGCGCAGGCCACGACGGTGGGGACGAACGACGTCCTGGCCTTGCTGAAGGCCAAGCTCGGCTCATGAGCCCGCGCCTGCGCGGCGCGGGGACCACGAGACGGCGCCTGGTGCTGGCCGCCGCCGCCGCGCCGGCGCTGTGGCTGCCGCCCCGGCTGGCCCGTGCCGGCAAGCAGGCGGAGGAGCCGCTGGCCGATTCGGTGCGCACCGCGCTGTCGTCGGCGATCGCCAACAGCGCCCCGCCCAAGCCGGTTTTCTCGAGCATCGAAGAACGCATCGCCTACCTGGCCTGGTTGGGCGCGATGAGCGAGCGCCTGAAAAAACGCAAGGCCGAACATGTCACCCGCATCGAGTTCCTCGAGACCGTCTGGTACGAAGCCAAACGGGCCGGCCTGGAGCCAGCCCTGCTGCTCGGCCTGATCCAGGTGGAGAGCGGGTTCCGCAAATATGCCATCAGCGTGGCCGGGGCGCGCGGCTACATGCAGGTGATGCCCTTCTGGGCCCGCCTGATCGGCGACGGCGATGTCAGCCGCCTGTTCCACATGCAGACCAACCTGCGTTTCGGCTGTGTCATCCTGCGGCACTACATCGACCGCGAACGCGGCGACCTGTACCTGGCGCTCGGCCGCTACAACGGCAGCCGGGGCAAGCCGGAATATCCGAACCTGGTGTTCGGCGCCCGGCGAAGCTGGGAGTTCAAGCCCGCGTGAGCGGGCGGCAGGCGGCGGGCCGGGGAATCACAGACCCTGCCAGGACTTCGGCGCCGCCTCGGGCACGCCCAGCAGGGCCAGCACCCGCTCCACCGTGTCGTCGACCAGCTCGGCTATGCTGGCCGGACGGTGGTAGAAGGCCGGCAACGGCGGGAAGATCACGCCGCCCATTTCGGTGACGGCCGTCATGTTGCGCAGGTGGGCGAGGTTGAAGGGGGTCTCGCGCACCATCAGCACCAGGCGGCGGCGCTCCTTCAGGGTGACGTCGGCCGCGCGGCTGAGCAGGTTGTCGGACAGGCCGTGGGCGACCGAGGCCAGGGTCTTCATCGAACACGGCGCAATGACCATCGCGTCGGTGGCGAAGGAGCCGCTGGCGATGGCCGCCCCCACGTCGCCCGGGTGGTAGGCCGTGTGGGCGAGCGCCTCCAGCCCCTTGCGGTCGAGGCCGAGCTCGTGGTGCACGTTGAGCAGGCCGGCCGGGCTGGCCACCAGGTGGGTTTCGCGGCCGGCCGCCCTGAGGCGTTCGAGCAGGCGCACGGCGTACACCGCCCCGGTGGCGCCGGTGACACCGACCACCACACGCGTCGGAGCGGAGCCCATGCGGTTCAGTGCGCGCCGTTGCCGAGTGCCTGCTGCAGCTCGCCGGCCTCGTACATTTCCATCATGATGTCCGAGCCGCCGACGAATTCGCCGTTGATGTACAGCTGCGGAATGGTCGGCCAGTTGGCGTATTCCTTGATGCCTTGGCGGATGCCTTCGTCTTCGAGCACGTTCACCGTCTTCAGGTCGGTGACGCCGCAAGACTTGAGGATCTGGACGGCACGGCCCGAAAAACCGCACATGGGGAATTGCGAAGTGCCTTTCATGAAAAGCACGACGCGGTTGTTTTTGACGAGATCGTCGATGCGTTGTTGGATGTCGCTCATGGTCTTGGACCGGCCGGGCCGGTGGAGTAATCAAGGGAGGGGATAGGCGGGGTTATACGGCAAAGCGACCGTTCCCCGCCAGCGGCGTGTCTTTGCCCCCGGGGGCGTCACGCCTGTCAGAAGGAATAGGAAATGCCCAGCTGCAGCACCGGCGACAGGCGCAGGTCGCGTACCATGTCGTCGAGGTTCTGCGAGCCGTTGAACACCCGCCCGAAACGCACGATCGAGCCCGGGCTGAGCGACATCACGCCCACATCGGCGGTGAAACCCCAGCTGCTCTTGCTGACCGAGCCGGTGTAGCCGATGCCCAGGTAGGGCGTGGAGCTCGAGCCGGTGTCGGACCAAACATCGGAGGCTCCGCCGCGCCGGTCGCCGATCAGGGCCACGCTGCTGGTGGGCAGGCCCCACACCGAGGAGCGCTTGCCGAGCATCAGGCCGGTGGTGGCGCGCAGCCCTGCAGGGGCAGGTTGATGGAGCGAGTTGCCGACCTTCGGGCTGAGGTAGTAGTCGCCGATGAAGCTGAGGCTGCCGATGCGCGGCAGCGTGTCGCTGCCGAAGGAGTCGGCCAGGCCGGGCGAGACCAGGGTGCCGAACGCGATGCGGCCCTGCAGGCGCTCGTCGTCCGGCGAGGACAGCGTTTCCTGCGCCCGGCAGATGGGGGGCGAGGCCAGGGCCAGGGCGAGGACGCCGATCCGGATCAACAGGTTCTTGCGCATGGTGGAGCCCTCTACGACCCTTGTATTTTCAGTGGCTGTTGCCATGGTTTCGATGTGGTGGAACGGTGCCTCGTGAGCACCTGTCAGCAATGGATTTAATGCTACGCCGGTTGGGCCATGCTGTGTGTCACCGGGTGCATTTCTGGTGCTTTTCGGTGTTTCCCGGCCCCCTCGGAATGTGCGGAATTGCCACAAATGGCATCGCAAATGTGCTCAGATGCAACAGCCCCCCGTGCAGCGTGGCAGGCCCGCCAGATCGAGGCGCGTGGACACCTCGGAAAAACCGGCGTCACGCAGCAGCCGGGTGACCGCTTCGGCCTGGTCGTACCCGTGTTCGAGCAGCAACCAGCCACCGGGTTCCAGGTGGGCCGGCGCATCGCGGATGATGTCACGCAGGCAGGCCAGACCATCGCCTTCCGGAGTGAGCGCTTGCCGCGGCTCGTGTTGCAGTGCGGCGAGGTGGCGGTCGTCGCCCGCGATGTAGGGCGGGTTGCTCAGGGCGAGGTGGAAGCGGCGGCCGCCGACGGCCTGCCACCAGCTGCCCTCCAGCCATTCCCCGTCCAGCGCCAGGCGCCGTGCATTGGCACGGGCGATGGCCAGCGCCGCCGCGCTGGCGTCGAGCGCGGCCATGCGTGCCGGCGGATGCTTGTGCTTGACGGCCAGGGCGATGGCGCCGCTGCCGGTGCCGAGGTCGAGCACGGCCGGCTGCGCGATGGCGGCCAACGGGCCGCGCAGCAGCTCCAGCCCCCAGTCGACCAGGGTTTCGGTGTCCGGGCGCGGCACCAGCACGTCCGGCGAGACCTGCAGCATCAGGCCGTGGAATTCCTTTTCGCCCAGCAGGTAGGCGAGGGGTTCGCCCGCGGCCCGGCGGGCCAGCCAGGCGCCGATGCGTGCGGCCTGCGGTTCGTCCAGCAGCGTGTCGTCGTGGGCCAGCAGCCAGCTGGGAGGGCGTCCCAGCAGCGCGCCCAGCAGCAGCCTGGCATCGAGCGGGTCCACCCCGGCCGCGCGGGCGGTGCGCAGCACGGCGGCGACGCTGGGCGGCGTGCTCATGCGTTGCGGCCTTCGAGCTCGTCGAGCTGCTCGGCTGCGCGTGCGGCCTGCAGGGCCGACACGACGTCGTCCAGGTCGCCTTCCATGACGGCTTGCAGCTTGTAGAGCGTGAGATTGATGCGGTGGTCGGTCAGCCGGCCCTGCGGGAAGTTGTAGGTCCGGATGCGATCGCTGCGGTCGCCGCTGCCGATCAGGCCCTTGCGGGTGGCGGCTTCCTTGGCGGCGCGTTCGCTGCGGTCCTTCTCGCGCAGGCGCGCGGCCAGCACCGCCAAGGCCTTGGCCTTGTTGCGGTGCTGCGAGCGGTCGTCCTGGCACTCGGCCACCAGGCCGGTCGGCAGGTGGGTCACGCGGATCGCGCTGTCGGTCTTGTTCACGTGCTGGCCGCCGGCGCCGCTGGCCCGGAAGGTGTCGATGCGCAGATCGGCCGGGTTGAGCTGGATGTCCTCGGCTTCGTCGGCCTCGGGCATCACCGCCACCGTGCAGGCGCTGGTATGGATGCGGCCCTGCGTCTCGGTGCTGGGCACACGCTGCACACGATGGCCGCCCGACTCGAACTTGAGCCGCGCATAGACATCCTCGCCTTCGACCCGCAGCACGACTTCCTTGTAGCCGCCCAGGTCGGACATGCTTTCGGACATCAGCTCGGTGCGCCAGCCGCTGCGTTCGGCGAAACGCAGGTACATGCGCAGCAGGTCGGCGGCGAACAGCGCCGATTCGTCGCCACCGGTGCCGGCGCGGATTTCGAGGAAGGCGTTGCGGCCGTCGTCCGGGTCGCGCGGCAGCAGGGCGGCCTGCAGTTCCTGGTGCAGTCGCAGCAGGTCGGCCTCGGCGCCCTGGATCTCCTCGGCCGCCATGGCGGCCATCTCGGGGTCCTCCAGCAGCTCGCGCGCCGCGCCCAGGTCGCTCTCGCGCTGCTGGTAGTGGCGGAACCGGCGCACCACGCCCTCGACCTCGGCATGCTCGCGGGTGAGGGCGCGGAAACGGTTCATGTCGCCGACCACCGTCGGGTCGGAGAGCGTGGCGTCGAGTTCGTTCAGGCGCAGCCCGAGACGTTCGAATTGTTGGCGAAGGGAATCTTTCACACGAGGCTCCAGGGGAGGGAAGGAGCTGCGGCCCGCGGGCCGCTCGGGTCCGCCGGTGGGGCCGAGCCCGGCCGGGTCGGGGGGCTCGGGCGGCGCTAACGGGCGTCGTCGGCCGGGTCGCGCGAGCTGCCGCGCAGAAAGAGGCGCGAGACCGTCTGGGCGAGTTGGGCGCGGTGCTCGGCGTCGGCCGCGTGCAGTTCGGCCAGTGCGCCGTGCAGCATCTTCTGGGTCAGGCCGCGCGACAGGCTGTCGAGCACGGCGTCGAGGTCCTCGCCCTTGGCCAGCAGCTTGCGGGCCCGGGAGATCTCGGCCGCGCGCCATTCGTCGGCCTGGGCGTTGAGGGCCTGGATGAGCGGCACGGTGCCGCGCTGGCCCAGCCAGTGGACGAAACTCTGCACGCCCGCGTCGATGATGGCCTCGGCCTGCTGCACCGCCGCCTGGCGTTTCTCGCCGGCGGTCTGCACCAGGGCGGAGAGGTCGTCGACGGTGTAGAGGTAGACGTCGGCGAGCCGCGCCACCTCGGGCTCGACGTCGCGCGGGACGGCCAGGTCGACCATGAAGATGGGGCGGTGCTTGCGTGCCTTGATGGCCCGCTCGACCGCGCCCAGGCCGATGATCGGCAGGCTGCTGGCGGTGCAGGAGATGACGGCGTCGAACTCGCCCAGCCGGGCCGGCAGGTCGGCCAGGCGCAGGGCCTCGGCGCCGAAGCGGCCGGCCAGCTTCTCGCCCCGCTCGAGGGTGCGGTTGGCCACCGCCATGGCACGCGGCTGGCGCGCCGCGAAATGCGTCGCCACCAGCTCGATCATCTCACCGGCGCCGACGAACAGCACCTTGGTCTCGCTCAGGTCCTCGAACAGTTGCGAGGCCAGGCGCACCGCCGCCGCCGCCATGCTGATGGAGTGCGAGCCGATCTCGGTGGAGGTGCGCACGTCCTTGGCCACGGCGAAGGAACGCTGGAACATCTGGTGCAGCGTGCTGCCCAGCGTGCCGGCGCTGTCGGCTTCGCGCACCGCCTGCTTCATCTGGCCGAGGATCTGCGGCTCGCCCAGCACCATGGAATCCAGGCCGCTGGCGACCCGGAAGGCATGGCGGGCGGCGGCGCCGCCTTGCAGCACGTAGGCGTGGTCCATCAGCTGCTGGCTGCCGACGCCGCCGACGCCGGCCAGCCAGTCGACGGCCGGCTTGACCAGCGAGGGATCGGCCGCGCAATACAGCTCGGTGCGGTTGCAGGTGGACAGCAGGGCGACCTCGGGGGCGCCGGGCGCCCGCGACAGGCGCTCGCGGAAGGCCTGCAGCGTCGGGCCCAGCTGTTCGAGGCTGAATGCGAACCGGCCCCGCAGGTCGAGCGGAGCGGTCGTGTGATTCAGGCCGAGGGCAAAGACGCTCATTGTCTGATTATAAAATCGAAGGCTGTCCGGCGTACGGCGGCGGGTTCGCCGCGGCGGGCGAGAGCGGAACCTTGCCGCACGAACCCTGCCGCACAATAGGGCGCCCGCCGGCGGCCGGGCTTGATCTGGGGCAAACCGAGGACGGCATCGCCATGGGCGTACTGGATGGTCTGTGGCATGTGTTGAATTTCTTCGCACCCGCGCTGGGTGTCGGCCTGCTCGCCGCCCTGCTGGCCAAGGGGCTGTGGTGGCGTGAGCTCAAGGGCGTGGCCTGGGCGCGCCTGGCGCGCTGGGCCGTCCTGGGGGCGTCCGCCGCGCTGCTGGCCGGCCTGTTCATCACCGGTCGCGACGGCAAGATGCTCACCTATGGCGCCATGGTGCTGGCTTGCGCACTGGGCCTGTGGTGGGCCGGCTTCGGGGCCGGCCGCCGCTGACGACATCCCGCCGTCGTCCGGCCCCGGCCTTCAAGTGGCCAGGACGGCCTGATTCCCTTCCTTCAGCACCACTTCGGCGCGCAACGAATTGGTGTGCGCCTCGGTGATCGTGACCTCGATCATCTGGCCGGTCAGGCGCGCCGCCCCCTTGAAATTGACGATGCGGTTGCACTCGGTGCGTCCCATCAGCTCGCTGGCGTCGCGCCGCGAGGGACCCTCGACCAGCACCCGCTGCACGGTGCCGACCTTGGATGCGCTGATGCGGGCCACGTTCGCCTCGATGCGCGCCTGCAGCTGCTGCAGGCGGGCCAGTTTCACCTCGCGCGGCGTGTCGTCTTCCAGCGAGGCGGCCGGCGTGCCCGGGCGCTTGCTGAAGATGAAGCTGAACGAGGCGTCGTAGCCGACGTCGTCGATGAGTTTCATCATCTTGTCGAAGTCGTCCTGGGTCTCGCCCGGGAAGCCGACGATGAAGTCGCTGGACAAGGCCATGTCGGGGCGGACCGCGCGCAGCTTGCGGATGGTGCTCTTGTATTCGAGCGCGGTGTAGCCGCGCTTCATCGCCATCAGGATGCGGTCGCTGCCGTGCTGCACCGGCAGGTGCAGGTGGTTCACCAGTTGCGGGACCTTGGCATAGACATCGATCAGCCGCTGGCTGAATTCGTTGGGGTGGCTGGTGGTGTAGCGGATGCGTTCGATGCCGGGAATGTCGGCGATGTACTCGATCAGCAGGGCGAAGTCGGCGATCTCGCCGCTGCCGCCCATGGCGCCGCGGTAGGCGTTGACGTTCTGGCCCAGCAGCGTGACTTCCTTGACGCCCTGGTCGGCCAGCCCGGCCACCTCGACCAGCACGTCGTCGAACGGCCGCGAGACTTCCTCGCCCCGGGTGTAGGGCACCACGCAGTAGCTGCAGTACTTCGAGCAGCCTTCCATGATGGACACGAAGGCGGTGGCGCCTTCCACCCGCGCCGGCGGCAGGTGGTCGAACTTCTCGATTTCCGGGAAGCTGATGTCGACCTGCGGGCGGCGCTGGGCCTGCCGCCGGGCCAGCATGTCGGGCAGGCGGTGCAGGGTCTGGGGCCCGAACACCACGTCCACGTAGGGCGCGCGCTCGATGATGGCCGCGCCTTCCTGGCTGGCCACGCAACCGCCCACGCCGATCAGCACGCCCTTGCTCTTCAGGTGCTTGACCCGGCCCAGGTCGCTGAACACCTTTTCCTGGGCCTTCTCACGCACCGAGCAGGTGTTGAAGAGGATCAGGTCGGCCTGCTCGGGATCGTCGGTCGGCTCGTAGCCCTGGGCGGCGTGCATGACATCGGCCATCTTGTCCGAGTCGTATTCGTTCATCTGGCAACCGAAGGTCTTGATGAACACTTTCTTGGTGACGCTGTTCTCGCTCATGATGCTCAGGGCCGGGTCCAGAATTGTCCTGCCGGGTTGAAGGTCCAGCTGGCGGCTTGTTCGGGGGTGGTGGGCCAGGGCTGCACCGCGGCCTCCTCGGCACGCAGCAGCCAGACGTCGTGCACCAGGCCCGAGGTGTCGTAGGTGTAGTTGACGACCAGCCGCTGTCCGGACAACTCGCCGGACATGACCAGCATGTTGTTGGTGCCGCGGATGCGCGAGCCCGGAGCCAGCCGCGCCGGCTTGCCATTCAGGCGGAGTTCGGGAGGGGCGCCGAATTCGATGCGGCCGCGCAAGGCGTTCTGCGGGAATTCGCGCTTCAGCTGCGCGAAGGCCGGCTGGGCGATGGTGGCCGCGGCCACGCAGGCGATGAGACAGCGGTACATGGGGTAGATCCAGTGGCTGTTGAGGAGAGGAGGGCGGCCGCACGGCGGGCCGCTCAACCGTTGCGATTATGCCCCAGCCCCCTCGCGCAAGCCCTGCCAAACGCACCTTCCGTGGGCGAAGCGGAGTATTCTGTCCCGCAGGACACAGGGAGTATGCGAATGCAGCGTGGCCGCTCGATCGGAGGCGTTTTCGGCCTGGGCCTGGCGGTGTGCGGCCTGTGGGCCGCGCCCGCCGGCGCGGCGGACGCCGAGCTGCCGGGCCTGCCGGCGGCCGTGGCCGTCCCGCCTGTCCCGGCCGGCGTCCCGGACGACGCGGCATTGCAACGGGCCGGTGCGCGCATCGGCGAGGTCCGGTTCCATCGGCGCGACATCTTCGACACCGCGATCCCGGAAGAGAACAAGCTGCTGTTCCGCGCCGCCAACTGGCTGCACGTCCAGACGCGGGAAGACACGGTGCGTGCGCAGTTGCTGTTCAAGCCCGGCGATCCGTACGACCCCCGGCTGCTGCGCGAGTCCGAACGCATCCTGCGCAGCAGTTCCTACCTGCGCGGCGCCTACATCCGGCCGGTGGCCTACGCCGACGGCCGGGTGGACCTGGAAGTCGTCACCGAGGACGTCTGGACGCTCACCCCGGAAGTCTCCTTCAGCCACAAGGGGGGCACCAGCAGCAGCGGTTTCGGCCTGGAGGACTCCAACCTGCTGGGCATGGGCAACCAGCTGGGCGTGGCCTACAAGCGCGGCGTCGACCGCAGCGCGACGACGCTGTCCTATCGCGACCGGCAGGTGGCGGGCACCTGGTGGGACCTGTCCACGACGTATGCCGACACCAGCGACGGGCGCAACATGGGGCTGGGCCTGGAGCGCCCGTTCTATGCCCTCGACACCCGCTGGGCCGCGGGCCTGAAGTGGCGCGACGAGGACCGCGTCGACTCGCTCTACGACGGCGGCGAGGTGCTCCGCCAGTTCAAGGCGAACGAGCGCGCCGCCAAGTTGTATGGCGGCTGGTCGGCGGGCCTGCGCGACGGCGGCGTCACCCGCTGGACGGCCGGCCTGAGCTTCAGCGACCACCGCTCCAGCCCGGTGCTGCCGGCCGCGGCCGCCTATGGCACCGAGCAGCGCAAGTTCGTCTACCCCTGGGTCGGTGTCGAATGGATCGAGGACGACTACCGCGAGACGCAGAACCAGGACCAGATCGGCCGCACCGAGGACGTGCTGCTGGGCTGGCATCTCAAGGCCGAGTTCGGCTGGGCGGACGAGAGTTTCGGCTCCGATCGCCAGGCCGGCTTGTTCGACCTGAGTCTCACCAAGGGCCTGCAGCCCTCGGCCTCGCAGACGCTGCTGCTGGCCGCGGGGGGGCAGGGCAGAGTGGAGTCCGGCCGATTGGCCGCCAGTCTCTTCAGCGCCAGCGCGCGCTACTACCTGCGGCAGTCGCCCAAACGCAGTTTCTTCATGTCGCTGCTCGCCGACCGCAGCGTCAGGCCCGACCGCGAACAACAGTTGCTGCTGGGCGGGGACAACGGGCTGCGCGGCTACCCGCTGCGTTACCAAAGCGGCCAGGGCCGCTGGTTGTTCACGGTCGAGGAACGGGTCTTCACCGACTGGTACCTGTGGCGCCTGTTCCGGATCGGCGGCGCGGTGTTCTATGACATGGGACGGGCCTGGGGCAGCACGGCCGCCGCACCGGTCTCCACGGGCCTGTTGCGCGACATCGGCTTCGGCCTGCGCCTGGGCAACAGCCGCACGGCCTTCGGCAACGTCGTGCACATCGATGCCGCCTTCCCGCTGGACGGGGATCCGAGCATCCAGAGGGCGCAGTTGATCCTCGAGGTGAAGCGGAGCTTCTAGCGGCGCGCGCCAGGACAGGGAGCGTGGGGAAGCGGTGGACAATCCCGGTCTTTCCACACGAGAACCCCGGGGGACGGGGACCGGTATGGGCTTTTCACCGCCACGTCGTGGCCCTGCGGTGTCGACGGTGGTCCTCGGGCTGTGCCTGGGCTTTGCCGGCGTCGTCCATGCGAACCTGCGCGCGCCTGCCGTCGTGAGGGCGCAGCCTTCTTCGGCGCCGTCGAAACCGGAAGGCCAGTTCACGGTGCTGGGCGAAACGCTTCGGTTCGAGTGCTCGGAGCACCAGTGCCTGGTCGAGGCCCGCTACCGGATCCGCTCGGCGCGTGCGGCGTCCGCCGTGCTGAGCTTCGTGCTGCCCTCCAATGCGCTCGCCGCGACGGCCAGCGCCCGCCTGGGCGAGCAGGCACTCGAGTTCCGCGAGAGCCCTCTCACGCAGGCGCAGCGAGCGGGTCTGCGGCGCACCGAAGACGCAGCCGGGTTCAGCGAATGGGTGGCGCAGGACCCGTCCAGGCGCGAGTCGTTCGAGCTGCAGCTGGCGCAAGGCGAGTTCGAGGTGCCATTCGAGCCGGGCGAGAACCTGGTGGCGGTCCGTTATGTGCAGCCTCTCGGCTCGCAGGAAAGAGACTACGGCTACTTCAAGGCGGGGCGTTTCCTGAAGACATTCCGCTACGAACTCTGGCCGCTGAAGGAGTGGGCGCTGGACGCCCATTTCGCCCTCGATGTCCGCGTCACCGCACCGCGCCGTGCGCCGGGCTATTTCCAGCGGAAGCTGGGGACGGTCGCCTCCATCGCCTGCGGCCCGGGTGCGGACGCCCTGCGCCGACCGGTGGAGGTGGTGCAGGAGGGCGATCGCATGGTGTATGCGGCCACGCTGGGGCCCGAGTTCCCGGGCCATCTGTTCTGCTCGATCGGCGACGAGGACATCTTGCCGCATTGGTAAGGGCCGCTCCCAGAGACGCTGCGGACCGGCGGGAAGCGAAGACCCGAGGGGCTGTCCGGGCCGCGGCTGGCTGGGATGCACCGGAACCTGCCGAAGTGTTGCCAAACGTGACGACATGGGCTTGGCGGGGCAGCGTGTTCCATGTCGCATGGCAAGTCGTCCACGGGGCGCTGTGCTTTTCCTCAGCGCCTGCGGATGATGCAATTTCTTACCTTTGCGGGGGCATCGATCAGAAGGTCGGAAGTTTCAGTGGTCTAGTTCGTCTGCCCGAATGGGGCTCATCAAAGGGAAGTCACACAATGAAAAAATCACAGAAGGGCTGGTTGGCGCTCAACGCCATCTCCTTTGCCCTGGTCGCCGATGTGGCCACGGCAGGCCAGGTGCTCAACGCGGAGGCGGTCGCCTCCGGCCAGGAATACCGCGGCTTCATCGTCAAGTTCCGCGACGGATCTTCCGAGCAGTTCGACCAGGCCGCGGCGCAGGCGAGCTTCAACGGCAGCGTGCACCGATTGGCCAAGGCCGGTGCCGTGGACATGTCGGCGCGTGCCAACCCGGGCCGGCCGCTGCGCCTGGACCATGTGCGCCGCATGTCCATGGGGGCGAGCGTGGTGCATCCCTCGCGCCGGCTCGGCGCCGCGGAAGCCCGGGCGGTCATGCAGGACCTGGCGGCCTTGCCCGATGTCGAGTTCGTGGAACCCGACATGGTGGTGAGCACCGCCCTCACGCCGGTCGACCCGCTGTACAGCCAGCAATGGGCCCTCCAGGAGGGCGTGGCCGCCATTCGCCCCCGCCAGGCCTGGGACACGACCACGGGCGTGGGGGTGACGGTGGCCGTGCTCGATACCGGCATCGCGGCGCACTCGGATCTCTCCGCCAACGTGGTGGCGGGCTACGATTTCGTCTCCGCCTACGGGATGAGCTCGAATCCCGGCGATGCCCGGGACGGCAACGGCCGGGATGCCGATGCCAGCGATCCCGGCAACTGGTGTCCCGGCACCGGGGCGCCTTCCAACTGGCACGGTACCCACGTGGCCGGCACCATCGGTGCCGTGACCAGCAACAGCGTCGGCGTGGCCGGCGTGGCCTACCAGGCCAAGATCATGCCGGTGCGGGTGCTGGGGGTGTGCGGGTCGGGCGTCTTTTCCGACATCGCCGACGCGATCACCTGGGCCTCCGGGGGCACGGTGCCGAACGTGCCCACCCTGGCGTCGTCCGCCGTCGCCAAGGTGATCAACATGTCGATCGGCGGGCTCAGTCCCTGCGGAAGCTCGCTGCAGAACGCCATCAACGGCGCGCGCTCGCGCGGCACCACGGTGGTGGCGGCCGCCGGCAACAACAATCGCGACGCCACCCAGTCGGCTCCGGCGAACTGCAGCGGCGTGATCGCCGTGGCGGCGACGGACTCCGCGGGCGCCAAGGCCAGCTTCTCGAACTACGGTCCCAAGGTCGTCGTGTCCGCGCCGGGCGTCAACGTCCTGTCGACATCGAACTACGGCACGCAGGGGCCGGGCAGCGAACGCTACGTGAACATGTCCGGGACCTCGATGGCCTCGCCGCACGTGGCCGGGGTCGTCGCCCTGGCGCAGGCGCGCAGCCTGGGGCGCGGCCAGCCGCTGCTCTCGCCGGCGGAGGTCGAGGCCTTGCTGAAGGCGACGGCGTCGCCGCTGCCCTCGTCCTGCAGCCAGGGCTGCGGAGCCGGCATCGTCAACGCCGCGGCCATGGTGGCGGCCGCGGTTCCGCAAAAGGTCTCGGAACGGGTGGATTCGTCGGGCAAGATCAGCATCGCCATCTTCGAGAGGGTCGCCGCGCTGAGCCAGGAAAAGTTCCTGAATTTCCCGATTCACGTGCCATCCGACTATGTGGTCATCGGCGGGGGCGTCGAAGCCGCGGAGGGGCCCTACGGCAACCTGCTGACGGCGTCCTACCCCAACGGCAACCTCACCGCCTGGATGGTGTCGAGCAAGTCGCTTCCCAGCGCCAACGGCGGCGGCAGCTTCTCGAATCCGATCCAGATCAAGGGCTGGGCGGTGGGCCTCAAGATCAATGGCCTGACACGCCAGCAGCTGCTCAGCCACATCTCGGTCCACACGGCGCAGAGCGCCAGCTCGTCCGCCCCTTCCGCGGTGGTGGGCGTGGCCTCGGGCTACTCGCTCATCGGCGGCGGCTTCAACGTCAACTATGGAAGCGGTGTGGGCAGCTTCGGGACCGCTTCGTATCCGGACGGCGCCACCTGGCGGGTCGCCTCGAAGGCCCATGGCATCGCGTCGCCGGCCACCGTCACGGCCTACAGCGTGGCGCTGCGCAGCAGCATCAGCGGCGTCGGCACGATCCAGACCAACGTGGCTTCGGTGGAGTCCGCCTATGCCAACCATCCCAAGAGTTTCGCCCCGCTTTCGACCTCGTTCGCTTTGACGAGTTGCGGCGCCCTGGTGAACTGGAGCGGCTACGGCAACCTGTTGTGGGAACTCAAGCCCGTCAACGCGAAGGCGATCGCCCCGGCGGTGCCGCCTTATGGTTGCGAGGCCGGGTCGAAGGACCACGAGGTCTCGTCTCCGGCAACGATCCGTTCGTTCGCGATGGGGATCCGCGTGCAGTAAGTGGGCGGCCCATCCTGGTCAGATGGGGTCAGGCGAGGGCGGTGCGGGCTATGCCCGGCCGCTCTTGCATTTCATGCAACCGCGCCTGTGAGCTATTGGAAGTCAATACCGATGAATTTCGGTACGAACTGCGCCGAACGGCAAGCTGTTTTTCTTGTTCAGCAAGAGCGAGGGCTGGTACATGAGCACCGTCGTCTTGCTCGGCCTGCGGCGATTCGTGGACATCTCGAGCCGGTGACTGGGTGTCGAACAGCTACGCGATAGTGGCCCTGCATATGAGCACGACGGCGGCCCTGCAAGCCATCGCCTCGCCCAGACCAGGGCCGCCTCGCCAGCGGCCCCGGGCGTTCTGCGCACCCGGGAGGTCCTCCGATGTCGAGCTTGCTGTAGTCGCCATGTATGGCCGCTGGCGTCGGCCTGTCTGTTCTGCGCCCGGCATGCACGTGTCTCGCTGATCGCTTTGCTCGGTGGCAGGCCGTCCGCGTCCAGAGCGTCCAGAGGGCAGCACGGAAAGGCCGCTTCACTTTGAACGAAGCACCTCGAAATTCAGGGGCTGGCTGCTCAGCCAGGATGCCCGCGCGCTGCGCTGGGCGCCGGGGCTACGCCCCCAACTTACTGCTGTTCCATGGGTGGGCGGAACTCTGGAGGCCGGAGGCCACCAGCGCGCGTCGGCTTTCCTCTGCGCTCAATCGATCCGCGCGAGGCGGATGCGTTATTGCGGGCTGTGGGCTGGACGCCCTGGTCCCCCGGGATGCCTTGTCGGCATCCCGGTGCCCCATGCCGAACTGACGCAGGCGTTAGGTTTTGCCTGGAGTCGCGGCTTCGTATCGCTGGCAGTGCGGTGGGTTGATGGACGTAGTCGGCCACAATGCTTCATCCAAATAAATAGTGGAGGGCGTCGGATGGCAACGCTGACACGAGTGCATAAGGCCTCGGTGCCGGATGCGCTGCACGTCATCTTCGTGCACGGGCTAGGTGGAGATGCGCGGTCCACATGGATGCACAACCCAAAGGACCATACGACCCTTTGGCCTAGCTGGATCGGGGAAGAGGTTGGATGCAATGTTTGGGTTGCAGGATATGGTGCTGCGCTCTCGGGCTGGACTGATGCAGCCATGCACCTTGCCGATCTTGGCGAAGCGCTGTTTGCAGCCTTGCAGGTCGAACAAGATTTGCAAGGGCACAGGATTGTCTTGGTGGGACATAGCCTCGGCGGTCTAGTGATCAAGTCTGGCATGACGCAAGCGGAGGTGCTCGGCGATCCGCATCGGCTGACGTTGTTGGAGCGTATTGCCGGTGTCGTGTTTGTCGGCACGCCGCATCAGGGGTCGAGTTTGGCTACGGTCGCGGATAAGTTGCGCCTCCTGCTAAGGACGAACCCTCAGGTCACCAATATGGTCAGTGATGACGCCTGGCTGAAGTTGCTGAATGGGCAATTTCGATCCCTGCACGTGCAACGTAGATTTGGGGTGCGAGTCTTCTTTGAGTCAAGCGGGGTCCTTGTTGGACGCCGAATACTTGGCATTGCGATTGGCAGACGGCAACTGATCGTTGATAGGAACAGCAGCGATCCAGGGATTGCTGGAGTCGTTCCTACCGCCATCGAAGGTGACCACATTGAGATTGCCAAGCCCAAGTCGCGCCAGGCGCTTATCCATAAGGCGTTGGTCGAGTTTCTGAAGGGTATGGCGAGCGGGCCGGCAGGCAATTCTCCGACTGATAGGAACCGCCCGACACCGTGGTCGAGCTCAACTGACCTCCCAACGACGCTGCGGAGTGCTTCGGCGCCTTTGCTGAGCTGGCCTAGCACGCTGGCTGATGGAACGTGGCTTCATCGCCCAGAACTGGACTCACTGATTGAGAGCCTTGCAGCCGAGTCGTCGAGCACGTATTTCTTGTTAGGCGACCCGGGATGCGGGAAGTCTTCACTATTGGTACGGCTAGCTCAGGAAAGGCAGACGGCCGGCTGGTGTGTCCTTGCTATTAAGGCTGACCGACTTCCACCAGATGTGTTGGATCGGGAAGCACTCGCGAAGCATTTGAATCTCGGCGCCGATGCCGGCACCGTTTTGCGCGAGCTTGCGAAGAGCGTGCCTGTACTAGTGCTCATTGACCAGGTAGACGCCCTGGCAGACCTGGTCGTCCAGCACTCAGCGCGCTTACGTGTCCTGCTGAATTTGGTTCAAGACCTCTCTGACGTAGAAAGGGTTCACACCGTCATCTCGTGCCGCACTTTTGAGCAAAAGCACGACCCAGCGCTTCGAAATTTGGACGCGACCGTGATCCGGTTGGAACTACCCGAGTGGTCGACTGTGCAGCCAATCCTGACGACACGGGGCCTTCAAGCCGAGGTATGGAACCAGGACATTCAGCAGGTTCTACGGTCTCCACATGCCTTGGACATCTTCCTTTCCCTCCTTGGTGGCGCTACTGAGCCTGAGGTCTTGAGGAGTTTCCAGGGGTTGCTGGAGAAGCAATGGGAAGCCCAAGTACTAAGTGATACCTCCGGTAGGCGTCGCGCAACTCTGCGTCATCTGGCTAGGTTGATGGCGGACCGTGAGGTGCTGGGGCTTCCTCTTGTCCAAGTCGAAGACCATTACACGGACATTCAGGCGCTGGCGGCTGCAGGACTGCTCCGTGTGGACAAGGGACCAGGTCGGGTGGAGTTCCGACATCAAACTCTCTATGAGTTCGTACGCGCGCGCAGCTTCCTGGAGGAGAGCGGGAGTCTCACCGAGACGGTGCGAGCGCAGCAAGGCAGCCTACGCATTCGCCCCCAGTTGTGGCATGCGCTGGGATACTTCCGAGGCGCGAGCCCGGAGGAGTACGGCATCGAAATTGGTAGGCTGTGGGCGGCCAATCTGCGCCCGCACCTTAAGATGTTGTTGATCGAGTTCTTGGGGTTGCAAACCACGCCGACGCCTGCCGAACGTCGGCTGGTGGAACAGGCCATGACGGATCAGTGGTTCCTGCCCCGCTTCATTGGAGCCGCCGTTGGAAGCCCAGGATGGTTTACCGCATTGTTGCCGGCCCATCTGCCTAGATTGATGGCCTCGCCGGCGGAACAGGCCCAAACGCTGTTGCCAATGCTTCGGCAGGCGTTGCACTTCAGCGCAGACGCGGTTGTCGATCTTGTCCGTCGGCATTGGTTGACTGATAAGGATAGAGATGTACTGAGCTGGCAGGCGCTGGGCTGCGGCGATGTCGCGCCGCAGGTCGGCCCTTGGTTAGACAGCCTTGTACTAGTTGCCGGGCGAAGTCCAATTGCCGAGTGGGCTATAGGGCATGTGGCTGGTGTGGTAAGCGCTGCTCAACCCGAGGAGGCCCCGAGGTTGGTTGCGGCATGGCTTGAGCGCCAGATCAACTCCGCTATGAAGCCCTTAGCCACCGCGCCCAAGGAGGATGAAACGGTTTATGCCAACGTGTCTAAGAGCGTTCAGTCGGTTCTCGAGGCACGTCAGTTCCATGACATGGAAGCAATTGCAGAAGCCGCCCCAAGAGCCTTTGTAGGGGCTTTGTGGCCGCTCCTTCTGGAAGGATTACAGCTTTGTGCCACAAAGGCCCCGAGCGTTGTGATCGGCTATCGTCAAAACAGTGGGCTGATGTTTCAAGACTTGGATGACGAGGAAGCTCGATACGAGCGCCCCTTGCTGCGATCAGTTCAGCTTGGAGTTCAGGGCTGGGCGGATTCCGACCCTGACGGCTTTCTGGAATTCGTGGCCGCAAACGCGCAGTCCGAGCTGCTTCTTGTGCACCGATTCCTGGCCCTAGGTCTCGTGCGCGCTGTTGCGCGTTCACCGCAACGCGTATTCGACTACTTGCGCGGCGATCCTCGGCGGCTAGTTCTCGGGCCATACACCGATGTACACAAGGAGAGCGTCGCACTGATCGAGGCCGCCTGCCCGCTGCTCGACGACCCTAGCTATGCGGATATGGAGGCGACTCTCTGCGATTGGCGCTACTACAACGAAGCGGCGCAGCAGGATAATGCCGGCACTCGGCAACAACGACTGCAATGGGCCCGTCAACATCGACTGCGGCTGCTCAGAGCGTTGCCAGCAAGTCGGCGCAGCCTAGCTCTCCAAAGACTCGTGGATGAAGAAGAGCGTGCGTTTCCGGGCTTGACTGACAAGGACGTGCACTTCTCCGGTGCCCAGTGGATCGGAAGTCCGGTAAGCGCCCAGCAGATGGATCGAGCTACTGACGCTGACGTCCTGAATCTGTTCAACGAACTTACCGATGACGCGGCCTGGGATCATCCGCGGCACCGGATGAAGGGGGGCGCGATACAGGCCAGCCGTGAATTGGCCGAGCTGGCCAAAAGCAATCTGGCGAAGGTTCTCCGAATCATTCGTGCTCTTGATCCTGTGCGCAATGAGATTCCAGTTTCCTGTGCCCTCCGCGAGCTCGTTCCGGCCGGCCTTACAGCACCGGCGTTCTATTCGCTGGTTGCTGAATTGGAAGACAGAGGGTTTGTTGGCACCGGCTTTCGACGTGACGCGGCTTACGCAATCGAGAACGCTGCCAACAAGGAGGCACCCGTCTCAGATGATTTGGTGGATCGGATGGAGCGCTGGCTAGTTTCTAGTACGGCTGAAGACGTCGCTGAGACTGAGACCGATGCAAAGGAGAATTCTTCAGCTGTCCTGTGGGGGCATGGGTTGATGGGTGTGCTTCCGAACGGGAACTACCCTACGTTGGCTGCTCTAACGTCAGCATGTCTGACCGCGGAGCCTCCTCGACTTGATCGCTGGCTTTCCATCCTTGAGCGACATACCGCGCGTCCCGAATCGCCTCGCGTGTGGGAGGCGATGGTGCAACGTGAGCTGACGTATCTGAGGATGGTGGACCGCTCCAGGGCGGAGGTTCTTGTCGATCAGTTGGTTGCGAGCGTGCCATCCATCGTCGATGGTCGAGGCTGGGCTCACTTCGTAGCGCGAGCGTTTCGCTGGGCCTCGGCTATTGCGGTACGACGATGGCTGATGGGCATTGTTGAGCGAGGTGGAGGGGGGCTGCAGGGGGCCGGGGAACTGGCCTGTTTGCGACATGCGCTCTTCCCTGCTGAGGATTGGTCTCGCGAGTTGGTTGAGCTGCTCAGCAATGACGCTGCTTCAACGGCGACCCTGGGCGTGGCACATGGCGTGGCCAATTTATGGCATGAACCGATGACTAGGCCGGTGGTCCATCCCATCTTGCTTCAGCTCTTGCGCAGCAATGATGAACGCGTTCTGACGGCGTTGTCCGCGATCTTCTTGAATGATGGATTTGCTGCGGATGCCGAAACGAGAGAGCTCCTGGATGCCTTAGTGGCCTTTCCTCACCTGTTGAAGAACGGGCGAGCTGAGCGCTTGCCTGAAATGCTGGTCAAACTGGTGGCGTCCGAGCCGGAGCGGGTCTGTCAAGTAGTCCATGCACTTCTGAATGCTGCTGGCGATCAGATGGGCAACGTCGCGACATCCTGGTACTTGAGCACCGAATGGTTGCTGGATATAGCTCTGCAACTTCAAGACATGGGTGCCGATGAGCGCGTGGCCGGATCAGTGCTCTTTGAGCGTATGTTGGAGTACAACATGCCACAGGCTAGAGAGATGACACTGGATTTGGACAAGCGCACGCCGGTCGGCAGTAGCCCCCGCGCGCCGGTTCGGCGTAGGTCGCGGACCAGGACACGCAAAGCGACACCACGAATTTGAGTTTCACACTCGCGGCGCCTTGCGAAGCTGCCTTACATTGCGAGGGACGGGCGGAAAGCAAAAAGCCACCGCTAGGTGGCTCTTCTGTCTAAGTGCCTGAAACACAAGGACATTGTTTGGTGGCGCTTCAGGGATTCGAACCCCGGACCTGCGGATTATGATTCCGTCG
>CBIHOH010000024.1:0-53611 GCA_966211755.1 uncultured Rhizobacter sp. | reverse complement strand
ACCGCTGGAGCGCGGCCGGCTGAACTCGTCAAAACGGTACGGCAAGCCGCTTACGGTTTTTCGACCGGGAGAGGCGATGCCCACACCAAGGGTCCTCATGAGCAAGATCAGACAAGCACTTCAACTGTTGGCCGGCGAGCCCGGCCTGAGCATGCGGCAGGTGGCCGCCGCGTTGGGCATCAGCAAGTCCACCGTCAGCGAGATCGCGATGTACGCGCGCGACGCCGGCGTGGACTGGCCGCTGGCCAATACCCTCAGCGACGATGAGCTGCAGGCGCGGCTCTACCCCACGCCGCGCCCGCGCAGCAGCACCCGGCAGGAGCCCGACTACGCGGCGCTGCACCAGGAACTCAAGCGCCCCGGCGTGACCCTGCAACTGCTGTGGGAGGAGTACCGTGCAGGCGCGGGCGAGAGCGCCTACCGCTACAGCGCCTTCTGCGAGAAGTACCGCGCCTGGGCCAAGCGGCTCAAGCGCTCGATGCGCCAGGTCCACCCCGGCGGCGAGCGGCTGTTCGTCGACTACGCCGGCCAGACGGTGGCGGTGAGCGATGCCGTCACCGGCGAGATCCGCCGCGCCCAGGTGTTCGTGGCCGTGTTGGGTGCGTCGAACTACACCTACGCCTGCGCCACCTGGCGGCAGACGGCCGCCGACTGGGTGGGCGCCATCATCTCGGCGCTGTCGTTCATCAGCGGCGTGCCCCGGCTGCTGGTGCCCGACCAGCCCCGGGCGCTGATCGCCAACCCCGACGCCTACGAGCCCGTCACCGCCCGGCTGATGCAGGAGCTGGGCGAGTACTACGCCGTGGCCGTGCTGCCGGCGCGCCCGGGCCGCCCGCAGGACAAGGCCAAGGTCGAGGTGGGCGTGCAGGTGGTCGAGCGCTGGATCCTGGCCCGGTTGCGCCACCGCCGCTTCTTCAGCCTGGCCGAGTTGAACCAGGCCATCGGCCAGTTGCTGGCCGATCTCAACCAGCGTCCGTTCAAGAAGCTGCCCGGCTGCAGGGCTTCGGCCTTCGCCGCGCTGGACGCGCCGGCCTTGAAGCCGCTGCCGGCACAGCCCATGGTCCTGGCGCAGTTCAAACCCGCCCGGGTGAACATCGACTATCACGTCGCCTTCGAGGGTCACTACTACTCGGTGCCGAATCAGCACGTGGGCGCAGCGGTGGAACTGCGCATCACGGCCGCCACGCTGGAGGTGCTGCTGCGCCGCCAGCGCATCGCCGTCCATGCGCGCAGCGCCAAGCCCGGCGGCTTCACCACGGTGGCCGAGCACATGCCGGCCTCGCACCGCGCGCATCGGCAGTGGACGCCGGCCAAGCTCATCGCCTGGGGTGAGCGCATCGGCGCGGCCACCGCCGGCGTCGTGCGCTGGCAGATGGAGCACCGCTCGCACCCCGAGCAGGGCTACCGCGCTTGCCTGGGGCTGATGCGCCTGGCTCGCCAGTACGGCGACGAGCGCCTGGAGGCCGCCTGTGCCCGCGCACAGACCATCCGCGCACCCCACTACCGCAGCGTGAAGTCGATCCTGGCCTGTGGGCTGGACCGGCAAGGCACCGCGCTGCTGGCAGGCGCCGCGCCGGCCATGCCGGAGCACGACAACGTGCGCGGCCCCGGCTACTACGGCCATCACTGATGACCGCCGCGACTTCCCCCCGCACAGCCTCCATCACAGAAGGATCGACCATGCTTCACCAACACACCCTTGACCAACTGCGCGGCCTGCGCCTGGACGGCATGATCGCCGCGCTCAACGACACCGCCACCCAGTGCGCCGCCGCATCCCTGCCGTTCGAGCAGCGCCTGGCGCTGCTGGTGCAGCGGGAACTGGACTGGCGTGACGCCAAACGCGTGGCGCGCTTGCTCAAGGCCGCCAAGCTCAAGGTCAGCAGCGCCTGCATCGCGGACATCGACTGGCGCGCCGGCCGCGGACTGGACCGCCACCTCGTCACCTCACTGGCCGAGGGCGACTGGATCCGTCATGGCCGCAATGTGCTGATCACCGGCGCCACCGGCTGCGGCAAGACCTGGCTCGGATGCGCCCTGGCACGGCAAGCCGCCCACCAGGGCTTCAGCGTGCTCTACACCCGCGCCACGCGGCTGCTGCAGGAGCTGCAGGTGGCTCACGGCGATGGCAGCTTCAGCCGCCGGCTGGCACAACTGGCCCGATTGGACCTGCTGGTGCTCGACGACCTGGCCATCGCCCCCATCGCTGCGCAAGAGCGGCAAGACCTGCTGGAGTTGCTGGACGACCGGGTGGGCAGCCGTTCCACGCTGATCACCAGCCAGCTACCCAGCAGCGCGTGGCATCAGTGGCTGAACGAACCCACCATCGCCGACGCCATCATGGACCGGCTGCTGCACGGATCGCACACCCTGGCGCTCAAGGGGGAGTCGCTACGCCGGGCCAAAACCCAAGCCTGAGGAACCCAAGCCAGGGCCGCTCAAGTGGCCCTGGCGGCCCGTTCCAGGCTGATCGCGGACAGCGTTCCAAATTGATCGCGGACAGTTGGCATAACATCCGCTCCGTCACTCAGGCACCCCACTCAGGGTGTCCGCCATCGCCCGGAATGCTGTCCGCGATCAGCCTGGAATGGGTGTCCGCGATCAATGGAATACGCACTGTTGCGATCTTCTCCAGCAGGTCGAGGCGCTTCTGCAACGTCTCGGCCCACTAGATGGCAGTACGTTCCATGTCGGCTTGCGTCCGCACCATCGTCGACATGTTGAACAGACCACCATCAAAGAAGAAATCAGGTTCTCAGCGGAAGGCTCGTCGTCAACTCCGTAGATTCCGAGTCAGGCAGTTGAGGCCATGGTCCAGTTACAAAAGATCGGTGATCTGACGACTAATGTTGATGGGGCTCGATGGGCTCTCTTGAGACTTCCCGAGGCGCGATGAAACCTATCAGTTGGGAAACTTCCCACGTTGACAGGTCGTCCCTCACGCTGTCGAATAGAAGTTCTCATAGGGTCCCCCGATCCCTGTTCCATCGCGGAACGCCGGGGCGTCGCAGTCGTTACCTGCCGCGATAGTTCAGACCGTCTTCGGTCATGGCAAACAGATGCGCCGCGGGCATTGAAAGCGGCGTATTCGATGGACATCCATCTCACGATGGACGCCGCCTTGGTTCGACCTGGGGCAGCTTTCGGCTTGCGCGATGTCTGCCCAAGCGGGAGCCATGCGACGCATGCACGGCTCGCTGCTTGATGGCAGCAAAGCGCAAGCATGTCAGCGTCGCTTTGCGCACCGTGCTGAATCTGACGCAGCGTCGTCACTGAAAGCTTGCTGACAGTGACGACGCTCTACCACCACCTGACGCCCTGTCAACGGTGCTGCTGCAGCCGCAGTGACGCAGCAAAGTGATCGCGGATCGGAGGCTGGACCTTCGACTGCGCTGGGGCCCCGAGCCCCATTCTCCAACGCTGCAACGGCTCGACCGTTGCACGCCGCCATGTCCCCCGTCAGAGGACCGATACACCGGAGGCATGTCCTTCGATGCCCCAAGGGCCAGACCCTTGTCGAACGGTGCGGTTGAACCGCACCACATTGCGCTGCCACGACCTGACCTTGGCACGCACGCCAGATCCCCCGTCAGTGGATCACCCCGAACGTGTGCGACGCACACCCCTTGGACCCTGGGTCAATGGTCCCCGCGTGTGTGGTGCCCACAGGCACGGCACGCGGCGCCAGTGGCGCGTGCAACGCCGGCGAGCTGTAAAGACTTTGCACAACACGGGAGTGATGTCCCGCGTCCCTCGTGATTCCTCCGCGCCGCGGCGCCGGGGATGGACAGAAACACTTACCTGACCTTTCGGCACCAGCACTGCATTTCGACGGATCGATGGATGAAGGAGAAACCCATGGAGGACATTCGAGACAGGGGACGCCATGCGTGACCTCAACCAAGACTTCAAGAACCTCGGCCGCCGCAACCGCGACGGCTCGTTCGCGACGCAGCACGACCGCGAGGGCATCCTGACGCTGGTGGCCAACCAGCTGGCCGAGGATGGCTTTCGGCATCTGCGGGCCACCGGCATGCGATCCAAGCACATAGCCCACCTGGTCGAGCGTTGGCATGCCGAAGGCATCAGCGCCGGGACATTCAAGAACCGAATGAGCGCCCTGCGATGGCTCGCCGAAAAGATCGGCAAGCAGAACATCGTCGCCCGCACCAACGCGGCCTACGGCATCGCCGACCGCCGGCACGTCACGAACCAGTCCAAAGCCCAGGACCTCGCGGCCGACCGACTGGCAGCCGTGCGAGACCCCTACACCGCCCTCTCGCTGCGCTTCCAGGCCACCTTCGGCCTGCGGCGTGAGGAAAGCATCAAGCTGCGCCCCGGGCAGGCAGACCGGGGCGACATGCTGCGCCTGCAGGCCAGCTGGACCAAGGGCGGCAAGGAGCGCGAGATCCCCATCTGCACGGAGGAACAGCGAGCGCTGCTCGACGAAGCCAGGCAGTTTGCGGGCTCGGGAAGCCTGATCCCGGCCGAGCTGTCCTATCGAGACCAGCTGAATCGCTTCAAGGCCCAGACGGCACACGCCGGCATCCACCGTGTCCACGGACTGCGCCATGCCTACGCCCAGTCCCGCTATGAGCAGCTGACAGGCTGGAAGGCCCCGGCCGCGGGCGGCCCCTCCTCAAGGCAGTTGAGCGCGAACGAGAAGCTCATGGACCGGGAAGCGCGGCTGAAGATTTCCCGCGAACTCGGCCATGGGCGCGAGCAGATCACGGCGGTATACCTCGGCCGTTGAAAGTCGCACGTGAACGACGGAGGCGACCAGGCACGGCATCATGCGATGTATCCGTGGTCGCAATGTCGATGCCGTCCTTGGGAACATCCAGACCGATAGACAAAGTGCTAGATTTGCCCATGGCCCAGTCACAACGTCCGGGCAGCCCGTCCGCCTGATGCCTTGGTGTCGCTCTGCAGGCCCTTGTTCTACAACGACAGCATCGCGAGAACTGGGCGGCCCGAATTTACGACCCTATCTTGTCCAGGCTTCATGAATCAGTACCGCGTTTCGTTTGATGAGTCATACATGATCGCGGGCTTGTCGCGCTACCGCAGGCAGCGCAAGGTATTTCCCTGGTTCATCGCTGTGAAGGTCGTCTGTACCCTGTGTCTATCGGCACTGCTCGCGATCATTGTTGGAGCCGTGGTTACGCAAACCGGGTCGAACGCAACACCCCTGCTGTGGATCTCGGTTGTTCTCGCGACCTTCATCGTCCTCTTGCTCCTCGGCCCAAGACTCGACTATTTTTTCATCAAGCGTCGCCTGAAGAAGTCGCCGTTCTACGGTGGCGAAATGAAAATCGCGGTCAGGGACGCTGGCGTTTCCATTGACACGCAACAATCCCAGACCTCGATGGCCTGGTCCGCTTTCACGGCAGCCAAGCGCGTCACGGGTGGTTTCCTACTGCATTCGGATCCCTCGCAGTTCTACTGGCTACCCGATGAGGCGCTCATGGTCGGCGCACCCGCCGATGTCGAGCGCTTGCTTCGGGAAAATATCCGCACCTATGCGAACACCGCCGCCTAAAGCCGCCAACGTGCGCCGCGCCGTATGAAGCCTGACGTTCAAGCAAACAAAATCGTAGTGCTGTCAGGCGCCGGCGTCAGTGCCGAGAGCGGACTGCCTACCTTCCGCGATACAGGCGGCCTTTGGAATTCGTACTCGTGGCAGGAAGTGGCAAGTCCCGAAGGCTGGAAGCGCCGTCCGGAGGTGGTGCTGGCCTTTTACAACGAGCGTAGATTGCAGGCTTCGCGCGCTGTCCCGAACGCGGCCCACCGCGCAATCGCTTCCTTGGAGGCCTCCTACGAAGTGGTCGTCATCACGCAAAACGTCGACGACCTGCACGAACGAGCAGGGTCCAGCAGGGTGCTTCACATGCACGGCCAACTCGCCTATGCGAGGGGTACGTCCGAGGCCCGCAGACGTTATCGAGTCGAGGGGGCACCCATTTCCATGGGCCAACTCTGCGAGGACGGAACTCAACTTCGGCCCGACGTCGTTTGGTTCGGGGAAAACGTCGAGTTCCTTGACGAGGCTCGACTGCACGTGGCCAGCGCGGGAAAAGTTCTTGTCGTGGGGACATCGCTCTCGGTTTTTCCTGTCGCATCCTTGGTGAAGGCTGCACGAGGCAGGGCAGAAAAAGTGCTTGCCTCGCTGGATATAACAAAGCGGCCCTACGGCTTCAGGTGCATCAAGGGAAAGGCGACTGAAGTAGTTCCCGAATTGACTGCGAGGTGGCTTGCTGGGACTAGACAACCATGACACTCGAAGTCTGCAAAGCCTGTGGCAACGCTCATGATTCTCTGTCTGGCTCAATTCCAGTCTCCCTGCCTACTGAGGCTGCGCAGATACCTGAAATTCAGCGAGCTGAACGTGTTTGGTCGACCAGCGAACTTTGCGTCGTCGACGATGAAAGTTTCTATCTATATGGGTCGATCGAGATAAAAATCCAGAATCATCCCGAAGGATTTTCATGGGGAGCATGGGCCCGGTTGAGCGAAGACCGCTTCTTCTGGTATCAAGACCTTCTTGCCGTAGAAGGTCGGGAAGAAAATTCGTCTTTTGAGGGGGTTCTTGGCACCGATATACCTTTCTATCCCCCGACAATTGGGCTGCCGCTTTCAGTTCACATCCAACCTAAGGGGCTGCGTCCACTTTTTTTGTTAAAGCATGGCACCCATCCCCTTGTTCATGACCAAGAAGTCGGCATATCGGTTGAACGTATTAAAGCCATCAAAAGTTGGTTTCGTTCGCTTTCTCAACCAATCGCCTGAGAAAAATGGAGCTTGAAGTACTCAAAGTCCAACCTTCGCTCTTTGAACGAACGCGATCCGGCCCTTCGTCGTTGGGAGGCGGAGCTGGTTGTTCGCCGACACCGTCGGCGGCGCGAACGCCAGCGCCAACCTCTACTCTCTGATCGAAACGGCCAAGGCCAACCACATCGAGCCCTACCGTTACCTCGTCGCGCTGTTCAAGAAACTGCCACTGGCCCAGAGCGTCGACGACTACGAGGCGTTGTTACCCTGCGGGCAGCCGGGGTCAGATACCGTCTTGAAAGTCAAGGCGTCCTGTTGCGTGATGCGGGTCGAAAGGCGTCCCTGACTTCACCACGCCATAAATCAAATGCACCAGCTTGTGCATGCAAGCGGCGATCACAGCTTTGGGTGCCAGCCCACCGCCCTTCAGCCGAGTCCCAAAAGTCTTGATGGTAGGGTTGTGCCTGAATGCGACCAACGCCGGCATGTACAGCGCGTGGCGCATGGTGGCATGACCGCTGCGGCTGATCATGCTGCGGCCCCGAACCGATGAGCCCGATTGCTTGACGCGGGGCGTCACACCGATGAAGGCCGCCAGCGCTTTGGCGTTTTTGAAGCGCCGCACATCTCCCAGATAAGCCATGACTTTCGCTGCAGTCGTGTTGCCCACACCGGGAATGCTGGTGATGAGCTTGACGTCCTCGCGCAGTCCTGGGTGCCGATCGATGTGATCGTCGATTTGCTGCTCAAGTTGCTTGATGCTGTCTTGCAGCCACTGAAGGTGGCTTTCGATGGACTGGCGCATGCTCACTTGATTCATCGCCGACTCGAGCCGATTCAGCTCTTGCTGGTGCATCTCCTTGAGGCTTTGCAACCGGTCCACCAAAGCTCGCAGTTCTCGCACTTCGGGCGCAGGCGCGATCCAGCGCTCCGGGCGCATGAGCAGGCCGAAGCGGGCCAGCAACGCAGCGTCGACCTGATCGGTCTTGTTCCGGATCAACTCCCCCTGCGCAAACCCCTTGGTTCGAGCTGGATTCACCACGCTCACGTGCCAGTTCGCATCGGCCAGTGTGGTGGCAAGTGTCTCGCTGTAGGGACCTGTCGCTTCCATGCATGCGCATATCTGCGATGGACCGGTTCGCTCAACCACCCAGGCCACCAGCGCTGCATGCCCTTTCGGGTCGTTCGGGAAGACGTGGCTTTTGACCTTGCCACGCGAATCCAGCAAGGCCACGTCCAGCTTGCTCTTCGATACGTCGATCCCGACCCAGCGCTCATCACCGTCATTCATCGCATCGGACCTTCCTCGTATGCGGGCTTGGCGAGCAACTGCCTCCAGCCCAAGTTACCGTTCGGTCTTGTTGAGCGAAGAAACGGTCGGGAGCACCCATCTGACCCACGGGGTCCAAGTTACCTCTGCCCCGAAGTCTTGTCGGTGTCTTCCCGGCCGGCCTGGTCAACAGCTACATTCTCAACTGTTGATTCGGCAGTGGAAAGATACGAGCTACCGTCATCTTTGGCGGTATGTCATGGTACGAAGTGGGACTGGCCGGGACAACAAAAAACCCGCTACGCCAGGAAGGGTGCGGGTTCTTGATGCCATCTGACACGTCTTGGGACGGTCGACTGGTGCCTCGGGTCGGAATCGAACCGACACTCCTTGCGGAACGGGATTTTGAGTCCCGCGCGTCTACCGATTTCGCCACCGAGGCCGGTTGCTCGTAGAGCCCGCTATTTTGCCACAGCTGCGAACCCCGTGGGGAATCCGTGCGCGGAAGTCGGCAGCCGTCCGGTCCGCCCGCGCGGGGGACGAGCCGCCGAGAGACCCGACACCACGGCCATGCCTCGTAAAACAGGTACGCTTGCGCTACTTCACGAGACGGACGACCGCATGCCCCCGCTTTCTCCCATCACGCAGGCCCTGATGCTGATCAACGTCGGCATGCTGTGCCTCACCTACCTGTCCGGCAATCTGGTGGCGCCCCTGGCGCTGTGGCCGCTGCAGTACGGTTTCATGCCGTGGCAGCCCATCACCTACGCGTTCCTGCACGGCGACTTCGGCCACTTGTTCTTCAACATGCTGGCGCTGTGGATGTTCGGCTCCGAACTCGAACGCTTGTGGGGCCCGAAGCGATACATCCAGTTCTACGCCGCCAGCATCGTGACCGGCGCGGCCGCGCACCTGGTCATCGCCCTGCTGAGCGGTTCGCCGGCGCCCGTGGTGGGCGCCTCGGGCGGGGTGTTCGGCCTGCTGCTGGGCTACGGCATGATCTTCCCGCACCGCATCGTCACCATGATCATCCCGCCGGTGCAGATGACGGCCCGCACCCAGGTCTTCGTGTTCGGCGCCATCGAGCTGTTGCTCGGCGTCTTCAGCTCGCGCTCCGGGGTCGCCCACTTCGCCCACCTCGGCGGCATGCTCGGCGCCTGGCTGATGCTGCTGTACTGGCGCGGCCGCCTGCCCTTCGGCCGGCGGCGCTGAGCGCAGGGCCCGGTGTCGCGGTGCCGTCAGGCCAGCAGGCCGGTCCGCACCGTCGGGTAGCGCAGGCGCAGGCCCAGTTCGTGCGTGAGGCGCCGGTTGCTCAGGCGCCTCGATTCGCCCATGAAGGACAGCTGCATCTCCGACAGGCGCAGCTGCGCCTCGGCACGGCTGATGCGCGGCGGGCGCGGCATCCCGCACAGGTCGGCGGCCAGGTCGAAATAGTCCGCCATCTTCAGCTCGGTGTCGTCGCTGGCGTGCACCACCCGCTGCGGCCAGCCCCGGTGCAGCGCGGCCACGCAGGCGCGCGCCAGGTCGTCGGCATGGATGTGGTTGGTGAAGACGTCGTCCTGCGCGCACAGCACGGGCGTGCCGCGCGCGAGGCGCTCTCGCGGATGGCCGCCCGGCCGGTCGGCGGCATAGATGCCGGGAATGCGCAACAGGCTCACCCGCACCCCGAAGGCTCGCCCGAACCAGCGCAGGCGCGCCTCGGCGTCGACCCGCCGGCGCGCGCGGTCGGTGGCCGGGCGCACCGGGCGGGTCTCGTCGAACAGCGCGCCCCGGGCGTCGCCATAGACCCCGCTGGTGCTGCCGTAGACGATGCGGCTCAGCCGCCCGCCCCGGGCCAGGGCCTGCAGCAGGCGGCGGGTGCGCTGGTCCAGCGCCCCCTCGCGGGCCGGCGGCGCCAGGTGCAGCACGGCGTCCGCCAGGCCGGCCAGGCGCGCCAGGGTCGCGGGGGCGTCGAGGTCGCCGACCAGGGGCAACACGCCGGCGGCACGCAGCTCGCCCGCCCGCCCGGGGCTGGAGGTCAGGCCCAGCAGCCGCCAGCGCCCGCGCAGCAGGCGCGCCACGCGCAGGCCGATGTCGCCGCAGCCGACGATCAACAGGCAGGGACGTTTGAAGCGGGTGGGAATGTCGTGCATGGCAAAAACCGGATCGCGGGCAGAATTGGGGCTTGTCGGATGTGTTTCCTGAACGAGATTACCCCATGACCTTCACCGTCACCGTCCTGCCCAGCGGGGTGAGTTTTTCGGTCGACCGCGACGAGCCCATCCTCGCCGCCGCCATTCGCCAGGGCGTGGGCCTGCCCTACGGCTGCAAGGACGGCGCCTGCGGCTCGTGCAAGTGCAAGCTGGTCGAGGGCCGGGTCATCCACGGCGCCCACCAGGCCAAGGCCCTGAGCACCGAGGAGGAGGACCAGGGCCTCGCCCTGACCTGCTGCGCCGCGCCGCAGACCGACATCGTGCTCGAGGCGCGCACGGTGCCGGGCGCGGGCGAATTCCCGGTGCGCAAGATGCCTTGCCGGGTGAGCCGCATCGACAAGCCCGCCCCCGACGTGGCGGTGCTGCAGCTGCAGCTGCCGGCGAACGACAAGCTGGCCTACCACGCCGGCCAGTACATCGAGTTCATCCTGCCCGACGGCAGCCGGCGCAGCTACAGCATGGCCACGGCCCCGCACCGCCAGGACACGCAGCCCGGCATCGAGCTGCACATCCGCCACATGCCCGGCGGCAAGTTCACCGACCATGTGTTCGGCGCGATGAAGGTCAAGGAGATCCTCCGCCTGGAAGGCCCCTTCGGCAGCTTCTTCCTGCGCGAGGACAGCGCCAAGCCGGTGGTCTTGCTGGCCAGCGGCACCGGCTTCGCCCCCATCAAGGCCATCATCGAGCACCTGCGTTTCAAGGGCAGCACGCGGCCGGTGGCGCTGTACTGGGGCTGCCGCGGCAGGGCCGACCTGTATGCGCACGACTGGGCGACCGAGATGGCGCGCGACATGCCCAACCTCCACTACGTGCCGGTGCTGAGCGACGCGCGTCCGTCCGACGCCTGGCAGGGCCGCACCGGCCTGGTCCACCTGGCGGTGATGGCCGACCTGCCCGACCTGTCCGGCCACCAGGTCTACGCCTGCGGCGCGCCCATCATGGTCGAGTCGGCCCAGCGCGACTTCGTGGCCCGGGCTGGCCTGCCCGAGGAGGAGTTCTTCGCCGACTCGTTCACCAGCGAGGCGGACAAGCACTGACCCATGTCCCGAGAAGGCGACCTGTTCCGCAAGGCCCTCAGGCGCTCGCTGCTGCCCGAACTGCAGCGCCTGGGCTTCACCGGCCGGACTTCGGCCTTCCAGCGCGCGGACGGCGACAGGCTGGACCTGCTGGACATCCAGTACTGGAAATACGGCGGCGGCTTCATCCTCGAATTCGCGAGCTGCGCGCGAGGGCCCTTGCACACCAGCTGGGGCGAGGTGGTGCCGGAGGCCGAACTGCAGGTGGCGCACATCGGTCCCTTGCAGCGGGCGCGCCTCCAACCCGGTCCGCAGGATCCCCCGGGACCGGCGCACCGCTGGTTCGGCTTTGCCGGATTCGGCGAGGACCTGGAGCGCTACGAGCGCCTCGCCGCCCGCATCGTGGCCTTGTTGCCCCAGGTCGACGAATGGCTTCGGACGCGCACGCCGGGTTCCCATGTACATCCCCTGGGCGGCAGGCCCGGGCAGCAGGAATGAGGCCCCGGGCCTAGCCGGCACGGCGCGCGAGCTGCTCGCGCCGGAACCTCAGGACGGCCGCTTCGCAGGCCGGTATCGAGAAGGAGAATTCGAGCCCGCCCACCGTGCCCTCATCGTCCTCGGGTCCCAGCTCCGACCAGAACAGCAGGTCCCGCCCGCGTCGCACCCGGGCCGACACCACGCCGCAGTAGTCGCAGCCGCAGTGGCAGCCGTACAGCACCACCCGGCCACTGCCGAACTGGTTCGAGGCCGGCGCCAGGCCGAGGAGTTCCTCGGTGTAGCGGAGCAGGCCGGCCTCGTCGGGCAGGTCGAGCGACGAGTTGATCCAGGCGAGTTCGCCACGCCTGAGCCTCAGATGCGCAGCCAGCGCGACGCCGTCCACCATGAATTCCCAGACCGCCATGCGACGAGGCGGACTGCCGGCGGGCAGGCCCTCGACATCGACATCGACGAGTTGGAAATCCAGGACGTTCATGGGCCCTCTGCAGGAAAACGACACGCCCGCGGCACGCCACCAGGCCGGCACTCTACCGGGGAACCGCTGGCTTCGCCTGGTAGACCACCCTGGGCAGGCGACCCCACTCGGTGCACAGTGCCTTGACCAGCTCCGACAACTCGGACAGCGTCTTGTCGGGATGCTCCTGCCTCAGCTCCCGCACCAGCCCCGTGGACCACCCCTCGGCCACGATCCGGTCGAACCGCCCGGTGTCGAACACCCGGTACTTCGAGCGCAGCGCCATCCTGCCCAACAGGCCCCTGATGTCCTGCAGGGCCAACTGCAGCGTGCCCGCCGTCTCATGGGTGACGGCCTGCAGCAGGTCTTCGAGAGGCGCGGCTTCGGGCATGTCGATCCGGTCGAGCCCGGGCTCGACGAGACGGAACCATTGCCTTTCCGCCGACACCAGCTCGGCCACGGCCCGTTCGATCGACATCAGCAACCCGGCCATGCCCTCGAGCTCGGCCGGCATGTTCCGCTCATCGCTCATCGGAAATCCGCCCCTCCTCCAACACGGCCCCCCGCCGCCAGGACGAAGGCACCAGGTGGTCGATGAGACAAGCCTCCGCATCCTCGCGCGGCGGCCAGCTGCCGAATTCCCGGCCGCAGGCACAAAGGACTTCGCAGTCCGGATCGACCTGGAGGGCGACCGGCCGGGCCAGCCCCCAGGCGAGGTGGATGTCCTGCGGCGCCAAGCGCCAGCGGTAGAAGCCGCGATGCTCGAATTCGGCCGCGAAGGCCTGCCGCAGCCGTTCGACCAGGCCGGCGCAAAAAGGGAAGCGGGCCAGTTCCCGGAGCGCCTCTTCTTCGGCCAGGGCCAGGAATTCCGAGGCGGGGCGCCCCATCCGCCCGGCGACGAGGCGCCGCAGCGGATCGTCCGGGGCGGCCCCGGACCGGGGAGAGGAGACGGGGGACTGGTTCATGGAGCCGTGGCCATGCGGCATGCGGACGACGCGACGATCATGCCACGGTGTCCACTTCCCGCGGGCCATCGCGCCGCAGGGCTCACTCGCCCAGGTAGGCCGCCCGCACCTTCGGATCGTCCAGCAGCACCGAGGCCGGCCCCTGCATGGTGATCAGGCCCGACTCCATCACATAGCCGCGGTGGGCCAGTTCGAGGGCACGGCTGGCGTTTTGCTCGACCAGCAGGATGGTCACGCCCTGCGAGGCGATGCCGGCCACCACCTCGAAGATCTTGTCGACCATCAGCGGGGCCAGTCCCATCGAAGGCTCGTCGAGCAGCAACAGCCTGGGCCGCGCCAGCAGGGCGCGGCCGATGGCGAGCATCTGCTGTTCGCCGCCCGACAGGTTGCCGGCCAACTGGGCGCGGCGCTCCTTGAGCCGGGGGAACAGGTCGAAGACCTTGGCGAGATCGGCATCGACCTCCTTGTCGCGGCGGGAGAACGCGCCCATCAGCAGGTTCTCCTCGATGCTCATGCGGGTGAAGGTGCCGCGGCCTTCGGGCACCATCACCAGTCCCTGCTTGACCAGGTCCCAGGCGCCCTGCCCGCTGACCTGGCGGCCGCCGTAGGCGACCTGGCCCGACGCCACCGGCTCCAGGCCGGTGATGGCCTTGAGCGTCGTGCTCTTGCCGGCCCCGTTGGCGCCGATCAGGCTGACCACCTCGCCCGGACGCACCTCGAAGCTGATGCCCTTGACGGCCTGGATGCCACCGTAGGAGACCCTCAGCTCGTCGACTTTCAACAAGGCTGCCTGCATGCCATCACTCACGCTGTTCATGGTGCCACCACCTTGTGGGCGGCGCCGAGGTAGGCCTCGATCACCGCGGGACTGCGCTGCACCTCGGCCGGGGTGCCTTCGGCGATCTGCTTGCCGTGGTCGAGCACGGTGACCCGGTCGCACAGCCCCATCACGAGCTTGACGTCGTGTTCGATCAGCAGGATGGTCCGGCCGTCCTTGCGGATGGTATCGATCAGCTCGCGCAGCACCAGCTTCTCGGTGGCATTCATGCCGGCGGCGGGTTCGTCCAGCGCCAGCAGCTGCGGGTCGGTGGCGAGCGCGCGGGCGATCTCCAGGCGGCGCTGGTCGCCGTAGCTCAGCGTGCGCGCCTTGTAGTCGGCCAGGTGGGCGATGCCGACATAGTCGAGCAACTGCCGCGCGCGCCCGACGATGGCGGCCTCTTCCGCCTTGAAGCCGGGGGTGCGGAAGATGGCTCCCAGCAGCCCCGACCGGGTGCGCACATGGCGGCCGACCATCACGTTCTCGAGTGCGCTCATGTCGGCGAACAGCCGGATGTTCTGGAAGGTGCGGGCGATGCCCGCCCGCGCGACCTCATGCACCGCGGTCGGCCGATAGGCCTTGCCGCCCAGCAGGAAACGGCCGGAATCGGGGCTGTACAAGCCGGTGAGCACGTTGAAGAAGGTCGTCTTGCCGGCCCCGTTGGGGCCGATCAGGCCATACACCGAGCCGGGTGCGATGCGCAGGCTGACATCCGACAAGGCCTGCAGCCCGCCGAAGCGCTTGGAGACGCCGCTCACATCCAGGAGGTGGCTCATGCGGCGGGCCCTTTCGGCGGCGGGACGGTCTTGCCGTGCTCGGGCGGCGGCCACAGGCCTTTCGGCCGGGCAAGCATCACGCCGATCATGGCCAGCGCGATCAACAGCTGGCGCAGGGTGGAGGAATTGACGCGCCCGCCGGTCAACTCCTGCAGCGGGCCGGCGATGTAGCGCAGCGTCTCGGGCAAGGCGGCCAGCAGCAGCGCGCCGAGGATCACCCCCGGGATGTGGCCCATGCCGCCCAGCACCACCATGGCGACGATCAGCACCGACTCGCCCAGCGTGAAGGACTCGGGCGACACGAAGCGCTGGAAGGTGGCGAACATCACCCCCGAGACCCCGCCGAAGGTCGCCCCCATGCCGAAGGCCAGCAGCTTCATGTTGCGCGTGTTGATGCCCATGGCCTTGGCGGCGATCTCGTCCTCGCGGATGGCCATCCAGGCGCGCCCGATGCGCGAACGCTCGATCCGGTAGCAGATGAACACGCTCGCCACCACCACCGAGAGGAACAGGTAGTAGTACTGCGAGACCCCGGTGAGGGTGAGCCCGAACAGATCGTGCGACTTGTTGAGATCGATCCCCCACACCCGTGCCGAATCGATGTTGGCCAGGCCCTGCGCCCCATTCGTCAGGTTGACGGGCTTGTTCAGGTTGGTCAACAGCTCGCGGATGATCTCCCCGAAACCGAGCGTGACGATGGCGAGATAGTCGCCCCGCAGCTTCAGCGTCGGCGCCCCCAGCAACACGCCGAAGGTCCCGGCCAGCAAGGCTCCCAGCGGAAGTGCCAGCCACAAGGAGATATGCAGGCCATCGGGGAACACCGTCTTCAGCGCCGGAAAGACCGACAACAGATGAGGCGAAGCCAACAAGCCGAACAAATAGGCCCCGGCGGCATAGAAAGCCACGTAGCCCAGATCGAGCAGCCCGGCATAACCCACCACGATGTTCAGGCCCAGGGCCAGCATCACGTACAGCAGGGCACTGTCCAGGATACGCACCGGCCCATCCCCCAGCGGCTGCAACACGAAAGGCAACAGCAGCAGCACCCCGCCCAACACCGCCAGCACACCCGGCTTGTTGGCACTCAGCAAATGAGAACGTGTCATGTCAAAGACCCTAGAAGCGCCAAGCGCCCGAATGTTTCAACACCGAGCCCCGCGGCCCGAAGGCCACGAACGCACGCCGACAACCAACGAGCAAAGCACGAGCGAAGCGTAGTGCCGTACACCTCGCCTGAGCAGTCGCACGGATGCAATGCGCAGCGAGCCCAGCACAAGCGAAGCGAAGTGCCCATCAAGCAACTCCCAAAGGACGGGTCTCCCGGCCCGATGGGAGGCGCCCCCCTCGGGGGGGCAGGAGCGAAAGCGACGTGGGGGGCCCAATTTCAAGCGCGATCGGCTACGCGCTCGCCCAACAAACCCTGAGGCCGCAAGGTCAGCACCAGGATCAGCACGATGAAGGCGAAGATGTCCTTGTAGTCGCTGCTGAGCACCCCACCGGTCAACATCTCGCCATAGCCGGCCGCCATGGTCTCGATCAGGCCCAGCAGCACGCCGCCCAGCATGGCACCGGGCAGGTTGCCGATGCCGCCGAACACCGCGGCGGTGAACGCCTTCAGGCCGGGCAGGAAACCCATGGTGTGCTGCACGGTGCCGAAGTTGGCCGCGTACATCACGCCGGCCAGCGCGGCCAGCGCCGCGCCGATGATGAAGGTGGCCGAGATCACGGTGTCGGGGTTCACGCCCATCAACGCGGCCGCCTTCGGGTTCTCGGCGGTGGCGCGCATGGCGCGACCGAGCTTGGTGCGGTTGACCAGCAGCATCAAGCCGCCGAGCGTGATCACGGTGATGACCAGGATCAGGATCTGCACCGTGTTGATCACCGCCCCGCCGATGTGGAACAACTCGGTCGGCAGCAGGATGGGAAACGGCTTGGGGTTGGGCTTCCAGAGGATCATGGCCAGTGTCTGCAGCAGCAGCGACACGCCCATGGCGGTGATCAGCGGGGCCAGGCGCGGTGCATTGCGCAGCGGCCGATAGGCGATCTTCTCGATCAGGAAGTTGAGCAGCACGCACACCAGCACCGCGGCCCCCAGCGAGATGAGCAGCAGCAGCCAGCCCGGCCAGCCCAGGCCGAACAGCAGGCCCACCACCGTCCAGCTGGTGAGGGCTCCCACCATCAGCACATCGCCGTGGGCGAAGTTGATCAGGTTGATGACGCCGTAGACCATCGTGTAGCCGAGCGCGATGAGCGCATACACGCTGCCCTGCACCAGTCCGTTGATGATCTGCTGAATGAAGGTATCCATCGGAACAGCTCTCCTGGGAAATGGTCCAGACCAAAAGCCCAGGTCAACGGACTCCGTACTGGCTTAGCAAAAACGCGGCCAGGTCCGGGCGCTGCGTTGTCGGCGGATTCTAGTGGCCGAACTCAGCTTTCGCCCTCCCCAACTGCACCGGCATCTCTTCGACGAGCGGAGAGCTTTGTACCCCTCTTAGGGGCGAAATTTTCCGCGTGGAAACCCGCTATCCTTGCGCCCACCCCAGCAGTCCGAAGCCCCCCGGGCCGGTGCCATGCTCGCCAGGCAACATGACGCGAACATGACGCAGGTACCCAACCCCACAGCGATGTCGCTTTCGATCCATCAGCTCGAGCCACGATCACGGCAGCCGCTGTTTCCTTTCGTGGACAGCCTGTACAGGACCGCTGCCATCGGCCATCGGGTGGAGCCGGCCATGATGGCGCGACCAAGCCCCCTCATGCTTCAACTCCCAGGAGAAACATGTCTTCATTGACCGGCCTGATACGACGCCTGCCCGGCATGGCCGTGGGCGAACTGATCAAGTTCATCGCCCGAGCCCTCACCGGGGTGCGCCCGCTGTGGCGCGGCTCGCTGCCCCAAGCCTCGCAGCAGCGGGTCTATTTCGCCAACCACGGCAGCCACGGTGACTTCGTCCTCATCTGGACCACCCTGCCCGGCCCGCTGCGCCGCGCCACCCGGCCGGTGGCCGGCCAGGACTACTGGTCGGCCTCGGCGCTGCGCCGCTTCATCGGCAGCCAGGTCTTCAACGCCTTGCTGATCGACCGCAAGCCCGCGCCCGGCAGCCCGTCGCCGGTGGAGGACATGGCCGAGGCGCTGCGCCGCGGCGAATCGCTGATCATCTTTCCCGAAGGCACCCGCAACATGGGCGAGACCCCGTTGCTGCCCTTCAAGAGCGGGCTGTTCCACCTGAGCCGGCGCTGCCCGCAAGTGGAGCTGGTGCCGGTCTGGATCGACAACATCCGGCGCGTGATCCCGAAGGGGCAGTGGCTGCCGGTGCCGATGGTCTGCAGCGTGAGCTACGGCGCCCCGATGGTGCTCGACCCGAACGAAGAGAAAGACGCCTTCCTGCGCCGCGCCGAAGCGGCGGTGCTGGCCCTGCGTCCGCCTGAGAGCATTGAATCATGATGAAAGACGTCCCGTTCCAGCAGACCACCCAGCTGCTGTTCTATGCCGTGCTGGGGGTGCTGCTGTTCGCCTCGATCGTCGGCGGCCTGCTGAAATGGCGGGTCGCGCGCGGTGAAGCCCATGGCGTCATCGACAACCTGAACAGCCGCATCAAGGCCTGGTGGGTGATGGTGCTGCTGGTCAGCCTGGCATTCGTGTTCGGCAAGACCGGGGTGATCCTGCTGTTCTGCTTCATGTCCTTCGCCGCGCTGCGCGAATACGTCACGCTGACCTACACCCGCGCGGCCGACCACATGGCGATGGCGCTGATGTTCTACGTCGCCCTGCCCCTGCAGTACTACCTGATCTGGATCGACTGGTACGGGCTGTACTCGATCTTCATCCCCGTGCATGTGTTCCTGGTGCTGCCCATCCTGGCCAGCCTGGTGGGCGACACCAACCGCTTCCTGGAGCGCACGGCCAAGCTGCAGTGGGGATTGATGATCTGCGTCTTCTGCCTGTCGCACCTGCCGGCCCTGCTCACGCTGAACATCCCCGGCTACGAGGGCCGCCACCTGCTGCTGATCGCCTACCTGATCGCCGTGGTGCAAGGCAGCGACGTGCTGCAGTACGTGTGGGACAAGCTGCTCGGCAAGCGCCCGATCGCCTCCGGCCTGTCGCCATCCAAGACGGTGGAAGGCCTGGTGGGCGGCATCGCTTCGGCCACGCTGCTCGGTGCCGCGCTCTACTGGATCACCCCGTTCACGCCCTGGCAGTCGGCCCTGGTGTCGCTGGCCGTGTGCCTGATGGGTTTCCTCGGCGGCCTGGTCATGTCGGCCATCAAGCGAGACCGGGGCGTGAAGGACTGGGGCACGATGATCGACGGCCACGGCGGCATGCTGGACCGAGTCGACTCGGTGGTCTTCGCCGCGCCGATGTTCTTCCATGTGGTGCGCTACTGGTGGGTGCCCTGAAGCCGCTCATCGGCGCCTGAGCGACCGAGGCACGCGCAAAGGGCAAACCACGTGCCCTATGCAGGGCGCACCAAGCTAGGGATAGGTCGCCCGAAACAGCTGGCGCACAGTGACTCCTCCCTGCCCGAGGCTGGCACCTGGTGCGCGGCCCGGGTCCGTCGAGGAGTGTCCATGAAGACTTTCCGCCCGTGGCTGTACCTGTCGGCGCTGCTGACCTGTGCCGGCACACAGGCGGTCGGTGCCCAGGACGCTGCGGTACCGGCCGAGTCCCCCGACGCCCACCCGGCCTGGCTGTCCGGGCCGCAGCCCGGCATCGCGCGCCCCGGCACGGCCAGTGTGCGGCAAGACCGTCCCGTCGGCCACCTCGGGGGCAGGCCCGGCCCGCGCGGCGCCCACGGCGGCCACCCCGCCGCCGCCGGCCAGTACCCGGGCCTGGCCATGCCCCTCCTCGACCGGCAGAAGACGGAGTTCGACCCCTCCCTCGCCGCGACGGCACGCGTCGACGCCGCGTTCCTCTCCGCCGTGGCCTACTCGAGGGCCGGCCCGCAGACCTCGGCCAGGCCGCCCGGCCCCGTCGACGACGCGTTCGCGCCCGAGCCGTCCACCTGCCTGCTGCTGGCGCTCGGGCTGGGGATCGTCTGGCTGAAGCGCCGCCGCAGCGACTCCTCGCGCTGGCTCGGACACCCCGATTGACGCTGGCCGCCACCCGGGGCACGCTCGCGCCACATCAAATCGAGGAGGTTTCCATGAAATTTCTCACACCTGTGCGCGCCACCTGCGCCACGCTCGGCCTGCTGGCCGCCACGGGCATGCTGTTCGCGCAGAACCCGGGCCTGCAAAGGACGCTGGTGGGCCGCGCCGATGTCTCGGTGCCGGGCCGCGAGGCCGTGGTGGCCCGCATCGAACTGGCGCCGGGCGCCAAGGCCGGACGCCACACCCATCCCGGCGACGAGATCAGCTATGTGCTCGAAGGGGAGGTGCAGCTGCTGGTCGACGGCCAACCCGCGCGCACGGTGAAAGCAGGCGAATCATTCGTGATCCCCGCCGGCGTGGTGCACGACGCCTCCAACGAAAGCGGGCAGCCCATCCGGCTGGTGGGGGTCTATGTGGTGGACAAGGGCAAGCCCCTTGCCAGCCCGGCCCCCTGATCGGGGCCTGCGGCGAGCGCTCCGGCCGGGCGAGAGGGGAAAGACGAGCTCATGGCGATCCCCCGCTCTGCCGAGTGGGAAAGGGCCGAGGCAGCGCGAGTCCCGCGCCGGCGAGCCGGGCACACCTGCCCACGGCCCGTGCGCCGCCGGACAGCGCGGCCTTTCACCTCGCGACGCCCCACCGGGGTCGTTCACTGAATGATCGTGCGTGCCAGGCCGGCGACCGCGATCGCGCAGGTCACCAGGACCACCAGGACCCAATTGGGCAGCGATCCATGGGGAACCGGGCGGATACGATGACGTTGTTTGTCAGTCATGTGAGCTCCAGATACAGGAAACAGACCTATTTGGACGGATTTCTCGGGATTTCGGAGTAAACCGTCACTACGGGCTCTGGAAGCGAGCATCGTGCCAGCCTCTCGGGTCCGACAGGGAAAGAGCCATGGCGGCCCGGGCCGGCTTGGGCGCGCCCCGGGCGCGGCCCCTACGGGACAATCCATCCCAAGATGAAGACGAAATCTCGGTGGTGGGTGGTGGCGGGGGTGCTGGCCGTCCTGGTGGCGGCGGGCGCCCTGCTTTTCCAGGTCGCGGTGCGGCAGCTGCGCAGCGGCATCGAGCAGGCGCTCGGGCCGCGCGCCAGCGTCGGCGCGCTGGACGTCACCTGGAGCGGCATCGAGCTGCGCGAGCTGAGGCTGCGCGCCGCGCCCAAGGGCTGGCCGGCGGCGGACGAACTGCGCGCGGCCCGGGTGAAGGTGGTGCCGGAACTGTCCAGCGTGTTCGGCAGCGTCTGGCGGGTACGCAGCGTGACCATCGAGGAGGCGTACGTCTCGGTGCTGCGCACACGCGACGGCAGGCTGCGGGTGGTGCCCGCACTGCTCGAGGGCCGGCCGGCGCAGGAGAAGGAGGCCTCGGCCACGGCGGCGCCGCAGGTGCGCATCGGCCGGGTGCTGCTGACCGGCGCCAGCGTGGAGTTCTTCGATGCCAGCGTGCGCCAGCCCGCCCACCGCATGCGCATCGCCGAGCTGCGCACCGAGCTCGAGGACCTCTCGCTGCCCGCACTCGACCGCCCGGTGCGCATCGAGCTGCACGGCGTGTTCAAGGGGCCGAAACGCGACGGCAGCATCGACATCTCGGGCCAGGTGACACCGTCCACCCGCGATGCCCAGCTGAGCGCCCGGCTGCAAGGCGTGGACCTCATCAGCCTGGAGCCGTACCTGCTGAAAGTGAACGAAGCCGGCGTGCGGCGCGGCTCGCTCGACCTGCAGCTCGACGCCACCGTGGCCAGGAACCGCCTGCACGCCCCGGGCCAACTCACCCTCACCGACCTGGAGCTGGGCAGCGGTGGCGGGCTGCTCGGCACCTTTGTCGGCGTGCCCAGGCAGCTGGTGATCGCCAGCCTGAGCCGCAACGGCCGCATCGACCTGAAGTTCACGCTGGACGGCCGGCTCGACGACCCGAAATTCTCGCTCAACGAAGCCCTGGCACTGCGCGCCGCGGCCGGACTGGCCGAGTCGCTCGGCGTGAGCGTCGGCGGGGTCGTCGAAGGCGTGGGCAACATGTTCAAGGGTTTGCTCGGGCAGTGAGCCGCCGGGCCGGGGTGTGTGTCCAACGGGGGCGGGCAGGCGGCCGTTGACCGGTGGGACGAGGGACCGCTCGTCGGCATGCCCCCACTCTACGCCCATACCTCGCCGTGCGCCTCCCTCGAACCGGGGACTGGTGCCCGTGTGCGCAGTTTTTGACGGCCTCGCCGGGACCGTCGGCCACTTTCCTCGATCCGGGCCACGGCTGCCCGCCGGCACGGCACTGAACAGGTAAAGTCGCAGCGCGACGCGGGCGAGCCGCCGCGCCGTGCATCCCCGCCCCCGGGCCCCCCGCTGCACCACCATGTCCGCCAAGCCGATCCGCGTCCTGTCCGTCATCCCGCCGATGACGCAGCTCAACACCCCGTACCCCTCCACCGCCTACCTGACGGGTTTCCTGCGCTCGCGCGGCGTCGATGCGGTGCAGGAGGACTTGGCGCTGGCCCTGGTGCTCGAGCTGTTCTCGGCCGACGGCCTGCGAGCCGTGCGCGAGTGCATAGACGCCGGTCCGACCGACCGGCGGTCGGCGCAGGTGCAGGGCTTCGTCGAACGGTTCGACCGCTACCTGGCGACCATCGGCCTGGCACTGGCTTTCCTGCAAGGCCGCGACCCGACCCTCGGCCACCGCATCTGCAGCCGCTCTTTCCTGCCCGAGGGGCAACGCTTCCGTTCGCTCGACGTCTATGTCGACGACGATGGCGGCGACCCGCTGGCCTGGGCCTTCGGCGCCCTCGGCATGCAGGACCGCGCCCGCCACCTGGCCACGCTGTACCTGAACGACATCTCCGACGTGCTGCGCGACGCCGTCGATCCGCGCTTCGAGTTCGTCCGCTACGCCGAGTCGCTGGCGCAGAGCCAGCCCACCTTCGAGCCGCTGGCCGAGGCGCTGCAGGCGCCGCTCAACCTGGTCGACCGCACGCTGCGCGACCTGACCCTGGCGGCCATCGCGCGCCACCAGCCGGACCTGGTGCTGGTGTCGGTGCCCTTCCCCGGCGCGGTGTACGCGGCCTTCCGCATCGCCCAGGCGATCAAGTCGCAGCACCCGGGCATCGTCACCGCGCTCGGCGGAGGGTTCGTCAACACCGAGCTGCGCGAGCTGAGCGAACCCCGGGTCTTCGACCACTTCGACTACGTCACCCTGGACGCCGGCGAGCGCCCGCTGCTGGCCCTGCTGGAGCACCTGGCGGGCAAGCGCTCGCAGAGCCGCCTGGTGCGCACCTTCCTGCGCCCGGCCGGCTCGCGGGAGGTGCGCTACGTCAACCTGGTCGAGCCCGACATCGCCTTCGCCGAGGTCGGCACCCCCACCTGGGACGGCCTGCCGCTCGACAAGTACCTGTCGCTGCTGGACATGCTCAACCCCATGCACCGGCTGTGGTCCGACGGGCGCTGGAACAAGCTCACCGTGGCGCATGGCTGCTACTGGAAGAAATGCAGCTTCTGCGATGTCAGCCTCGACTACATCTCGCGCTACGACGGCGCCTCGGCCGCCACGCTGGTCGACCGCATCGAAAGCATCGTGCAGGAGACCGGGCAGACCGGTTTCCACTTCGTCGACGAAGCCGCCCCACCCAAGGCCTTGAAGGCGCTGGCCGCCGAACTGCAGCGGCGCCAGGTGTCGATCTCGTGGTGGGGCAACATCCGCTTCGAGAAGACCTTCAGCCCCGAGCTGTGCCAGCAACTGGCCGACAGCGGCTGCATCGCGATCTCCGGCGGGCTGGAGGTCGCCTCCGACCGGCTGCTCGACCTGATGAAAAAAGGCGTGTCGGTGGAGCAGGTGGCACGGGTGACGCGGGCGTTCTCCGATGCCGGCATCCTGGTCCACGCCTACCTGATGTACGGGTTCCCGACCCAGACGGTGCAGGACACGGTGGATGCGCTCGAATACGTCCGCCAGCTGTTCGTCGAAGGCTGCATCCAGTCGGGATTCTTCCACCGCTTCGCCTGCACCGTGCACTCGCCGGTGGGCCAGGACCCCGGCGCCTACGGGGTGACGCTGCAGGAGCTGCCGCCGGTCTCGTTCGCCAAGAACGACATCGGCTTCATCGATCCCACCGGGGTCGACCACGACGCGATGGGCCGGGCCCTGAAGAAAGCCTTGTACAACTACATGCACGGCATCGGCCTGGACGAGGACGTGCGCAGCTGGTTCCAGGGGCCGGTGCCGCGCACCCGGGTCGCGCGCCACCGCATCGCTCGCGCCCTGTCCTCGGCCCGCTAGGCGAGCGGGCCGCGATCAGTCCGCCGCGGCCTCGTCGTCGAGCCGCCGCAGGTGGGCGAGCTTGTCGGCGATCTTCGCCTCCAGCCCGCGCGGCACCGGCTGGTACCAGCCGGGCGCGGGCATGCCCTCGGGCAGGTAGGTCTCGCCGGCCGCATAGGCCTCGGGTTCGTCATGGGCGTAGCGGTAGGCCTTGCCGAGCCCCAGCTCCTTCATCAGCCTGGTCGGCGCGTTGCGCAGGTGCACCGGCACCTCGCGCGACTTGTCCTTGCGGATGAAGGCCCGGGCCTGGTTGTAGGCCATGTAGCCTGCATTGCTCTTGGGCGCGACCGCCAGGTAGATCACCGCCTGCGCCAGCGCGAGTTCGCCCTCGGGCGAGCCCAGCCGCTCGTAGGTGGTGGCCGCATCGTTGGCCACCTGCAGGGCCCGCGGGTCGGCCAGGCCGATGTCTTCCCAGGCCATGCGCACGATGCGCCGCGACAGGTACTTGGCGTCCGCCCCGCCGTCGAGCATGCGGCACAGCCAGTACAGGGCGGCGTCCGGGCTGGAGCCCCGCACCGACTTGTGCAGGGCCGAGATCTGGTCGTAGAAGTTGTCGCCCCCCTTGTCGAAGCGGCGGGCGTTGAGGCTGAGGGCGTTGTGCAGGAAGGCCGCGTCTATGCGTTCGATGCCGGAGGCCCGGGCCGCGGAATCGGTCTGCTCCAGCAGGTTCAGCAGGCGGCGCGCGTCGCCGTCGGCGTAGCCGACCAGGGTATCGAGCGCGGCCGCGTCGAACTGCAGATGGGCCAGCTGCCGCGTGCGCGCGCGCTCGATCAGCTGGCGCAGCTCGTCGTCGCTCAGCACCTGCAGCACATACACCTGGGCGCGCGACAGCAAGGCCGAGTTGACCTCGAACGAGGGGTTCTCGGTGGTGGCCCCGACGAAGGTGACCAGGCCCGACTCGACGAAGGGCAGCAGGCCGTCCTGCTGGCTCTTGTTGAAACGGTGGATCTCGTCGACGAAGAGAATGGTCTTCTTGCCCAGCGACAGGTTCTGCTGTGCATGCTCCATGGCCGCGCGGATGTCCTTGACCCCCGAGAACACCGCCGACAAGGCGATGAACTCGTAGCCGAAGGCACTCGCCGTCAAGCGCGCGAGGGTGGTCTTGCCGACCCCGGGCGGCCCCCAGAGGATCATCGAATGCGGCCGCCCCGACTCGAAGGCCAGGCGCAGCGGCTTGCCGGCGCCGAGGAGATGGGACTGGCCGATGACCTCGTCGAGGCTGGCCGGCCGCAAGGCCTCCGCCAGCGGGGCGGGAGGCTCGGTCTCGAACAGGTCAGCCATGGGAGGCATCCCCGCGGCGGGAGCAGCGCACGGCCGCCCGCCGCGCACGGCCCCGGGGCAGCGTCGGGCCGCTCATCGTCGCGCCCGCCTCACTGCTCGATCACCTCGGCCCCCTTGGGCACGGTGAAGCGGAAGTGTTCCGGATCGACCGCGGTGTTGGTCTGCATCTCGGAGAACCGCAGCGCCGAACGCTGGCCGAAGTTGTCGACGATGTGCACCGCCACCAGGGTCTTGTCCTTGAAGCCGATCTGGATCGACTCGAACGCGCCCTCCTTGACCTTCGGCAGGGCCTGCACCCAGGACAGGCCGTCGCGGTCGGGCAGGGCCTTCAGGTCGAAGTCCTTGTCGAGGCTGCCGCCGGCCAGCAGGGCCGCCGGCGTGGCGCCGATGGCCTGCGACATCCTGCGCGAGCTGGCCTGGTTCAGGTCGGCGTCGTAGATCCAGACCTTCTGCCCGTCGGCGACGATGGCCTGCTCGAAGGGCTTGGTGTAGAGGAAGCGAAAACGGTTGGGACGGGAGAACTCGAAGCTGCCGCTGGAGGTCTTTCTCTTCGCCCCGTCGGGCGAGGTGACGGTCTGGTCGAAGAGCGCCTTGCCCGTCCTGGCGTCGCGCACGAACTCGCGCAAGGTGTCGATGGCATCGGCGCGGGCCATGCCCGCGGCCAGCAGGACCAGGGCGCCCAGGCCCAGCTTCAGTGTTTTGTTCATGCGAGGGGCGTGCGACTCATTCATCCCGCTTGGGGACCACGATGTCGCGGTTGCCGTTGGTGGACATGCTGCTTACGATTCCCGATTTTTCCATTTGTTCCAGCAGGCGGGCGGCCCGGTTGTAGCCGATGCGCAAGTGGCGCTGCACCAGCGAGATCGAGGCCCGGCGGTGCTGCAGCACGACGCCGACCGCCTGGTCGTACATGGGGTCGGCCTCGCCGCCGCCTTCGCCGGGCGGCATGTCGCCGTCGGGGCCGCCTTCGAGCACCCCGCCCTCGAGGATGCCGTCGATGTAGTTGGGTTCACCCTGCTGCTTGAGATACTCCACCACCCGGTGCACCTCCTCGTCGCTGACGAAGGCGCCGTGCACGCGCACCGGCAGCCCGGTGCCCGAGGCCATGTAGAGCATGTCGCCCATGCCCAGCAAGGCCTCCGCCCCCATCTGGTCGAGGATGGTGCGGCTGTCGATCTTGCTGCTGACCTGGAAACTCAGGCGGGTGGGGATGTTGGCCTTGATCAGGCCGGTGATCACGTCGACGCTGGGCCGCTGCGTGGCCAGGATGAGGTGGATGCCGGCCGCCCGCGCCTTCTGCGCCAGGCGGGCGATCAGCTCCTCGATCTTCTTGCCCACCACCATCATCAGGTCGGCCAGCTCGTCGATCACCACCACGATGAAGGGCAGGCGTTCGAGCGGCTCGGGCTGCTCGGGCGTCAAGCTGAACGGGTTGGGCAGGGTCTCGCCGCGCTCGACGGCCTCGGCGATCTTCTTGTTGTAGCCGGCGAGGTTGCGCACGCCCAGCTTGCTCATCAGCTTGTAGCGGCGCTCCATCTCGCCCACGCACCAGTTGAGCGCATTGGACGCCTGCTTCATGTCGGTGACCACCGGGGCCAGCAGGTGCGGAATGCCCTCGTAGACACTCATCTCTAGCATCTTCGGGTCGATCAGGATGAGCCGTACGTCGCGGGCCTCGGCCTTGTACAACAGGCTGAGGATCATGGCGTTGATGCCCACCGACTTGCCGGAACCGGTGGTGCCGGCGACCAGGCAGTGCGGCATCTTGGCCAGGTCGGCCACGATGGGGGCGCCGACGATGTCCTTGCCCAGGCCCATGGTGAGCTGCGACGAGGCATCGTTGTAGACCGCCGAGCCAAGGATCTCCGACAGGCGGATCATCTGGCGCCGGGCGTTCGGCAGCTCGAGCGCCATGTAGTTCTTGCCCGGGATCACCTCGACCACGCGGATGCTCACCAGGCTGAGGGAACGCGCCAGGTCCTTGGCCAGGCCGACGATCTGCGAGCCCTTCACGCCGGTCGCGGGTTCGATCTCGTAGCGGGTGATCACCGGCCCCGGCGAGGCGGCCACGACCCGCACCTCGACACCGAAATCCTTCAGCTTCTTCTCGATCAGCCGCGAGGTCATCTCCAGCGTCTCGGGCGTGACGGTCTCCATCCGGCCGGGTGCCGCGTCGAGCAGGTCGACCTGCGGCAGGCGGGTGTCGGTGAGTTCGGTGAACAGCGGCTTCTGGCGCTCCTTCACCACCCGCTCGGACTTCGGCACCTCGATGACCGGCGCCTCGATGACGATGGGGGCGTGCTCCTCGTGCAGCTGGTGCTCGACCTCGACCAGGTGCTCGCGCTCGCGCAGCGCCTGCTCACCCAGGCGGTGGTCCTCGGCGCGTTCGATGCGCGACACCTGCTTCTCGCGCAGGGAATCGACCTGGGCGCCGATGCGCTCGGCCACCTGCGCCCAGGAGAAGCGGAAGGCGAGCGCCAGGCCGCCGACCAGGGCGGAGATCCACAACACGCCGGAGCCGACGAAACCGAGCAGGGTCTGGCTGGGCGGGCCGAGCAGGTAGCCGAACACGCCGCCGGCATGGCCGCCGGCCACCTTCGGCTCCCAGCCGTAGAGCCGGGTGGACTCGAGCGCGGTGCTGGCGCACAACAAGAGCAGCACGCCGGCCCAGAACCACCAGCGGGGCTGCGCCGCCGGCGCGGCCTCGGCCTGGGCCGGGCCCCGCATCAGGCGCGCCAGGCCGCTCAGCCAGGCGCGCAGGGCGATGGCCGGCACCCACCAGACGGAATAGCCCAGCAGCACATAGGCGACATCGGACAACCAGGCGCCCAGCGTCCCCACCTTGTTCAGCGTGGCGGCGCCGGTGCCGGAGGTGGAGAATGCGGCGTCGCCGGCGTGGTGCGTGGCCAGCGCCAGCACGACGAGCAGCCACAGCACGGCGCCCAGCGGCACGGCGACTTGCGTGCGCCAACCGGCCTCGGGCGCCGGGGCCGCCGGCGCGGCGGCGATGGCTGCGGCGGCACTGCCGCGCTTGTGGGTCTTGCCGTGGCCAGCGCCGGCGGCTGGCGGGGCGGTGCCGCCCTCGGTTCGAAGCGATGCGAGCGGAAAAGTCATCCGCGCATTGTGGCCGATGTGGCCCGGCGCCCGGAAGCCCCAGGGCGTATCAAGCCGTCAGCATCAGCCGGTCAGGCGCTCCTTGATGAGGACCGAGCCGTTTTCCTGGGTCTCGACGATGCCGCGGTCTTCCAGGTCCTTCATGACCCGGCTGACCATCTCGCGCGACGCGCCGACGATCTTGGCCAGGTCCTGGCGCGAGACCTTGTTGCGGATGATGCGGTGCTCGCCCTCTTCTTCGGACATGTCGAGCAGCGAACGCGCCACCCGGCCATAGACGTCGAGCAGGGCCAGGGATTCGATCTGGCGATCGGCGCTGCGCAGGCGTTGCACCAGCCCGCGCATGATGGCGTAGGACAGGCTGGAGTTCTCGGGCAGGCAGCGGGCGAACTCGGCCCGGCCCAGGATGAGCATGTCGGTCTGCACCTCGGCGCGTACCGTGGCCGAATGCGGTTCGTTGTCGATCAGGCTCATCTCGCCCACATAGTGCCCCGGCTGCAGGACCGCCAGGATGACCTCGCGGCCGCGCGAATCGGAGGTCAGCACGCGCGCGCGCCCGGTCAGCAGGATGAAAAGCGCATTCGATTTCTTGCCATGCTCGACGACGATCTCGCCGCGCCGGAAACGGCGCTTCACCACACTGTCGGCGATGGCGGAGGCCTGCTCGTTGGTGAGCAGCGAGAACAACGGCACCCGCCGTATCAGGTCCAGATTGGACAACATCGCCATCGAAGTTCCTCCTTGAGATTCAGTGGTATCGGCTGCAAGCGTGGAAAACTCAACACTTTCCAGATTTTGCCTATTGTCGCCATTACTGGGATTGACGCCAGGGAGAGTCAACCCCATGTCACCATCAAGTGTCGCGGCGCGGACACTTCGCGCCCCGCCGCGCCCGCGTCCGGTTTGCCCCTAGACTCCACGCTGCATCTTTTTGTCGTCCACCTTCCATCCAACGCTCATGAGCACGACCCACACCCACGCCCAAGTCCTCATCCTGGGCTCAGGCCCCGCGGGCTACACCGCCGCCATCTACGCCGCCCGAGCCAACCTCAAGCCGCTGCTGGTCACCGGCATCGCCCAGGGCGGCCAGCTGATGACCACGACGGAGGTCGACAACTGGCCGGCCGACGTGATGGGGGTGCAAGGTCCCGAGCTGATGCAGCGCTTCCTGCAGCACGCCGAGCGCTTCAACACGCAGATCGTGTTCGACCACGTCAACCGGGTCGACCTCTCCAAGCGGCCGTTCACGCTGCAGGGCGATGCCGGCACCTACAGCTGCGACACCCTGGTGATCGCCACCGGCGCCAGCGCCAAGTACATCGGGCTGCCCTCCGAGGAGGCCTTCATGGGCCGCGGCGTCAGCGGCTGCGCGACCTGCGACGGGTTTTTCTACCGCGGCCAGGAAGTCTGCGTCGTCGGCGGCGGCAACACTGCCGTCGAGGAGGCGCTCTACCTCTCCAACATCGCGAGCAAGGTGCACCTGATCCACCGCCGCGACAAGTTCCGCGCCGAGGCCATCCTGATCGACAAGGTGGCCGAGAAGGTGGCGGCCGGCAAGATGGAGCTGCACCTCTGGCACACCCTCGACGAGGTGCTGGGCGACGCCTCGGGCGTGACCGGCGTGCGCCTGAAGAACACCCAGGACGGCGGCACCCGCGAGCTCGCCCTGCAGGGCTGCTTCATCGCCATCGGCCACCAGCCGAACACCGGCATCTTCGAAGGCCAGCTGGAAATGAAGGACGGCTACCTGGTGACGCGCAGCGGTCTGAACGGCTTTGCGACCATGACCAGCGTGCCCGGCGTGTTCGCCGCCGGCGACGTGCAGGATCATGTCTACCGCCAGGCCATCACCAGCGCGGGCACGGGTTGCATGGCAGCGCTCGACGCGCAGCGTTTCCTGGAGCAGAACCCGGTGGGCTGAGCCGTCGCCGTGCGATGCGCGAAACACCCCCGAAAGGACTTGAGCGCACAAACCGGAAATCGGTCTATAATCGACGTCTTTGCCGAAAACGGTTCGGATGTTGCTGGTCGATGGGACCGTCAGAAATGACCCCGTTGCCCGGTCGGCCCGGCCTTCGAAGGGTACCCATCCAAGTGTTCCCGCCTCTCAACCGGCGTTTCACTTGCTCTAGGTACCACGCCTGAAACGAGATTCACACGGAGAAGCGTCATGGCACGCGTCTGTCAAGTCACGGGCAAGCGCCCGATGGTGGGAAACAATGTTTCTCACGCCAACAACAAGACCAAGCGTCGGTTCTTGCCCAACCTGCATTACCGCCGGTTCTGGCTCGAAACCGAAAACCGCTGGGTGCGCCTGCGCATTTCCAATGCCGCACTGCGCCTGATCGACAAGGTGGGCATCGAGCAAGTCGTCGCCGACCTGCGCGCCCGCGGCGCACTCTGAACTAGGAGCTGATCATGGCAAAAGGTGGACGCGAAAAAATCAAGCTGGAGTCTTCGGCTGGCACCGGTCATTTCTACACGACCGACAAGAACAAGAAGACGACCCCCGAAAAGATCGAAATCATGAAGTTCGATCCCAAGGCTCGCAAGCATGTGATGTACAAGGAAATGAAGCTGAAGTAAGTCAGCCTCGACCTCGACAAGTCACTGAAAGCCCGCCCGGCCCCTGCGCCCGGCGGGCTTTTTGTCGCCCTGCAGACCCATCCCCCATCGCACTCAACGGGCATCTCTCACCCCTTGGCCCGCAGCGTCGAGCCGGCCCTCGGCCCGCCCTACCCCCGTCACCACAGCGGTGGCCCACACCCAGGCGGATCCGGCCGCAGCCATCTGCCGCCAGAGCAGCGGCAAGCACCAGACCCGCACGGAAGCAGGCCCTAGACAACCCCGGAACGGCACCCCGGCCAAGACAGCAGGGCCGAGCACCCCACGCGACAGCCCCGCCCAACAAAAAAGGCCCGCACGATGCAGGCCCTTTTGCCGGAATGCAAACGCCTCAGGCGTGCACGGCCTTCAGCTTGAGCGCGAACTCCTGCAAGGCGGCGATGCCGCTCTCCTCGGCCTTCTTGCACCAGGCCTGCAGATCCATCACCAGCTGCTCGGCCGACACATTGGTACGGGTCCAGAGCTGACGAAGCTCCTCGCGCATGAGCACCAGCTTTTCCAGCGACGGACTCTGGGCGCAGGCATTGGCCACCTGGGCCTTCACATGCGAGGGAATCTTGTCGGCATCACGGTGCAGCCAGCGGCTGGCCAGGCGCATGTTGGCCAGCTTGGCACCGGCGGCGCCCTCGACCTTCAAGCGCTTGATCTCGGCCTGGCAGGCACGGCGCAGGTTGCCGGCGTACTTGGCCATCACTTCGTAGCGGTTGGCGATGACGGCCTCGAGCGTCTTCGAGTCGGCCACCGGCTTGATGCTGCCCAAACGAAGCACGGGCGCGGTCTTGCGGACCTTGGCCAGGCCCAGCATCTCCAGCGCGCGGATATAACCCCAGGCGATGTCGAACTCGTAGGGCTTGACCGAGAACTTGGCCGAGGTCGGGTAGGTATGGTGGTTGTTGTGCAACTCCTCGCCGCCGATGATCACCCCCCACGGCGTCAGGTTGGTGCTGCCGTCCGGTGCCTCGAAGTTGCGGTAACCCCACCAGTGGCCCAGGCCGTTGATGACCCCGGCGGCGGTGACGGGAATCCAGGCCATCTGCACGGCCCAGACGGTCAGGCCGATCGCGCCGAACAGCGCCAGGTCGACGATCAGCATCAGGCCGACGCCCTGCCAGGCGAAACGGCTGTACACGTTGCGCTCGACCCAGTCGTCGGGCGTGCCATGGCCGTACTTGTCCATGGTCTCCTGGTTCTTGGCCTCGGCGCGGTACAGCTCGGCGCCGCGCAGCAGCACGGTGTTGATGCCGCGGGTGTGCGGGCTGTGGGGGTCTTCCTCGGTTTCGCACTTCGCGTGGTGCTTGCGGTGGATGGACACCCATTGCTTGGTGACCTGGCCGGTGCCGACCCACAGCCAGAAACGGAAGAAATGCGCCGGCAGCGGATGCAGGTCCAAGGACCGGTGCGCTTGCGAACGGTGCAGGTAAATGGTGACAGAAGCAATCGTGATATGGGTGAGAACGAGCGTGATGACGATCAATTGCCACCATGTCGTTTCGATCAACCCATGGGAGAGCCAGTTCACCAGACCATCCCACATCGTCAGCAGTACATTCATCTATATCTTCCCAACCGCCAAAAGAGACGGGTTGCACCGATTGTAGAGGACCGGCCCGGCGCCGCCCTACTAAAAGAAAGGGCTTGGCACCGGCCTCTTTGCCGCTTATGGCCGAAATTTGAGCCAGCTCAAAAAGCGGGCACCACCGGCACGCCTATTTTCGCTCCCAGACGGCCGCGAAAAAGCCGTCGGTGGCGTGGCGGTGCGGCCACAGCCGCAGGAATTCGCCCCGTACCAGGTCCTGCGGCGATCCGGCATGGGCGCGCTCCAGCGCCTCGGCGGCCGGTACCGGCTTGAACTCGCCCTTGTGGGCCTCGGTGAAGGCCGCGGCAATCTCCTCGTTCTCGCGCTCCAGCAGGCTGCAGGTGGCATACACCAGCCGGCCGCCGGACTTGAGCAGGCGCGCAGCGCTGTCGAGGATGGCCGCCTGCTTGACCCGCAGCTCGTCGACCGAGCCGGGCGACTGGCGCCATTTCATGTCCGGGTTGCGGCGCAGCGTGCCCAGGCCGGAACACGGGGCGTCGACCAGCACCCGGTCGATCTTGCCCGACAGGCGCTTGATGCGTTCGTCCCGCTCGTGGCTGATCTGGATCGGGTAGACGTTGGACAGGCCGCTGCGCGCCAGCCGCGGCTTGAGGGCGGCCAACCGGTGCCCGGAGGTGTCGAAGGCGTAGAGGCGGCCGGTATTGCGCATCGAGGCCCCGAGCGCGAGCGTCTTGCCGCCCGCGCCGGCGCAGAAGTCGACCACCATTTCGCCGCGCTTGGCATCGGTGAGCAGGGCCAGCAGCTGGCTGCCTTCGTCCTGCACCTCGAGCTCGCCCTTGGTGAAGGCGTCGACCCGGTTGAGCGTGGGCTTGCCCTGCACGCGCAGGCCCCAGGGCGAGTAGGGCGTGAGTTCGGCGTCGATGCCGCCGGCCTTGAGCGCCGCCTGCACGTCCTCGCGCTTGGCCTTGAAGGTGTTCACCCGCAGGTCGAGCGGCGCGGCCTGGTTCAGGCTGTCGACCAGGGGCCAGAACTCGTCCCCGAGCGCCTGGCTCAGCGGGTCGGCCAGCCATTCCGGCAGGTTGTGGCGCAGCTTGGCGGGCAGGCCGCTGCGGTCCAGGGCCTGCACCTGGGCCAACCAGACCTGCTCAGGTTCGGTGAGGGCGGCGCGCAGGAAACCCTCGTTGCCCTGCCAGGCCAGCGCGACCAGCCGGCGCTCGATCTCGCCCTTGCCCGACTGGGCCAGGTGGGCGTAGAGCAGGCGCCGGCGCAGCACGTCGTAGGTGGTCTCGGCCAGCGTGTGGCGCTCGCGCGACCCGAGCGCGCGATGGCTGCGGAAAAAGTCGGAAACCACGCGGTCGGCGGGGGCTTGGAACTGCAGAACTTGGTGCAGCAGATCGGTGGCGAGTTCGAGCAAGGCGTTGGGATGCATGCCCCGATTATCCGTGCGAGTCACGAGCCGAGACGCGGGCGCCTCGGTTTTCCCCGCCCTGCGTGCAAATTCCCCGGGCCGGCCGGGCCCGGCTCAGGCCGTGAACAGTTGCGATTCCCCGCCGAGCTGGCGCACCACCCCATCGGCCAGCCGCAGCTCGTCGTGCACCAGCCAGCGCACGGCGCGCGGGTACATCTGGTGTTCCCGCGCCAGTACACGCGCGGCGAGCGTGGCTTCGGTGTCGTCTGCCAGCACAGGCACCATGGCTTGCGCAATGATCGGGCCGTGATCGAGTTCCGCCGTGACGAAGTGGACCGTGGCCCCGGCCAGCTTGCAGCCCGCCTCGATGGCTCGGCGGTGGGTGTGCAGCCCGGTGAACGCCGGCAGCAGCGAGGGGTGCACGTTGACCATGCGGCCGTCGAAACGGCGCACGAAGCCGGCGGTCAGGATGCGCATGAAACCGGCGAGCACGACCACGTCAGGCGCGAAACCGTCGAGCACGTCGGCCAGCGCCTGGTCGAACTGCTCGCGTTCGGCGAACGCACGATGGTCGACCACCGCGGTGGCGATGCCGTGCTGCCGGGCGAAGGCGAGCCCGGAGGCATCCGGCCGGTTGCTCAGGACGGCCACCACCCGGGCGTTCCAGGCTTCGCTGGCACAGGCTTGCACGATGGCTTCCATGTTGGAGCCGCGGCCGGAGATCAGGATCGCGATGCGTTTCATCGGGCGGCAGTGTAGCGGTCCTTACAATGTGCGACTCACTTTTCACGTCCCACGCCATGACCGAACGCGTTCTCACGGGCATCACCACCACCGGCACGCCGCACCTGGGCAACTACGTCGGCGCGATCCGGCCGGCCATCGCGGCCAGCCGCGAACCGGGTGTGGACAGCTTCTTCTTCCTCGCCGACTACCATGCGCTCGTCAAGTGCGACGAACCGGACCGTGTCGAGCGCTCGCGCCTGGAGATCGCCGCGACCTGGCTGGCGGCCGGGCTGGACACGCAGCGGGTGGTCTTCTACCGCCAGAGCGACATCCCCGAGACGACCGAGCTGAGCTGGCTGCTCACCTGCCTGACGGCCAAGGGCCAGATGAACCGGGCCCATGCCTACAAGGCGGCCGCCGATGCCAACCTGGCCGCCGGCGAGGAGGTCGACGCCAACATCAACATGGGCTTGTTCAGCTACCCCATCCTGATGGCCGCCGACATCCTGCTGTTCAACGCCCACCGCGTGCCGGTCGGGCGCGACCAGGTGCAGCACATCGAGATGGCACGCGACGTGGCACAGCGTTTCAACCATGTGTTCGGGCGCGGCCGGGAGCTCTTCGTGCTGCCCAAGGCGGAAATCGAGGAAAGCGTGGCCGTGCTGCCGGGACTGGACGGCCGCAAGATGTCCAAGAGCTACGACAACACCGTGCCCTTGTTCGAAGGCGGGCCGAAGGCCCTGAAGGAGGCGATCGCGCGCATCGTGACCGACTCGCGCCTGCCCGGCGAGCCCAAGGAGGCCGAGGGCTGCAGCCTGGTCACGATCTTCGACGCCTTCGCCTCGCCCGCACAGCAAGCCGCCTTGCGCGCCGACCTGCGTGCCGGACTGGGCTGGGGCGAGGCCAAGCAACGGGTGGTCGAGCAGATCGAGGCCCAGGTGGCGCCGATGCGCGCGCACTACGCCGAGCTGATGGCCCATCCGGAACAGATCGAAGCCGTGCTGCAGGAGGGCGCGCGCAAGGCACGCCTCGTCGCCACGCCCTTCCTGGCCGAGCTGCGCGCGGCCGTGGGCCTGCGGCCGATGGTGGCGGTGGCCAAGGCCGCTGCCGCGCCGGCGGCCAAGGACAAGCCCGCCCTGCCCGTCTTCAAGCAATACCGCGAAGCCGATGGGCGTTTTTTCTTCAAGCTCAGCGCCGCCGACGGCAGCGTGCTGCTGCAAAGCGAAGGGCTGGCCGACGGACGGGAGGCCGGCAGCTGGGTGAAGCGCCTGAAGACCGAGGGCGCCGCGGCGCTCGCCGGTGCTCCCGTGCGGATGCCCGAGGGGCGCGAGGCGGTCGAGGCCGCGCTGGCCTGCCTGCTGGCGGCGCAGGAGTGAACCGGGATCCGTCCATGGCCGGCATCCACATCACCGACATCGAGTCCGCCATCAACTGGTGGCGCGAGCGGGCGCCGTCTCCGGATGGCGTCACCGCCTGCCCGGAAGTGCTGGCCCTGGCCGAGGTGTATGCCCTGCTGGTGTACTACCACGAGTCCGAATGCGACGAGGCGTCGATGCCGCCCCGCGCGCGCGAGGCCTGGCTGGCCTGGTACGCGACCACGCCGGATGCGCCCTGCATCGCCATCTGCTCGACCAGCCAGGGCGACGACATCTGCAAGGGCTGCGGCCGGACATTCGACGAAGTCCAGCACTGGCCGAGGATGACACCGGCCGAAAAACGCAACACCTGGCGGCGCATCACCATGGACGCCACCGCCTGGCGTTTCAACAAGTACGCCGAACGGGCCCACGAGGACAAGCCCTCGGGCGAAGGCGAGCGCTGAGACGCGACGGCGCCCGGGCAAGGCCGGCCGGACTTCGGTACGCCGGGCCGCGGATGGACACCTGCGACAACGATCAGCCCTTGGGGCGCCGGCCTCTACGGGCCCAGGCTCCCATCAGACCCAGGCCGATGAACATCATCGCGTAGGCCGGCGCCTCGGGAGCCGGGGAGACGTACAGACCCGACAGGCCGATCTCGATGCTCTGTCCGTCGTCCTGGGCGTAGGTGGTCGTGTCCATGGTGAGTTCGTAGACGTGCGACGCCAGCAACAAGGGCTCAGGCGTGACGGTCGCGGTGTAACGGTCAGGCCCGCCTGTGTGCTCGACCCAGGGGACGGTGCCACCGAAAAAGTTGCAGCAATTCCAAGAGTAATTGAACACGAACGTATCGGCGGTGACGTCGTACAGGCTGACCAGGCCGTCCGAGTAATAGGCCTGCCCATTGCCCACGAAATCGATGGTCAGGGGCGCCAGCTGATCCGCCGGTGTCGAGAATCTCAGCGTCGTCGAGGGGCTGGCGCTCGCGAATTGGCGGAACCGGTTCTGGTCCGCCGCCTCGGTCTCCGCCCTGATCGAGAAGAGATCGGAATCGCCTCGCGCATAGATGTCCGGCGAGCGCCCCCGGAGAGTGATGTCGAACGGCGTGGGGGAGGTGGCCTCCCGGTTCGTGGTGGTCGTCTCCATCTCGGTGATGCGCCCACGACGCACCACCCTTCCTTCGGTGACCTCGAGGTCGATCGCGTGCTGCTCGTCGAGCAGCTCGATGGCGACACCTTGCGCACTGGCGATGGGGCTGACGGGGAACAGGCCGGCGGCCGCGAGCACCAGTGCCGCCAGGCGTCCGTGGCTTCGATGCCATCGATGTATCAAGCCGGCTGCGTGCGCATGGATTCTGCGTATAGTCATATCGTCTCCGTGGTGGTTGAGGGATGAACGGCGACTTCCCGATCGGGCAGTATGGCCCGATCGGCCGCCATCACCACGCTGGAACGCACGGAAAACGCGATAGCTCCCGAAGCTTAGGGGGACACGGCCACGGCTGGCTTGACCGCGCCTTGCCTGCCATTTCCGGCTTGCGGATGGAGCGCGTCGGGCCGTCCCGCCCGCGAGCACCGCGTCAACCCGCCGGCAGGCTCAACTCGAAGCAACTGCCGCCCCCCTCGCGCGGCAGGCAACGGATGCCGCCCCGGTGGCGCTCGGCGATCTGCTTGACCAGGCTCAGGCCCAGGCCGACACCCCCCCCCTGCTCGGCATGCCCCGGCAGGCGATAAAAGGGCTCGAAGATGCGGCTGCACAGGTCCTGCGGCACCCCCGGCCCGCGGTCCTTGACCCACACCCGTGCCAGGCCGCCCTCGGCCCCCACCCTCAGCTCGATCTCGCCGCCCCCATAGCGGCGCGCGTTCTCCAGCAGGTTGCGCAGGGCGCGGCGCAACAGGCGTTCGTCGCCGCGCACCGTCACCGGCTCGCCCTCGACACTGGCATCCACCCGCGCCCCTTCCTCTGCCGCGAGGGCGAGCAGGTCGACGGGGTCGGTGGGCAGGACGGCCTGCGCGGCGTCGAGGCGGCTGGCCATCAGCACCTCCTCGACCAGCTCATCGAGTTCGGCGACATTGGTGTCGATCTCCCGCTTGAGCCGCTCGCGCTGCGCGGGCGAGACCTCGTCGAGCATGGAGACCGCCATCTTCATGCGCGCCAACGGGGAACGCAGTTCGTGGCTGGCGTTCGCCAACAGCGACTGGTGGGAGCGCACCAGAGCCTCGATGCGTTCGGCCGCCTGGTTGAAGCTGGCGGCCACCGCCGCCACTTCGTCCCGCCCCGACACCTCGACCCGATGGTGCAGCTGGCCGGCACCGAATTGCTCGACTCCACGCTTGAGCGCCTGCAGCCGCCGCGTCAGCCGGCGCACCGCCGGCCAGGCCCCCGCCGCCACCGCGACGAACAGCATCATCAGCACCACCACCAGGCCGACGCCGCGCTGCCAGACGCCGGGCGCCTTGCCCCAGCCGGGCGGCCGCATCTCGTCGTCACTGGGGGCCAGCCGGTCCGGCGCCCGGTGAGCCGGCGCGGGGCGCATCGCCCACAAGGTGCGGCCGTCTTCCAGGTTCATCGCGATACCGCGTGCACCGCGGTCCGCCTGGCGGCGCAGAAATGACTCGGAGGCGACGATGCGCTCGCCACGCGCATTGTCGAGCGCCAGCGGCACGCGCAGCCGGAACGACCAGGCCAGCAGCGCGGCGGCCTGCTCGCTCTCGGGTTCGTCCGCACCGGGCAGCGAGCGCTGGATCAGGTCACCCAAGGCCGCCATGCGGTCGGCCATGACGCCTGCGGCGAACACCCGTTCGTCCTCCATGTGACGCTGGAAAATGAGGGCGGAGGCCGCGGCGAACAGCAACAACACGGCCACGACCGTGAGGTAGATGCGCAGTGTCAGTGTGTGCATGCGGCCCCCCGGATCAAGGCGCAGGTCCCGCCCGAGGAACGCTCAGCGCTCACTCTCGGCATCCTGCTTCTTGGCGAAGACATAACCCGCGCCACGCACCGTCAGCACCCGCCGCGGGGACTTCGGATCGTCCTCGATCACCGCCCGGATGCGCGAGATGTGCACGTCGATCGAGCGGTCGAAGGCTTCCAGCGGATGGCCCTTGAGCATGTCCATGATCTGGTCGCGGGACAGCACCCGGCCCGGGCTCTGTGCCATCACCACCAGCAGGTCGAACTGGTGGCTGGTGAGCTCGCAGGCCTGGCCGCCGAGCCGGGCCACGCGTGCGCCGAGGTCGATCTCCAGGCGGCCGAAGCGCAGCACCTCGTCCGGCGAACTGCTGGGCGCCGCACGGCGCAGCAGGGCCTTCACCCGGGCCAGCAGCTCGCGAGGCTCGAAAGGCTTGGGAAGATAATCGTCGGCGCCCATCTCGAGGCCGACGATGCGGTCCATCGGTTCGCCGCGCGCAGTGAGCATCAGCAAGGGCAGCTGCCGCATGCGCGGCTGGGCGCGCAGCTCGCGGCAGAGATCGAGGCCGTCGCCGTCGGGCAGCATCAGGTCAAGCACCAGGGCATCGAACGGCCGCCCGGCCAGGCATTCGCGCCCCTGCGCCAGCGACCCGGCGGTTTCGACCTCGAAACCGGATCCGCGCAGGTAGTCGGCCACCATGCGGGACAGGCGGGCATCGTCGTCGATCAGCAGCAGTCGGGCAGTCATGGTCGGGCACTCTTTTTCAGTCACCGTCCGGGCCTGTGGGGAAAACGGACATCCGGGACGGCATTCGACGCAGAACGGAAAGCCCCGCGGCCGGTGGGACGCGGGGCGCAGCACGGATCAGAACACAAGTCAGCCCAGCGGTTCGGCCCCGGCCGCGGGCGCCGGATGGCCGTGCCGGCGTTCACCGTGGCGCTTCAAGCGCTCGGCCAGCTGGAGGCGCTGTTCAGGGCCCAGTACCTTGCCGATCTCGAGCAAGGCCTGGGTGACCCGGCGGCTGGAGGCATCGTGCCGGGCCAGCATCTGCTGCCGCAAGGCTTCCACCTGCGCGGCATCGACCTCGGGAGCCACGAACAGCAGCGCGGCCTTCTCGCGCAGGCCACGGCCCGCCTCGCGCTGCGCCTTCAGGTCGGCCGCGGCCGCCTGGGCGATCTGCCGCACCTGCAGGCGCTGGGCCTCGGTGAGCTTCACGCCCTCGAGCCAGCGGTCGACCAGGCGGGCGACACGCTCGGGACCGGCCGGAAACATCATGGCGTCGCCACCCAGGCCGTGTGCACTGCAGTGGTGGCCGCCCCGAGCCCAGCTGGCCGCGCCGACGCCGGCGAGCGCGACCGCGAGCAGCGCCGCGGCCAGGCGCCGGGTCCGGCGCGGGATGCGGCGCTTCGGCGCCGGGGTGTCGAGGGACTTGGGATCTTGCATGGCGAGTCCTGCGGAGTGAGCCCGATGGGCGGTGCAGGCATGATGGGCCGCATGGGTGAAGCTCCGGTGGCGCGAGGGTAAAGTTCTGTGAACCTGGAGCACGCGCCCTCCTCCGGTGCAGGCTCAAGAAGCGCCGGCAGCGGCCGATATCCCCCCTACGATCACGGCGTGCCCGTCCGCCAGACCGGGTGAACCGACTTCCACAAGGGTTGCCATGCCGTCCGGGACCTTCCATCTGTCCAAGCTGATCTCCCTTCTCCAGCCCGAGGGCGGCTGCACCGTGGGCCAGTTGGGCGAGCTGCGCCTGGGCAGCCATTTCCAGCCGATCTACAGCCTGTCGCACGCCCGGGTGGTCGGCCACGAGGCCCTGCTGCGCGCCCGCACGGCCGGGAACCAGCCGGTGCCGCCTCCGCAGGTGTTCGCGGCCTGCCAGGACCTGCGCGAGCTGGCGCGCTGCGACAGCCTGAGCCGCCTGGTCCACCTGGCCAACTTCAGCGCTGTGATGCCGCCCGCACAATGGATCTTCCTGAACGTGCATCCGGCGGTGTTCCAGACCCTGCCGAGGGCCGAGGAAGGCGGCGAGAGCTACATCCGTTCGGTGATCCGGCACTTCGGGGTGCCGGCCGAGCGCATGGTGCTCGAAGTTCTCGAAACCGATGTGCCCGACCTGCCGGAGCTCGAGGCCGCGATGGCCATCGTGCGCGACCTGGGCTGCCTGATCGCCATCGACGACTTCGGTGCCGGCCATTCCAACTTCGACCGTGTCTGGCGCCTGCAGCCCGACATCGTCAAACTCGACCGCAGCCTGATCACCCGCGCGGCCAGCGACCGGCGCGCCCGGCGCGTGGTCTCGCAAATGGTCTCGCTGCTGCACGAATGCGGTGCGATGGTGCTGATGGAAGGGGTGGAAACACTGGACGAAGCCCTGATGACCATGGAGGCCGACGCCGACATGGTGCAGGGCTACTTCTTCGGCCGTCCCCAGCCCGCGCTGATGCCGAGCGGCCATTCCCCCGACAGCCTCACCGGGCTGTATGGCGGCCTGGGCCAGCGCAGGGAGGCGCAGCACCGGGCGCACCGCGGGCTGGTCGCGCCGTACCGGCACGCCATCGGCAACGCCGGCGTGCTGTTCGCCGCCGGACACTCGATCACCGATGCCTGCCGCGGCTTTCTCGAGCTGCCCGGCGCGGAACTCTGCTACCTGCTCGACGCCGACGGTTATCAGATCGGACACAACGTGCTGCTGGAGCGCAGCCGCAGCGCACCACCGTTGCTGGCCTACGAGCCGCTCAGCAGCAGCGACGGGGCCTGCTGGGCGCGCCGGCCTTATTTCCGCCGTGCGGTGGAAGCCATCGGGAAGGTCCAGATCACGCGGCCCTACCGCACGCTGCACGGCAACCACATGTGCGTGACCGCCTCGTACGCCTTCCTCCACGGCAAGGGCGAGGACAAGCAGCTGCGGGTCCTCTGCGGCGACTTGAGGTGGTCCGAACTCGACATGGATGACGAACCCGCCTGACGCGACGGCGAAAGGGATGGGGCGGCGCCGGCCGCAGGCTTCGACAGCCCAAAGGCCGGAGGCGGCTTCACGATGGACCGCATCGCGCTGCGCCTGGAGGCCCGTGCGCCGGGCCTCGACGAAGGTGCCGGACGCGATGGCCGCAGTCGAGGGCAGCGACCGGCGAGCCCGGGGTCACGCTGCGCGGGTACGGAGCCCGGCGGGTCGGCCACTCCGCCGACTTGAGGACCTGCGCGAGGTCGATGCCCCCAACGACTTCAATGGGACGAGGTGCGGCGCGACCTGCGCAGTTCGGCGCGGCCCTTGTCGGTCACCCTCAGCACGCCATCGACTTCGGCCAGCAGGCCGCTGTTGCAATAGGCCTGCACGAGGTCGTCGCTGATGAGGTTGCCGTGTTGTTCGAACAGGAAACGCATGGCGTCGTCGAAGCTGGGTTGGGGCTGGTAGCGCTGTTGCATGATGAATTCGGGTAACGAGTGACTTCACTGTACAAACTGGCGCCGCGTTGCGGAACCACACGGATGGGGGGCCTACCGCCCCGGCTCGCGCGCCGCACACCGCCGGCCTTGTCCCGGTCGTCGCCCACCCCGGAGCCCGCCGGACCGCGTCGATGCTGGTCTTGCGGCCATCCACCCATGGGTGCGCGGCAGAGCCACGACCATGCCGCCGCGAGCTCCGCCATGGCAAGCCCCCCCCAAAAGGATGGTCCACGTCATGCGAAACGCCACCTCCACCAGATGCCGGCCGGCAGTGGGGTGCGCGGCCGGCGCGGCGGGCGGAGAATAGGGGCTGGAGCCCGTCCATGACCATCGCCGCCTTCCACCTCCACGGCATGCGCTGCCGTCCGCCGCTGCTGCGCGAGACAGGGTTCGCTTCGCGCCTGGCCGGCGCCTGCGCAGCCTGGCGCGGCCACGAAGACGCGGGCATGCAGGGCGGGACGCGATGAAGCGCTACGTGGTCGCGGTACGGACCTTGTGCGAGTTCACCGCCAAACAAGGCGACCTCGACCTGCGTTTCACCCCCTCGCCCTCCGCCCAGGAAGGCATGGCCGGCCATGCCATCGTCGCCTCGCGGCGCGGCCGCGGCTACCAGGCGGAGCTGAGCCTGAGCGGCGAGTACAAGTCGCTCACTGTGCGCGGCCGCGCCGACGGGTACGACGCGGCGCGCCGGCGCCTCGAAGAGGTCAAGACCTTCCGCGGCGAGCTGCAGCGCATGCCGGACAACCACCGCCAGCTGCACTGGGCCCAGCTCAAGATCTACGGCCACCTGCTGTGCCGGCAGCTCGGCCTGTCCGAGCTGCAGCTGGCGCTGGTCTACTTCAATGTCACCGACCAGACCGAGACCGTGCTCGAAACGGTGGAGACGGCCGAGCTGCTGCAGGCCTTCTTCGAGCACCATGGCGAGCGCTTCCTCGCCTGGCCCGACAACGGGGGGCCCCGCCGCGCCCGGCGCGCCGCGCCCCCCCCCGCGCGGCCTGCCCCCCCCCCGTCCCCCCGGCCCGGCCGGCGGCGGCGGCCCGAGGCGGTGTACCGCGGCGCGCGTAGCGGACGCTGCGTGGTGGCGCAGGCCCCGACCGGCATCGGCAAGACCGTGGGCACGCTGTTTCCCCTGCTCAAGTCGGTACCGGAGCAGCAGCTCGACAAGATCTTTTTCCTGGCCGCCAAGACACCCGGCCGCGCCCTCGCGCTCGATGCCCTTGCCGACATGCGGCGCGCGGCCGACGGCCTGCCGCTGCGGGTGCTCGAACTCGTCGCGCGCGACAAGGCCTGCGAGTACCCCGACCGGGCCTGCCATGGCGACGCCTGCCCGCTGGCCAAGGGCTTCTACGACCGGCTGGGCGAGGCCCGGCAGGCCGCGCTCGCGCGCGGCCGGCTCGAGCGCGCCGCGCTGCGCGAGGTGGCGCTGGCGCACCAGGTCTGCCCCTACTACCTGTCACAGGAGCTGGTGCGCTGGAGCGATGTGGTGGTGGGCGACTACAACTACTACTTCGACCACGGCGCCCTGCTGCACGGGCTCGCCGTCGCCAACGACTGGCAGGTGGGTGTGCTGGTCGACGAAGCGCACAACCTGGTCGAGCGCGCCCGCGGGATGTACAGCGCCGAGCTGCGCCAGAGCGAACTCGCCGGCCTGCGCGCCGGTGCCCCGGCCGCCCTCAGGAAATGCCTGGACCGACTGCACCGCTGCTGGAACGCCCTCGCGAAGGAGCAGGCGAGTGACTACCAGGCCTGCGACACCCTGCCCGACAAGTTCCTGCAGGCCCTGGGCCAGGCCATCGCGGCCATCGCCGACCATCTGGCCGGCGACCCGGCGGGCGTGGAGGCCGCGCTGCTGGGTTTCTACTTCGACGCCTTGCATTTCGCCCGCCTGGCCGAAGTCTTCGACCGGCATTCGGTGTTCGACATCCGCATCGAGCCGGCCTCGGCCTTCGCCAAGAAACGCAGTTCGGTGCTGTGCCTGCGCAACATCATTCCCGCCCCCTTCCTGGCGCCCCGCCATGCCAGCGCACGCTCGATGAGCTTGTTCTCGGCCACGCTGCGCCCGCGGGCCTTCTACGCGGACACGCTCGGCCTGCCCGAGGACAGCGTCTGGATCGACGTCGAGTCGCCTTTCGAGGCCCGCCAGCTCACGGTGCGCATCGCCAGCCACATCTCCACCCGCTATGCCGACCGCGAACGTTCGATCGCGCCCATCGTCGAGCTGATCGCCGCGCAGTACGCCGAGCGCCCCGGCAACTACCTCGCGTTCTTCAGCAGTTTCGACTACCTGTCCAAGGTGGCCGAGGCGCTCGCCGCGGCCCATCCCGACATCCCTGTCTGGAGCCAGTCGGCGCGCATGCCGGAGGCCGAGCGGGAGCAGTTCCTGCAACGCTTCGTGCCCGAGGGACGAGGCATCGGCTTCGCGGTGCTGGGCGGCTCCTTTGCCGAAGGCATCGACCTGCCGGGCTCGCGGCTGATCGGCGCCTTCATCGCCACGCTGGGCCTGCCGCAGGTGAACCCCGTCAACGAGCAGATGCGCGAGCGCATGCAACAAGTCTTCGGGCAAGGCTACGACTATGCCTACTTCTATCCCGGCATGCAGAAGGTGGTGCAGGCCGCCGGGCGGGTGATCCGCACCACGGCCGACAGCGGCATCGTCCACCTGATCGACGACCGCTTCCGGCAACCGCAGGCGCTGCGCCTGCTGCCCGACTGGTGGCACGTGCAGCGCTGATCCGCCCGCCCCCTAACCGTGGGGATGACCACGTCGCCAACGTGAGCGCAGACTGCCCGCACCGGTTGTCTCCACGGCCGACTGATGCGGCATGGCGGCCGGCCACTGGTCGGTCGGCTGCAGACATCGGGGCCCGTCCACGACAGCTCGCGCGCCGCCCGATTCCCATTCAACTCCTCAGGGGAGAGGCACATGGCCAAGAAGTCCGATCCGGAACCGCGGTCGCCCGCGCACGCCAGCAGCAGCATTGCCGAGTTGTTGCTGGCCGCGCTGGAGCGCGGTGATGACAGTGGCGAGACCGGCCGCCACCTCGTCACGTTCAAGGAAGGCGCCGTCGACGAAGGCGTGCAGGCGCTCAAGGCCCAGCAGATGCGCACCGCCGACGCGCGCGACTTCGAGGGCCAGGCCCTGGCGCTCGAAGACGTGGGAGACGCCGATGCGGTGGTATTCCCCGAGCTGGGCGTGGCACTCGTCGGCGGCGAGGCCTTCGCCGCGCGCGGCATGAGCGCCCAGGCCGAGATCCCGGCCGACAGCGCGATCGAGGCGGTCGAGCCCGAATACTTCGTCTTCGCCGAGGGCGTCCGCGAGCAATACCTGCAGGGTTTCATGCGTGCCGCCGAAACCATCGCCAGGGACCTGGCCGGCTACGGCGGGGAGCTCGAAGAAGAGGAGGAACTCGGCGCGCAGGTGCTGGGAGCCACCTGGGGCCTGCGCAAGTGCCGTGTCACGGCCAGCAGCCGCAGCGGGCTGGGCGTGAAGGTCGCGGTGCTGGACACCGGCTTCGACATCGGCCACCCCGACTTCGCGGGGCGCCTGCTCACCACCCGCAGCTTCGTGAGCGAAGCGGTACAGGACCTGCACGGCCATGGCACCCACTGCGTCGGCACGGCCTGCGGCCCCAAGACGGTCCCCGGCACCACGCCGCGCTACGGCATCGGCTACAAGACCCAGATCCATGTCGGCAAGGTGCTCGACAACTCCGGGTCGGGCGCCACCGCCAGCGTGCTGGCCGGCATGAACTGGGCCATCGCCAACCGCTGCGCGGTGATCTCGATGTCGCTGGGTTCGCAATCGCCGGAGCAGGCGGCCTACACCGCGGCCGGCCAGGCGGCCCTGAGCAGGGGCTGCCTGATCATCGCCGCGGCCGGCAACGCCGGGTCCGACACCGGCGCGCCGGCGAACTCGCCCACCATCCTCTCGGTCGCCTCGCTGGACACCGACCTGTCGCCGTCGGATTTCTCCAACTTCGGCAAGGTCGAGATCGCCGCGCCGGGCCGCGACGTGTTCTCGGCCGCCCCGCGGCCCACCCGCTACCGCACCATGAGCGGGACCAGCATGGCCACGCCCCACGTGGCGGGCTGCGCCGCCCTGTGGGCGCAGACCAGCCCCAGCCTGCGCGGCCAGGCCCTGTGGAACAAGCTGCTGGCCAGCGCGCGCACCCTTCCCCACCCGGCCAACCGGGTCGGCAAGGGGCTGGTACAAGCCCCCTAGCAGTACGGGCATGCGCCTGTCCCGGGCGCCGGCATGCTAGTGTTGCGGCTTCGGGCCGCTCCCGCAGGGCCGGCCCGAAGCCCCCAGCCACCTCCTCCGGGAGGTTCCCGCCCGCATCGCAGAGAACGTGCCATGCCCTCCTCCTCCCAATGGATCGTCACTACCTCGCCCGAGCGGCCCGTGGCCGAGGTCGCCAGCGAACTGGCGAAGGCGGGCCTGGACGTGGAACAGGTGCTGGACGAGATCGGCTGCGTCATCGGCCGTGGCGGCCCCGACCTGGTGCCCAGGCTGAAAGCCGTCCGTGGGGTGGCCGACGTCTCGCGTGGGACCGGCATCGACATCGGCCCGCCGGGTTCCGATACCACCTGGTGAGCCTGCGTCGCCGCCAGGCACCGCATGGTCTTGGTTTCTCATGCGAGCGGGTCGAGGAAGACCGTTGCACGGCGATCGCTGCAAAGGCAGCGGGAATGCGGCTTGTTCTCGCGTTCCCGGAAGGCCTTGTGAAGCCGACCGGCTCCTGATTCCGGGGCAGCCGATCGAACATCAGAGAACATGACTCCTGCGCCTTGGTTTTGCACCAAAGAGCATCACCCTCATATTCCGCCCCCGCCGGCAAAGCCCTATTCTTTTTCTGGCACTGAAACAGGAAAATCCATCAGAAGCGACTCCAGCCGCGGCGAGGCCTCCGCGCGCCCTGTTTCCGTATTGATGGATGCGCAAACCACCTTGGCAGTCACGTATGGTTTGCGGGGAGCTTGACTCGCGCCCTTGTCTTTTGGAACCAGATAGATCTCCTGATCGAAAAGAAATCGCCTGATGGCGATGCGCGTCATTTGCGACTCGACAACGAAATGATCATTGGGCATCAACGACCTGCGGAACTCGACATTCAAACTGGCGACCACGAAGCCGATTTTGTTCTCCGAGAGAAAATCGACGCTCCAGCCCAGATGTTCACGCATGAATTGGAACCGGGCATGTTCGAAATAGTGCAGATAGCTGGCGTTGTTGACCCCGCCTCCAGTGTCACATTCATAGTCACGAACATGAAACGGCAATGAAAAAATCCCATTCCTGCTCAACACGCCCCTCCTGAAATCAAATCAATCCATCCGAGCATCGACAACAGCCAACGGATGGTCCTGGATCTTTCGGCCCGGCACTTGCAAATCGAACGTTCGAGAGAACGCCCATCGACCGGATGCGAATGCGCGCGGCACGCTCTAGCCGCATACCCGAGCCGTCGCGCAGGCCCTCCGGCAAGGCCGCCGTCCTGCGTCCTGATCGAACGAGCTCGCTGACCTGCCGCCATGGCAGGTCCTGTTGTCGCCTGGACGAAGCTCTGCTGGGAAAGCCGCTCCTCAACGCGCCCCGCACACCACCTTGTGCCTCTGCCCCAGCGATTTGCAAAGGAACTCGGCGTCGTACACCATGGCCTGGGTGTCCGGCCGCTTGGTGTAGCACATGATCGTGTTGGTGGTCGTGGGCGACGAATATTCCCGGGTCTCGCCGCCATAGGTCGAGGTGTCGACACTCACCGTATCGCCTTTCTTCCTGGCCGTGGTGGAGGTTGTGACCGGCGTAGTGTAGGAGGACTTGCGTTCCCGGGTGACCCGTTCGGTGATGACGAAATACGAGAAGCCGTTTTTCAGGGCGAGTTCGGCGCTGCGCAGCAGGGCCAGTTCCTCCGCGCGTTCGGGCGTGGTCAAGTCGTTGCCGCGGAAGCTGACCTTGAACAAGTTCTTGTCGAGCTGCACGTCGTCGATCCCCCGCTCGTATTTGGTCGCGCCGCAGGCGCTGAGCAGCAGAACGACGGTGGCGGCAAGGAGCACTCGCATACGGTTTCCTGGAAAAAGTCGATCGCGGCGGCGCGGTCGAGAGCGCGAAGGAAAACGGCTTCGACCATCCGCGGGGCTGGCCATTGGAAATGTGCGGGCTTGCGGCGTCAACCGTCCTAAAGGGGGGCCTGGGTACGCCGAGCTGGTCCATCGAAAAACAGTTTTCCCAAGGATGGGCACATGCCGCGTTTCGAACTGACGGAAGGACCGTCGAACAATTTTGGGTCTGCACGGAGTCACGCTCGAGTTGGCCGCCATCGCGCCTGGCCACTTGAGGACGGCCAGCAGCGGCGTGTCAACGAGAAAGCGAGGGCCCGGTCCGCAGCCCGCCGGCGTCCAGGTGTGGGCGCAGCCCGAGGCTATTGCCTCTTGGCCACCTCCAGCGCGTCTTCGACCTGCCGGATGTCTGCGTCCAGCATGCGTGACAGCCTCGGACAAAATGTCGGGTCCGCTGCGGCCGCCGATTGAAAACCGCCGCTTGACGCCAGTTGCACGTAGTCGGCATCGGTCAAATCCATCGCCGCTACCTTGTTGATCGTGCCAGTCAACTCCTGCCGGCCTGTTTCCGGGAGATCGGGACGCGCCAACATGGCCTGCAGCAGCGCTACCTTCACTTTCAGGAAACGTTCGATCTTTCCCGATTCGTCGATCACCGACGATTTGCAGCCCTCGTTCATGGCCCGGTAGTTGACATAGTCCCGAAAGAATCTGTCATTCAAATAGACTTTCACTTTGGCTCGAAAACTCTGGCGGCTTGCACGGCTGCGGTCATCCTCGGCGGGAACATCTTTGGTGGTGGCAGCGGCGACCGGGTAAGGGCGCGGGTTGGACGGGACAGGCTTCCTGCTGAAGGGGGCGAGCAAAATGAGCGCCGTAACACACGCAGCAACGAGAACGTAGAACAGGGTTTTCAATACAGGCTCCGGAGCGATGGGGAACGCGTAAGGTGTCGGTTTGGAACTTGTCTTCGGACGCTCATCAAAGGACCGACCGCCGAACAGGGAGCCAATGGATACACAATCCAACGGACATGGGCTGATGCTGAGGGAATCGCCGGTAGCGTCTGGCCGACCATCCCCTGCTGCCTGTGAATGCCATCCATGAGATCGGCATTCTTCTGTTTCCGTCAGATCGGAAACGCGCGTTCACTCTAACAGGTGGGACTGCGAACCGCAGTCCACAAAATCACACGAACGCCATTTCAGGTGATGCAGTTTCTGGCTGCCTGTTCGCATTCCAATAATCGCGGGCAGACGTGCCTGTGACATGAAACCAAGGCCTGCGCCACGAGTTGGCCGAGCCAGATTTCCAATGCGAATGAGACCGGGCCCGGCGAGCTTTGGCCGATCAACCGCTGACGATGCCGCAGTGGCCGCGAGCCTGTTGCCCGCCTCCGATCGACAGGAACGATCCGGGTGTGACTTCTGAGATATCAGGCCCTCGGTCTCTCCGATAGAGTTCAGCCCCTTCGCCATGCCGGATGAGACTGAGCTTGAACACGATCATCGACAGCCTGCTTGACGCCCTGCGAGCCCTGGTCAATCCGCGGTTGTGGTTGGATCTGCTGCGGGCGCTGCTGTCGAGGCGCGGCCTGGCTGTCGTCCTGCTGCTGGCGATCGGGCTGGTGGTTGTGGTGGCCAGCGCCTTCCTTCTGCAGGGCTGGAGCTGGTGGATACCGATGATTGTGTGGCTCCACTGGCTCGTGCCCGCGGCCGCGCGTCTGCTCGGCCCAGTGGTGGCCCGCCATGTCGTCGGGCCCATGGTAGAGACGCGTGACGCACCTCCTGCCGATGTACACGAACGTGAGCCCCCCGAGCCCCGGGTGTACCGGCACTGGTGGGCGACGCCACTGGTGACCCTTTTCGTCTTGGTACTGCTGTATTCCCGGATCAAGTGGCAGCTGGGGAGCCTCGGCCATGCCGCGCTGGTGTTGACCATCGCGGTGGTCACCACCAGGTTCGTGGTGCTCAGCAGCTTGTGCACCTGGTTCCCGTTGCCCACCATCGAACAATCCCTACGCACCCGACGCTTGTCGTGGCATCTGCTGCTGTCGATCGTTGGTCTGGGCATGAGCGGCATCGATGCCCTATTGGGGGCGGTGATCGGTCAACCGGGCCAGGGCTCCATCGCCAGCGGCCTGAAGGGAGCCTTGAGCGGCAGGACGCTGCTGACGTTGACGATCGATGTGCTGCTGACCGTGGCGGTCTCGGCGCTAACGACATCGCTGGCAGCCTCACGTCTTCTGCGCGACACGTCCACTGTTGCCAAGGTACGGACCACGGCCAAGCCGCGTGCGCGCTGGACGCTGGCGGCCTGGGCCGCAGGGCTGGTCGGCACACTCGCCCTGAGCTGGTTGGTGCTGGGCAGACAGTACGCGTGCTGGATCCTTTCTTTCGACGCCGACTTCAGGCAGATGGTGGGCCACGTTTCCGCGGACAACGAGTACTCGCTGCACATGGCGCGCAGCGAGATGGCCTGCAAGGACAAGCACTTCGCCGTCCGGCTGCTGCATGCAGCCGGCGTGCGCCAGGGCGCGGAGGACCAGAATCGCGGGCTGGCCTGCGCGATCCACATGCGTCGTCCCGAGATGGTCCGTCTGCTGATTCGCCTTGGAGACGATGTCAACCGCCTGGCATACATGAGGGCTCCCTTTGTCGACCCCGTGCCGGTGAGCCTGCTTGCGCATGCGCTGCAAGAAAGGCAGTTCGACATGGCCGAGCTGCTGCTGGCGAACGGTGCTCGGCTCGAGAATGCCTCGGTCGGTGGCCCCACGGCGGTTCACCTCGCGGCGGCCCGGCGCTGCATACCCTGTATGGAATGGCTGGGCCGTCATGGTGCCAAGCTCGATCTGCCGGGCTACATCGCGCCGCTCGCCTTGTGGTTCGACTCCCAGTCGACCGAGGCGGCGGAGGATGTCCCGACCCTGGAGCGCCTCGTCGCGCTGGGTTTGTCGCCGACGGCCACCGGTGCCGATGGACGCTCGGCCTTGCATGCCGCTGCCCATCGGGGCAACCGCGCCGCCGTCGAGTGGTTGCTGGCCCGGGGCGCCGCACCCGCCGTACCGGACCAGGCCGGCATGACGCCGCTCATGCATGCCGGCCATCCGTACCAGATTCCGGCGGAAGCGCGAGATGTCCGCGGTGTCCTGGTGAACGGCAAACCGCCTGTGCCCGCCCCCCTGGACCAGCAGGAGCGACTTGCCATAGTGCTCGGCCTGCTTCAACACACGCCCAGCCTGGCCGGCGAGGCGCGTCGCCCGCCCCCCTTGCCGGCTCATCCGATCAGTGGCACGCCCGAAATCGACCCTGGCTGGTCGCTTGCCCTGCTCGCCGCCCGTGAACCGGCATTTCGCCATGCCGCCCGGGAGCAGGGCAAAGCCATCGACTACGGCGTCGCCCCGAAAGGGGTCAATCCCTGGAGCAAGCTGAAGCCGGAGCTGGTGCGCACGGCGCTGCAGGACATGACGGACGACGAGTTCCGGTCGGCACTGTGGAACAGGGACAAGTCCACCGGCCAGCGTCAGGACAGTGTGCCGTTTCTCATCGTACGTCACGGATGGAACCTGGAACTCGAACGTGCGCTGCGCCTGGGCCTCGTTCACTCGGCCCAGGCAGGCGAGGAGAACCTGTGCAGGCTGCTGGCCGAGGCGGCAGGTGGCGCGGACGACGGTTCACCCGAGCGTGTGGATTCCTGGCAAGGGGTACTGATGCTGCTCGATGCCGGGCTGCAACCGCAACGTTGCACGCAACAGGCGACGGACCTGCTTCGCCGGAACCTGTCCCGGCGAGTACCGGTCCAGTCCGCCCAATGGGCTGTTCGCGCAGGCGGCAGCGGGACCGCCGGAGAGAGCGCCGTCCTGCGTTGAGCCGTGCCGGCCGATGACTGCGCTCGATCCTGACCGACCCAGGCATGCGGTTGTATCGTTGTCGTGTCTTTTTGAACAGACCAACGAGAGGGTGAATTTCAGTGGGCCCGCGCTGTCAGCGACTCATGCTTGGTGGGAGATCGATAGCCGTGGGTGAAATGCAGCCTGACCGCTTGTAGAAGCCGGCGGTGGCCCTCCCGATCTCACCACAGAGCGATTGACCCGGATCGGGTCCTTGTCGATGGCAGGGGATGCGCAACGATAGCCTCTCGGCAGAGTCGACTGAGTATCCGCTACCCCCTGGCGGCCCCTTTAAGGGGCCTTTTTCGTCAAGGGGAATGCGGGCCGGCGCCGCGCCCCCATACCGCCCGGACACCTCGCTGAGAAAGAATCTCGGCGCCTTGGCATCAGCCCCGGAATGGCCCTCCTCAAGGCCGCGGAGAAAGCCATCACGCCGCAACCTCGCACCACGCGGCCCACAGGCGAAAAAAAGCCCGCGACCTGCGCGGGCTTTGACTCACTGGCGGAGAGGGAGGGATTCGAACCCTCGGTACGTTTCCGTACGCCTGATTTCGAGTCAGGTACAATCGACCACTCTGCCACCTCTCCTGAATTTTGTGCATTCAGCTTGGCCGGTCACTGCCAAGTCCAGCATTCTATACCGGACTCGGGCTCGCCTCAAGCCTTCAGCACGGACAATCCGCCAAGATACGGGCGGAGCGCCTCCGGCACCTCGATCGAGCCGTCCTCCTGCTGGTAGTTCTCGAGCACCGCCACCAGGGTGCGGCCGACGGCCAGGCCCGAGCCGTTCAAGGTGTGCACGAATTCGTTCTTGCCCTGCGCGTTCTTGAAACGGGTCTGCATGCGGCGCGCCTGGAAGGCATCGCAGTTCGATACCGAGCTGATCTCGCGGTAGGTGTTCTGCGCCGGCAGCCAGACTTCGAGGTCGTAGGTCTTGGCCGAGCCGAAACCCATGTCGCCGGTGCACAGCAGCACCACCCGGTAGGGCAGGCCGAGCCTTTGCAACACCGCCTCAGCATGGCCGGCCATCTCGTCGAGCGCGGCGTCGCTGCGCTCGGGATGGACGATCTGCACCATCTCGACCTTGTCGAACTGGTGCTGGCGGATCATGCCGCGGGT
>CBIHOH010000023.1:0-53640 GCA_966211755.1 uncultured Rhizobacter sp. | reverse complement strand
TCCTTCGGGTTGGCGATGCCGGCCGGCTTCTCGATCTTCTCCAGCTCGGCGTTCAACGAGCTGCGGTCGAACACCTCGCCGGTGTCGGTGTCACGGTACTCGTGGTCCTGGATCCAGTAGTCGGCATAGGTGACATACCGGTCGAAGATGTTCTGCCCGTACTCGCTGTAGCTTTCGAGATAGGCGGTCTGGATCTCCTTGCCGATGAACTCGGCATAGCGCACCGCCAGGTGTTCCTTGATGAACGCCAGGTACTTCTGCTCGGTCTCGGGCGGGAACTGCTCGCGCTCGATCTGCTGCTCCAGCACATACATCAGGTGCACCGGGTTGGCCGCCACCTCGGTCGAGTCGAAGTTGAAGACCTTCGACAGGATCTTGAAGGCGAAGCGGGTCGAGATGCCGCTCATGCCTTCGTCGACCCCGGCATAGTCGCGGTATTCCTGGAAGCTCTTGGCGCGCGGATCGGTGTCCTTCAGGTTCTCGCCGTCGTACACCAGCATCTTCGAATAGAGGCTGGAGTTCTCCGGCTCCTTCAGCCGGGTGAGGGTGGCGAACTGGCTCATCATCTTCAGCGTGCCGGGAGCGCAGGTCGCGGTCGCCAGCGACGACCCGCGCAGCAGCTTCTCGTAGATCTTGACCTCCTCGCTCACCCGCAGGCAGTAAGGCACCTTGACGATGTAGATCCGGTCGAGGAAGGCCTCGTTGTTCTTGTTGTTGCGGAAGCTTTTCCATTCGCTCTCGTTGCTGTGCGCGAGCACGACACCGTCGAAGGGGATGGCGCCGAAACCTTCCGTGCCCTTGTAGTTGCCCTCCTGGGTGGCGGTCAGCAAGGGATGCAGCACCTTGATGGGCGCCTTGAACATCTCCACGAACTCGAGCAAGCCCTGGTTGGCCAGGCACAAGCCGCCCGAATAGCTGTAGGCGTCGGGATCGTCCTGGGCATAGGTCTCGAGCTTGCGGATGTCGACCTTGCCCACCAGCGAGGAGATGTCCTGGTTGTTCTCGTCGCCCGGCTCGGTCTTGGCGATGCCCACCTGCTTGAGCACGGAAGGGAAGCGCTTGACCACCCGGAACCTGCGGATGTCGCCGCCGTACTCCTCGAGGCGCTTGACCGCCCAGGGGGAGAGCACACGCTGCAGGTAGCGGCGCGGAATGCCGTACTCCTTTTCCAGGATCGGGCCGTCCTCGACGGCGTCGAACAGGCCCAGCGGTGTTTCATTCACCGGCGAACCCTTGATCGCATAGAAGGGCACCTCCTGCATCAGCGACTTGAGCCGCTCCGCAATGGAGGACTTGCCGCCACCCACCGGACCGAGCAGGTAGAGGATCTGTTTCTTTTCTTCCAGCCCCTGCGCGGCATGCCGGAAGTAGGACACCACCTGTTCGATGGCGTCCTCCATGCCGTAGAACTCGGCGAAGGCGGGATAGACCTTGATCACCTTGTTGGCGAACAAACGCGACAAGCGCTGGTCGTTGCGCGTGTCGATGGTCTGGGGATCCCCGATCGCCTTGAGCATTCTCTCGGCGGCAGTGGCATACGCCACAGGGTTGCGCTTGCACTCGGCGAGGTACTCCTCGAGGGAGAGTTCCTCTTCGCGTGTGCGCTCGAATCGGGCGGCGAAATGGCTGATCACATCCATGCTGACCTCCTAGACATCAGGGCAATTGCACAGAGGGGCTGCCCCTGTGCGCTTGAGGGAAGTTCTGATGAAACCCGTTGTGGGGCTCCATCAGAGCTTTCCTTGCGGTCAGCTTGCTTGAATGACTCAAGCTTGGATCATCGTGCTTCCCATCATGCCTGGAGAAACGCCGGAATGGCACAACAGTTCTCGGCTTAGGATATTTGCTGCGCTTGGCTACAGTGTGCCTTGAACTGAGAAACCGTGCAGCCCCCCACTGTGTGATGGAGCACGCCGTTCACGCGGAAGTTCCTGGCCCGGGTTCTCCCCACATCCATCCCGCGTATTTGTGCCGGTTTTCACTGCGCCAGGCTGCGCCTCCCCGAAGGGAGCGGGCCCTAATCCCGGCCCAGCCCCAGTTTTTGCAGCAGGCCATTGAGTTCGTCTAGCGATCCGAACTGGATCGCCACTTCGCCCTGCTCGCCGCGTTTTGTCCGTTTCTTGACCCTGATGTCGACCTGGGCCGTGAGCGCATCCGACAGCTCTTCCTCGATGCGGGCGATGTCGCGCGGCTTTTCCTTGGCCACCCGCAGCAAGGGCTGCTGGCGCGCCGTGGTGGCCCTGGCCACCAGTTTCTCGGCATCGCGCACGCTGAGTTTTTTCGCCACGATCTCGGCCGCGCTCAGGATCTGCCCGGCGCCGTCCAGAGGCAGCAGGGCGCGCGCATGGCCCATGTCGATGTCACCGGCCATCAGCATCTGCTGGACCGGCTCGGCCAGGTTGAGCAGCCGCAGCAGGTTGCTGGCGGCACTGCGCGAGCGGCCCACCGCCTGCGCCGCCTGCTCGTGGGTGAGATGGAATTCGTGGACCAGGCGGGAAATACCCTGAGCCTCCTCCAGGGGGTTCAGGTCCTCGCGCTGGATGTTCTCGATCAGCGCCATCGCGGCAGCAGCCTCGTCGGGCACCTCCCGCACCAGCACCGGCACCTCGTCGAGGCCGGCCAGCGTGGCCGCACGGCTGCGCCGCTCGCCGGCGATGATCTCGTAACGGTTGGGCCCCACCGGCCGCACCAGGATGGGCTGCATGATGCCCTGGGCCTTGATGCTTTCCGCCAGCTCGTACAAGGAGCCCTCGTCCATGCGGGTGCGAGGCTGGTACTTGCCCGGCTGCAGCTGCGCGAGCTTCAGGCTGCGCGGGGCGCCATCGTTGACGGGCAGGGGGGTATCGCTGACTTTGGGCCCGAGCAACGCTTCGAGGCCGAGGCCGAGGCCTTTGGGTTTCTTGGTGACCATCCGCTCATTTTCGCTGATCAAACACACCGTCCCACGACTGTCTGCAGGAGCTGTCGCCCTTGCGGCCAGTCGCCCAACCCGGAGTCGCCGTTCAGATGCCCCCGGGCGCCCGCCGACACCAGCTCGCTGCCCCAGAGGGCGGCCAGGCTGCGGGAAGCCGCCGGATCGGCATAGGGATCGTCTTCGCTGATGACGGTCAGACTCGGAAACGGCAACCGCTGGCGCGGCACGCTGCGCCAGGTGCTCAACTGGGGTGGGGGATCATCGCGCAACACGTCCGGCGGCGCCACCAGCAGCGCGCCGCCCACGCGGGCGGTCTGGCGCGAGTGCGCGGCCCAGGCAGCGACGAGCAGGCAACCCAGGCTGTGCGCCACCAGCAAGGCCGGAGTGTCGCTCGCAAGCAACGTCTCTTCGAGCCGCGCCATCCAGTCGCCGCGTTTGGGCCAGAACCAGTCGTCCTGCTCGACCCGCAGGTCACCGTGCTGTTGCTCCCACAGGCTCTGCCAATGCGTCGGACCGGAGTTCTGCCAACCGGGCAGAAGGAGTACGCGATGTGAGGAGATCGGCGGCAAAACGGAATTTGTCATGAGCGAGGGGATATCCTTCAGGCTTGGCTGAAACAGGAATTCTCAAGATGAAGTATCGGGTGTTTGTCGATGGTCAGGAAGGTACGACGGGATTGCGCATCCACGAGTACCTGGCTCAACGCGACGATGTCGAGGTGTTGCGCATCGCGGCCGAACGCCGCAAGGATACGGCCGAGCGCGCCCGGCTGCTCAACGCCGCCGACGTGGCCTTCCTGTGCCTGCCGGACGCCGCTTCGCGCGAAGCCGTGGGCCTGATCACCAACCCCGACACCTGCGTCATCGACGCCAGCACGGCCTTTCGCACCGCGCCCGGCTGGGCCTTCGGCCTGCCCGAACTCGCTCCCGAGCAGCGCGCCCTGATCCGCGGCAGCAAGCGCATCGCCAATCCAGGCTGCCATGCCACGGCTTTCATCCTGCTGCTGCGTCCGCTGGTCGACGCCGGCCTGCTGCCGGCCACGCTCCCGGTCAGCGCCACCTCGCTCACCGGATACTCGGGCGGCGGCAAGAAGATGATCGACCAGTACGAGGCCGGCGGCAACGCGCAGCTGAATGCGCCCCGCCCCTACGCGCTCGGCCTCGCCCACAAGCACCTGCCCGAGATGATGGCCCACACCGGCTTGATCTCGCCCCCGGTGTTCATGCCGGTGGTGGGACCGTTCCTCAAGGGCCTGAGCGTGAGTGTGCCCCTGCATCTGTCGCAACTCGGCGGCCGCGTCGACGCCGGGCAACTGCACGAGGCCCTGGCCAGGCGCTACGCCGGCGAGCCCTTCGTGCGGGTCATGCCGCTGCGCGACCCCGCCACCCTGGAAGACGGGTTCTACGACGTGCAAGCCTGCAACGACAGCAACCGGGTCGACGTCTTCGTGTTCGGCAACGACACCCAGGTCCTGCTGATGGCCCGCCTGGACAACCTTGGCAAGGGCGCCAGCGGGGCCGCGGTGCAGGCGATGAACGTGCACCTGGGGCTGGACGAGGGCCTGGGCCTCTAGTCGGCGCTGACGGAAGACAAAAAGGCCGCATCGGAGGATGCGGCCTTTTTTTGCCGTGACGCCCCCATGGGCGCAGGCTCAGCCAGTCAGGGCGGGGTGCAATACATCGGGTCGGAGGTCGCAGGCGCCGTTGGCGCGCTGGTCCTCCAGGTATTCACCGGTGTCACGGTGATGGCACACTGCGCGTCCACCGTGAGGGTGAATACATTCCAATAGCGGCTGCTACCTTCCCCCGACGCTGGAATGAACAGCCGGGTGTCGTCGTCCAGGCTCAACTGGACGCGCGTCGGCGAATCCGTGATGCCGGGTGAGCTGGAATTTGAAAAGTTATGGACGAAGTACTGATAGGTTCCAACCATCAGCCGGCGCACCGTGATGATCTCCGGTCCATTGCTCACCAGGTCGTCCACATCGAGGGCCGTATAAAGCGGGTCTTCGAAAGTGCCTTTGGACCCGTAGTAAATATGTGTGCCGTTCGGCATGTACAGATGGGAGTCGATGTCATGCGGCTCCAAGCCCCAAGTCAACCGGATGTTCAGGCCCGTACTGGAAGAAGCCACGACCAAACAAGCGGTTGTGGGACGGAAGTCGGCCAAACTAGGGCCGACCAGCAGCGAATTAGAGTAACGGGAGCCACTTTGTGCCGTCAGGATGGCCTGCCCCTGCTTACGCATCGGAACGCTGAAGTTGCCATTGACGTCGGTTGTGGCCGTGGCCGTTCCAGAATAATTGATACCGTCCGAGACCACCCTGGCGCCAGCGACACGCTGTCCACGGTCGTTCTGGAGACAACCTGCAACGTTGACGCTGTCGTCATACTGAGCGGCGGCCCAGGTGCCGACCTGACTCACCGTCCCTTCGTAGTACTGGTTCGGCGCCGTCCCCGCCAAGGTGCCCGTGCCCTGTTCGATCCACTTGCCGGTGGCCGCATCGAAGTAGAAGAAGGGCGCGGTCGCTGGGGGTGAGGTGTTGCGTGTGCCGACGGGAATGCGGATCGTCGCCGTCATGCCCGACGCCACCTCGACGGCAGCATCGCTGGCGTCGACCAGCGTGACGGTGAGCGCACCATAGCTTTCGATGGAAGAAGGCGTGCTGGCCGCCCCGCCCGTTCCGGGCCGGTCGGCCTGATAGTCGCCTGGCATGAGGTCGGGGCTGGCCGCGGGGTTGATCGGCGTCACCCGCACGCTGACGAGACCGGAAATCGGCTGTGCGTCGGAACGCTCCAGGGACGCGGCGCTCACGACGACCCGGGCCGTCGAGCCGGACACTGTGATGGTACCGCCCACGGCCGGGTCGATCGTCGAGTTGGCGTCCACAGGCAGCAACTGGGCCAGGACCGTGGTCCGTGTGCTTTGAACGGCCTGCGTCACCAGCATGTTGTCGGCATAACCGGTCTTCGACACACTCAGCAGCACGTGGTCGTTGACGGCCAGGGTGAGGGAGAACTTGCCACTGGAGTCGGTGGTGGTCGAGACACCATCCGCTTCAACGGTGGCACCCGACACCGCCGCCCCCGTCTCACCGTCGATGACCGTGCCCTTGACGATCGGGTCGAAGGGCACCGGCGCGACATAGTCGGGGTCCACGGGCGCGACGGGCACATTCGTGTCCTCGGTGCCATCGCCTCCGCAGCCCCCGAGCAACAGGGTGGCGACCAGCAGCGGACCGACAGCCCGCACGATGATGTTCAACTTCTTCTGCATGAAATCCCCATAGCCAGGCGACACCGCGTCAATGCGAATCAGCCGATGGTAATGGGGTCTCCCCGGAAAAAACGTGATGAAACTGACACTTTTTCCGGCCTCGTTGTGACAAAGTTATGCAGCGACGTTCACCCGGGCCACCATCTCCTTTGCGAAGTCGATGAAGGCCTGCGCGCCCTTCGACACAGGGTCGAACACCACGCCGGGCAAGCCATAACTGGGGGCTTCGGCGAGGCGCACATTGCGGGGGATCACGGTGTCGAACACCTTGTCCCCGAAATGGGATTTGAGCTGCTCGCTGACCTGCTGCTGCAGCGTGATGCGGGGGTCGAACATGACCCGCAACAGACCGATGATCTGAAGGTCGGGGTTCAGGTTGGCGTGCACCTGCTTGATGGTGTTGACCAGGTCGCTCAGCCCCTCGAGCGCAAAGTATTCGCACTGCATCGGCACCAGCACGCCATGGGCGCAGCACAAGCCGTTGAGGGTGAGCATGCTGAGGCTGGGGGGACAGTCGATCAACACGAAATCGTAATCGTCCTTGACCGCTTCGAGCGCGGTCTTCAGGCGTTTGTCGCGCCGCTCCAGTTCAACCAGTTCGACCTCGGCCCCCGCCAACTCCCGGTTGGCGCCAAGCACGTCGTAGCCGACCTTCTCGCTGCGCTGCCGGGCCTCGGCGACAGAAGCGCTCTCGAGCAGCACGTCATAGACCGTCAGGGGCAGGGCCCTTTTGTCGATGCCGGAGCCCATCGTGGCATTACCTTGCGGATCCAGATCGACCACCAGGGTGCGCTGCCCGATGCGGGCCAGCCCGGCAGCAAGATTGACGGTCGTCGTCGTCTTGCCGACGCCACCTTTTTGGTTGGCAATGCAGAAAATGCGGGGCATAGGAGGTTCTCGGACAAAACGTGGAGATCAAGCTCGGCAACCGCTTCGGGCACACGCGGGCACCAACGGAAAGGGAATGGCTCGATGGGTTGGTCGATGACTCGGGGCAGGGTGCTTCCACCACTCACGGGAAATCATTTTCTGGATTTTCATGGCGACGGCCTCATCCAGACCAGGCAACGCTCCGCATCCAGGCCTGGCACCTGAAGTTGTTCCACGTGAAACACAGAAATGTCCTTGGGCAGGCCGACCAGCTCGTCACTGGGCTGTTTGCCTTTCATGGCCATCCAGACCGCGTTCGGGCCGAGGTGCTGTCGTGTCAGTTGAGTGAAGTCCGGCAAGGATGCAAAAGCACGGGAGGTCACCACGTCGACCGCCGGGATCTTCAATGCTTCCACTCGCGCATGCTCCGCCTTCAGGTTCCGCAACGACAATTCCGTTGCGACCTGGCGAATGAAACTGGCCTTCTTGCCGACCGTGTCCACACAGGTGACAGCGAGTTCCGGCATCACGATGGCCAACACCACGCCGGGCAGGCCGGCCCCGCTGCCGACATCCAGGACACGGGCGGGGGCGCCACCGAGATGGCGGCGCAATGGGGCCACCACGGCCAAGCTGTCGAGCAAGTGCAAGGACAACATCTCCGCCCGGCCGCGGACAGCGGTGAGGTTGTAGACCCGATTCCACTTGTCGATCAAAGCCAGGTAAGCCAGCAAATTGCGCAGCTGTTCGTCGCTGAGCTCAAGACCCAGCGCCTGCACACCGACCTGCAACGCCGCCGACTCAGGCGACTGCATCGTCATGGGGCGGGGTGCCCGTGTCATTGGCCGCGAATCCGTGGAAGCGGCCTTTTTTAAGATGGATCAACAAAAGGGACATGGTGGCGGGTGTGATGCCAGAGATTCGGGAAGCCTGCCCTAAGGTTTCGGGCCGTTGCGCAGCCAGCTTTTGCCGGGCCTCGAAACTCAGGGCCGTGACCTTGGCGTAGTCCAGATCGGCGGGCAAGCGCAAGTTTTCATAGTGCGCGGCACGTTCTACATCTTCGTTTTGTTTGTTGATGTAGCCCGCGTATTTGACACTGATCTCGACCTGTTCGATCACGCTGGCTGCCAATTCCGTGCCCAGCTCCAATTCCAGTGTTTCACGTGAAACACCGGCCAAAGGCCGTGCGATCGCGGCGACTTGCGTGAGCGTATCAAAACTGACCCCGGGGCGACGCAACAAATCGCTCAGGCTGTACTCATGCTCCAGCGGTTTGCCCAACAGACGTTCCGCGTCGGGGGCGGGCAGGGTGGCCGGCTGCACCCAGGTGGACTTCAATTTTTCTGTTTCACGTGAAACAGCATCCCGTTTGCGATTGAATGCGGCCCAGCGTGCATCGTCCACCAGACCCATTCGACGCCCGATCTCGGTCAAGCGGTGGTCCGCGTTGTCTTCGCGAAGTTGCAGGCGAAACTCGGCGCGGCTGGTGAACATCCGGTACGGCTCGGTCACGCCCTTGGTGATCAGATCGTCCACCAGCACCCCCAGATAGGCTTGATCGCGCCGAGGTAACCAGGCCTCCTTGCCTTGGACCTGCAGGGCCGCGTTGATGCCGGCAAACAGCCCTTGGGCCGCAGCCTCCTCATACCCGGTCGTGCCATTGATCTGCCCAGCGAAAAACAAGCCCTCGATCGCCTTGGTTTCGAAGCTGGCCTTCAGGGCGCGTGGATCGAAATAGTCGTACTCGATGGCGTAGCCCGGGCGCAGGATGTGTGCGTTTTCGAGCCCGGGCATCGAACGAACGGCCTGCAGCTGCACATCGAAAGGCAGACTGGTGCTGATGCCGTTCGGGTAGTACTCATGCGTGCTCAAGCCCTCGGGTTCCAGAAAAATCTGGTGCGCGTTCTTGTCGGCGAACCGGTTGACCTTGTCTTCGATGCTGGGGCAGTAACGTGGACCGACCCCGTCGATCACCCCGGTGAACATCGGGCTTCGATCGAAACCGGAGCGGATGATCTCGTGCGTGCGTTCGTTGGTATGCGTGATCCAGCAGGGGACTTGCCGCGGGTGCTGCGACACATGCCCCATGAAACTGAAGACAGGCAGCGGGTCGAGGTCACCACCTTGTTCGGTGAGACGGCTGAAGTCGATGCTGCGGCCGTCGATGCGCGGTGGCGTGCCGGTTTTCAAGCGCCCCTGCGGCAGCTGCAACTCCTTCAGGCGTGCGGACAAGGATACCGCCGGAGGATCACCGGCCCGACCACCGGCATGGTTCTGCAAGCCGACATGGATCTTCCCATCCAGGAAAGTGCCGGCCGTCAACACCACCGCCCTGGCGCGAAAGCGGATGCCGACCTGGGTCACGGCGCCGACCACCCGGCTGCCTTCCACCATCAGGTCGTCCACCGCCTGCTGGAACAAGGACAGCCCGGGCTGGTTCTCCAGACGCCGCCGGATGGCCGCCTTGTAAAGAACCCGGTCCGCCTGGGCTCGGGTCGCACGGACCGCAGGGCCCTTGGACCCATTCAGAATCCGGAACTGGATGCCCGACTCATCGGTGGCTGCCGCCATTGCCCCGCCCAGCGCATCCACTTCCTTCACCAGGTGCCCCTTGCCGATCCCACCGATCGACGGGTTGCAGCTCATCTGGCCCAGGGTCTCGATGTTGTGGGTCAACAGCAGGGTGCTGCATCCCATGCGGGCCGCGGCAAGCGCCGCTTCGGTCCCGGCATGGCCGCCGCCGACGACAATGACGTCGAATTCATGGGGGTACAACATCTGGAGCTCCGGGAGAGTAGGGGGCCACGACCCGGTGAAAACACCCGGTGGGCAAGGCGTGAATTTTAGGCTGCGCCCCCGTCCACGTCACGGCAAGCAAGGCGCACGCTTGCCGCGGCGTGGTTTCGTTGTCGAATAATGCTGCATGCTCCATTCCCTGACCTGCCGCCCCGGTTGCGGCGCCTGCTGTATCGCCCCCTCGATTTCCTCACCCATCCCGGGCATGCCGCTGATCGACGGGATCAGCAAGCCGGCCGGCGTGCGATGTGTCCACTTGACGGAGGATCACCGCTGCGCCATCTTCGACCACCCCGATCGCCCGGCGGTGTGCGCTTCCTTGCAACCGGCCGAAGAGATGTGCGGCGACAACCGCGAACAGGCGCTGCGCTGGCTGGGCGCGATCGAAATCCAGACCGCCCCCTGAAGACCGCTCAGAACCGGCCGTCGAACAAACCGCGCCACAGTGGCGACAGCCGCAACTTCTCGGCCTCACTCAGCCCTTCGCTCAGCAGCAGGCATTCGCGCTGAAAACTGCGCATGCGCTGGCGCAGCTCGACATGGGCCAGCTCGAGTTCGAACCGTTCCTGGAGCGGCACCTCGGCGGTCGAAGCGCCCCAAAGACCGAGCGCGTTCCACGCCACCCGCAAGCGGTCGAGCCGGTGCAAGGCGTGCTCGACCACGTCGGTGACCGCGTCCGAACGGCGCTGCTCCCGGAGCTCATGGGCCAGGTCATGGGCGGCGCCCAGCTGACGGTCGATGTCGGCCAGCTGATCGCGCAGGTCGGCCCCGGGCGTCCGCGGGGCCACCTCGATGCCTTCGTTCGCCTGGCGAGCGGCATCGCAGACGAAGGATGCCCACTGCGGATCGAATTCGCCCGGCACCACGCGCAAGGAAAAACTCGCCCTGGCCAAGGGGGCATGGTGCCAGCGCGACACGCCCAGCGTCGTCTCCACCACCGCCAGCACCCGCCCCAGCGGCGAGATCTCGGCCTCGCACAGGCGGGCCGGATAGCCGGACCGGTCACTGCGCTCGTGGTGCTCGCCGACCGCCCTGGACAAGGCCTTCGGATAGTCGGTCAGGCTTTGCAACAGCAGCTGGCCCACCCGCGGATGCACCACCAAGTGCTTGTGCCCGACGAGGTCCAGCGGCTGGGAATAATCGAGGTACTGGGGATGGATATAGACCTCCCCCAGGTCGTGCAGCAAACCGCCCAACATCGCCAGTCGAACCTCTTCATGCGGCAGCTGCCGACTGGCCATCAGTGCTCCGGCGAGCGCCATGCCGCTGACGGCATGGGCCAAAGTACCGGGGCGGGTGGCCACCGAGGCCGTCAGCATCAACTGCACCACCGGATGCAGCGGGATCTGTTTCATCTGCGCCAGCAACACGCCGGCCCAGCGGCGCAGCAAGGGGCCGAGCGGATGATCGGCGGTCTCGAGCAATTGCTTCAGATCGTCGAACAGGCTGAAGGGGGTCACCCCGTCCTCTACCGAGAGGCAGGTTTCGAGCGGCCGTTCCAGACGACGTTCCAGCAGCCGCTGGTGCAGGCTGGAGGACACGGGCTGCCCCCTCGCCCATAGCTTCACTCCCCGCACATCGACGATGTCCCGGCAGGCCACCACCGAATAGAGTTCGCTGGCCTTGACCAGCGCAGCCAGCGCATGAGGATTGGGCTCGCTGCCCACCGATCGGAATGCATGCATGGGCAAGCCGCGCTATCGCGCTCCGGCGACGGTGCGCAGATCCTGGGCGACATGCCCGTCCTTCAACACGATCACGCGACCGGCCGAGGCGATGGTCTCCGGTCGGTGGGCCACGATCACACGCGTGAGTTGGAGCTGGCGGACCGCCTGGTTCACCAGGCGCTCGCGGTCGACATCGAGCGCGCTGGTGGCTTCGTCGAGAAAGAGGATCTGCGGCCGCTTGTACAAGGCCCGGGCCAGCAGGATGCGTTGCCTCTGCCCACCCGAGATGCTGGCGCCCATGTCGCCGATCAGGGTGTGATAGCCCATGGGCATGGCCAGGATCTCGTCGTGCACCGCCGCCAGTTGAGCGCACTCCTCGATCCACTGCGGATCCGCGCCATGATCGAAGAAACTGATGTTGTCGGAAATCGAGCCGGCAAAGAGCTGGTCGTCCTGCATGACGGTGCCGATCATGTCGCGCCAGGCGCGCGTGCCGAACTTCGCCAACGGCACGCCCCCGACGAGGATCTCGCCCGCCTGTGGCGTATGAATACCCAGCATCAGCTTGAGCAGGGTGGTTTTACCGCCGCCCGAGGGGCCCACGATGGCGACGGATTCGCCCGGCTCGATGACAAAACTCAACCCGCTGAGGACCTCGGGTTCGACCTCGGAGTAACGAAAGCCGACGCCGCGAAGCTCCATCCGGGCGGACGGCTTGCGATCGCCCAGCGCGACATCGCCCTCTTGCTCGGGCGCGGTGAGCACGATATCGGCCAGCCGTTCACCCTGCAGACGCAACATCTTGAGCTCGACGAGCTTGTCGATCAGGCCACTGACCCTCAAGGTGAACTGTTCCTTGTAGGCGAAGAAGGCGAACAACATGCCGACCGAAAAACTGCGGTCCATGACCAGCAGCGCACCGACCCAGATGACGGCGATGCGCTCCAGGCCGAACACCAGCTTGTGCATCACGCCGAACAGCAAGTCGAGCTTGCGGGTGGCGAGGTCGGAGTTCATGGCGTCGACCACCCGGTTCATGAATTGCGCCTGCCGGTCCTCTTGTCGATTGAACAGCTTGATCGACTGCACGCCGCGCAGAGACTCGAGGAAATGGGTGTCGCGCTTGGCCTCGTGCACGATGGCTTCCTCGGTGGCGTCGCGCAAGGGCCGGAAAAACACCCAGCGCAGCCCGGCATACACAAGGACACAGGCGATCACGATGGCGGTCAGCGTGCCGCTGTAGATCCACATCATGCCGAGCGTCACCATCACCAGCAGACCGTCGAGCACGGCCTCGATGAAACTCGTGGTCATCGTTTGCTGAATGTGCTGGATGGCACCGAAACGCGACATGATGTCGCCGGTATGGCGCTTCTCGAACCAGTTGACCGGAAGACGCATCAGGTGGGCGAACACATTGCCCAGCCATTGCAGGTTCAGCGTGGCCGACAGGTACAGCACCGCCCAGGAACGGATCGCCCCCGTGGCGACTTGAATGAAGACCAGCAGGCCGAAACCGAGGCCGAGCGTGACCAGCAGATCGCGGTCGGCGCTGACCAGCACCGAGTCGACCACCCATTGCAGGAAGAACGGGGCAAGAAGGGTGAAACCCTCCAGGGCCAGGGCCAGCACGAAAATCTGCCCCAGCGAGCGCCGCAGACCCGAGACACGGCCAAGCAGCTGCTGCAGGGTGACCGACTGGCGGTCGAGCCGGGGTTGGAAATCGGGCGCGGGGGAGACCTCGAGCACGACACCGGTGAAGTGTTTAGACACCTCGGCCAGCGGCATCCGCCGCACGCCGCGCGCCGGGTCATGGATGACCACGCCGTGGCGGTGCACCTCGGTCAGCACCACGAAGTGGTTCAAGTCCCAGTGCAGCACGCAAGGCAGCTGCAGCTGCGACAAATGCTCCATCTCGGCCCGTAGGGGCCTGGCATTCAGCGTGAGCTGGCCGGCCATGCGGACCAGATCGGCCAGGGTGACCCCTTTCAGCGACAACGAAAAACGGCCGCGCAAGGTGGGCAGGTCGGTGCGCAAGCCGAAATGGGCGGCCACCATGGCCAAGCAGGCGAGCCCGCATTCGGCGGCCTCGGTCTGGAGCAGCAGCGGCACACGACGGCCGCCGATACCGAATCTCAGCTGCTCGAGCATGATGCCCTCAGCCCCGGCACCGGCCGATGCCGGTGAAAGAAAAAACGGAAATCATGTCAAAACCGGAACGGGTCGAAAAAACAAAATGAGGAGATCGCGACCCCGAGGCAGCGTGCTGGCGAGATGCCCGGGCCGGATTCATTCCGCGTCGGCCCCCACCGGGATCGCCCGCCGCGGCCATCGGTCCGGCAGACGGCGCATCCGCCGCGGCCCCGGGGCAGAGAACGCGGACCGGGCCTTCATACCTTGCCCGCCACGCTGAGGACCGGCTCGAAGATCCATTCGATCAGGCGCCGGCGATCGAGCAACACATCGGCTTCCAGCTGCATGCCGGGGGACAGCGGCTGCGCACGGCCATAGGCCTGCACCGCCTGTCGGTCCAGGGCCACGGTGATGCGGTACAGGGGTTCGCCATTCGCCGCCGGCAGCGCCAGCCCGGACATCTCGTTCGGCTGCAGAGGTGTCCTGGACACCTCGAGCACGCGCCCGCCCTGGTGACCGAACTTCTGGTACGGATAGGCCTGGTAACGCAGCTGCACCACCTGATCGGCCCGCACGAAACCCATGGCACTCGACGGTGCGAACAGGTGCGCCTGCATCAGCGCCCCGCTCGGCACCAGGCTCGCCAGGGGCAGGGTGGTCGACACCGACTGGCCCTGCTCGGCCAGCACGGCCGACACCGTGCCGTCGCTGGGAGCGCGCACGACGATGCGCCGCAATGCTTCGTTTTCAGCCGAGGCCTGGGCCAGCGCGGCGAGATCGCGGTCGATCTCGCCCTGCCGGGCTTCGGCGTGCAAGGGCAACTCGCGGCGCTGGGCCTCGAGGGTGTCGATCTCGCGTCGGTGGGCGGCCTGCTGGCGTTCGAGGCTTTGCAGCTGTGCCCGCAAACCGAGCACTTCCTCGGCCTTGGATTGCACTTGCGCGGCCGACACGAAGTTGTCGTGGCGCAGGGATTCGAGCCGCTCTTCGGCTTGCCGCGCCAGCGTCAGCCGCTGCCGATGCAGGGCAGCCTCGGCAGCCATCTGGGCCAGCTCCTGGCGCATGTCGAGCAACTGCTGATCGAGCGCAAGGCGCTGGGCCTCCTGCAGGCGTAGCTTTTGCTGGCTGGCCGCCTGCAGCGAACGCTCGCGCGCGCTGAGGCTGGCCTGCACGGCTGCCTGCGTCTCGCCGCTCATGGTGGAACGGTCGAGAGATAACACGAACAGCAACTCACCCTGGCGAACTGCCTGCCCCTCCACCACGTGCCGCTCCAGCACGGTGGCAGCCTGCGGCGCCAGCAATCGGATGACACCCTGGTCGGGAACGAGATAACCCGTCACCCGCGCTTTGCGGGTGTACTCGCCGAGGCTGAAATAGATCGCCACCAGGATCGCGGTGATCGCGACCAGACCCGTGAGGACCTGCAAAGGGACCGGGCGAATCAGTTGAATGCTACCCAGCCACCCCTGCCGCCGGCCTTCGATCACTTCAGCACGGAACAGGCTGGACATGGCAGATGCCTTGAAAACAGGAGAACCTGATGCTACTCAGCCCTCCCGCATAAACACGCAAAAATACGAAGAGTGAGCGCTTACAAGACGTTTACCAGGTACGATGGGGCATCGAGGACACCCCACCTCCGACATGCGAGAGAAGCTCGGCCGGCAAAGGTGTCGGCTTGCTCACAGGAGAAGTAGGCTGGACGCTGCCCTGAACGGGAGGTTTTGCGTTGGCACCATTGAGTTTGTTCTGCATGATCTGCTCCGGATTAATGCGTGCATCTCAGTGAATGCACGGAGCAGATTCCAGCAGCGACGCCGGATGAAGAGAACTGTCAACTCTTACAGGGGGACTTTCTGGACAATCGGTAAATGTGCGCTAGTCAGCGCAGCATGCCCAGCCTGAGGGCCTTCAGAACGGCCTGGTGCTTGTTCACGCAACCGAGTTTGTGCATCGCGTTGTTGACGTGCAGCACGGCCGTTCGTTCGCTGATGCCCAGGATGCTGCCGACCTCCCAGGCCGTCTTGCCCTCCATGGTCCAGCGCAAGGCCTCGAGTTCGCGTGGGGTGAGTGACGGAACGTCTGAATCGCGCACCGCGGGCACGAAGATGCGGCCCGCGGCCTCCTGCGCGTGCACCGTCAGGAGCTGGAGGTCGGCCACGATGCGGGTGAGTTCCGCAGGATCTGTCGGCAGGTTTCTGTCACGTTCGACGCCCAGCATGAAATGCCGGCCCTCGGGCAGGTGCAGCGCCATGGAAATGCCGGTGCAGTAGCCATGGACCGCCTGCTCCTCCCAGACCGCACCCTGCCCCTCGGCGGTGTAGGTGGACTGGCCCCAGATGATGGGCAGGCTTTTCTTCTTGCAGTGCTGCATGACCGGGTCACGGCGCGCATGCTCGGTGCTGGAAAAGAGCGTCCGGTAGGAATCCGGAGCGTTGTCTACCGAAAAGAACTCGGTCTCCGCCAACAAGTGGTCGATTACCATCGTTGCAGAAACGGTCTCGAACTCGAGCTGCTGCGTGAAGCGAACGATTTCCGACAGAAGCTCTTCGGGCGTGTTCGCCTGCGTGACCGCCATGTATCCACTTTGAAGCATGGGCTCCTCTTGCAATGCTGATGGTGTTGAGGGGATCGCTGAGGCCAGGGTTCGCCCTGTCAGCGCTTACAGCTGCCAAGGCTGTCAGCTTGCAGGGCCACGCCTTTCACGCGACCATCGCCCTCCCGCGATGCTCACGGATCGCAGAGTCATCCGTCAACCCCTAGACACCCATCGCCGCGGCGCCGGCCGCCTATCCGCCTGGCGCGACGGAAGGGTTTTGCCAGCTGTGCACGACGCGGGTTGACGCGCTCGCGCAGTGTGAGCGCCGGCTCCACCATTTTCAGGGAAAAGCCATGCAAAAGCCTACTCGGGCGACGTCGTCGTGCCTTGACGCCGGCTGCCATCGCCGCAAGGCCGCCGCCCCCAGCCGGCGCAGCCCGGCCCGGCACGGCCGAAGCCGGCGGAGTCGCCCGGAGACACACGAGCCGCCCTGTACGGATGACGCGCCAGGCCGCTCCGCCACAAAACCCTACCCGTCAATGTTTACAGCTGCCAGGACTAACAGCTTGTGAGGCCCGACGGGGGGCCAGATCATTCAATCCCTGCAATGCTCATGGATCGCATACCGACCCGTCAACCCCCTATGACACCCGCCTGGATTGTCTGCGCCTGGCCACCCGTCATGTGGCAGGCCTGCTCTACACCCGACCTGCACTTCGTCCATCTCGGCACCAGCGTGCTGAGCGATGGCGACCTGCGCCACCCGCTCGCCGGCCAGACCCTCTGGGGAAATCCATCCGAATCGCTGGTGGCGGCAGTCGCTTGGGATTGGGTGCAGCTGGCGCAGGGCGTGTTCGTGATGGCCGATCCCCTGGGCCTGGTCACCAACCTGCAGCTGGTCGGCGAACATGGCGAAACCCTGAGCAGTACCCAGATGGCCTTGTACCTGAACGAGCTGGTGCGCGGCCTGCCCTGGCAGAACGAGGTCAAGCGAGCGTTGCTCCAGAGCAACCCCTCCCACTGATGCAGCGCCGCGGGTTGCCATACTCGCGGCTTCGCCTCCTGTCCGGCCGGCCGAGCCGGCCTTCCCATGCGCCGCTCCCTGACCCTGCTTCTACTTCTGCCGTGCCTGCTGGCCGCGTATCTGCTGCTGTGGCCGGTTCCGATCGCGCCAGCCCGCTGGGCGGCCCCGCCGGCCCCGGGCTACCTGGGACCCCACCAGGCGAACGACCGGCTGGCCCGCCTGCAGCACATCGAGCTGGCGGGCCAATCCGGGCCCGAGCACATCGTCGCGCGCGACGGGTGGCTCTATACCGCGGTGCTGAGCGGCGCCATCGTACGCATGCGGCCCGACGGCAGGGAACAACAGGTGGTGGTGAAGACGGGCGGGCGGCCGCTCGGTTTCGACTTCGACGCCCAAGGCCGGCTGGTGATCGCCGATCCCATGGCGGGCGACCATGGCGGCCTGTGGCGGCTGAGCGGCAACGCGTCCCAGCTCGAACTGCTGACCGACGCGGTGGACGGGGACCCCATCCGCTATGCCAACAGCGTGGTGGTGGCGCGGTCGGGGAAGGTCTATTTCACCGATGCCTCCCGACGCTTCGGCGCCAAGGCCTGGGGCGGCACCTTCGAGGCCAGTGTGCTCGATGTGCTGGAGCACCAGTCGACCGGCCGTCTGCTGGAATACGACCCGGTCTCGCGCCGCACCCGCGTGCTGCTGTCCGAGCTGGGCTTTGCCAACGGGCTGGCGCTGAGCGCGGACGAGCAGCATGTTTTCGTGAGCGAGACCGCCGAGTACCGCGTCTGGAAGGTCGACGTGAACGCCCGCGCACTCAGCGCCAGAACCCCCGCCGCCGGCGCGAGCGTGCTGCTCGCCAACCTGCCGGGCTTTCCAGACAACCTGATGCGCGGCCAGGACGGCCGCATCTGGGTCGGCCTGGTCAAGCCGCGCGGTGCCTTCACCGACAACACCTCCGGCAAACCCTGGCTGCGGGCACTGGCCCTGCGCCTGCCCCGCGCCCTGTGGCCGGTGCCGCCCGCCTACGGGCATGTGTTCGCCTTCACCGAATCGGGCCAGGTGATCCTCGACCTGCAGGATCCGCAGGGCCGCTATCCCGAGGCCACCGCCGTCACGGAAACAGCCGACCGGCTCTATGTGCAAAGCCTGCATGCCGGCACACTCGGCTGGCTGGACAAAAAGCAGCTGGGCCTGTGAGGGCGCTGCGTGCGGCCGTTCAACGAACGGCCGCGGAACGCAGCCGCCGAGCCACGAAGCACACGCCGCAGACCGTCAGCAACGCACACACCAGCAGAGGCACGGCCATGGCGGCGAACTCGATCGGTTCGCCCTTGAGCACCCGTGTCATCAGGGTGTGCTGGGCAAGCGCCGGCACCCACAGGTGCCAGCCGGCCTCGCCCTGCTGATTAAACAAGGCGACCAAGGGCAGGGTCGACACGGCCAACATCAGCACCGAGCTGGCGGCCTGCGCTTCCTTGAAGGTCTTGCAGCGGATGGCCACCGCCATCAGCAAGGCGGACAAGGCGGCAGCCAGCGGCACCAGCAGCGCGACGAACATCAAAGCCTCGTGCGCCCCGAACTGGAACAAGGCCTGCAAGGTATCGCTCTGCAGCAGCGACTGGGCCGGCAGGAAACTGAAACAGCTGAGGAGGGCGATCAACATCGACACGCTGGCCACCGCCCCCCACTTGCCGAGCACCAGCGACAGGCGCGAGGCGGGGTTCATCAACAGGGGTTCGAGCGAACCGCGTTCGCGCTCGCCCGCGGTGGTGTCCAGGGCCGCATTCAAGGCCCCGTACAGCACGGCCATCAGCACGAAAAACGGCAGCATGCCGGTAAGCTGGGCGGCACGCGACTGCTGGCTGGCCAGATCGCGTGACTCCAGCTTCAGCGGCTCCAGCAGTGCGGGCGACACGCCCCTCAACACCAGGCTGAGCATGCCCCGCTCGCGCCGATAGGCATCGAGCAGCCGGCTCACCCGGCCGGCACTCGCCTCGGCGGGTTTGTTGCCGCTGTCGGACACCAGCTCGAGCAAGGGTTGTTCGCCGGCGATCAGGTCGGCCTCGAAATGCGGCGGGACCACCAGCACGGCCTCGCTGAATTTGGATCGGCGCAGCAGGTCCTCGAAATCGGCCGGTGCCGCCTTCACCGTGTAGGTCTGGCGCTCGAAGAAGTTCTTCAGCCCGGGGGCGTGTTCCATCCCCTGCACCATCACGACCCGCCGTTCGGCCTGCGCCTCGAACGTGGCGAGCAGGCCGGACAGGGCGACCAGCACCAGCGGCCCCATCAGCACGCTGGAGAACAGCACCACCAGCAAGGTGCGGCGGTCGCGCAAGGCATCGACGATTTCCTTGCGGTAGACGGCGAAAACAGCCTTCAAGATGCGGGCTCCGAAGCAAACGCCAGTTGCACGAATGCCTCCTCGAAATCGGCCTGTCCGGTCTGCTCGAGCAACCCGGCCACGCTGCCGCAGGCGACGGTGCGCCCGCCGGCCACCACCACCACGGTGTCGCACAGGCGCTCGACCTCTTGCATGATGTGGGTCGACACGACGATGCACTTGCCGCCGCCTTCGGGCGTGCGCAGGAAGCGCAGGGCCTCGCGCAGGGCACGGGTGGCCATCACGTCGAGGCCGTTGGTGGGTTCGTCGAGCACGATGTTCGCCGGGTCGTGCACCAGTGCGCGGGCGAGAGCGGTTTTCATGCGCTCGCCCTGGCTGAAACCCTCGGTGCGGCGCTCGAGCAAGGGTTTCATGTCGAGGGTCTGGGCCAGGCGTTCGGCGCGTTCATGGGCTTCGTCGCTCGACATGCCCTGCAGCGCGCCGTAGTACACGATGTTTTCACGCGCACTGAGCCGCGGGTACAGGCCACGCGCATCGCTCAGCAGGCCCAGGCGTGCCAGCGCCTCGCGCGGGCGGCGGACCACGTCGATGCCGTCGACCGAGAGCTGCCCGCTGTCGGGAGCGATCAGGCCGGCGAGCATGCGCAGGCTGGTGGTCTTGCCCGCGCCATTCGGCCCCAGCAGGCCGAGGATGTGGGCGTCGGGCGCCACGAAGCTGACATCCCGCACCGCCTGGACGGGCGGGAGGCGCTCCCGCAGGCCCCGACGCGGCGCGGGGAAGGACTTGGCGAGCCGATCGACGTGGATCACCGTGTTTCCCCCACAGGGAGTGCCAGGGGCGAGAAGGCCGGCGGACGCGGGATGGCCTGCAGGCAGCCGGTGTCCACCGCCAACGCGCTGCGCTCGTCCTCGGCGGCGATGAAGCGGTACAGCACGTCCGGCGAACAGCCGATCGACATCACGCCGTGGCCGGCGTTGTCGACCTCCACGTGCAATGCCTTGGGCCCCAGGGCCTCGGCCATGCGTGCGGCGTGGCGCGGAGGCGTGGCCGGATCGAGCCCGCCACTGAGCAGCAGCACCGGCGAGCTGCTCGGCGCCACGGTGTAGAACCCGGGGGGCACCTCCCCGCGAGGCCACTCGGCGCACACACGCTGGTACAGGCGGGCCGGGCCGTCGCCGAAATCGCTGCCCGGCAGGTCGGCACTGCCGCCCAGCCGAGGCACGTCCTCGGCGCAGGTGACGGAAAAATGCATGCCCATCGCTGGCGCAGTGGCGCGACGCGAGGACAACATGCTGTTGAGCCCCAGCAGGCCTTGCAAGCGGCCCGACGCGGCTTCGCCGATGGCCGCCGGCAGCGCGGACGCCAGCGTGGGGGAATAGAGCGCGCCGCGGACGGCCCCCAGGAGCATGTCGCGGGTGAGGATGAAACGTTCGGCTTCCCCCGTCAGCGGATGGGGCACGGTCACCGGCCTGGGCACGCCGGCGAGCAGGCCGGCCCACTCCTGGCGCAAGCGGGGATGGGCCCGGGCACAGGCCGCTTCACGCGCGCAGGCGTTGAGCAGGGCTTCGAAGACCGCCTGCGCGTCGGTGGAGATGCTGGCCGGCAGCACCATGTCGGGCGGCGCCACCCCGTCGAGCACGCTGCGGCGCACCCGCGACGCGAACTGCCGCTGGTACTCGAGCGCGACCCGCGTGCCGTAGGAACCGCCGACCAGATTGACCCGGCTCGCGCCGAGGGCGTCGCGGACGGCATCGAGATCCTGCACCGCGAGACTGGTGGTGAAGAACTTCAGCCCGTCGGCACCGCCGACATGGGACAGGCCGGCCAGGCGTTCCCGGCACTGGCGCAGGGCCTTGAACTGCCGCTCGGGATCGGCCTGTTCGGCCACGCCGCGGCCTTGCCCGTTGTCGTCGCAGAGCAGGGGGGCGGAACGACCGGTGCCGCGCTGGTCGACGAAGACGATGTCGCGCCGGTTGTTCAGGCGCGAGAACAGCGGCAACACGCTGGGGGCGAGGGCGATCGCACTCTGACCCGGCCCGCCGGCCAGGAACAGCACCGGGTCGGGCAACTTGTGCCGGGCCCTCGCGGGTACCACCACATAGTGGATCGGAATCCGCACTCCGGCCGGACGCGCAGGATCGAGCGCGCGCTGCAGGCTGCCGCACAGCACCTCGTGGCTCAGGCCGGGCACCCGGCAGGCGGCGACGGGTTCACCCGCCCAGGCGGTGACCGACAGGGCGGCCAACAGACCGGCGAACAGCGACTTCATGCAGAGGCGATGACGAGGGAGGAAGGAATCAGGTGGAACTGCCGAGCAGCCGCTTGAGTTCGCCGCTGTCGATCAGGGCGGCCAGGTCGGAGGCGCCGCCCACCAGGTTGCCCTTGACGAACACCATGGGGAAGGTCGGCCACCCCGACCACATCTTCAGGGCATTGCGACGGCGCCACTGGCTGAAGTAGCTGCCGTATTCGAGGTACTGGTGCGACACGCCGGCGGCCTGCAGCGCGCGGCGGGCCTTCTTGCATTGCGGGTTCTGGGCCATGCCCACCACCAGCACCGCGTTCGAAGCCGCCGCCGCCTGGACGTTGTGCACGATGTCGGCGTTCAGGTTGGCGACCTGGTCGCGAATGGCCGGGTGCAGGCGGAACTCTTCGAGGACTTGACGGGGCATGCGTGCTCCTAGGGGCAAAAGGCAGAGGTTAGCCCAGTGCGGGATCCGGCTCGGCCAGCTGATCCCAGGCATCGTGGCGGTCGCGCCGCTCCTGGCGGTAGTTGGTCACCTCCAGCCGGACGCCGTCCGGATCGCGGAAGAAGGTGGCCCAGTAGTCGCTGGCATACCCGGGATGGTGGGCGGCTTCGGTGGCCTCCACCCCGGCCGCCTGCAGGGCCGACGCCGCGGCGACCACGTCGGCAATGGTTTCGACGCGGAAACAAAGGTGGTGCAGCCCGGGCGCGTACGGGTCGTGGGCAAGCGCCGAGCGGGCCGGTCGCAACACATAGCCGAAGTGACGGTTGTAGTACTGCACGTGGGCCTCGCCATGCAGCACGAAGCTGCCCTTGCGGAACCCGAACACGGGCATCACCCGGTCATAGAACGCCTCGGCCTGCGCCAGGTCGGAAACGCTGATGTAGATGTGGTCGATGCCGAGGATCTCGATCATGAAGGGTGCGAGGGTGGGGGAAGGACACGTGAATCTACCGCGGTCTTCACCGGAAGGCCGGCGCGAGGGGCAAAAAATCGAATGTCGTACCCACGCGCGCCCGCAGACCCGCCCGGCAAGGTGCCGCAGCGCCTCAGCCGGCGAGTTCGCCGCGCTGGAAATCCATCACCGCGCGCTGGATCTCCTCGATGGTGTTCATCACGAAGGGCCCGTGCTGGACGATGGGTTCGTTCAGGGGCCGGCCCGCCACCAGGAGCAGGCGGGCCGGCTCGGCGCCGACCGCGGCCAGGCGCACGCCGTCGGCCCCCGGCTCGTTGTCCAGGATGGCCATGCGATCGGTGGCCACGCGCGTGCCCTCGATGTCGACCTCGCCACCGAAGACATGCACGAAAGCGTTGTGGCCGGCGGGCAACGGCTCCTCGATGGAGGCGCCCGGGGGCAGGCTGATGTCGAGGTACAGGGGCTCGGTGGTCGGACGCGTCACGGCCCCGCGCACGCCACGGCTGCTGCCGGCGAGCACGCGCACCGTGACACCGCCGGGCAAGGAGAGCAGGGGCACCTGGTCCGGGGGAATGTCCTGGTATCGCGGCGGGCTCAGCTTGTCGGCTGCGCTCAGGTTCACCCACAGCTGGAAGCCGGCCATCCGGCCTTCCTGCTGCTCCGGCATTTCGGAATGGATGATGCCGCGCCCGGCCGTCATCCACTGCAGGCTGCCCGGCTCGAGCAGGCCGACGTTGCCGACACTGTCGCGGTGGCGCATGCGACCGGCCAGCATGTAGGTCACGGTTTCGAAACCGCGGTGCGGATGGCTGGGGAAACCGCCGATGTAGTCGTCGGCCGTCTCGCTGCCGAAGGCATCGAGCATCAGAAAGGGGTCGAGCCGGCGCTGCAGCGGCTGGGTCAGCACGCGGGTGAGCTTGACACCGGCACCGTCCGAGGTGGCCTGTCCGCGCACCAGGCATTCGACACGGCGCGACTTCTGCACCGAAGGGGAGGGGAGATGATCGCTCATGACCACACTCTAGAACGCCGCGGCGGGGTTCGCCATGGGCGGTTTTGAATGCCGCGGTGAAAGGATTTGCATGGCGCCCGCGCCGCCACGGCGCTTTAATAGGCTTTCCCCCATCCACCCGAAGAGGCCCTACGATGAAGCTCTACTACAGCCCCGGCGCCTGCTCCCTGTCCCCGCACATCGCACTGCGTGAATCGGGGCTGCACTTCGAACTCGTGCGGGTCAGCACACAGACGCACCAGGTGCAGGACGGCAGCGACTACTACCAGCTCAATCCCAAAGGCTACGTGCCCCTGCTCGAGATCGCCAACGGCGAACGGCTGAGCGAAGGCCCGGCCATCGTGCAATACATCGCCGACCAGGTGCCCGCCAGGCACCTGGCACCCGACAACGGCACGATGGCGCGCTACCGGCTGCAGGAATGGCTGAACTTCATCTCCAGCGAACTGCACAAGGGATTCAGCCCGCTGTTCAAACCGACGTTTCCGGACGACGCCAAGGCCGTCATGCGGGCCCAGCTCGGCGAGCGCCTGGCCTGGGTCGACCGCCAACTCGCAGGCAAGACCTACCTGATCGGCGAGCAGTTCAGCGTCGCAGACGGCTACCTGTTCACCGTGACCAACTGGTGCCAGCTGCTCGGCATCGACATCAGCGGGCTGTCCCAGCTCGCGGCCTTCCGCGACCGGGTGGCGGCCCGGCCGGCGGTGCAAGAGGCCTTGCGCGCCGAAGGCCTGTTGAAGTAGACACGGCCTGCCCGCCCGGCATCCCGATTGCCCGGCGGGCCCTGCACCTGCACGGGCCCTGGACCTTTTCCTACAGCCGGGAGCCTGCCGTGTCGGTAAAACGGAGCTTTCCGTTCGATGCCGACGACATGAGCACGTCCCACGCCGACTTTTCCTTCAAGGTCATGACCGTGAACACGCACAAGGGATTTACCGCCCTGAACCGGAAATTCATCCTGCATGAGTTCCGCGATGCGGTGCGTGCGGTCTCGGCCGACGTGGTCTTCCTGCAGGAGGTGCAGGGCACCCACCTGCGCCATCCCGAGCGTTTCGTCGACTGGCCCGAGACCCCGCACTACGAGTTCCTCGCCGACAGCATCTGGCCGCAGTTCGCCTACGGGCGCAACGCCGTCTACCCGCACGGCCACCACGGCAATGCCGTATTGTCGAAATACCCCATCGTGCACCACGAAAACCGCGACATCTCGGTCAGCGGCCCGGAGCGGCGCGGGTTGCTGCACGTGGTGCTGCAGGTGCCCGGCCGCCAGCTGGACATCCATGCCATCTGCGTGCACCTGAGCCTGAAGGAAGCGCACCGCCGCAGGCAGCTCGAGCTGCTGTGCCAGATGGTGCATGCCGAGGTGCCGCCGGACGCGCCCTTGCTCGTCGCCGGGGACTTCAACGACTGGCGCCGCAATGCGCACCGCGTGCTGGAGCGCTGCGCCGGCATGCACGAGGTGTTCATGAAGGCCCATGGCCGGTCGGCCAAGACCTTCCCGGCGCGATTCCCGGTGCTGCAGCTCGACCGCATCTACGTGCGCAACGCCAAGGTGCACGCGCCCTTCGTGCTGCCCCGCAAGCCCTGGTCGCATTTGTCCGACCACGCACCTCTGGCGGCGGAGATTTCATTGTGAAGTCGCGCTGGACCGGCGGCAACCGATTCATGCTGCTGGAGAACGGCGAGCAGTTCTTCCCCGCCGTCTTCAAGGCGATCCGCGAGGCCCGTCGCGAGATTCTCCTGGAGACCTTCATCCTGTTCGAGGACAAGGTCGGCCGCGAGCTGCATGCGGCCCTGGTGGAGGCCGCGCAGCGCGGCGTGCAGGTCGACATGATGGTCGACGGCTTCGGCTCCTCCGAGCTCAGCCCCGCTTTCATCGAGGCGCTCACCCGGGTGGGCGTGCGGCTGAAGGTGTTCGACCCGAAACCACGCATCCTCGGCTTTCGTACCAACGTCTTCCGGCGCATGCACCGCAAGATCGTCGTGGTGGACGGCCGGCTGGCGTTCGTCGGCGGCATCAACTATTCGGCCGACCACCTCGAGGACTTCGGCCCCGAGGCCAAGCAGGACTACGCCGTGCAGATCGAGGGCCCCCTCGTGGCCGAGATCCATCGCTTCACGGCCGCCGCGCTCAAGCTGCCCCGCGAGAACACCCCCTGGTACCGGCGCTGGCCACGCCAGGCCAGTCCCTCGGCGCCGCCGGTGGCAGGCGATGCCGAGGCCTTGTTCGTCACCCGGGACAACCAGGAGCACCGCACCGACATCGAGCGCCACTACCGCATCGCGATCCGCGCCGCCCGCCGCGACGTGTTGATCGCCAATGCCTACTTCTTTCCCGGCTACCGGCTGTTGAAGGAACTGCGCAAGGCGGCCCGGCGTGGCGTGCGCGTGCGTCTCATCCTGCAGGGCAAGCCCGACATGCCGATCGTCAAGACCGCCGCCGGCCTGCTCTACGACCACCTGCAGCGGGCCGGGGTCGAAATCTACGAATACTGCAAACGTCCGCTGCACGGCAAGGTGGCAGTGGCCGACGACGAATGGAGCACCGTCGGCTCGAGCAACCTGGACCCGCTGAGCCTGTCCCTCAACCTCGAGGCCAACGTCATCATCCGCCATCGGGGCTTCAACCGGCAGCTTCGCCAACGCCTCGAGGACCTGATCCGGCACAGCTGCCTGCCGGTCACCGCCGAGCACCTGCCTAAGCAAAACCTGTGGCACCTGATCCGCAGCTTTTTCGTCTTCCACTTCCTGCGCCGCTATCCGGCGTGGGTGGGGTGGCTGCCGGCGCATGTGCCCCGTGTCACCGCCCCGGGGGCCAGGACGGTGACGAGGCGCGAGCAGGCCCGGGCGGGCGCCACCCGCGCCACCGAAACATCGGACGCCCATTGAGCATGGCCGGCCCTTCGTCGCTGCGGGCACCAAGCCGGCGAAGCACCGCCCGGTACGGATGGCCGCTCGCCCGCAGGCTGCTGACGATCGGCTTCTTCGGCCTGGTCGGCTGGATGGTCTTCGACCAGGCGCGCAACGTCGAGTGGCACGAGGTCGGCGCCTCGATGGGCCGCATCCCCTGGCCCAGCCTGCTGCTCGGCGGCGGGCTCGCCCTGACGAGCTATCTGCTGTACAGCAGCTTCGACCTGATCGGACGCCATCAGACCGGGCACCGGCTGAGCATCCCGCAGGTGCTGACCGTCACCTTCATCAGCTACGCCTTCAACCTGAACCTCGGCGCCCTGGTGGGCGGCTTCGCCTTCCGCTACCGCCTGTATTCGCGCCTGGGACTGGACAACGGCGTCATCACCCGGGTGCTCTCGCTCAGCCTGCTCACCAACTGGCTGGGTTACCTGTTCCTGGCCGGGGCGGTGTTCCTGCTGCGCCCGCTCGCGCTGCCGCCCGACTGGAAGATCGGCAGCGGCGGTCTGCAGGTGCTGGGCGGCGGGCTGCTGGCGCTGGCTGCCGGGTACCTGTTGCTGTGCGGGGTCGCGCGGCGGCGCCACCACCGCTTCCGTGGCCACGACATCCGCCTGCCCTCGCTGCGGCTGGCCGGGCTGCAGTGGGTCCTGTCCTGCGGCAACTGGCTGCTCATCGCCGGCGTGGTCTTCGTGCTGCTGCAGCAGCGCATCGACTACCCGACCGTGCTGAGCGTGCTGCTGATCGCCGCGGTCGCCGGCGTCATCACCCATGTGCCCGCGGGACTGGGTGTGCTCGAGGCGGTGTTCGTGGCCCTGCTCTCGCACCGCTTGCCCAAGGGCGAGCTGCTCGCCGCCTTGCTCGCCTACCGCGCCGTCTACTATCTGGCGCCCCTGGCCTTGGCCGCCGTGGTCTACCTGGGGGTCGAGCTACGGGCCAAAAGACGAAACGCACCGGCCTGAGCCGGCTCGGCGCGGCGCGGCTGGAAGAGGCCGGGCTCAGCCGCTGCGCACATGCTCGGGCCTCAGACCCAGGCCCACCAGGCGTGCCGGCAGACGTTGCAGCACCGGCCAGGACTGCATCCAGCGCACCGGCAGCGGCAGGCCAGGCCGCGCACCGCGCGCGCCCAGTACCGGCGCGATGACCCGTTCGTGCACCGCCACCTGCGCACGCTGCGTGACGCGCGCCGGCCATTCGCGGCGGCGCTGCACGGCCTGCAGACGAGCGACGGTGAGCCGGTCCTCGCGCAGCGCTGCGGCCAGCAGATTGGCCGTGGCCACCGCGTCCTGGATGGCCAGGTTGATACCGACCCCGCCGACCGGCGACATGGCATGTGCGGCATCGCCGATGCACAACAGGCCCGGCCGCCACCACCGCGGCATGTGGTTGACCTGCACGCTCAGCAGCTTGAGCATGTCCCAGCGGGTGAGGCCCGCAAGCGCCTCGCGCAGGAACGGGGCCAGCGCGCCGAGCCGCTCCCGAAAGGCATCCAGCCCCTGCTCGCGCAGGCGCTCGGCCGCACCCTTCGGAATGACATAACCGCATTGCCAGTAGGCGTCGCGGTTGAGCATCACGAAAAAGCAGCCCGGCGCCACATAGCCCCCGGTGGCCGCGCCGTCGCTCTCGCGGCGCGGCAGCTGGAACCAGAGCACATCGATGGGCGCTCCGGTGTCGACGCTGGCGAGGCCGGCCTGCTGCCGCACCGTGCTGTGGCGACCGTCGGCACCGACCACCAGGGCGCAGCGGACGGACAGCGCCCCCTCGAGCGTGCGGGCGGACACGCCGGTGACCCGGCCCCCGGCTTCGGTCAGGCCCTGCACCTCGGCCTGCATGCGCAACTCGAAGCCGGGGTGGGCACGCGCCTGCCCGGCCAGGAAATCAAGGAAGTCCCATTGCGGCATCAAGGCCAGGAAACGGCAGGTCGTGGGCAGGTGGCTGAAGTCGGCCAGCGTGACCTGCTCGCCGAAGACCTGCCCCGACATCTTCTCGACCTCCTGGTGCGGCAGCCGCAGGAAGGCCTGCAGCAGCCCCAGTTCGTGCATCACCTCCAGGGTGGAGGGGTGGATGGTGTCGCCGCGGAAGTCGCGCAGGAAATCGGCATGTTTCTCCAGCACCGTCACACGCACTCCGGCCCGGGCCAGCAGCAGCCCGAGCATCATGCCCGCCGGGCCGCCGCCGGCGATGCAGCAGGTGGTCTCCAGGGTGGTCGTCATCAGGGGCTCCTTTCGAAGGGGTCGCCCGTGCCCGCGTCGGCCTCGCCCAGGCAGGCCTGGGCTTCTTCCGCGCGCCAGCCCGGCAGGGGCGCGGCGCGGGCCAGCGCCATCCACAGGCCGAAAGGCATCTGCATGGCACGGCGTGGAGCGGGGCGCGCGACCTCCAGCGCGTTGCCGGTGGCGAGCATCACCCCGCATTCGAGCGGAATCTCCTGCGGTTGCGCAATCCCCTGCCGCAGCACATACCAGCACTGGCTGCTCAACTGCAGGTAGGCCGCGCGTTTGTTCGGGCGTTTCAGGTCGGCCAGCAGGTCGCTGCGCTGCACCTTGACCTCGTGCACGATGGGTTCGAGATAGGCTTCGACGCTGGTGTGGCGAATGGAGAAGACGTCGGGCATGGCCGACACCCAGGCACCGCTGGCGTCATCCGGCAGCAGGGCACGCAGCTGCAGGCCCTGCCAGGCGATCCGGCCGGCGCGTGTCATCTCGCGCGCCACGCACTCCACCAGGGCCTCGTGCGGCTCGCGGCGTGCCCGGTTGCGCTGCAAGGTCTCGGCCAGGGCCGCCACGCCGGCATCGGTGACCCGCAGGGTTTCGTGGCCGGAGGCATGGCGCACGCGCTCGAGCAGACCGGCGGCCAGCAGCTCGACCTCGACCAGGTCCTGGCAGGGCCAGCCGGCGGAACGCCACACCTCGCGCAGGCGGCGCTGATGCACGGCACTCAAGGGAAGAGGGGAGGACATGGCGAACGACACCGGCCACACGGGGAGCACAAGGGCAGGACATCTTGCCACGCGCCCTGCGCGGCCGCCAGCAGCGCCCCCGATCAACCCGCCTGGCGCAACACCTGCAGCAGCAGACGCCCCTTGGCGTAGGTCTCCTCGAGTTCCAGGCCGGGCTCGGAATCGGACACCACCGCGCCGCCCACCTGCACCATCGCCCGCCCGCCGGACACGACCGCCGTGCGGATGACCACCGACATGTCCATCGCCCCGCCGGCGTCGAGATAGCCGATGGCGCCGGCATACGGGCCGCGCCGCACCGGCTCGAGCGACTCGATGATCTCCATCGCCCGCACCTTGGGTGCGCCGGTCATGGACCCCGGCGGCCAGCAGGCGCGCAGCAGGTCGGCCGCGCCCAGTCCGTCGCGCAGCCGCGCGTTCACCGTGGAGACCATCTGCCACACGCTCGGGTGCGCCTCCAGCTCGAACAAACCCTTCACCCGCACGCTGCCCACCTCGGCGACCCGGCCCAGGTCATTGCGCATCAGGTCGACGATCATCAGGTTCTCGGCACGGTCCTTTTCGCTCCGGGCCAGGGTCTCGCGTGCCTGGGCATCCAGCACCGCGTCGGCGCCCCGCGCCAGCGTGCCCTTGATGGGCCGGGCCACCACCTCGCGCCCCTCCAGCTTGAGGAAACGCTCGGGCGACACGCTCGCCACCGCAAAACCATCGCCCGGCACGAAGGCCGAGAAGGGTGCCGGGTTGGCCGCGGTGAGCTGCCGGTAGAGCGCGAACGCATCGCCCTCGAACCCGCCTTCGAGGCGATGCGACAGGTTGGCCTGGAAGATGTCGCCGGCGGCGATGTAGTCGAGCACTTGCCGCACTTGCGCCAGGTAGCGCTCGGGCGGCGTGCACGAGACCATCGCGCCGGCGCTGAAATGTCCCGCGGCGGGTGTCTCGCCCTGCGCCTGGCGCAGGGTCTGCGCCCACACCGTTTCACGCGCCGCCGCATCGGCCCAGGGCCAGGCCGTGGTGCAAAAATACCAGCAGGCGTTCGCGTGGTCGAAGGCGAGCAGGTGGTCGCACAAGTGCATGAACAAACGCGGCAGCGGCGGATCGTTCAGTGCCAGCGCGGGCAAGCGCTCGACATGCCGCGCCAGGTCGTAGCCCAGGTACCCAGCCAGGCCGCCGGTGAACGAGAGGCCGGGCGGCCGGGGCAGGGCGGCGGCATCGAAGGCGATACGCTCGCACACGTCGCCCAAGGCCTCGAAGGGGTCGTCCCAGCTCCCCCTCACCATGCCGGTGGCGTGTTCCCGCAGCGTGGTCCGGCCTTCGTCGGCCTGCAAGGTGGCCAGGGCCGGTCCGGCGATCCAGGACCAGCCGGACAGCCCGGCCATGGCCTTGCTACTCTCGAGCAGCAGCGTGCCGTAGCGTTCGCGCAGCCGCGCATAGACCGCTTGCGGGCCACCGGCGAGAGGGACGGGTACGATCCTGGGAATCACTTCGACATCAGACATGAATTCGAGCCTATGAGTGTAGAGCGACAACTTTTCCCCGGCGACACGCGCGACGCCCCGCTGCTGCGCCTGTTGCTGGCCCAGGACGGCTCCACCACCCGCGGTTGCGAGGCCATCACGGGCCGGCCGGTGCAGGTGCAGCTGCACCACCAGGTGCGCACCACCGACGCGCCGCCCGATGTGTGCACGCACCTCGGCGGCACGCAATGGCTGGAACGGGTGACCACACTCGTGGTCAACGGCCAGGTGATGATGGACAACCTGTCCTTCACCCGGCTCGACGTCGTGCCCGACTGGTTCCTGCAGGGGCTGGACGAGGGCTCGGCCCCGATCGGCCACCTGCTCGACAAGCTGTTCGTGCGCCGCGAGCCCGTCGAGACCGGCGCCGCGCTGCAAGCCCGACTGTGGACGCATGTCGGCCTGCCCGATGCACGTGCCAGCCGCGGCTACCGGGTCGTCACCCCGCAAGGCCCGTTGATGCTGATCTTCGAGGCCTTCCGGGCCGGCATGATCCGCGCCGCACCGGAGGCCTGAAGCCATGCCGTCCGCCCACGACCTGATCGAACGCAGCCGGCGCGCGGTATGGCATCCGTGCAGCCAGATGAAACTCCACGAGTCGCAGCCGCTGCTGGCCGTGGCCCGGGCGCAAGGCGTCTGGCTGTACGACACCGACGGCCGGCGCTACCTCGACGGGGTCAGCTCCTGGTGGGTGAACCTGTTCGGCCACAGCCATCCCGACATCACCGCCGCGCTGAAACGCCAGCTCGACGAGCTCACCCACGTCATGCTGGCCGGCTGCACCCACGCGCCGGTGGTCGAACTGTCGGAGCGGCTGGCGGCGCTCACCGGCCTCGGCCACGCCTTCTACGCCAGCGACGGCGCCTCGGCCACCGAGATCGCGCTGAAGATGAGCGCCCACTACTGGCGCAACCTCGGGCGCCCGCAGAAGTCGCGCTTCGTCGGCCTGCAGGACGGCTACCACGGGGAGACCGCCGGGGCCTTGTCGGTCACCGACATCGCGCTGTTCCGCGAGGCCTACGGCCCACTGGTGCGCATCAGCGCCACCGTGCCCAGCCCGGACGCCCGCCACGCGGCACCGGGCGTGTCGGCGCTCGAGCATGCGCGCCGCTGCGCCGCCGCCCTGGAAACCTGGCTGCGCGAACACCATGCCGAAACGGCGGCCCTGGTGCTCGAACCCCTGGTGCAATGCGCCGCCGGCATGGCCATGCACGACGCCGAATACCTGCGCCTGGCCCGGGCCCTGTGCGACCGCTACGAGGTGCACCTGGTGGCCGACGAGATCGCCGTCGGCTTCGGGCGCACGGGCAGCCTGTTCGCGCACCAGCAGGCGGGCATCCGGCCCGACTTCATCTGCCTGTCGAAAGGGCTGACCGGCGGCACCATGGCCTTGTCGACCGTGCTCTGCACCGATGCGGTGTTCGACGCCTTCTACGACGACAGCACGGCACGCGGCTTCCTGCACTCGCATTCCTATACCGGCAACCCCCTGGCCTGCCGTGCGGCACTGGCGACACTCGAGGTCTTCGCCCAGCAGGACTGGCTGGCCCACAACCAGCGCACCGCGACGCGCCTGGACACCCTGTGCGAGCCGATCGCGCGACACGCCGCCGTGCTGCGCTCGCGCCGTCTCGGCATGATCTGGGCCTTCGACGTCGACAGCGATGACCCCGCCGGGTTCTCGCGCCGCTATCACATGGCCGCGCTGCGCCACGGGCTGCTGCTGCGCCCCATCGGCTCGACCCTCTATTTCATGCCCCCTTACGTGCTGGACGACGAGGCCACCGAATGGCTGGCGCGAGGCGCGCTGGCCGCCCTCGACGAGGCACTCTGAGACGGGACCCATGAGCATCGGCTACTTCGTCACCGGCACCGACACCGACGTCGGCAAGACCCTGGTCAGCTGCGCACTGCTGCACCACCTGCGCCGCAACCACGCCCGCGTGGTCGGCATGAAGCCGGTCGCGGCCGGCAGCGTGGACACCGCCCACGGGCCGGACAGCGAGGACGCGCTGCGCCTGCGCGCCGCCGGCTCGCTGCGTGTCCCACCCGCGCTCGACAACCCCTACTGCCTGCCCCTGCCGCTGTCACCCCACCTGGCCGCCCGCGCCGCCGGCGAGCGCATCGACATCGAACTGCTGGCGGCGCGCTACCGCGAGCTGGCCGGGCTGGCGGACGCGGTGGTGGTCGAAGGGGCAGGGGGCTTCCTGGTGCCGCTGAACGAGCGGCAGACCGGAGCCGACCTGGCCCAGGCCCTGGGCCTGCCGGTGGTGATGGTGGTCGGTCTGCGGCTGGGCTGCCTCAACCACGCCCTGCTGACGCAGGAGGCCATCCTCTCGCGCGGCCTGCGCCTGGCCGCATGGGTGGCCAACCGCATCGACCCCGCCATGGCCTCGCAAGAAGACAACATCGCCAGCCTGCGCGAACGCCTGCACGCGCCCCTGTGGGCCGACATCCCTCGCCTGCCCGAGCCAGACCCGGCCCGGGTGCAGTGGCTGCAGCCCTGAACCACTCGACAGACGGCATGTGCACAATGCAGGCCCCGTCGCCTACCGGCCCCGCCTCGCAGCGGCCGCAGAACGAATGAACCCAGCTCCTGCCCATCCGGACGACATCCAAGGCCAACTGGACGAACTCGCCGCGCGGCACCTCATCCGGCGGCGCGCGGTCGTGCAGGCCATCGACGGTCCCCTCCTGCAGGTCGACGACCGGTCCCTGCTCGCCTTCTGCAGCAACGACTACCTCGGCCTGGCGCAGCACCCCGCCCTGATCGAGGCGGCGCGCAAGGCGGCGACGCAATTCGGCGTCGGTGCCGGGGCCTCGCCCCTGGTCAGCGGCCACAGCACGGCGCACGAGGCCCTGGAACAAGAGCTCGCCGCCTTCGTCGGCCGGCCGCGCGCGCTCTATTTCGGTTCCGGCTATGTCGCCAACGTCGGCCTGGTGCCGGCGCTCGTCGGCCGCGGCGACGCGGTGTTCTCGGACACGCTCAACCATGCCTGCCTGATCGACGGCGTGCGGCTTTCACGTGCCGACACGCACATCTATCCCCACAACGACGTGGGCGCGCTGGCCGCGCTGCTCGCCGCGTCCGGCGCCCGGCGCAAGCTGGTCGTCACCGACGCGGTCTTCAGCATGGACGGCGACATCGCCCCGCTCGCCGACATGCTGGCCCTGTGCGAACGGCACCAGGCCTGGCTGATGATCGACGACGCCCACGGTTTCGGCGTGCTGGGCCCGCAAGGGCGCGGCACCGCCGCGCACCTCGGCCTCGAGTCTCCACGGCTCATCCACATGGCGACCCTCGGCAAGGCGGCCGGCTGCGTGGGAGCCTTCGTGGCCGGCGAGGCGCATGTCGTCGAATGGCTGATGCAACGCGCCCGCAGCTACATCTTCGCCACCGCCACCCCGGCCATGGTCGCCGAGACCCTGCGCGCGAGCCTGCGGGTGATCGAAGCCGAAGGCTGGCGGCGCAACCGCGTGGGCACATTGATCGACCGGCTGCGCGCCGGCACGGCGGGCCTGCCATGGCGCCATTTGGTGTCGTCCACCTCCATCCAGCCGCTGATCATCGGCAGCAACCAGGAGGCCCTCGCCGTGCAGGCCGCGCTGCGCGAGGAAGGCCTGTGGGTACCAGCCATCCGGCCGCCGACCGTGCCCGAAGGTACGGCCCGCCTGCGCATCTCGCTCACCGCCGCTCACACCGAGGCCGATGTGGACCGCCTCGTCACCGCCCTGGACAAAGTCGCGGCGACACGCTGAACCCGGCCCTGGCGACCCCCGTCGCCAGGCGGTCTTCACCCGGCACGGCGGGGCAGGGCAGTGCAGGACCACCCCTGCGTATCAACCCGGTCCAAGCAGCTGGCCTTCAGCCAGCGCAAGCGTCGCAGGCAGGCCGGACAGCACCAGCGTGTCGCCGGCCGCCAGCACCATGGCATCCGAGGGCGGACTCAGCGGCGTGGGGCCCCGCCGCCCCCCCACCACCGGCACCGACCCTTGGTGCCAGCCCCCCCCCGCCCCCCGGGGGCGCCGCCCGCCCGCCCCAGCCCCCCGGCGGGCGGCCCCCCCGGCGGGGCCCCCCGCCGCACCGACACGACCGTCACCTCCAGTTCGTGCAAGCCCACCGAGGCCAGCGTCTGGCCCAGGCTGGCCGCCGAGGCCGGCAAGCTGACGCTCAGCAGCCGGGCCTGCTGCAGCTCGTCCACCGTGTCGTCATCGGCGCCGTGGAAATAACCCCGCAGCAGGCCGTAGCGTGCGTCGCGCTGGTCCTGCACCACCCGCAGCACACGCCGCATCGGCACGCCCATCAGCGCCAGCGCATGGCTGGCCAGCATCAGCGACCCCTCGATGGATTCCGGCACCACCTCGGTGGCGCCGGCGGCCTGCAAGCGCTCGATGTCGGTGTCGTCGATGGTGCGCACGATCACCGGCACCCGGGGCGCGTGCTCTTGCACCAGGTGCAGGATCTTCAAGGCCGAGGCGGTGTTGTGGTACGTCACCACCACCGCGTTGGCGCGCGCCAGGCCCGCGGCCATCATGCTCTGCAGGCGCGCCGCATCGCCGAAGACCACGCTTTGGCCCGCCGCGGTGGCCTGCCGCACCCGGTCCGGATCGAGGTCGAGCGCCATGTAGGGAATGCGCTCCCCCTCGAGCAGACGCGCCAGGTTCTGCCCGCTGCGGCCATAACCGGCGATGATGATGTGGGCCTCGGTGTTGATCGAGCGCTTGGCGATCTGCGTCATGGCCACCGATTGCATCAGCCAGTCGCTGGCGCTGAGCCGCATCACGATGCGGTCGCTGTACATGATCAGGAACGGCGTGAACAGCATCGACAACACCATGCTGGCCAGAACCGGGCTCTCGAGATGGCCCGGCAACAGCTTCTGCTGCGTGGCCAGCGTCAGGAGCACGAAGCCGAACTCGCCCGCCTGCGCCAGGTAGATGCCGGTGCGCATGGCCACGCCGGTCGGCGCGCCGAACAGCCTGGCCAGCGCCGCCACCAGCAGGAACTTGAACAGCACCGGCAGCACGCTCAGCAGCAGCACCAGCCCCCAGCGGTCGAACACGATCTCCGCATCGAGCTTCATGCCAATGGTGATGAAGAACAAGCCCAGCAGCACGTCGTGGAACGGCCGGATGTCGGTTTCCACCTGGTGCTTGTATTCGGTCTCGGCGATCAGCATGCCGGCGACGAAGGCGCCCAGCGCCAGCGACAGGCCGGCGTGTTCGGTCAGGTAGGCCAGGCCCAGCGTCACCAGCAGCAGGTTCAGCACGAACAGCTCTTCGCTCTTGCGACGCGCCACCAGCGTCAGCCACCAGCGCATCACCCATTGGCCGCCGACCAGCAGCAGCACCAGCAAGCCGCCCGCCTTCAGGGCCGCGAACGCGAGCTCACGCATCAGCACCTCGGGCGAGGAACCGAGCGCGGGGATCAGCACCAGCAGAGGCACCACGGCCAGGTCCTGGAACAGCAACACGCCCATGACCCGCCGGCCATGCTCGCTTTCGAGCTCGAGCCGCTCGGCCATCAGCTTGACCACGATGGCCGTGCTGCTCATGGCCAGCGCCCCGCCCAGCGCCACCGCGCTCTGCCAGCCCAGGCCCCACTCGCGCCCCAGGTAGGCGAAGGCCGAGCCCAGCAGCACATTGCCCAGCACCGCCGACAGGATGGTGAATCCGACCTGGCTGAACCCCAGGCCGAACACCAGGGTGCGCATGCTCTTCAGCTTGGGCAGGTTGAACTCCAGCCCGATGACGAACATCAGGAACACGACCCCAAACTCGGCCAAGTAGGACACCCCGGCCGAATTCTTGGCCAGCGCGAGGGCATGAGGACCGATCACCACCCCCACCGCGAGATACCCCAGCATGGGCGGCAGCCTCAGCGAACGGCAGACCACCACGCCCGCCACCGCGGCGACCAGGTAAAGCAGGACCAGTTCAAGGGTGGACGCCATCGATCGAAATGCCGGGGAGAGGGAGGATGCCTACAATCACGCCATCCTAATGGACGAAACCTCCTCGACGTGTCCACACAAGCCCTCCCTGCCGATTCCTTCGATCCCGCCCGGGCCCTGCGCCTGGCGTGTGAAACCTTCGACATCGAAGCCAAGGCCTTGCTGGGCCTGAAAGCCCGCCAGGGCGACAGCTTCGCCCAGGTCGTGCACCGCATGCTGCACTGCCAGGGCCGGGTGGTCCTGATGGGCATGGGCAAGAGCGGCCATGTCGGGCGCAAGATCGCGGCCACGCTGGCCTCCACCGGCACGCCGGCGATGTTCGTGCACCCAGGCGAAGCCAGCCATGGCGATCTCGGCATGGTCACGCCGGACGACGTGGTCCTGGCCGTCTCCAACTCCGGCGAAAGCGACGAGCTGGCCGCCATCGTGCCGGCGCTCAAGCGCCTGGGGGTCACCCTGGTCGCCATGACCGGCCGGATGGAGTCCACGCTGGCCAAGCTGGCCGACTTCACCCTCAACTGCGCGGTCGACGAAGAGGCCTGCCCGCTCAAGCTCGCCCCCACGGCCAGCACCACCGCCCAGATGGCGCTGGGTGACGCGCTCGCCGTGGCCCTGCTCGATGCGCGCGGCTTTCGCGAGGAAGACTTCGCCCGCTCGCACCCCGGCGGCAGCCTGGGGCGCAAGCTGCTGACCCATGTGCGCGACGTCATGCGCGGCGGCGACGCCGTGCCACGGGTGCTGCCCGACACCGCCTTCATCGACCTGATGCGCGAAATGACCCGCAAGGGCCTGGGTGCCACCGCCATCGCCGACGCCGAGGGCCGGGTGCTGGGCATCTTCACCGACGGCGACCTGCGCCGCCTGATCGAGCAGGGCACCGATCCGCGCTCCCTGCGCGCGTGCGACGCGATGTCTCCCAACCCCCGCGTGGTCAGCGCCGACGCCCTGGCGGTCGACGCGGCCGACATGATGGAAAAATTCCGCATCACCAGCGTGCTGGTGGTCGACGCACAGGAGCGGCTGGTCGGCGCCCTCAACTCCAACGACCTGATGCGGGCCAAGGTGATCTGAACATGTCCAGCCTCCGCCCCGTCCAATCCTTCGACCCCGAGCTGCTGCTCAAGGCCCAGGGCGTGCGCGCCGCCATCTTCGACGTCGATGGCGTACTCACCGACGGCCGGATCTACATCGGCGAACGCGGCGAGGAATTCAAGGCCTTCAACACCCTGGACGGCCACGGCCTGAAGCTGCTGGCCCAGGGCGGCATCCAGCCGCTGGTCATCACCGGGCGAGACTCCCCGGCCGTGCGGCGCCGGGTGGCGGACCTGGGCATCCTCCACGCCGTCTACGGCGCCCACGACAAGCTCGCCGCCGCCGAGGAGCTGCGCGCCCGGCTCGGGCTCGACTGGCCCGAGCTCGCCGCCATGGGCGACGACTGGCCCGACCTGCCCCTGATGACCCGGGCCGCCTTCGCCTGCGCGCCGGCCAATGCACACGTCGAGGTCAAGGCCGTGGCACATCACATCACCCGGGCCGTCGGCGGCCATGGCGCCGGACGCGAATGCTGCGACCTGTTGCTGGCCGCCGCCGGCCGCTATACCGGCCTGCTGCAGGGCCACCTGACCACCCTGGACGACGGCGCCCGACCCACCGCCTGAGACCGCTGCCGTGAACACGCCGTCCCCCTTCACGCCGCTTGCCATCTCGGGCGACACGCCGCGCACCCGGCAGCCGCTGCACTGGCGGCTGCTGCGGCACGCCTCCACCTACCTGCCCCTGCTGCTGATGCTGGCCTTGGCGCTGGGCACCTGGTGGCTGGCCAAGAACAGCCTGCCCCCCTCCGATGACACCCCGGTGGCCGCGCCGCGCCACGAACCCGACTACGAAATGCAGCAGTTCGCGGTGCAGCGTTTTGCAGCAGACGGCAAGCTGCGAGCGCAGATCGAAGGCCGGGAACTGCGCCATTACCCGGACACCGACACGGTCGAGATCGACGACGTGCGCGTACGCGCCATCGACGCCGAGGGCCTGGCCACCGTGGCCACCGCCCACCGGGCCGAGGCCGATGGCGCGGGCACGGAAGTGAAGCTGCTGGGCCAGGCCGATGTGCTCAGCCAGGCCGAGGGCGACAAGGCCCCGATCCACTTCCGCAGCGAATTCCTCCACGCCTTCCTCGACACCCGGCGGGTCTTCACCGACAAGCCGGTGACGGTCGTACGCGGGGCCACCGAAGTCCGCGCCGACGGCATGGAGTACACCCATCACGACGAGGTGGTCCGATTCAGCGGCCGCGCCCGCGCGAGCTTCGACCCCAAGGCCCGACCATGACCCCCAGCCGCCGGCTCACCTGCGCACACGCATGACCTCGCCACTGATCTTCATCACCGGTGCATCCAGCGGCATCGGACAAGCGCTCGCCGCCCGCTACTACCGCGCCGGCTACCGGCTCGCCCTGGTGGCGCGCCGCACCCAGGAGGTCCAGCAGTGGGCCCTGACGCAAGGCCTGGCGGCGGATCGTTTCAAAGTCTATGCCGCCGACGTCTGCGACGTGGACAGCATCACGGCGGCGGGCCGGTGCTGCCTGGAGGCCCAGGGCGTCCCCGACGTGGTGGTCGCCAATGCAGGCATCAGCGTGGGCGTCGACACCGCCATCTTCGAAGACCTGGACGTCATGCGCCGCACCTTCGCCACCAACAACATCGGCATGGCGGCCACCTTCCAGCCCTTCATCCAGGCGATGCGGGCCCGGCGTTCCGGCACGCTGGCGGGCATCGCCAGCGTCGCGGGCATCCGCGGGCTGCCGGGCCATGGGGCGTACTGCGCCAGCAAGGCGGCCGTCATCAGCTACCTGGAAAGCCTGCGCGGCGAACTGCGCGATGCCGACGTGAAGGTGGTCACCGTGCTGCCCGGCTACATCGCCACGCCGCTGACCAGCGAAAACCGCTACAGCATGCCCTTTCTGATGCAGCCCGACGCGTTCGCCGACAAGGCCTTCGCGGCCATCAGCGCGGGCACCAGCTACCGCGTGATTCCCTGGCAGATGGGAGTGGTGGCCAAACTGATGCGCATGTTGCCCAACGCGGTGTTCGACCGGCTGCTGGTCGGCCGGGAACGCAAACACCGGGAACAGCGTTGAGGCACGCCGCCCCGGCCCGTCTCGCCGGCCTGGTCCTCGCCGCCGCGCTGGCCGCCTGCGGCCGCGCCCCGGAGGCAGGCGTGCGCCCGGGCCCCGCGGCCGGCATCGACATGTCCGGCCGGGCTGCCGCAGCGACCGCCGACGCCAGGCCGGCCGAGGCTGCCGCACCAAGGCGCTATCTGGCCATGCGCCACACCTTGGCCATCCAGACCACTGCCGAGGGCACGCAAGCCGCTTGGCAGCAGGCCAACGACGCCTGCGCCGCCGTCGGCTGCGAGGTGCTGAACTCGACGCTGGAACACGAGGACTCGCGCCGCTCCGCCCGTGCCACGCTCGAAGCGCGCGTACCTCCTGAGCAACTCGATACCTTCCTGAAACAAATCGGCGGCCTCGGCACGCTGCGCCAACACGGCAAAACCGCCGAGGACAAGACCGACGAGGTGCTGGACACCGAAGCCCGGCTCAAGAACATGACGGCCTTCCGCGACAGGTTGCGCCAGATGCTCGCCACACCCCAGGCCAAGCTGCAGGACCTGATCGAGGTCGAGCGCGAACTGGCCAAGGTGCAAGGCGATCTGGACAGCCTGGCCTCGCGGCGCAAGGCCTTGGCCAACCAGACGGACAAGGTCTGGGTGTCGATCAGCTTCAGCGAAAAGTCATCGGCCTCGAGCGGCAGCGCCTGGTATCCCATCCGCTCGGCCCTGTCCGATGCCGGCCAGCTGCTGGCCAGCAGTGTCGGCTGGCTCATCTCCACCGTGGTGGCCGTGCTGCCCTGGGCACTGCTGCTGCTCGCCCTGGGCAGCGCCGTACGGGCGCTGTGGCGGCGCCGCCGCAAAAAGAGCTGAGCCCGACGGCCCGCCATTCGTGAAAAAGGCGGTGCATGCCTGGGCATACACCGCCTTTCGGGGAAAAACGACCTACCGGCTCCGCAGATCAGTAGCCGCCGCGGCCACCGCCGCCGCCGCCATAACCACCGCCGCCGCCCGAACGGCCGCCGCTGCCATAGCCGCCGCCACCACCGGAACGGCCGCCGCCGCCGCCATAGCCGCCACCACCGCTGCCGCCGCCGTAGCCGCCGCCGCCGGAACGGCCACCGCCGCCGTAGCCGCCGCCACCACCGTAGCCGCCGCCGCCGGAACGGCCGCCGCCGCCGAAGCCGCCCGGACGCTCTTCACGAGGACGGGCTTCGTTGACCACGAGGGCACGGCCGTCGAGGTCCTTGCCGTTCATGCCGCTGATCGCGGACTGGGCTTCTGCATCCGAACCCATTTCCACGAAGCCGAAGCCCTTGGAGCGGCCGGTGTCACGGTCCATCATGACCTTGGCGGAGGAGACGGTACGGAACTGCGCGAATGCCTGTTGCAGGTCGTCATCGCGAACGCTGTACGAAAGATTACCGACGTAGAGTTTGTTGCCCATGGAGAGCGCCTTTCATTTCCTAATTTCAGAGAACTATGCGGAGCTTTTACCTATCCTGAACCACTCAAGCGAAGGCGCTGCTTCCAGACACAGAATTTCCATTATCAAGTAATTCCCAGAAGCGATGCAAATTGTGGAAACCACGCCTGAATCACGGTCTTCGAAGTGTTGTTTTCGGGCCGTGCGGGCGCCCGGTGCGGCACGTCAAATGCCAAGCGGCGCGAGTTTCTGCAGCCAATTACCTATCGGCCCGTGGCCAAGCCCGTCCGCACTTGATCGGAGAGCCCATGACCAAGGGTTTGTGCCGAGGCCGGCGGCCAGGTTTGTGGCCTCATTGCTGCGAATTTTCATAAAAAAGGCGACGGGAAAATCAACGGGATTGAAGCTCGACGACAGATCTGCTAACCGCACTTTCGGCCCGCCCGGCACCCCGCTGCGACCCGCCGCGCCCCCCTGAACCGGGTGGCCGATTTCACGCAGACTTCATTCTTGCTTCACCCGGCTGCGCCACAGTGCGGCTCCATCGCCACGGGAGCCTCACTTGAATAAAAACCCCTTCATCACCAAGACCCTCGCCATCCTGGCCATCGTCGGCCTGCTGATGCTGGCACTGGGCCAGATCGGCTACCTCACCGACGAACGACAGGGCCGCTTCGCCGAAGCCGTTCGCAGCATCGAGCGCGCGCAGTCGGGCCGGCAGGCCTTGGTGGGGCCGGTGCTGCAGACCGTCTGCAAGGAAGAATGGGACAGCTTCACCGGCACCGGCAAGGAGCGCACCAAGGTCGCCAACAAACGCGATTTCACCCTGGGCGCCACCCCGACCGAGCTGAAGATCCAGACCCAGGTGCAGATGGAACCGCGCTACCGCGGGCTCTTCAAGGTCAACACCTACGCCGCCAAGACCAGCCTGCAGGCCCGCTGGGACGACCCCAAGCCCGAAGCCAAGCGCGAACAGGCCGGCTCGCGCCTCAGCTGCGAGCCGACCACCTTGATGGTGGCGGTCTCCGACGGCCGGGGCATCCGCCATGCGCGCATCCAGCTGGGCGACAGCGTCGCCGCGATCCTGCCCGGGACTGAGAACGAGAAGTACGCCAGCGGCTTTCACACCGTGCTGCCTGAAGAGGCCACCAGCAAACCCCTGAGCGCCACCATCACCCTCGAGCTGGTCGGCACCACCGACCTGGCCGTGGCACCCATCGGCGACGACACCCAGATGCAGATCGCCGCCAACTGGCCGCACCCGTCCTTCGGAGGACGTTTCCTGCCCGTCACCCGCGACATCGGCGACACCGGCTTCAGCGCGAACTGGCAGATCTCCTCGCTGGCCACCACCGCGGCACGCGACTTCTTCCGCGGCCAGGCCCTGTGCGCCGGCATCGCCGACGAGGGCACGGCCGACACCTATGCGGCCGGCCGCCCGGACGTGCCCGGCGGCGCCAGCGCCGGCTGCATCGAAACCTTCGGCGTGGCCTTCATCGACCCGGTCAACCCGTACAGCCTGAGCGACCGGGCGGTGAAATACGGCCTGCTCTTCATCGGGCTGTCCTTCGTCGCGGTGGCCATGGTCGAGGTGCTGCGCCGCCTGCGCGTGCACCCGGTGCAATACCTGCTCGTCGGCCTGGCCCTGAGCATGTTCTTCCTGCTGCTGCTGAGCCTGTCCGAGCACCTGTCCTTCGCGCTGTCGTACCTCATCGCCAGCACGGCCTGCGTGGCACTGCTGACCTTCTATGCCGGCCACCTGCTCAAGGGGTGGAAGGCCGGGCTGAGCTTCGGCAGCGCCGTGGCCGCGCTGTACGGCGGGCTCTACCTGGTGCTGCAGATGGAACAGACCGCCCTGGTGGTCGGCTCGGTGCTGCTGTTCGCCGTGCTCGCCGCGGTCATGACGGTGACACGCCGCGTCGACTGGTACAACCTCGCGCAGCCGCAAGCCGCCACTGCGCCGCGGACGGACAGCGGACAAACCTGAACGCCGCCGGGGCTGCCGCTGCCGCACACTCAGGTGCTCCGGCACACACGAGGCAGCCCCAGTGGTACATCCTAGCTACGACTACGTCATCTGCGGCGGCGGCACGGCCGGCTGCCTGCTGGCCAACCGGCTCAGCGCCGATCCCCGCAAGCAAGTGCTGCTGATCGAGGCCGGCGGCGACGACGACTACCTGTGGATCCACATCCCGGTCGGCTATCTGCGCTGCATCGGCAACCCCCGCACCGACTGGCTCTATGCCACTGAAGCCGACGCGGGGCTGAACGGCCGCAGCCTGCGCTACCCGCGCGGCAAGGTGCTCGGGGGGTCGTCGAGCATCAACGGCATGATCTACATGCGCGGCCAGGCACGCGACTTCGACCACTGGGGGGCCCTCGGCAACCCCGGCTGGAGCTGGCACGAATGCCTGCCGTATTTCCTGAAACACGAGGACTTCTACCGCGGCGCCGACGCCTTCCACGCCGCCCCCGGCTTCGACCCGCGCGGCAAACGGGCCGGCGGCGAATGGCGGGTCGAGCGCCAGCGCCTGCGCTGGGAGATCCTCGATGCCTTCGCCAGCGCCGCCCGGCAAGCCGGCATTCCCCCCAGCGAAGACTTCAACCGCGGCGACAACGAAGGGGTCGGCTACTTCCACGTCAACCAGCGCCGCGGCATCCGCTGGAGCGCGGCCAAGGGCTTTCTGCGCCCGATCCGGAGCCGCTCCAACCTGCAGGTCTGGACCGGCGCGCAGATCACCCGGCTGCGTCTCGAAGGCGGCGGCTCCGAAGGCCTGTTGCGCGCGGTCGGGGTGGAGGTGCAGGCGCATGGCGACCCGGCGCCGATCGAGGTCGACGCGAGGTCCGAGGTCATCCTGTGCGGTGGCGCGCTCGGCAGCCCGCAGATCCTGCAGCTGTCCGGCCTGGGGCCGGGCGGGCTGCTGCATCGCCACGGCATCGCGCTACGGCACGAACTGCCGGGTGTCGGCGAAAACCTTCAGGACCACCTGCAGGTGCGCGCCGTCTACCAGGTCGACGGGGTGCCCACGCTCAACACCCTCAGCCGTTCGCTGCGCGGCAAGGCCCGCATCGGGCTGCAGTACCTGTTGCAACGCAGCGGCCCGCTGAGCATGGCGCCTTCGCAGCTGGGCGCCTTCACCCGCAGCAGCCCGGAGCAACCCCACCCGAACCTCGAATACCACGTGCAGCCCTTGTCGCTCGACGCCTTCGGCGAACCCTTGCACCGCTTCAACGCCTTCACCGCCAGCGTGTGCAACCTCAATCCGGGCAGCCGCGGGCAGGTGCACATCCGCAGCCCCCGTCCCGGGGACGGGCCGCTCATCCACACCCGCTACCTGAGCACCGAGAAAGATCGCCGGGTGGCGGCCGACTCCCTGCGGGTGACCCGGCGCATCGTCGCGCAGCCCGCGCTCGCGCCTTATCGGCCACGCGAAATCAAGCCCGGCCCCCAGTACGACAGCGATGAAGACCTGGCCCGCCTGGCGGGCGACATCGGCACCACCATCTTCCATCCGGTGGGCACCTGCAAGATGGGCCCGGCCGGCGACCCGGCGGCGGTGGTCGATGCACGGCTGCGGGTGCACGGCGTGCGCGGCCTGCGGGTGGCCGACGCGAGCATCATGCCCACCATCACCAGCGGCAACACCAGTTCACCCACGCTGATGATCGCCGAACGGGCCGCCCAGTGGGTGCGCGAGGAGGCAGGGCGGGCCTGAACACCGCGGGACGACCGCTGCCTGCGGACATGGATCGGGGCCGTGCCCGGGCAGGGCAGGGCCCCGGCAAGACGATCCGATGGCCCGCAGAACCGGCCTGGGCTGCCCTCGAACACAGCTCCCGTCATCCCCAGGAAAGACCCGATGGCCGATCCTGCACCGACGTCCTAAAGTCGACGGACTCGCAACGAACACCCAAGCCACGGCTTGGCCAGCGGGGGACTAGAGGAGACAAACCCACGCACCCAGGGCGGCAGCCCGCGGTAGCGACAAAGATCCGAGGCCGTCACCGGCATCTCCGGGCATTGGAACGAGGGCGTCACGGGCAACCGGGCGCCCTTTTTTCATGGCCGCGCGATGTGCTCGCCTCGAAACCCGAGGTTCTGGGGGAAGATAGGCCCCCCTGTCGCTGCCCGTTCCCGCATGTTCGATCTCGTAGTTGTCACCCTGGCCTCCTTGCTCGCGGGTTTCCTGGACGCCATCGTCGGCGGCGGAGGCCTGGTCCTGGTTCCGGCGCTGTTCAGCGTCTACCCCGGTGCCGCGCCCGCCAGCCTGTTCGGCACCAACAAGGCCGCGGCCATCTGGGGCACGGCCTGGGCCACGCTGCAGTTCGCCAAACGGGTCACCCTGCGCTGGCGGGCGCTGCTGCCGGCCTCCGCGGCCGCCTTGCTCGGCAGTTTCGCCGGCGCCTGGACCGTCACCCTGGTCAGCGCCGCCGGCTTGCGCCGCGCACTGCCTTTCGTGCTGCTGGCGGTGCTCGTCTACACCCTGGCCCGCAAGGACCTGGGCCGAACCCATGCACCCCGCCACAGCGGCCGCACCGAGGCCTTGCTCGCCAGTGCCATCGGACTCGTCATCGGTTTCTACGACGGTTTCTTCGGCCCGGGCACCGGCAGCTTCTTCGTCTTCCTGTTCGTGCGCCTGCTGGGCTACGACTTCCTGCATGCCTCGGCCAGCGCCAAGCTCCTCAACAGCGCCACCAATGCCGCGGCACTCGTGCTGTTCGCCCTCAAAGGCCATGTCTGGTGGCATATCGCCGCCGTGATGGCGCTGGCCAACGTGAGCGGCAGCCTGCTCGGCACCCGGCTGGCCCTGCGCCACGGCGCCGGGTTCGTGCGCGGCGTGTTCATCCTGGTGGTGGGCCTGCTCATCCTCAAGACGGCCTGGGACGGCCTCGGCGCCTACCGCCCTGCCGCCGCGTCGGCGGCAGGGGCGGGCGGCCACCTTGTCGCCATGGCCTGAGCCCTCGTGCGCCCGCCCCTGGTGCGCCCGCGCCGCCATCTCCGCGGCGGCGGGCCAGCCCGTGCGGCAAAGCACAAATAACGTGGCGGATTGGCGTCTGTTCGGCTTTACGCGTCCAGGCGGGCTGAGTAGCATGGTCTTCACCACCTGACCCGGACGGAGTCCGCCATGTCCCCCATCGACCCGAAACTGCGCTCCCTGAACATCGACATCCCCGCACAGCCGGAGTCGCTGGTGCGCTTGTCCCTGCTGCTGGCCGAGGAAGACGTGAACGTGCAGCAGCTCGGCCACCTGATCGAGAGCGACATGGCCCTGGCGGCGGCGGTGATGAAGGCCGTCAACTCATCGCTGTACGGCCTGAAGGGCAGGGTACAGAGTGTCCAGCAGGCAGTGACCTACCTGGGTACGCGCGAAGTCGCGGCCGTCACCTTCGAGTTCGGCCTGCGTGCCGTCTTCCCGCCTGCGCCCGAGCTCGAGCCGGTCTGGCAACGTGCCGGCGTGCGCGGGCTGCTGATGGGCCGCATCGGGCAGGCCCTGAGCGTCGATCCCTGGGGCGCCCACTCGGCCGGGCTGTTCGAAGAGTGCGGCAAGGCCGTGCTGTTCAAGCATGCCCAGGAAATCTACCGTCCGCTGCTGACCAAGGCGGCCAACGACACCGAACTCGTCGACCTCGAACACCAGGCCTTCGGCGTCAGCCACGACGCCCTGGGCGCCGCGCTGTGCGAAAGCTGGGGCTTGTCGCCCGGCTCGGTGGCCAGCGTGCGCCACCACGTGCGGGTCAATTCGGTCTACCAGCTGCCCTCGCAGGCGCCGCGCCGCTCGATCTGCGTGCTGTCGGCCCTGGCCAACTGCCTGATGACCGATCCGGACAAACTCGAAGAGGTGGCCCAGGCCGTCGCGCCGCAGGCCATGCTCGACCAGACGCTGGTCCTGCGCGGTGCCCGCAAGGTACAACAGCAGATCGAGGACGCCCAGTCGCGCAGCTGATTCGAAACGCCTGCCTCAGCTGATCGGCAGCTGCTTGGTCAGGTTGGCCCGCATGCGCGAGGCCATCACGCCGCCGGCGGCCCGCACCAGCTCGAGCGCCAGCGCCGGCGAGCGCTGGGAGAGCTCTTCCAGACGGGGCCCTCGCAGGGCCCAGACGGTGCACGCCGTCATGGCCTCGACATTGGCCGTGCGCGGCCCATCGATGAAGATACCCGGCTCGCCCACCACGGAACCCGGCCGCAGGATCGCCACCTTGCTGCTGCCCGGAGGCCCGCCGGTCATGAACACCTGCAGCGAGCCCCGGCCCAGGAAATACATGCTGCGATCGGTGTCGCCCTGCTTGATCAACAAGTCGCCGCTGCGAATTTCATGCCGCGTGAAGTAGGGCCCGACGGTGCGCCACTGCTCCAGGTTGAGGCGGGCACGAAAAGCGTCTTCGGTGTTGAGCGTTTGGATCGCCTGAACCAACTCGGAAAATTCCATGATGCGTAGGGCCAAGAGTGAACGAGGGTCCGGCCCGGACCCGTGGGATGTGCGGATTATCGACACCCTGGGCCCGCGGTACAAGCCACTCGCCCAGAGGGTGGCCCAGCGCCGGGTTCGCGGATCCACCGAGCCCGGGCTGCACCGGATCCGACCTGGCCCACCCGGGTACGGCACATCGTTCCACCTTGACGCATGGCATAGACAAGGCCCGTCGCAGGGCCCGCAACAACCCCCAGGCCCCCGGGGCCACGACCGGTGGAGAAGAGAGCAGCAAACGCCATTCCCAACCCCAAAGAAACAGCGCCCCCCTCGACCATGCGGACCTGTCAGAGGTTGCAGTTGTCGCCGAGCCTCTTTGAGCGCCCAATGGAATCACACAATAAACACACAATAACAACAGGCTCAGGGATCTCCAGGCTGGGTGCCGGTGGCACCCAGCTTCGGTAGAAAGAGGTCGACTCCCGCCCCTAAAGCCCAACCAAGGCCCAACCGCCAAATCCAGGTGCCACGGGGCTTTCGCAGCCTCCATCGGCCCGCCCCTCGGGCTCGGCAAATTACTTGCCGATACAAAACCGGCTGAAAATCTCACCCAACAAGTCATCCGGCGTGAACTGCCCGGTGATCTCGCTTAAGGCATCGTGGCCCAGGCGCAGCTCCTCGGCCAGCAAATCGAGTGCCGGGTCCACCGAAGCGAGCATGGCCTCGGCCTGTGCCAGGTGGTCGCGGCTGCGACGCAAGGCCTGCACATGCCGTTCCCGGGCAATGAAAAGGCCTTCGGGCTGCGCGTGCCATCCGGCCAGCTGCAACAGTCCGCGGCGCAACTCATCCAGGCCGGCTCCTGTTCTGGCCGACAACACCAGGCTGCGTTCCCCAGGCCGCTCCGCAACGGGTGTGGCAACCGAGCCCGCATCGCACTTGTTGTAAACATGCACCAGCCGTTCCGCCGAAGGCAGCAGAACCGACAAGCGCCGGGCGATGTCGGCATCGGCCTGGTCGTAGTCGGGCTGGCCGGCCCGGGTGAGGTCGTGCATGAACAGCACCGCGTCGGCGCGGGTGATCTCGTCCCAGCTGCGGGCAATGCCGATGCGTTCCACCTCGTCGCCGGCTTCGCGCAAGCCGGCCGTGTCGATCACATGCAAGGGCACGCCCTCGATCTGGATGGTCTGGCTGACCTTGTCGCGGGTGGTGCCGGGAATCGGCGTGACGATGGCCAGCTCGGCTCCCGCCAGCGCGTTCAGCAACGAACTCTTGCCCACATTGGGCTGGCCGGCCAACACCACCTGGATGCCCTCGCGCAACAAGGCCCCCTGGCGCGCCCGGTCGAGCACGCCGTCCAGCACCTCGGCGATCGCCCCCAGCTGGCCGGAGGCATCGGCCTTCTGCAGAAAGTCGATCTCCTCTTCCGGAAAATCAAGCGTCGCCTCGACCAGCATGCGCAAGTGGACGAGGCGGTCGCGCAACGCATGGATCTGGTTCGAAAACGCACCGGTGAGCGAGCGGCTGGCCGAACGTGCCGCGGCCTCGGTCCCGGCTTCGATCAGGTCGCTCACTGCTTCGGCCTGGGCCAAGTCGAGCTTGTCGTTCAGGAACGCACGCTCGGTGAACTCACCCGGTTCGGCCAGGCGCAGGCCGATGCCGCGGCCGGCCTCGAGGCAACGGGCCAGCAGCAATTGCAGGACCACCGGCCCGCCGTGCGCCTGCAGCTCGAGCACGTCCTCACCGGTGTAGGAGTTCGGAGCCGGGAAATGCAGGGCCAGGCCATGGTCTATCGGCTGGCCCTCGCCGTCGAGGAAAGGCAGATAGCTCGCATGCCGCGGCTTCAGCGCCTGGCCGCACAAAGCCTCGATCACCGGCCGGATCGCACGGCCCGACACCCGCACGATGCCGACCGCACCGCGTCCGGCGGCCGTGGCGATCGCAACAATCGGATCCTGGTGTCTGGGCAGCATGGCAACAAGGCGGGGTCAAACGAAAAAGGGCCGACGCCAACGAGGCGCAGGCCCTGTCCAGGCGAAACCGGCCACTGCCGGCCGGCTCCAGGGCGCTACTTGCCTAACACGCCCAGCTGCTTGTTGATCAGGTACTGCTGGGCGATCGATAGCAGGTTGTTCGTCAACCAGTACAGCACCAGGCCAGCCGGGAAGAAGAAGAACATCACCGAGAACACCAGCGGCATGATCCACATCATCTTGGCCTGCATCGGATCGGGTGGGGTCGGGTTCAGCCAGGTCTGCAGCAGGCTCGACGCCGTCATCAGCAGGGGCAGGATGAAATACGGATCCTTGGCCGACAAGTCGGTGATCCAGCCGATCCACGGCGCGTTGCGCATCTCCACGCTCGACAGCAGCACCCAGTACAAGGCGATGAAGAAGGGCATCTGCACCAGGATCGGCAGGCAGCCGCCGATCGGGTTGACACCTTCCTCCTTGTAGATGCGCATCATCTCCTGCTGCAGCTGCTGCGGCTTGTCCTTCAACCGTTCACGCAGCTCCATCACCTTCGGGTTGACGGCCTTCATCTTGCCCATCGAACGGTAGGCATAGGCATTGAGCCAGTAGAAGGCCAGCTTCAGCACCACCACCAGGGCGACGATCGACCAGCCCCAGTTGCCGAGGAAGCCGTGCAGCTTGGTGAGCAACCAGAACAGCGGCTTGGACAGGATGGAGAACATGCCGTAGTCCTTGACCAGATCCAGGTCGGGAGCCAAGGCAGCCAGCTTCTCCTCTTCCTGCGGGCCGACGAACAAGCGGGCGTCGAGCAGCTTGCTTTCGCCGGCCGCCAAGGGGCCGAGCGGGACCGCCATGCCGACGGCATAGGTGTTGGTGTCGACCTTGCGGGCGAAGAACTCGCGCGGCATCTTGACCTCGCCGCTGGCGCCCAGCAGCCAGGCCGATGCGAAGTAATGCTGGACCATCGCCACCCAGCCGTTGTCGGCGGACTTCGGATACTCGGCCTTGCCTTCCTCGATCTTCTTGAAATCGAGCTTGTTGAAACGCTCGCTGGCCGTGTGGATGGCCGGGCCGGTGAACGTGAAATACAGGCTCGACTCGCCCGGAGGCGGATTGCCGTCGCGCACGAGCTGCAGATAGAGCACCGGGCTCAGGCTGGCGGCCGAGGTGTTGTGCACCTCGTGCTGGACCCCGATCACATAATCGCCGCGCCTGAAGGTATAGGTCTTGACCAGCTTCACGCCGCCGAGATCGGCCGACTCCAGCTTCACCTGCAGTTCATGGGCCCCGTCCTTCAGCACCGACTCGCTGCCCGGCGCGAGCGTCATCGGGGTCTTGAAATCCGGTCCCCCGGCGGCGGCGACCGCCGTCTGGGCCAGGTACAGACGAGCCGACGACTGGTCCAGCACCAGCACGTTCTTCTTCGGGTCGAACGGGTCGGCCTGCTTCAGCAGCTCGACACGCGACAGCATGCCACCGTGCGAATCGATGGTCGCCTTCACCAGATCGGTCGTGACCTCGAACTTCTTCGAGGGCACGGCGGCGGCCGACGCCGCGGCCGCCGGTGCTGCAGCCACCGAGCCGGCGCCCGGCACCGGCAGCCCCTGGCCGCCGGGCTGCGCCGTGCCCGCGGCCGGCGCGGTGGCGACCGGCTTGGGATTGAACATCGACGGTTTTCCGTTGTGCTGTTGCCATGCATCCCAAATCATCAGGAGTGACATCGTGAACACCACCCACAGCAGGGTGCGGCGAATATCGGTCATGTGCGGGTCTTTTTACGGAAGATGAATCGGGAAGAAGGCCTGGGCTGGCCGGCCCTCGCTGACGTGGGGCCGACCCAGCGGGTAAACAAGCCCGGCGCGACGGCCGGCACCGGATCGTGGCCGCCGGCGCACAACGGGTTGCAGCGCAGGACGCGACGTACGGTGAGGTAAGTGCCGGCCGCGGCACCGTGCTCTTGCAGCGCCTGCAGCGAATAGGCCGAGCAGCTGGGAGAAAAACGGCAGACATTGCCCAGCCAGGGGCTGACGATCAGCCGGTAGCCCTTGACCAGCAGGATGAGCAGCTGCTGCGGCACAGCGACAACCCGGGCCAGCATGGTCGGCACCGCCTCAGCGCGCCACACGGCGTGCCGCGTCGGCCATTACCGCCTGCAACTCGGCCGCGGCCGCATCGCGCAAGGCCTCGGAACTGGCGCTCGGGTAGATTTTGCGATCGAACGGTGAACGCAGGCGTACCACCCACAAGCCGGGCGACAAGCCGGCACCCGGCAACGGCCCCGCCTGCACATCCACGGCACGGCGGATCTGGCGCTTCAACAATGTGCGCGTCACGGCACGGCGGGCATGGCGCTTGGGGACCACATACCCCACCCAGACCCCCGCCGGCGGCGATTCATCCACAACGGGATGGCCTGCTGCAGACACACCTGTTGACAACTCTGCCTGCGACGGCCCGGCACCAGAGGCGAGGGCGAGTCCCTGAACCGCCTTCCCGGACGTGCACGCCCCGACCGCGGAGGGCGATGGAGCACCAGGCTTGGCAGCCCTGGAAGGAGTGCTGGCCAGGAAATGCACGGCGAAATGCGGGCTGCGCGCGCGGATGGGTGTGCCCAGCACACGCTCGAAATCGGCGGATCGCAAAATTCGACCGATCACGGCGCCCCCAGGGTGCAGCCGCGCACAGAGCAGACGGGACGTCTACTCAGACGGCCAGGCGCTTGCGGCCCTTGGCGCGGCGCGCGTTGATCACGGCACGGCCGCCACGGGTCTTCATGCGGACCAGAAAACCATGGGTACGGGCGCGGCGGGTCTTGGAAGCTTGGTAAGTACGTTTCATGATCAATCCTGCTTGGAAAGGCCGTCGGTCGCACCCGATGGGATGCAGCACAAACACATGGCCGTGGGCCCCTCAAGCGCAAGCCAGCAACGTCCGCGTCGAAAAACGAGAAGGCCCCCTGGAGGACCCCGCTTCCGACGCACACGACACGAGCGGCACAGGGTGGCATGAATGCCACCGCTCTGGTTGCGGCCGACCCTGTGGAGCAGCTTCGAGCGCCGAGACAACAAGCGCTGAACGCAAGTTGAAGCGACAACCCGGACCGACCCGCCAGAGGCAGCTTGAAACCAAGCCTTCGGGAAACCCACGATTACACCAAAAAGCCCCCTCAAAGTCAAAGACCCGGCCAGGCCGCCCCGCGACCGGGCCTGGAACATCACGCTCTAAATCTGTGGATAACCTCCGGGAACAGGCCCTGGAAGCCGTAGAATCCGCACGCTCCAAGAAGAGTTTTCCACAACATGAGCGCTGACCTGTGGCAGCGCGGCTGCGAGCGATTGGCGGCCGAACTGCCCGAACAACAATTCAACACCTGGATCCGCCCTCTGCCGGCCGCCCTCGTCACCGACGAAGGCGACGAGGGGGCGGTGGCGTCGCTGCGCGTGCCCAATCGCTTCAAGCTCGATTGGATCCGCAACCAGTACGCCGCCCGCATCGAGACCGTGCTGAGCGAGCTGCTCGGCAAGCCGGTGCGCCTGGACCTGTCGCTCGCTCCGCGCGACGTCCCTCCGCGGCCGGCCGAACCGCCGCCCCCGCCACGCCAGGAAGGCCCGGCGCCGGTCATCCACATGCAGAACACCGGGCCGCGGCCCGACGCCGCGGCCGCCCCCAC
>CBIHOH010000022.1:0-54376 GCA_966211755.1 uncultured Rhizobacter sp. | reverse complement strand
CGCTGCATCAGGTCGAGCAGGAACCGCTCCAGCCGCTGCTCGGCGCGACGGCCGCCGAGCAGCAGCATCACCTCCTGGTCGCGTGCGATCTCGCAGCCCATGATCCGGTGGAGCCGGTGCTGCAGTTCGCCGAATTCGCGCGCCAGCTTTTCCAGCTGCCCGAAGGGGATGACACACACCTGGGAGTCCTCCAACGCCGTCGCGTCGCAGCGGTGCGAGCCGTTGCCGATGCCGTCCAGTCCCAGCAGTTCGCCGGCCATCTGGAAACCCGTCACCTGGTCGTGCCCGTCCTCCTGGGACACCTGCGTCTTGAAGAACCCCGTGCGCACCGCATACAGCGCCTCGAACGCATCGCCGCTGCGGAACAGCAACTCGCCGCGACGCAGCGAGCGGCGTGTCGAGACCAGCGCCTCCAGCCGGGCGAGCTCCTGCTTGGACAGCCCCACCGGCAGGCACAGCTCGCGCAGCTGGCAGTTCGAGCAGGCGACGGGACGCGACGTCGCGGGGAGGGCGGGGTCGGGCAGTTGCCGCGGGGACGGGGTCCGGTCTGGGAGGAGCATGCGAGCGATTGTTCGACGGCGGGGCCGGGCGGCATTTGCGCCAGATCAAGGCCGGGGACGTGGCCCACCGGCACCATCCGGCGCATGCCTGCCGTCACCTCGCCCTCGCGTCCCGACGCGTCGCCCGTGCTGTCCGAAGAGCTGTTGCAGCGTTTCGATCGGCCCGGCCCGCGCTACACCTCCTACCCCACCGCCGACCGCTTCGTCGAGAGCTTCGGCCCGGCCGACTGCGTGTCGGCCCTGTCGCAGCGGCCCACCGACGGCGCGGCCCCGCTCTCGGTCTATGTGCACATCCCGTTCTGCGAATCGGTGTGCTACTACTGCGCCTGCAACAAGATCATCACCCGCCACCACGATCGGGCCGGTCCCTACCTGGACGCCCTCGACACCGAGATCGGCCTCGTGCTCGCCGCGCTGGGCCTGCGGCGGCCGGCCTCGCAACTGCACCTCGGCGGCGGCTCGCCCACCTTCCTGTCGGATGCCGAACTCGAACGGCTGATGGGTTCCCTGCGGCGAGCCTTCGCCCTCGCGCCCGACGCGGAGATGTCCATCGAAGTGGACCCCCGCACCGTCAGCGCCGAACGCCTCGGCCACCTGCGCCGGATCGGGTTCAACCGCATCAGCTTCGGCGTGCAGGACTTCGACCCGCGCGTCCAGCAGGCGGTGCACCGGGTGCAGTCGCACGACAGCGTGCGCGACCTGATGTCCAGCGCACGTGCGCTCGGTTTCGAGTCCATCAACATCGATCTCATCTACGGCCTGCCGCTGCAGACCCCGCAGAGCTTCGAGCGCACCGTGGCGCAGGTCCAGGCCCTGCGGCCCGATCGCATCGCCCTCTATGCCTACGCGCACCTGCCGGCGCGTTTCAAGCCGCAGCGGCGCATCCTCGCCGAGGAATTGCCGGGTGCCGCGGCGCGCGTGGCCATGCAACGCGGCGCCATGGCCGGCTTCCTGGCCCAGGGCTACGCCTACATCGGCATGGACCACTTCGCCCTGCCGGACGACGCCCTGGCCATGGCCCGGCGCGAGGGCCGGCTGCACCGCAACTTCCAGGGCTACAGCACCCAGCCGGACTGCGACCTGATCGGCCTGGGGGTCTCGGCCATCGGCCGCGTCGGCGCCGCCTACTATCAGAACGCCAAGACCCTGCCGGAGTACCGGCAGGCTCTGGACCAGGGCCAACTGCCGGTTGTGCGCGGCCTGGCGCTCGACGCCGACGACCTGCTGCGCCGCGCCGTCATCGGCGCGCTGATGTGCCAGGGGAGGCTGGACTTCGCCGCCATCGAGGCCGAGTTCAAGGTCGACGCCCGGCGCTATTTCCACACCGAGCTGGCGCAACTCGGCGAACTCGCCGCGGCCGGCCTGGTCGAGATCGAGCCGGGGGCGGTGCAGGTGACGGCGGCCGGCTGGTCGGTCGTGCGTGCGGTCGCCATGCTGTTCGACCGCTACCTGCGCGACGAACCGGCGCGCGAGCGTTTCTCGCGCATCGTCTGATGGAGCTGCCGCTGATCCTCGCCGGCCTGGCCATGGGCGTGGCCGCCTCGCCGCATTGCCTGGCGATGTGTGGCGCGCCCTGCGCCGCGCTCACCGGTGGCTGCACACGCAACGCGGCGGGTTTCCAGGCGGGGCGGCTGCTGGGTTACATGGCGGGTGGCACGGTGGCGGCCGGCAGCGTGGCCGCTCTGGGCCACTGGAGCCAGGCCGCGCCGGCGCTGCGGCCGCTCTGGACGCTGCTGCACCTCGGCTTCCTGGCGCTGGGGTTGTGGTGGCTGGTGAACGGGCGCCAGCCCGCCTGGATGGCACGTGGCACGGCGCTGCCGGTCCGCGTGGTGGCGCGGCGCGGGCGGCCCCTGCGCAGCGGGCTGGCCGGCCTGGCCTGGGTCGCCTGGCCGTGTGCCGCCTTGCAGGCGGCGCTGGCCGTGTCGGCCCTGGCCAGCAGCGCAGCGGGCGGGGCACTCGTGATGGCGGCCTTCGCGCTGGGGTCGCTGCCCGCGCTCGCCTTCGCGCCCTGGGTATGGGGGCGCTGGCGGGCGCGCGGTGCAGCGGTGCTGTCCGCCGAGGCGGCCGGCCGGCTCGGCTTGCGGATCGGCGGGGCGGGCCTGGTGCTGGGCTCGGGATGGGCGCTGGGCCACGGCATCTGGGAGCGGGTCGCGGGCTGGTGCGTGGCCTGAGAGTGTTCGCGTTACCGCCGGTAAGACGCGTTGCCCGCCCCTGGGGCCGATCCTATGATGCGCCCCGGCAACCGCCGACCACGACCCTCCAGGGAGAAAAGAACATGAGCAAGCACCCGGCCCTGTTGCCGGCGCTGATCGTCGCCGCCGCGCTGCTGAGCGCCTGCGGCCACCGCAATGCACCCGCGTCCGGATCCACCACCCCGGCCGCGCCCAAGGCCGAGAAGGCTTCGGCGGACACCGCCCCGGCCGAGTCCACGGCCAAGATCGAGAAGGTCGAGCACGACGGCAAGACCGGCGAAGTGCGCGGTACCCCGGCCCCCGACAGCAAGTTCACCCAGCTGCGCATGGGCATGAGCATGAAGGAAGTGATCAAGCTGATCGGCGCGCCCACCGACAAGCACTCGTACATCACCGGCAAGGGCTTCCTGCTGTCGGTCGGTTCAGACACCTACCGCCAGGAGTTCATCTACAAGGGCCTCGGCCGCCTGACCTTTGCCTCCAACGGCGGGTTCAGCACCGAATCCCACCTGATCCGCATCATCCACGACGCCGAAGAGAAGGGCACCCGGTCCTGACGCCGTGGCTTGCACCAGGCGATGGCGCCTGGTGTGGCCGTGGCCGGCGCGCCCGGGACGGGCTGTCAGAAGCCCTTCACGTCTTTCAACAGCGCCTGCCGCACCGGTTCGAACGAGGCATCGCCCAGCAGCCCTGGGAAACCGGCGCATTCGAGCACCGCGGTGCGTAGATAGCCCATGAAATCGACCGCACCCGAACCTGCGCTCGCCGGGCGCGTGGCCCAGTGGAAGTTTTCCCAGGTGGGTTGCCAGCTGCTGCCCGGGCGCAGCCCATAGGGCAGGCCGCCGCTGATGTCGTCCTTGTGGTAGCCGTCGGGGGACAGCAGGAAGATGAAGGAATCGGGCTCGCGGAATTCGGCATCCGCTTCGAGTTGCTCGTGTTCGCCGACGATGTACTCCACCCAGTCGTGCGTGCAGGCCTCGACCAGCAAGCCGTCGCAGTATTCCGCGCTCACGCCCCGTTCCTCCCAGAAGTCGACATGGGCGTAGCCGTCCAGGTCGACCAGGGCCACACCGCCCACCGTGCGCCAGAACTCGACCAGCACCGGAGGCAGCTGGCGGCCGGTGCGGCCTTGTGTCTCCTCGACCAGCTCGTCGAGCTCGGCCGGGCATGGGGTCAGCATGTCCTCGACGGGATAGCGGAGTTGCTTCAGTCCCTCCGCGATGCGCTGCAGGGCCTCGGCGCAGCCTTGCAGCGCATCGCGGATGGCGCGGCGCGCCGACGTGTCACCGGCTTTGGTGGCGCGTTGCCATTCGAGATGGCGGTGGCGGATTTCAGAGGCTGGGATCATGGGGTGGTGTGTGGGCAGATGGGCAGGCCACTCGCCGCGCTGGCTTGCCGGCTGTGTGCACCGGTGGCGGCCAGATTTTGACGGGTGCCGGGCGGCGAGCCGACTCGGGGCGGTGGCGGTGTGGGGCGACGGCGCCCGAGCCCGACGCAGAGGAGATAGGATGCGTGACATTCTGCGTAGTGAGGCAATGCCGCGAAATTTAGCCCAGCTGAGATCCCGACCTGATCGTTGGCCAGGGCGCACAATAGTCGTTCTCCAGGGGTGATGGGCGCCATCCCCTACGAGCCGGCCGTCTTGGACCAAGCATGACTTGTTTTTCTCTTTGGCCCAATTTGCATCGGGCACCATGATCACCCGCACCTCGTCGCGAAACTTCCTCAAAAGAGTCGCTATCGTCGTGGGATGCCTTGCGGCATCTGCCCCCGCACCTGTGTTTGCAATGCTGGGGCTGAATCTCACCGCTTCAAGATATGGCGCTCTGGCGCTGCTCGTTCTGCTAGCCTGGGTCCTGGCCATCGCCGCGTTCTCGGTTCTTTCTGTCGCGTGGCTATTTAACCGTCGCGTTGGCAGAACTGTGGCCATGGCTTGCTGCGCAGTCGGCATGAGTGCCATGGTGGTTTTTCCCATCTTCTGGCCGCGTGATTTTGTCGGAGCTCTCGCCGTGGAACTGTTTCTTACCTCCCCGTCAGTTCTCCTTGCCATCTATCTTGTTCGCTACCATTCAGGGGGCGGAGGGTGCAAACCGCGCAGCACCTAACTGCCTTCATTGAGCGGGCGTTCGGTAGCTCATTGCGTATGCAGTCAGCAGTCGTTCGCATCGATCCAAGGTTGCATCGTAAATGCCGTCGCAGATCTTCGCTATAAGATTCCTGATCGACTTGGCAAAGCATCTGAACGAGGTGCAGCATCGGATCTCGGCGTGTTTGATCCAACTTCAGCCGTCATGACAACCCATCGCAACGACACCATTCTTGCCGCGGCGGTCCAAGCCGGCCTTCCATCGAACTTCGCTGCGATATTGCAGGCGGAATGTCTTTGGCTCGACGGTGAGGAAGAGGTCAGTGAAGAACTTGGTCCCGAGCTACTCGCTGGGTATAGAGATCAAGCTCCGCTCTCACTTGAACAGATAAACCTTTTTTTTGATACGCACAACGCAATTGTCAGATCGCACTCAAATCTGAACGAAGTCATTCGATCCCAGGCATACGCCGAGGTGCTGACATTGCTAGCCGAATTTGGGCGGGAAGACGCGTTTGGCGGCGGAGATTTTTGGCTGGTCTCGGACTCTTTCTCGGAACGAGTACCTACCGTCGTCGTTTTCGGAGGCTTTCGGTTCCCGCCACTCGCCGTTCGCAGCTTGCAGCAGATCCTTTCAAGCTACCAGGGTGTATTCGGAGGGCTTCGCATCGCCTGCGAGCAAGGCGAAGAGATCACCGTGCTGGCGCCCAGCATGACGCCAGAGCCCTCCATCGATCGGACATGTCCCGGTGAGCCGGGTCATGCCGCTCAGGCCGAAGCTTAAGCGTCGATATCTCTATGCGCTACTTTCTTCTTTCACTGCTGCTCGTTCATATGGCAAGTTTTGCTGGTGACTTCTTTCCCCCAGAGTACAAGCGCTTTCCCTTCAAAGAAGGGGATCTACTCGTTGGCAAGCGAAGCGATGGGCTCTACGCGGTCAACAAGATCCTCAAAGTCGACCGCTTCGAGTTCAAGAAGGGCTCCACCATCGCTATCCAGAGCAAGCGGTTCACTGCCACGGAAGATGACCATCTGCTGGTCGTGAGCACGGCCTTCGGGGAGTCAGAGTTCAAGTCCATGGAAGAGGCCAGAGCGGCTGCTCTTGCCGGCACATGGACGGTCGCTGTTGGGCATGCCCCAAGTCGCCCGCCAGGAGCTGCCGAAGGACAAACTGCTGTGGGTCACGCCCCAGTGAAGGAGTCTGAGCTCGTCGGTTATCGGCAGTGGAAGGCGGCATTTCTTAAGGGCGAGGCGGGTGTCTTCTAGACTCTCGACATCTACCGCTTTATCGAGACGAGGTCCGACGGGCTGCGCCCGTCGGCCGCCGCTCATGTCTGTCAGATCGAGTCTCGTCTAGGACACATGAAAAACTTCCTCGCATCGCTCCTTGTTTGTTGTTCCGCGAGTACGCTGGCATCAGAGCCTCGTCTTCTCGAACGTGCACTGTCCTGCTCGCTCAAGGATGGCGAACTGCCATCGTTGATGCGCGAACTTGCAGTTCAGCAGCCGACCCTTGCAAGGCCCATAGCTCAGTACGGTGCCCCGTCAGCTGATGTCTATCGCTTGTCTGAACCATTCACCGCATTGGGTTACTCGTCCGCTGAAATCGTTGTCACACCCGCGCGAATCCTTCTGGCCATTGAAGGTGAAACCATGAGTCAGGCGATTCGAAAACTCAAGCTGGAAGAAGCGCCATATTCGCCAGCCAGGCGTTCGGTCCGCCCAACGGTCAGCATCGTTGCCTTCCAGTTGTCGCACAAGACCCTGCAAAATAAGCTCCTCGTCGGCTGCGAGTATGCAAATGCAGCTGCGGGAAGCTGGGTCAGGTGAGTAAGCGACGAGGGCTGGTCGACGGCGGGTCGCATTGCTTGCTTCTCCAGTTTCGGCGGCGCCGTTGCCGGCCAAGCATCTGCAAGCTTGGTTTGCCCTAGGCACCCATGCCCACCATGACATCCATCCGCCGCTACCGCGAATCTGACTGGCCAGCCGTTTGGTCTCTCTTGCGCGCGACCTTCGAGGCTGGCGATACCTATGCGTTCTCGCCCGACAGCACGGAGGCCGAAATTCACGCCGCCTGGGTCGAGGCGCCCTCCGCGACCTACGTGGCTTGCGCGCCAGATGGCGCTGTTCTCGGAACCTACCTGCTCAAACCCAATCAACCGGGCCTCGGCTCGCATGTCTGCAATTGCGGCTACGTGGTCGCGCCGCAGGCACAGGGCCAAGGCATCGCCTCGGCCATGTGCGAGCATTCGCAGCGAGAGGCCGTGCCGATGGGGTTCATCGCCATGCAGTTCAACCTGGTCGTTTCCACCAATGAACGGGCAGTCCGTTTGTGGAAAAGGCTGGGCTTTTCGGTGGTCGGCACACTTCCTCTCGCCTTTCGTCATCGATGCCTTGGATTCGTCGATGCCTTTGTCATGTTCAAGCAGCTGGCAACCTGATTTCTCCATGGAGCTGCAGCCGCCGGCGGCTGCAGCTCATGCGCGCCGTTGCTCATCCGTGTCGCCATGCGGCGGCGCAGCCACTGCACCAGGTCGTCTACGCAAGTCACGAAGACCGGGATCACCAGCAGGCTCAGGAAGGTCGAGGAAATCAGCCCCCCGATGACCACGATGGCCATCGGCGCCCTGAAACTCGGGTCGCTGCCCCGGCCCAGCGCGATCGGTAGCATCCCGGCGCCCATCGCGATGGTGGTCACTGCCGCCGGCCTGGACTGGGAGGGGGCAGGTCAAATCTTGCTCATGAGCACCCTTGGTGTGGGCCTCGCACCGGGAAACCTATGCCTCGTGGGGGCACTCAGGGCACACCTACCGGTGTCCGCGACCGCAGCGGAATGCCGTCCGCCTTCAACCTGGAACGCTGTCCGCCATCAGAACGGAATGGTGTCCGGGATCGCGTGGAATACGCACTCTCACGAAGGCAGCATATAGAAATATATCTCGGTAGTACTACGTACGTATTCCGACCCCGTTTGCGTCATGATCAGGTCATGTTGTCAGCGATAGCCTACGAGCACAACGAATGATTGGACGCAGCGTCCACAAAACAGTATTGGCGCAGGTCGGCGTTATGGCGGGCAGGTATCCCACGCGAGCGGCATGCATGGCGGCCCACGAAACATAGACGGCCGAGATGTTTCAATTTCCACCCATTGTGTCGGGTACATCGATCAATGCAGTCGATTTCTTTGAATTCATGCTCGCATCGGTTCGGAAAATGGGCGGCAAGCCAGAAATGGCCAGTTATTCCGCTCGCATCTGAATTTCTGGCGGCCTCAGCTGCATGGGTCGAGAAGCTGATGCTGGGTGGCGGTTGCCGAATATTTTGCGAAGCAAAGAGCCCGCGGCTGCGGGCATTCGATTCTCTGCAAAAAACCTGTTCCAGGGGCGAGAACGTTCTATTCGTCCTCGACCCCAAAGGAGGCTAGGGTTTTCTCGGCGGACACGCTGGCGGCCGTGATTGAGCTCACCGCACAGGCATGGAAGCTGGCGTATTCCCGTCGCGTCTCGGTCTCCAATTACCAGCACAGCAGCGCTGATGGAAACTCCCTCAGCGTGCACGTCCTGGTCCGGAACCCTGAAAGTCCGTCTGCAGCAATGCCGGCGGCGCTACAAGCAATTGCGATGCAGGCCCTTTGCTCGTAAATCGCCTGATACCGCCACCCGCGCATGTCACAGGCGTCAATGGCACGGTACAGAGCACCATGGTCAATCACCAGTCCCGCACGAGCACCCTGTTGACCGTCAAGGACCTTGCCTTAGGCAAAGGATTCCAGGCAAACGAATTCGAACCCTATGCGCTCGAGAACATCCTCTGACCAACGCCCCTCCGTGTCGAACATGTGCTTTCCACTCAGTACCTGGACGAGCTGCGCGCTCGCGGTGGTGCTTGCTGGCTGTACGGAGACCGTGCCATTCGGCGACGTCCAGGCCGGCAAGGCGTTGGCCACGAATGGCCGTGGCGCAGTGGTGGCTTGCAGCGCCTGCCACGCCGCCAGTGGCGAGGGAAATATGCAGGCCGGATTTCCGCGCCTGGCAGGGCTGGACGCTGGCTACCTGTTCAAGCAGTTGCAGGACTTTGCACGTGAGCTTCCGCCGTCGGGCATTGCGGTGGAGCCGATTGCTCGAGACTACAGCAAGACCCCGCGTATCTATTCGGACAAGACCGTGTTCACCCCGGGCGTGCGTCAGGACGATGTGATGAGCAGCCTGGCCAGGTTGCTGTCTGACGACGACAAGCGCAACCTGGCCGCCTATTACGCCAGCCTAGGTTTCACTGCGCAGCCCGTGAAGGCGGAATTTGAAACCCTGGAGCGAGGCCAGGAGCTGGCGTTGCGTGGCAAGGCGGAGTATGGCTTGCCCGCCTGCGCGTCCTGCCACGCCCCTGATGGCGAAGGTTTTGGCAGTGACTTTCCGCCGCTGGCTGGGCAACCGCCCCAATACCTCGTCGAACAGATCAACCGCTGGCAGCGCGGGCAGCGCGACAACGACGCGATGGGCCTGATGAAGGCCGTCGCGGAGCAGCTGACCGATGCCGATAAATCAAACGTGGCAGCGTACTACGCCAATCGTTCCCTGGCGGTGAAGGCGCGGTAGCCATGGGTGCTCGCGTGTTGCTCATGCCGGTGCTGTTTGCCAGTGCGCTTGCGCATTCGGACGGCGCCTCGGGGGCCGAGGTGCGGCTGCGCGAGCACAAGGCGCTGGGCAACACCCCCTCCGCCTTGCGGCGTGACAATGCGATCCGCCAGATCCCGGCCATCAACCCCGGTGAGTATTTCGTGCCGCCTGAAGTCGTGGACATCCCGCACAGCAAGTACGGTGAGATGGTGCATCAGGGGCGCAATATTTTCGTCGACACACAGCGCCATGCGAGACGCTACGTAGGAAACGGCCTGAACTGTGTCAACTGCCATTTGCAGGAAGGCCGCAAGCCGTTTGCCGCGCCGCTGTGGGGGGCGTATCCACGCTATCCGCAGTTTCGCAACAAAGCCCATTCGGTGACGACTTTTGAAGAGCGCATACAGGACTGCTTCCGATTCAGCCTGAATGGCATCGCGCCGACGCTGGACGCTCCAGAAATCAAAGCTTTGACCGCCTACGCGCACTGGCTCTCCAAAGGCGCGCCGATCAACGCCGATTTACCGGGGCGCGGTTTTGCACGCTTGTCCAAGCCACGTGATCCGACCCCGGAGAACGGCCAGAAAATCTACAAGGAGCAATGCATGCTGTGCCATGGTGGCGACGGCCAGGGCAAGAAGTTCAGCTCACGCCCGGGCTACATGTTCCCGCCCTTGTGGGGCGCGGACAGCCCCAACCGCGCGGCGGGCATGAGTACTGTGAAAGGCTGCGCGGAGTTCGTCAAAGCCAACATGCCGCTGGCCAAGGGCTGGACCCTCACCGATATGGAGTCGTGGGACGTTTGCACCTACATCTGGCTGCAGGACCGTCCCTGGGACCCGCGCTTCGGCTGGTATTTCAACGTCTTTGCCCCACGCTTGGGCGGCAACTAAGGAGGCCGCATGAAACAGCGTACCCTGGCCTGGCTGGGCCTGTGTGCCGCGAGTTTGGGCACCTGGGGCATTGCCTCGGACGTGACGCACCGGGAGGAAGATGACTTGCCGACACTGCAAGTGATATACCCTCGACCCAGCATGCAGGAGCCTCACCTCAGTCTGCCACACGATCTCACCGTGGTACCGGTCGCACGGCCTGGTGAGTTCCATGTGCCGGGCCGCGTCGAAGACCTGCCAGACACCCATTACAGCGGCCTGGTCAACCTGGGCCGCAACATTTTCGTCAACACCCAGACCTACGCCAAGCGCTATGTCGGGAATGGCCTCAATTGCTCCAGCTGTCACCTGCAGGAAGGGCGCAAACCGCACGCAGCACCGCTGTGGGCGGCCTATCCGCTGTACCCGATGTACCGTGACAAGAGCCGGCAGGTCGTCACGTTCCAGGAGCGCCTGCAGGATTGCTTTCGATTTAGTCTGAACGGCATCGCACCGACTCTTGATTCGGTGGAACTCAAAGCGTTGACCGTGTACGCGCACTTCCTGTCGGCCGATATTCCGGTCGGCGCCATCATGCCTGGACGTGGCTTCAATCGCATTGACAAGTCGTTCGATCCGTCGCCGATCGACGGCAAGATCGTGTATGAACGCCACTGCGCGCAATGTCATGGCGCCGACATGCTGGGGAAAAAATTCACGAATCGCGCGGGTTACATGTTTCCGCCCCTGGCGGGACCGGACTCCTACAACAAGGGTGCCGGCATGCACAAGGTAAAGACCTGTGCATCGTTCGTGCAAGCCAATATGCCGCTCGGAAAGCCCAATACGCTCACGGACGATGAAGCGCTGGAGGTGTGCGTGCACATGCACCTGTCCGAGCGCCCGTGGGACCCTCGCAAAAGTTGGTTCATCAACCTCTTCACCCCTGGTTCAGAAGCGGGATAGGCCCCCATGCGTCGCTACAAGCTCTACATGTTGCAGCGGAATCTTCCATTTCTGTCGTGGCTGAAGTGGCAAGACCGGCACACCTTGCGCAGGGACCTCGTTGCCGGCATCACGGCCGGTATCCTGATATTGCCGCAGGCGATCGCGTTGGCCGCGCTGGCCGGTATGCCGCCCGAGTGTGGCCTGTATACGGCCATTTTCCCGGTGATCGTCGTCTGCCTGTTCGGGTCCTCGATGCAATCCCTTTCGGGACCCAATACCGCCCTGGCGGTACTGACCGCGATGACAATCGCACCGTTCGCAAGCATCGGGTCGCCCGAATACGTTCAGTATGCGATCACGCTGACCTTCATGACCGGCCTGCTGCAACTGGTACTGGGCCTGCTGCGGTTGGGCGTGGTGTTCAATTATTTTTCGCACACGGTCATGGTGGCCCTCGTGACCGGCGTCGGCATCACCATCGTCGTGCAGCAGATCGGAAACTTCATGGGTGTGGTGATGAACCCCAATGAAAGCCTGGACGAACTGCTGCAGCAGATCTGGCCCGCCGTCTTTCGTGCGAATCCATACGCAGTCCTTGTCGGCTCGGTGACTGTCGTCTCGGGATTGCTTATCCGGCACCACCGGCGGAAATGGCCTCACTACATCCTGGCGGTCTTGATCGGCATGGCGACGGCACAGGTGATTAACTTCTTGGTCGGTGCATCGCAGACACGCATAGACATGCTGGGTTACATGCATTTCTCGATGCTCCCGCTGTCTGCGCCTGATTTCGCACCCGAGCGCTTCGCGGAGTTTTCCAGCATCGCGTACCCGGCCGCCATTGGCATGGCGGTGCTGGGCCTGATGCAGTCGGCCGTGATCGCCCGTTCGCTGGCCGCCAAGTCCGGCCAGCAGGGCCTGGACATCAACCAGGAAGTGGTGGGTCAGGGGCTGTCCAATGTGGCCGGGAGTTTCTTGTCCTGCTTTGCCAGCTGTGCTTCCTTCAACCGCAGTGCGGCCAATCTCGAAGCGGGCGCCAGGACACCGATGGCAGGACTGATTTCAGCCGTGGCGCTGGCGCTGCTGGTGTTCCTCGCGGCACCGCTGATCGCATGGCTTCCGCTGCCGGTGATGGCCGCCGTGCTGGTGTTGGTGGGCACGGCATTGGTAAAGGTGCAGGAGATCCGCCAGCTCCTGTCCATCAAGGGCAACGGTCGAATCGCGTTCGCGGCAGTGTTGTTGAGCACCTTGTTCGGTGGCGTCGATGACGGAGTCTATCTTGGCATTTTCCTGTCCGTCGCCGGCTATCTTCGCGGCATGTCCCGGCCTGACGTCAAGGTGATGTCTGAGAGCGAGACGCGCCATTTCCTGCGCCCCGGCATGCAACTGGAGACGACCACAGGCGTTTCGATCGAGGGCAGCCTCTTCTTCGGGTCGACCCAGCACCTCTCACTCGCCCTGGAAAAGGTCGCGGCAGCGCACGGTCGCGAGCGCGATCTGGTGCTTCTGTGCAATTACGTGACCTCCATCGACGTATCCGGGGCCACCGTGCTGATGCAAGAGGCGCTCAAACGGCGCGCCGCAGGGAAATGCGTGGCCATCTGGCTGCGCGAAGAGCACATGAGGAATCGCGAGGTACGAAAGGTTCTGCTCCAGGGTTTTGGTGGCGAGGGCATCATCCGCCCGCGTGAATACGCAGCCGAACGGTGGGACGAGACCCATGGAACACCAGCCCCGCATGAAAAAGACAACACATCACTTCGCCGGGCCGATGCCGGACCGCTTCATCAATGCATCGAGAATCGACCAGAGGGGGGCATCCAACATGCGATTCCAGTTCGGTAGAGTTTGTGCTGCACGCAACGCCTTGGCCTGGCTCATGGCTTTCCTCATGGCGGCCACCAGCTTTGCCGTCCCGGCGGCGGAGCAGCTCAAGTACAAGGTGCTGCTCCAGGTCAGCGACGACAGCATGGAACGCCTGATGGCGGCCCTCAATGCGGCGAAATTCATCCAGGAAGAATACGGGGCGCCTCAGGTCGCCGTGTCGATCGTCGTGTTCGGTTTCGGCGTACAGACCATGAAGCAATACGCACCGATTCCCGTCGCCGACCGGGTACGGCAGGCCAAGGCCAATGGCATCAGGATCGTCATCTGCGACCGCTCGATGCGGGCGGCCAAGCTGCGCCCGTCGGACATGCTGCGCGACGTGAGCTATGTACGATCGGGCGTCACGGAGATCATCGAGAAGCAGCAGCAGGGCTGGACGTACCTCCACCCCTGACGCTTATGCAATTGCGTGTTCTTTCGCTTCTTTTGTTTGTCGGTTTGGCGCTCACACCGCCCGCGCAAGCCGGCGGCAGCGCCACGGTCACTCTCATTCATCTAGGCGACATCCACGGCCACCTCGTTCCACGCCCCAACTTGCGCGAGGGCGACGCGGACCACGGGCAACACATCGGCGGGTTGGCGTATGTATACGACCAGATCCAGCAGATCCGCAAACGCCATCCGAATGCCCTGCTGATCAACACAGGCGACACCATCCAGGGCTCCGCGGAAGCCTTGTTCACCAGCGGGGGGGCATTGGTCGAGGTGTTGAATCAGTTCAAGATCGATGCCTTCGTCCCGGGAAACTGGGACTTCGTGTACGGCACCCAGCGTTTCCTCGAACTGTTTGCGGGAGACAAGCCGCTCACCAACTGGCATCCGCTGGCTGCCAACCTGTACTACTCAACCTTGTACGAATTTCCCGCTACCCGGTATGCGAAGCAGGCCGGACAACGCGTGCTGCCGCCCTACATCATCAAACGGGTCGGCAAGCTGAAAGTCGGCATCATCGGCCTCACCGCCGATCGCGGGCCGCAAGCGGTCAGCACGCGTGTCACCGAGGGCTTCACCATGACCCCTGGCGAGACCGAGTTGCGTGCCGCCGTGCCGCTGTTGCGCCAGAAGCACCAGATCGATCTGCTCGTGCTGATTTCTGAGCGAGGGCTGGCAGCCAACCTGGAACTGACTGACGCCATTCCCGGGATCGACGTCGTTCTCTCTTCCGACATGCATGAAGAGACCAGGAAGCCGGTAGTTGGCAAGCGCGGCACGCTGTTGGTCGAATCAGGGCAGGACGGAACCGTCGTCGGCGAGCTGACCGTAACCGTTCGGGGCGGACGCATCGCCGGCCACAAATGGCGTGCTCACCGCATCAGCAGCAGAAACAACAGGCCCGACCCCCATATCGAGGCGATCATAGGCAAGGTACGCAGGCCCTTTGTGGCCGGAGGCTTCGTGAGCCACGTCAACCCGATCAATGGCGCACTGCTTCGTACACCCATCGACAGCGTCATCGGATATGCCCATGCGCCGTTGCACCGGTCCAACTTCACCGGTTCCAAAGGCCCGAATGCGGTCATCGAGGGCAGCTCGCACAACTTCCTGGCCGATGCCTTCCGCGGCGCCTGCGAAGCCGACCTTGGTGTGATGCGGGGCTTTCGCTATGGCACCCACATTGCGCCGGGACCGATCCGACTGCAAGACATCTATCACTACATCCCCATCGGTCCGCAGATCGCCTGCGGCCGGATGTCAGGCGACGAAATACGGATGCAGGTCGAGCGCAGCGCCGATGCTTCGCTCTCTGCCTATGTGGGCTGGTGGGGGGGAGGGTGGCTGGTGACCTTTTCCGGCCTGCAGTACGAGCTCGACCCGCAAAATGCCTTTGGGCTGCGCGCGTCCAACCTGCGCGTGAATGGAGAGCCTATCGACCTGCAGAAGATGTATTCGGTCGCGGGTTACTGGTACGTCGACAATCCCGACATGATCAACCGACACAGGGCGCTTGACATCAAAGTGCTCAAGAACGAGGACGGCGGGCCACTGGATGCCACCGATATCGTCGCGTACTACCTGCAGAGCCTGCCGGACCATGCCACCGATGCCGGCCCCGGGCGGGTCCGGCTGCTGCGCCCGCTGCCCAGGCCGACTGGTCCCAACCGTGAGGTCCAGCCCTGGCGTGGCGTGCCCCGGCCGGACTACTGATCCGTTGCACATGCGAAGTCTCGGTAAGCCGTCAATAAACCGCGCCCTTGCGCGTGGTGTCGGAACCGACGTGCGCAAGGCGGTCTACGGTCCACCGAGCTCGATGTTCCTGGGCCGCAGCGCCTCGTCGTCCACGCCCTGGGCCAGCGGCAGCTTCTTGAACAGCGCGACGAGGTAGCGGTAGGGCTCGATGTGGTCGGCCTTGACCGTCTCGATCAAAGAGCAGAGGTTGGCGCCGGCGTTCGCGCCGCTGACGGTGTCGGCGAACAGCCAACTCCGCCTTCCGACGACAAAGGGGCGGATCGCCTTCTCCACCGGGTTGGAATCCAGCGGCCGGGTGCCGTTGTCAAGGAACCGCACCCGCCTGGGCCCTCGAGCAAGCCTGTGCAGGCTGACCTTTCCGTCGACCGGACGTCCCCCGGCTTGCCGGGTGATGTCCTCTCATCTCACCATAGAAACGGCGGCGAACGAATGGGTCCGCTTGCTGGCCGAAAGCAACAGGCCTGTCGACGATACCGGATCGCTCAGGCGAGGGTCAACGGCCGGCAGCGGCGTCGAAGATATCAACAGCACCTGTGGGTAACCATGTGCATGGGACCTGGACACTGTGTCACGGACTGCATCAACACGCGGTTCTCCTTGCGGTGCTCGTGAATGTGGCAGTCGTGTGACTACCGATCAATTCTGTGCGGTTCACGAGTCGGTGTACGTTGCACGCACGGGCTCCAGGGAGCGGTCCGGGGCCGTGCGCATGCCCGCGTTGATCGCCATCGTCTCGAAGATCCCTTGATGCTTCCTCCCCGCTGGCGGACGGTGGCCGCGCCATGTCCGGGCAGCCCCCTAAAATGGCCCATCCCCTGCCTTCACGCCAAGCGGCGTGGATCCCGCGGGAACGGACAAATCTCAGCTCATCGGTCCCACGCACGCTCTCGAAGCCTCTGCCCAGGCACCACCGGTCCCGCTCCCCCCCAAAGGGCATCCGACCTCAGCCAAAGAAGGAATTTCAATCATGGGCGCGCAGTGGAAAGCGAAACACAAGGACCTGGCGGCGAATGCCAAGGGTCGCTTGTTCGGCAAGTTGTCCAAGGAAATCATGGTCGCCGCCCGCCATGGGGCCGACCCGGCCGCGAATTCGCGTCTGCGCCTGGTGGTCGAGCAGGCGCGCAAGGTGTCTATGCCCAAGGACACCCTGGAGCGGGCGATCAAGAAGGGCGCCGGCCTGTCGGGTGACTCGGTTCATTTCGAGCACGTGGTCTACGAGGGTTTCGCACCGCACCGGGTGCCGGTGATGGTCGAGTGCCTGACCGACAACGTGAACCGAGCCGCTTCCGAGATGCGGGTGCTGTTCCGCAAGGGCCAGCTGGGGACCTCCGGTTCGGTGGCCTGGGATTTCGACCACGTGGGCATGATCGAGGCCGAGGCGGCCACCGCCGGTGCCGATCCGGAGATGGCGGCGATCGAGGCCGGTGCCCAGGATTTCGAGCCGGGCGAGGAAGCCGGCGTGACGATGTTCCTGACCGACGCCAGCGACCTGGACCTGGTGAGCCGCGCCTTGCCGGCACAGGGGTTCAGCGTGCTGTCGGCCAAGCTCGGCTACCGGCCGAAGAACCCGGTCGACCCGGCCGGCCTGAGCGCCGAGGCGCTGGAGGAGGTGGAGGCTTTCCTGGCCGCGCTCGACTCGCACGAGGATGTGCAGAACGTGTTCGCCGGCCTGGGCAGCTGACGGCCTGGTCCCGATCAACCGGGCGGCTTGCGTCGGGTGCGGATTTCTGCATTGTCGCCCTCCATGGATGTCATGTTCGTGCGATGCCCTGCCTAGCGCCGGACCATGACTTGTTCTTCTCTTCGACGCAATTTACGTCAGGCAAGCAAGCGTGCAACACTATCTCTATTGCTCGTCAGGAAACACGCACGGTATTGACGAGTACCTCGGATTCTTCGAGGTGGCAGCGGATGACCACGTCTGTAGGTATCTGGAAATCCGAGCCGACGGAACTGCGGTTCGCTACACCGAAGAACATGCCGCGGATGCCCACGGCATTCTTCCGGAGGTGGCATGGAGCAGTGTCACGACAGAGGCTGCGAAGCCTGAGTATGGGCGTTGCGAGGCCATTTCCCCCGCGCTGTTCGAAGCGATGTGGCGAAGCACCAGGTGTGTGAATGGATGACACCGACGCCTGGTGGTGATGTGACTTGCTTGCTTCCGGCCGTGCCGGCATAGTGGAAGCGAAGTCCGTCGACCAGGCACGCTTGGATGCGGTAACGTTCGCTGCGCCGTCGTCTGCAGCTCACCTGAAACTTTGGGCGTCGGAATGGCAAGTCCGATTTGCACGCCGGGCGTCCCCTAGTCTGCCAAGCATGGAGATCACGATGTCAAAGCCCATCATGAACCTTGACGAAGTAGAGTTCGACGACATCGAGGAGAACGGCTACTACACGTCTCGGCGCGCTTGCTTCAGCGCTTCGATCGGAGCCAAGCAGCTCGGCTACAACCTGACCGAGCTACCGCCTGGCAAGGCCCAATGTCCATTCCATTCGCATCGGGCCCAAGAGGAGATGTTCTTCATCCTGGAGGGAGAGGGCGAACTTCGCTTTGGCACTCAGCGGTACCCGATACGCAAGCACGACGTGATCGCTTGTCCCGCGGGCGGCGCGGAAGTCGCGCACCAGATCATCAACACGGGCAGCACGATGATGCGGTACCTCTCGTTGTCAAACTCGGCAGAGGTCGAGGTCTGCGAGTACCCGGACTCCGGCAAGATCGGCGTGTTTGCCAGCACGCCCGGCGCGCCTCGTCTACGTCAGCTTCATCGCTCTACTTCAGCGTTGGACTACTACGACGGCGAAGGTGAGCCACCGCTGCGCGGTGACGTCTAGACCTTCGCTCGAGCTTGAATGTCGGGCTTTCGCAATACATTCGACTCATGCATGCTGTCATGCGCCCAGCCATCGACGCGTTTGATCCCCCGCCTCGCGCATGACGCCGGGACTTCTCCTCGACAACCACGCTGTCCGCCATGCGACACGATGCTCCGCGCAACCTTTGCTGGGTGCCCACGTGGAACCCGAACCATCCGGGGATCGGCCTGGAGCATGTCCTTGTCGCGGCAGGGATGGCCGACAGTTTCCTCGTGGCAGTCGACGAGGACGGCGCTCCCTTCCGTTTGACCTATCACTTGCGTTGGGACGATCGTCGTCTACTTCGCCGCGCCGAGATGAGGACTTGCAAGGGGGCACAGGTGCGATCCTTGTCGCTGCACGTCGATGACGCCGGTCGCTGGATCGGCAAGCACGGCGAGCACCTGAGGCATCTCGATGGCTGTGTCGACATTGACATCTGGCCCACGCCCATGACGAACAGTTTCCCCATATGGCGCAGCCAGCTTCGGATCGGGGAGCGTCAAGAGTTCCGGATGGCATGGGTGTCGGCTCCGGATCTCGCGGTCGAAGCCAAGACACAGGCGTATACCCGGCTGGAGGATCGCCTCTACCGTTTCGAGAGCATCGACGGAACCGGTTTCACGGCTTTGTTGCCGGTCGACGAAGAGGGGTTCGTCCTCCACTATCCGGAGCTGTTCCGGCGTGTCGCCTTGCGAGATGATGTCTGACCCTTCGCTCGAGCCGGCCTCCACCAGCATTGCGCTTGGGCCTCGCAGCGCCCCGGTCCAGGCTGCGCCGCGCGGCCCATGCACGGCCTGGAATCTGGCCAGCACTGCTTGGCAAGAGGGCGCACCATCGGCAAGCCGGGGCTCGCCCCTCATGTCAAATTCCAGGCGCTGCAAGGAGGCCCCGTGCTTGATGAACTGATACCCCAAATCGAGCAGATCCAGGCGGAGGGTGCGATCGTCCTTTTGAAATGGGATGGAGAACGCAAACGCAACCACTGTTCCGTCGTCATCCTTCGCTCGGAAACGGACTACGTCTGGCGTAGAGATTCCGAGACTATCCAAACAACCCTCGCACAGGGATTGGCGGACTACAGAGCAAGGCACAAGGCATGAGTACAAGCCAAGTAGCCCACAATCTTGAAAGTGTGTAGACTTCCACACAAGGAGCCACACATGGCCACCAACCTCGCTATCGATCCAGCCCTTCTAGATCGCGCTGTCCAAGTCAGCGGTGAACGCACAAAGAAGGCCGCGGTCACCAAAGCCCTGCAAGAGTTCATCGCCCGTCGCGAGCAGCGCCGAGTCGCCGACCTGCTCGGCAAGCTTGAATGGGATCCATCTTTCGACTACAAGGTTGAACGGTCCCGCCGCAAATGACGCTGCTCGTCGATACAAGCGTTTGGTCTTTGGCCCTCCGTCGTGATGTAGAAGCCACCGAGCCAGAAGTGCAAGAGCTCAAAGACGCCTTGTTCGGAGCGGACCTAGTAGTTACCACCGGCCTGGTACTTCAAGAGCTGTTGCAGGGCTTCTCTGGAGCCAAAGCACAAACTCAAATCATCGAGCGGTTCGCCGTTCTACCTTTGCTCCAGCCGGATCGGGATGATTACATCGGTGCTGCGGCTTTGCGAAACTCATGTCGTCGATCGGGTGTTCAGATCGGCACCATTGATGCACTGCTTGCGCAGCTGGCCATCCGGCACGACCTGACGCTGCTCACAACAGACAAGGACTTCACGCACGCAGCCAAACACTGCGCGCTTCGCGTATGGGCAGCGAAGCCACGAGCGAAGCGGTGATGCCGACCTCTCCGTCAAGGCGCCGCAGGACGCCCCTTACGTCGAACATCGGGCTATACAAGCCAAGCCCTGAAATCCGTCATGCAAAAGAAACTGACACAGCTCGCTGCGAAAGCTACAGAAAAAGGTCATTGGGCACTTGCAGCCGCTGCTGCCCAGGCCTTGAGTAACGATACCGTTGACAGCCATATCAATGTGCTTGGCGCAATGCACGAAGTTGGCTTGCTCAAGAACAGCATCACCCCTTTTTCCAAGGCTTGGCAAAAAAACGATACCATTGCATTTGTCTCCGCTTGTGTCCAGAGATTAATGACAGGGGACGCTGATTATTGGGCTTTGGCTGCGCTTCTAGGTCTTAATATTTCAGATGTTGCGCCAGTTTTCACCGGGTCAGATTTCGAGTTGCTGGCAATCAGCCGCATAGCTGCATTCAAAGATCCAGAGTTGCATGTGGCTGCATTGGCTCGGCGTAATCCAGCCATGCCTGAAACCCTTGCTCCTTTGGTTGAACTAGGCTGGAATGCCAAGACTGGCGAGTTGTACGATGTAAGCCGATGGCGTGCCGTCATTCTCGAAACATTCCAGGGAACCACTCCGCAACTCAGTGGCCATGGCTTCGGTAGCTACTACATGAGAGCAAAATTACCGCACGGCTGTTGGCGCATTCTGCATGACAATTTCAAGTTGGATGAGGAAATGATGATGTTGCAAGGTCAGACACTTTGGTCGAGTGCCTGAAGCTCTCGAAAGCGAAAGTTCTGACTGACGCGGGTCAAGGATCAAAGACGGTAAGTCCTGCCGCTCATGCCGGACCTTGGCCTTGCCGCGGACGATCCGGCGCCCGGACCATGCCTCACTTCCCGATGCCATTCACCGCACGGCAGCGCGCGATGTCGCACGCGGTGGGCAGCTGCGCCCTGTACTCCACCCCCGCCCGGTAGGCGCTGCCGTCACTGGTGACGCAGGTCCGGCCGCGGCCGTCGTGGTAGTAGCTCATGACGTCGCCGCAGCGGCGCGAGTGGGCGATCAGGCCGAAGAAATGGCCCATCTCGTGGCTGAGGGCCATCTGCAGGGCCTGGGCGGCCGGGTGGCGCGGGTTCCGCTCGGCCAGCAGCCGGAACATGGCGGCGCTGAGCGACAGGCGGCGCTCGCCCAGGTGGGCGAGGGCGAAGTTGCCCAGCGTCGCGGCGTCGTTCCATTGCACGACGATGACTCCGGCCGGCTCGGCGGCCGCGGCGGCCTCGCCGACCACCTCGGCCGGCAGGCCGCAGCGGGCCCAGGCGGTCGCGGCCCGCTGCACGGCACCGAGGACCAGCGCTTCATCGAACCACGGCGGCGCACCGGCATGCCGGTACACCAGCCGTACCTGGCGCGCAGCGGCGGGGCGGTCCTGCCCGTCGGGCCAGGTGAGGATGCCGCCGGCCGCGCAGCCGGCTGCCTCCGCCGCGGGCGTGCCGGCAGGCGCGGCCATCGCGCCCCCGGCCAGCAGGCATGCCCACAGTCCAAGCCAGACTCGTCTCATGGCCCCCATGTTGGCACGGAAGTGGCCCGAGGGTCAGCGAGCCAACCCGCATGCGTCGGGCTGGAAGGCCGAGCCGTGCTAGCGGCTTTACAGTGCGCGCTTGCCGCAGTGCTGGCGCTCGCCTGCCGCGGCTTTGCCGGCGCAGGCCAGCCTTTGCTCGGCCAGGCCGTAGATGCTGTAGCCGATCAGTCCCGGCATGGCGTAGTCGGGAAAGGCCTGGCTGAACGCCGCCTGCAGGGCGGCATGGTGCCGGCCCTTCTGCGCCGGATCGACGAGCTCGGCGGCCTTGTCGCCCAGCGTGGCGATGTAGTCGTCCACCAGGGCCAGGGCCTTGTCGAGGTAGGCGATCTGTTCGGCCACGGCCTGGGCGACCGGCACGAAGCGGCCGCGCCCTCCATAGACCTTGCCGTTCCCGAGCCGGGGCAGTTCCTTCAGGTCGGCCTTCCAGCCTGCGAGGTCGGGCGTGGCCCGGCCGGCGCCGATGCCGCCTTCCAGCCAGGCATGGGTGCCGGTGTGCACCAGGTCTCCCACCACGAGGTCGCCCGATCGGTCGATGCGCACCACCGTCTGGTGGCTGGAGATGCCGGGGCGGGGCAGTTCGAACAGCGTGATCGTCTCACCCGACTTCAGCCGGATGACCTGGCGGCCGCTGAAGGTGGATTTCACCGGCTCGACCTTGGGATAGGTCTCGTCGGTGAAGGCCTTGGCGAGTTGGATGAAGAAGTGGCGCTTGTAGCGGTCCACCTCGGGGATCGCGGCAGCCGTCGGGGCCGAGGCGATGCTCTCGATGCCGGCCCGGTGGAAGACCGACAGCGCGTTGAACTTGTCGGGGTTGGGATGGGTGACGATCACGCGCGTGACCGGCGACTTCGATTGCCTGCGGATGTCGGCCAACAGCGCTTCGGCGTGTGCCGGCGTGAACTGGCTGTCCACGACGGTGACTTCCTTGCCGTCGTCGTACCAGATCGAATGGGTGTTGAAGCCTGCGGCGTCGGAGGTGTGGACGTGCAGCTCTCCGGCGCTGGCCGGGTGGGCGGCCAGGATCAGGCCGGAGGCCAGTGCGAGGGCTGTGGCGAGGGACTTCATCGAGAATGGCTCCATGCGTTGGATGAGGGATGCGCTAGCGTAGAGTGGTGCTCCTGGTGTGTCTCGGCATGAAAAGACAGGAAATGGGGCGGAACAGACATGATGGAGTGGGTGGATCCTGATCAGGCGCCGCGGCCGATGTTCGTGCTCCCGGAGCGTTACGAGTCGCTGCGCAGTCCCTGGCATCGGCACCGCCGGGCACAGTTCGTCCATGCCAGCGAAGGGGTGCTGTCGGTGCGCACCGCCACGGGGCTGTGGGTCGTGCCGCCCCAACGCGCGGTCTGGATCCTGCCGGGCGTCAAGCATCGGGTGATGGCGCCCAAGGGCTGCTGGCTGAGGTCGCTGTACGTCGAGCCCGGCATCGCGCCGCTGCCACCGCAGTGCTGCGTCGTGAACGTCGATCCGCTGCTGACCCTGTTGCTCGTCGAAGCCTCGGGCTTCGGCCCCGACTATCCCGCCGAGGGGCCGCAGCAGCGGGTGATGCAGGTGATCCTCGACCGGCTGTCGACGTTGGACGTGGTGTCGGCCAGCCTGCCTTTGCCGACCGACCCGCGCCTGCTGCAACTGACGCGGCGTCTCGAGGACGACCCGGCCGACCCGCGCCCGCTGGCGGCGCTGGCTGCCGAGTGCGGCATGACGGACCGGACGGCGGCGCGTTTGTTCGTCAAGGACACCGGGCTCAGTTTCGGGCAGTGGCGGCAGCAGCTGCGGCTGCTGAAGGCCGTGGAGCCGCTGCGGCTGGGCCGCAGCGTGACCGAGGTGGCCATGGAGGTGGGCTATGCCGACGTGTCGTCCTTCATCGCCGTGTTCCGGCAAGCCTTCGGCGAGACCCCGGCGCGCTACTTCCGATGAGGGCGGACGGGCCGCTCATTCCGAGCCCTGGCCCTGCACGCCGAGCCGCCGCAGCAGCCGGTGGAAGTTGCTGCGGTCCATGCCGGCCTGCCGGGCGGCGCGGCTGACGCGGCCCCCGTGCCGCGCCAGGGCGGCCTGCAGCCAGCGGCGCTGGAAGTCGTCGGTGGCCTCGCGCAGGGTCTGCTGCGTGCCGACCGGGGGCTCCTGCGGCGGGCGCACCGGATCGGCGGGCGGCACAGGAGCCGTGGCGGGCGGCAGCGCGGCCTCCAGGCCCAGGTGCCGCGGTTCGATCGCCAGCCAGCGTGCGCCTCGCCCTTGTTCGCTGAGCGCGCGCAGGGCGGCGCGGCTGAGCACGTGCTCGAGTTCGCGCACGTTGCCGGGCCAGGGATGGGCGAGCAGGGCGGCCTTGGCGGCCGGCGCCAGGCGCAGGTTGCGCGCTCCCAGGCGGTGCTGGTTTTCTTCCAGGAAACCGCCGGCCAGGGTCAGCACGTCGCGCCCGCGTTCGCGCAGCGGCGGCACGGCCAGCGGGTAGACCGACAGGCGGTGGTAGAGGTCGGCGCGGAAGCGCCCCTCGGCGATGGCGGCGCGCAGGTCGCGGTTGGTGGCGGCGATGAGGCGCACGTCGACCCGCCGCGGGCGGTCGCTGCCGGGCCGCTGCAGCTCGCCGCCCTGCAGCACGCGCAGCAGCTTGGCCTGGATCGACAGCGGCAGTTCGCCCACTTCGTCCAGGAACAGGGTGCCGCCGTCGGCCAGTTCGAACTTGCCGCTGCGGTCCTGCAGCGCTCCGGTGAACGCGCCCTTGCGGTGGCCGAAGAGTTCGCTGTCGGCCAGGGCCTCGGGCAAGGCCGCGCAGTTGACCTGGATCAGCGGCTGCCCGCGGCGCGCCGAGGCGTGGTGCAGGCGCTGCGCGACCAGGTCCTTGCCCGCGCCGGTCTCGCCCAGCAGCAGCACCGTCAGCTCGGACCCGGCCACGGTGTCGATCTCGCGGCGCAGCCTTTGCATGGCGGCGCTGCCGCCGAGCAGTTCGCGCGCCGGGGCCTGCGAGGATCGCCAGGCCCGCGCCGAGGCCTGCTCGCGCGCGGCGTGTTCGGCCTGGGCGCGGATGGTCTGCTCGGCCTCGATGCCGGCTTCGACCAGCCGCACCTGGGCCTCGAGCTGCGCCGGCCGGACGCGCTCGAAGGCATCGGGCTCGAGCGCGTCCAGGGTGAGCAGGCCCCATGGCCGCCCCTGCAGGCGCAGCGGTGCGCCCATGCAGTCGTGCACCGGCAGCAGGTCGTGCTGGCCGGCGACCAGGCCGTCGTAGGGGTCGGGCAGGCCGCAGTCGGGGGCGAAGCGCAGGCCTTTCGGGCTCTCCAGCAGCCTGGCCAGCCGGGGGTGGGCGGCGACGGGAAAGCGCCGGCCCAGCACCTCCACGCTCAGGCCGTCGGCCGCCACCGGGGTCAGCACCGCGTCGTCCAGCCGCAGCAGCGCAGCCGCGTCGCAGCGGATGAGCTTGCGGGCCGCCTTCAGCAGCTGGTCGTAGCGCGTGGGGCCCTCCTGGGGCTCGTCGGGGGCGTGGTCGTGTGGACTCATTTTGTGGTTGATATGACAACGAGAGGTGTTGTCGATTAGACCGCAAGACGCGGCCGCGTCCGGCCGGACAAGGACTTGGCGCGGCTTGCGGGCTGGCACGCTTCCTGATTGGCAGAAAGCGTCTTTCACTTCCCTTCCGAGCCACCATGTTGTCCGCGCAAACCATCTCCCTGGTCAAGGCCACCGCGCCCGTTCTCGCCCAGCGCGGCGAGTCCATCACCCGGCATTTCTACCGGATCCTGTTCGAGGAGCACCCGCAAGTGAAGGCCTTCTTCAACCAGGCCCACCAGGCCAGCGGCACGCAGGCACGGGCGCTGGCCGGGGCGGTGCTGGCGTATGCCTCGCACATCGACCGGCTGGACGAGATCGCCGGCGCCCTGCCGCGCATTGTCCACAAGCATGCGGCGCTGGGCGTGCTGCCCGAGCACTATCCCATCGTCGGCGCCTGCCTGCTGCGCGCCATCCGCGAGGTGCTGGGAGACGCCGCCAGCGACGACATCATCGCGGCCTGGAGCGAAGCCTACGCGGCGTTGGCCGAGCTGCTCGTCGCCGCCGAGGAGGGGGTGTACGCGGCCAACGAGCAGGCGAGCGGCGGCTGGCGCGGCGAGCGCGATTTCCGCATCGTGCGCCGCGAGGCCGAGAGCGAGCTCATCACCTCGTTCTACCTCGAGCCCGTCGACGGCGGCCCGCTGCTGGCCTTCACCCCCGGCCAGTATGTGAGCCTGGTGCTGTCGCTGGACGGCGAGCCGGTGCGCCGCAACTACTCGCTGTCCGACGCGCCGGGCAAGCCCTGGTACCGCATCAGCGTCAAGCGCGAGGCGGGCGGCCGCGTGTCGGGCTGGTTGCACGACGAGGCGCGGGTCGGCACGCGACTGCGGCTGCTGCCGCCCTGTGGCAACTTCGTGCTGCAGGATCCGCAGGAGCGGCAGCGCCCGCTGGTGCTGCTGACCGGCGGCGTCGGCATCACGCCGGCCATGAGCATGCTCGAGGCCGCCGCGCCCGGCGGCCGGCCCATCCGTTTCATCCATGCGGCGCGGCATGGCGGGGTGCACGCCTTCCGCGAGCGGGTCGATGCCATCGCCGCGCGCCATGCCAATGTGCAGCGGCTCTATGTCTACGACGCCCCTCGCGCGCAGGACAGCCCGCACGCCACCGGCCTGGTGACCCGGGACCTGCTGGCAGCGGTGCTGCCGGCCGATGCCGATGTCGACCTCTACCTGCTCGGGCCCAAGCCCTTCATGCAGTCGGTGTACGCCAGCAGCCTCGCGCTCGGCGTGCCCGAGCAGCGCCTGCGCTACGAGTTCTTCGGGCCCCTGGAGGACTTGCGGGCGGCCTGACACCGGCCGCGCGTGCGGGCGTCGGCCCGGTCGCGCTATCGCATGCCGGCTTCTTGGCTGTGGTGCTCCAAGCGCCGGCGGCCGTGCTCCCCCGGTCGCACGGGCGGGACGGGGCCGTCACGGGGCGGGCTGTCTTTCGCCCGGGGCCTCGGGGCCACCCAGCACGCGCTCCAGGAGCTCCGACAACTGCTTCACCGGCACCGGCTTGGTCAGATGGGCATGGAAGCCCGCGCGCAGGGTGCTGTCGCGGTCGCGTTCCTGGTGGTAGCCCGTCATGGCGATCAGCGCGGGCGGATCGAGGATCTCGGCGCGGACCTTCTTCGCCACCTCGATCCCGCTCAGCCCGGGCAGGCCGATGTCCAGCAGGACCAGGTCGGGTTTCAGGGCCTTGATGGTCTCGATGGCGGTCTCGCCGTCGTGGACCATGCCGGCGCTGTAGCCGAGCGAGTCCACCAGCGTGACCATGGTGGCGGCACCGTCGCGGTTGTCGTCCACCACCAGGACCCGCTTGCCGCGCGGCGATGGCCGGTCCGCGCTGTCCAATGGCAGCGGCGGCGGGATGGCCGGCAGCTGGATCATGAATTCGCAGCCCTCTCCGGCCACGCCCTTGCTGAAGGCGCTGACCTGCCCGCCGTGCAGCGCCACCAGTTGCTGGACCAGGCTCAGCCCGAGCCCGAGCCCGCCCTGCTGGCGGGCCGGGTCCTGCTCGCCCTGCACGAACAGGTCGAACACCCGCTGCAGGTCCTGGGCCGGGATGCCGGGTCCGTTGTCGCGCACCGAGAACTCGACGCGCCGGGTGTCCCCGCCCAGCCGCACGTCGATGCGCCCGCCCGCCGGGGTGAACTTGGCGGCGTTGTTGAGCAGGTTGGAAAAGACCTGGATGATGCGGGCACGGTCGCCGACGATCCACAGCTCGGTCGCCGCGATGTCGAGGTTCAACGCATGCGACTTGAGGTCGATCAGCGGCCTGGCGGCCTCGATCGCGTCGGCCAGCGCGTCGCCGACGCACAGCGGCCTGGACTCGAGGTGCACCTTGCCGCTGGTGATGCGCCCGACGTCGAGCAGGTCGTCCACCAGCCGGTTCAGCTGCCTGAGCTGGCGCCCCATGATCTCGCAGGTGGTGCGCTGGATCTTGGAGCCGCCCTGTTCGCGCTCCAGGATGGCCACCGCGTTGGAGATGGGGGCGAGCGGGTTGCGCAGCTCGTGCCCCAGCATCGCCAGGAAGGTGGTGATGCGGCGCCCTTCGTCCTCGAGGGCGGTGACGCGGCGCCGCTCGGTCATGTCGCGCGTGACCTTGGCGAAGCCGCGGTGCCGGCCGCTCGAATCGGTCAGCGCGGTGATGACCACGCTGGCCCAGAAGCGGGTGCCGTCCTTGCGGATGCGCCAGCCTTCGTCCTCGAACTTCCCCTCTCTCAGCGCGGTCCGCAGCTCGTGGTCCGGCCAGCCGCTGGCGGCGACGTCGCGGGGGTAGAAGATGGAGAAATGCTGGCCGATGATCTCGGCGGCGGTGTAGCCCTTGTTCTTCTGGGCGCCGGCGTTCCAGCTCACGACGTGGCCGCTGGGGTCGAGCATGAAGATGGCGTACTCGTGCACGCCCTCGACCAGCAGGCGGAAACGCTCTTCGCTGTGGCGCAGCGCTTCCTCCGCGCGCCGGCGCTCGCTCAGGTCGCGGGTGATCTTGGAGAAGCCGCGCAGCTCGCCGCCGTCACCGTCCAGCCGGGTGACGATGATGTTGGCCCAGAAGCGGGTGCCGTCCTTGCGGACGCGCCAGCCTTCGTCCTCGAAGCGCCCGCTCTCGCGCGCCACGCGCAGCTCGTGTTCCGGCCCGCCGCGGTCCAGCAGCTCGGGTGGATAGAACACGCCGATGTGGCGGCCGATGATCTCGTGGGGTTCGTAGCCCTTCATGAGCCGGGCCCCGGCGTTCGCGCTGAGGATCAGGCCGCTCGGGTCCAACAGGAAGATGGCGTAGTCGGTCACCGCCTCGACCATGCGACGGTAGTCGGCATCGTTCAGGTTTCCCGTGTTCATGGGGGGAGAGGTCTGGGTCGTCAGGGTCGGAACCGGTCGATCTGCCATCAAGGATGCTTTCAGGGTAGGGGCGCCGGGCGGGAGGGGCTCGCGGGTGGCGGCGCGGTGCCGCGGCATCGCGGCACTGTTTCAAGGACCTGCGCATGGGAATCGGGAAGCGGTCCCCCGGTGATGGTCATTGTCGCGCACTGCGGCGGATATCGTGCCGCCGCGGCGCATGTTTGTGCACCCGCGGGTCTCTCCGGTGTTTTTTACCGGCTCCTGTCATCCTTGCCTTGGAGCGGTTTTGTCCTTCGCTTACCTGTGTCGGGGCCGGCCCCTTCCCGCCCGGGGCGCGCCGAACCGCAGCCGGCGCCGCGGCAGCGGCCGGCCCGCTGCCAGGGGCCTCACGCGTCGCAGCATCCGGCCACGTTCCTCGCCTTGATCCGCGAGGCCGGGACGGCCCGGGCCACCAGGGGCGGGACTTCGTTCTCCGTGCCGTGCAGGACCTGCCGCTCGAAGCTCGCCCAGTCGAAACGGGGACCCGGGTCGGAGCGGCGTTGCGGATCCAGCCTGGCGTGCGACACCACGTGGACCAGGTTCGGGTACTTCGCCCAGCAGTAGCGCACCAGCCGGGCCGTGGCCTCGATCTGCCAGGGCGAGAAAGGATCGTCCTTTTGCGTGTTGACGACCTCGATGCCGAGCGACCAGTGGTTGACGCGCCGGGTGCCGCCGTTCACGTCGGCGTGCGAGGCGCCGTTCCTCACGTGCCAGGCGGCCAGGGCCTCGGGCACGCAGGCCCAGACGAAGTGGCCGTGCTGTTCCTCGTCCTCGTCCGGCACCAGCCAATGGAAGGAGGCCGGATCCACCAGGCGTTTCATGACGGCGATGGCACCGGCCGACGAGGCGCCCGCCGTGGCATGGATGACCACCGCCTTGATCCCCATGATGGGGTCGACGGACCTTTTCGTCGTGCAGCGCGGCCAGTAGGGCTGGATGCCGGGGTACCAGGGCTCGGCGATCGACACCTCGCCGGGACGGGGCTTGCCGGGCAGGTCGAACTGGTAGTGCCGGGGATCGTCGTTCATGGGAGACCTTTCCCCGGGGGACCGGGCGAATCCGCATGCTTGCCGTGGAGACTGTCCGCCTGCCCCGGTCATCCGTCAAGCCCGGCGGCGGCGGCGGCCTCCTTCATCGTGGGGATGGCCTTGCGGCACCGCCTCGCTAAGCTCGACGGACGCCGACAGGCCGCCGCCGCCACGCCGCCCCGGCAGGGCCGCGAGCACCGCCGTCGATGACCTCAACCGTTGCGCCGCAGGCGTTCCCGGAGGCTCCGATGACCCAGCCCGCGAAGAAGGTCGCGCCCCGCACGCCGGCGGAGGAACTGCTGGCGGGCATCTGCGCGCCGCGACACCACGGACTTCCGCGACCTGATGTTCGTGCCCACCCTGGTCGAGGTGCCGACCTGCATTCCCTTGTCGGACTACCTGGCCTACGAGGTGCCCGTGCTCGACCAGGGGCGCGAGGGCGCATGCACCGGCTTCGGGCTGGCGACCGTCGCCAACTACCTGCTGTTGCGCAGGCGGGTCACGCCGGATCCGGTTCCCGTCAGTGCCCGCATGTTCTACGAGATGGCCCGTCGCTACGACGAGTGGCCGGGCGAGGCCTATTCGGGTTCGAGCGCGCGCGGCGCGATGAAGGGCTGGCACAAGCACGGTGTCTGCGCCGAGTGCGACTGGCCCTACAAGCTGGGCAAGGCCGACCGCAAGGGCCTGACCGACCAGCGCACCTCGAAGGCCTTGCAGCGCCCGCTCGGGGCCTACTTCCGCGTCAACCACCAGGACCTGATCGCGATGCACGCCGCCATCGCGGAGGTGGGGGTGCTCTATGCCACCGCCAGCGTGCACGAGGGCTGGAGCGATGTCGGCCCCGATGGCATCGTCGCCCGCTCCGGCAGCGTCACCGGCGGCCATGCGTTCGCGATCGTGGCCTACGACAGCGAGGGCTTCTGGATCCAGAACTCCTGGGGCCGCGACTGGGGCCGGCAGGGGCTGTGCCGTGTCGGCTACGACGACTGGCTGGCCCATGGCACGGATGTCTGGGTGGCGAGGCTGGGCGCGCCGGTGGTCCTGAGGGACGTGGCCTCGGTCGCGCTGGCGCAGGCCTCCACCTCGGGACAGTCGGCCGCCTATGCCTACGCCGACGTGCGGCCCCACATCGTCAGCATCGGCCCCGAGGGCCAGCTCCAGGCCGGCGGCGACTACGGCACCAGCCCGGACGAGCTGCGGCAGATCTTCGAGGACGACATGCCCCGGGTCATGGGCGCGTGGTCGAGGAAGCGCATCCTGCTGTACGCGCACGGCGGGCTGGTCAGCGAGCGGGCGGCCGTGCAACGTGTCGCCGAGTACCGCAAGGCCCTGCTGTCGGCCGAGGTCTACCCCTTGGCCTTCATCTGGCACAGCGACTACTGGACCACCGTCACCAACATCCTCGAAGACGCCGTGCGCAGGCGCCGGCCCGAGGGCCTGCTCGACGCCGCCCAGGACTTCATGCTGGACCGCTTCGACGACGCCCTCGAGCCCATGGCCCGCCTGCTGACCGGCCGGGTGGCCTGGTCCGAGATGAAGGAGAAGGCCCTCGCCGCCAGCCGCCCCGGCGGCGGGGCCCGGCTCGCGATGGAGCTGCTGGCCGGCCTGCGGCGGCAGGTGCCGGAACTCGAGATCCACGTGGTCGGCCACAGCGCGGGGGCGGTCTTCCACGCGCCGCTGGTGCAGTTGCTGACCGCCCGGGGCCGCATCGCCGAGGGCCCCATGAAGGCCCAGACCGGCCTGGGCCTGGACATCGCGAGCTGCACCCTGTGGGCGCCGGCCTGCACTCTCGATCTGTTCACGCACAGCTACCTGCCGGCCATCCGCAGCCAGGCCATCGGCAGGTTCGCGCTCTTCAGCTTGACGGACAAGGCGGAGCAGGACGACCACTGCTCGCGCATCTACAACAAGTCGCTGCTCTACCTGGTGTCCAATGCCTTTGAAGCGGAGGCCAGGATTCCGATGGTTCGCGATGGCGTGCCCATCCTGGGCATGGAAAAGTTCGTGCGGGCCAGCCGCGAGCTGAGCGAGCTGTTCGACAGCGGCGCGGCCGACTGGGTGCTGGCACCGAACGGCGCCCCGCAGGGGGCGCCGTCGGCCTCGGGGGCGCGCCATCACGGCGATTTCGATGACGATCTGGCCACGGTCGCGGCCACCTTCGCGCGCCTGGGGGCGGGCGGGCCGTCGCTCGCGGCCGGGGCCGAAGCGGTGGGGGCGGGCACGGTGCCCTCCGTGCTGCGCTTCCTGCCGTCCAAGACCTCCTTGCGCGATCGCCGCCTGGCGATGGACAGCCGCACGCAGCCGCGCCGTTGACGCGCCGGGGCGCGCGAGGCGGCGCGGTGGGCGCCGATGCGCAGGTTCAGGACGCCACGCGCAACCAGGCCGCGCAGACCAGGCGCAGCAGCCAGGGCCGGCCGGCGGTTCGCTCTTCGATGTAGCGCCGCCGCCATTGCCGGGCCAGCGCGGGGTCGCGCAAGGGGCTGGCCGCCGAAGCGTGGATCCGCTTGGCCAGCAGCCGCATCGCGTCGAGGCGCCCGCCCTCGGCCGCGCGTTCGAGGTGCTTGCGGGCCGCGGCCCAGTCCACGCTGCGCAATTGCAGCAGCAGGGTGCCGAGTCGCGCATGGGCGCAGGCGTAATCCGGGTCGCCCGGCCCGCTCAGGGACTGCAGCCATTTGCGGCCATAGAGAGCGGCCTGTTCGCGCAGCAGGGCAGCGGCCTCGGGGTCGCTTTCGCCCTCGGCCATCGTCCGCAACAGGTCGGCCAGGGCCGGGACAGCCGCCTGGTGGTGGTCCGCCTCGGCGCGTTCCCATTTTTCCCGGGCAGCCTGGGCATCGGGTTCGACGCCGATGCCGTCGCGATAACACCGTCCCAGCCAGTAGTTGGCCTCACCCGCCGCCCGGCCCCGGTCGCCCACCCGTTCGAGCAGGTCGATCGCCCGCTCCGGGTCGATCGGGCCGGCGTTTTCGTCGAGCAGCAGCCGCCCGGCCAGGGCGCAGGCCTCGTCGGAACTTCCCTCGTCGGTCTCGAGGGCGCGCTGCGCCCACTGTCGCGCCAGGGGCAGGTCGGCGGGGCCGCCCACGCCATCGGCGAGCAGGCGGGCATACAGCAGCATGGCCTGGCCGCAGGGCTGCGTGGCGGAGGCCGGCCGGCCTGGCTGGGCGCAGGCGCGCTCGGCCCATTGCCGGGCCTGCGCTTCGTCTTTCGGACGATGGAAACCTTCGAGATGGTCCCGCGCCAGAAGCAAGGCGGCCGTCGGGTCGCCGCGCTGATGGTCGAGCCGGAGCTTGGCGTCGTCGCCCATCGGCGGGCGGCCCGGCCTCAGCCACACCAGCCGGGGCGGGCCGTCGACGTTGTACCGCAGGGCCCGGATGGCGCGGCCCTCCGCCCACAGCTGGGCGATGCCATGGCATTCCGATGCGTTGTGTCCGTGCACGGAGGAGCCGGACATCTGGTAGCCGAAGCCGTCGGCGTTGATCCACAGGTATTCGCCCTCGAAGGCCGGGGTGCCGTCGGGGTGCTTCAGCTCGCAGCGGAAGTTGTGCAGGTCTTCGCTCCGCGGGTCCAGGCGCCTGACCGTGACGATCACCGGCCGTTGCCCCGGCACGGAGGAAATGAGCGCGACGTCATGGAACACGCAGGCCAGGAGTTCCGCCTGCCCGGCCATGCTCCACATCCCTTGCCGCCCGTCGTGCGCGGTGAGACGGAGCCAGCGCGCGTCGTAGTCGTACAAACCATCGGCGCAAGGCACCACCTGGCGGTAGACCGGTGGCACCAGGCATCGGTTGGCCTGGTCCACGACGCCCGTGCCGCTCTCGGTTTCGACGGCGATCAGCACCAGCGGTCGGCTGCCGTCCAGCGCGGCCACGAAGGCCGGGACCTCGTCGTCGGGCCAGGCATCGCGGTGGAGGATGCCGTCGAATTCGTGTTCGTCCTCGTGCGGCACTTCGGGCCCGAGCCCGAGCGGTGTGACAGCGAGGTACTCGCAGGGCAGCCAGACCGCGCCCCCGCTGGCGACCAGTCCGTGGCGGCCCTGCAGCGTCACCTCGAACAGCCCCAGCAGGCCCGCGCCGGTCTTGCGGCACGGCTGCACGCTGTCCCACTCGCAGTGCGCGCCCCAGCTGCCGTCGGCATTCAGCCAGCCGGTGCGGCCACCGCGCACCACCCGCCAGCCCAGGGCGCCGTCGTCGTCTCCGGGCCGCTCGAAGCGTTCGAACTGGCAAGGCTGGATGACGGCGCCGGTCTTGTCGACCACACCCCACAGGCCGCCGCGCGCCACCCAGGCGAGCGACGAGGGGTAGTGCCGGGTCCATGAATCGAAATCGTGGGCCTCGTCGTACTCCGCCGGCACCACGGCCTCGCCCTGCTCGTTCAAGAAACCATGGCGCTCCTGCCGCCTCATGCGCAGCATGGTTCCTTGCACGGGCCACACCTCGTCGTACTCGGGACGGGCCAGCCAGCGCCCGTCGGACGAGCACATCACCCCATGGCGTCCCCCCTGCACCACCACGGTGGCGTCGGCGCTGGCGTCGCCGCAGCCGTCCAGCACGGGGTCGCGCACCGCATCCAGGCTGGGCGGCACCAGCAGCCGGCACGGCCGGCCCAGGCGCAGCAGACCCCACTGGCCGGCGCGGCGCACCCAGGCCGCCTCAGTGCAGTTCGGGTCGCGGAACAGGGCGTCCCATTCCGGGTCCAGGGCCCAGGCCGAGGCCGCTTCCGATCCGGCATCCTCGTCGTGGCGCAGCCCCCAGCGTCCGTCCGGTCCCTGCGCGGGGTGGAAGTCCGTTTCACGCCAGCGTTGCAGGACAGCCGCCTCGCGCTGCCCTTGCGCCTCGAGCTCGGGGTCGAAGGCGTCGAACGGCGTGTCGTCCGGCGGGCCTTCGTGGCGATTGCGGTAGGGGTGGTAGGACAGCCGCTTGAAGTAGGGGTGTTCGAAGCTGCCCAGGCCGAAGTGGCGGACCCAGGCCTCCCATTCGGTGAAGGTCTTGTGGAACATGGCGAAGCCCAGCTCTTCGTCGAGCTCGTGGTACGCCCGCTCGGTGCCGATGCGTTCGATGGCCTCCCACGCCTCGGCGTGCAGCTGTTGCCGCAGGGGCAGGTCGTGGGCGAAGCCCTCCAGTTCTTCGTCTTCGTCGCCTTCGTACTGGCCCACGAGGAACAGTTCACCGGGATGCCCCGGTGCATGCGCGGCCGCGCGCTCGCGCAGGAATGCCAGGGCGCCCGCCAGGTAGATGGGCAGCAGTGGCATCTGCGCCATCAGAGGGCTGTCCTGGATGACGGCGCACAGTCGTTCGAAACGCCGGATGGCCTGTGAAGCCGGCACGCGCAGACCCTGCGGCGCCGGCACGTCCTCGCTGCGCCGGGGCGAAACCAGCGAGGGGCAGATCTCGGCTCCCGCCAGCATCACCCGCCAGGCCGATTCCAGTGTCGACCAATCGCATTCGCATTCCGCGATCAGCTCGGCGGCGCTGCCGGCCTCGGGCCGGTGCAAGTAAAAGAAACAGCTCATTTCAGGGGGCGAATCGGAAGGGGGATCGTTCGCGCAACCAGGGTGAAGGCCTGGACGCGCGGACAGACCTGCACTATTCCTCGGCGTGCCCCGTCACGCGACCCCCTGGGCGCGGGGATCGGCCGGCCTGGCGGGTGTCGGACCGACCCGCTGGGCATGAGGCCCCGGCCTGGGCGGCCGGGGCTGGAACATCAGGAGGCCCGGGGCCGGGACCTCGACGAAAACGCGATCGATGCCGCGGCTCAGTCCCGGGCGCCCGCGGCGGTGCTGGTGCGGGTGACCGCGCTGTTCTTGTGCGCGTAGCCCACCGTTCCCACGATCGGGCTGCCGCTCACCAACACCGGGCGCCGGGGCCGGAAGGCGGCATCGATGCCATTGAAGTCGAGCTCGCTGGCGTTGTCGCCGTAGTAGCCCGCCGCGGTCTGGGTGGGCGTCGGGCAATAGCCGACGAAGACGTTGTGGCGCACCAGCTTGGCGGAGGGCTGCACCGGGGCCGTCGACTTGAAATAGAACGGGTAGAGCTTGTGGTTCTGCGTGTCGTAGTAGCGCGAGAAAGCGACGAAGGTGTTGTGCTCCACGGTCAGGCCCCAGGGCCGCGCCATGTCGAACGGCTTGGTCGTCGAGCCGGCTTCCACCGCGAAGGTGATCGCTGCGCCGTTCGAGAAATCGCCGGAGAAGTTCTTGGCGAAGACATTGTTCCTGGCGACCAGGGTGCCGCCTTCGGGGATGTCGACCAGGTAGGCCTCGCCCTGCGGCCCACCGGCGACAGCCTTGGAGCCCTGGAAGTAGTTGCCCTCCAGGATGTTGACCTGGGCGCGCGACTTGAACAGATGCCCGTAGTAAGAGCCGTGGCTCCAGGAGCCCTGCATCTTCACGGTGAAGTTGTTGTCGGTGGCGCTGGCATTCATGTAGATGTTGTGCTCGGGGCCGCTGTTGCCGCCGTTGTCCTCGAGCTCCACGCCTTGCATCAGCAGCGTGCCGCTGTTGCCGCCGGTCCCGAAGATGCCGTTCTGCCCGTGCCGCTTGAAGCCCGAGATCCGCACGTTCTTCAAGGTGAGGTTCTTGAACCCGTTCAGGTAGACGGCCGCCTTGCCCAGCGAGCCACCGGTGGAGGCGTCCATCACGTCGATGTTCTCGATCGTGATGTCCTCGGAGGCCCCGACGTAGATCAGCGACTGGCCGAAGTTGTTGTTCGACGCGCCGGTGGCCGGGTTCTTGATGACCGGCCGGACCCCGTTCACGGTCAGGCCGCGGATCGTGATGTTCTTGGGCTTGTAGGTGATGCCGGCCTTGTAGTCGGCGTCGTTCTTCACATTGGGCCCGATGAAGATCTGCTGGTCCTCCCCTTCGTAGACGGCAGGGGCGAGCTCGAACACGTCGCCGTCCGCCATCTGCGTGTACGGCATGCGGCGGAACGGCCCCACGCTCGTGTCATGGGCATCGATGTTGTTGGGTGCGCTGCGATAGCCGGACAGCTTGCTGTAGGTGGCGATCACGACCCCGTTGCGGATGTGCTTGATCGAGGGCGTGCCGCTGGTCGCGGGTTGGGGCGAGGGGAGGACGGTGTCGGGACGCCACGACCACTGCTCCGGGTACTGGCCGTCGCTGCAGTACGTGCTGGAGTAGCTGGTCTCGGCGCTGTAGTCGGCCGGCTGGGCGACAGGGGCGACAGGGACGACAGGGACGACAGGGACGACAGGGGCGACGGGGTCGACGAGCGCGACGGGAGCCGAAGGGGCCGATGCGGCGGCGCTGTTCTGCTCGACCGTTTCCTCGCTGCCATTGCCGCAGGCCGCCAGGGCCAGTACTGACAAGGTGATTGCTGCACGCTGCGCTTTTCTCATCGATTTCCTCATGTATGTCGTTGTTGGTCGGAGGTGCGTGCATCCTCTCCGCCATTTTTGGAAGGAGGCTCCTCCCCGAAGCCTTCGTGGCGACTGCCGGACGAGTCCTGCGGCGATGCTGGATCGCCCCGGGTTTCGTCGCTGGGGTCATCGTATGGGCCGGCCGGGTGCGCGTGGACTCGTCGCGAGCACGGAACGGACAGACGGTCAGGATTTCCGGATGAGGGGAGCGCGGCCTGTCGTTTTCTTGCAATGGACCTGTCCGGGCTGCTGGACATCCCGGGCCGCCGCGAGCCCGCCCTGGTCGCGTCGCTAGGGATTGCGTCGCCGCGGCAGGTTCCTACCATGTGAAAAGCACGCTCCGTTCGGAGTCCGGCTGGGAGGCTGTATCGGCCCGCTCGATGGCCGGACCCTGCCCATGCGCAACCGTGATCCCCCGCCGTGGCGTGGAGCGGATCGGCAGGGCGCATGCAGTACATGCAGTACATGCTGTACATCCACCCGCCCGAGGCGAAGGCATCGACGCCTGCCCCGGGGCTGTCCATCCGATCCGCTCGACCCATGCGCCGCTCCCGTGCGCCAGGGCCCGACTCAGGAGAATGCCATGAGGCCGACAGGGCAGTCGCTCACCTGGCTCTCGATCGCGCTGGCGTCGCTCGCCTCGGGCTGGCTGCTCAGCGAGTGGCGGCATCTTGAAGACGTCGCCCCCGCGGCGGCGCCCTGTGTCGCGCAGAGCGCTTCCGGGGCAGTGCCGGAAGCGGTGCCATCACCCGGGCAGGTTCCACCGGCCCCGTCACCGGCGCCGGCGCCGGTTGATCCTCCCACCGACCCCGTGCGGGACAGCGTGTGTCCTGAGCCGACCCGGCGCGCCGACGCAGATGAACAGGCGCGCTTGTTGAGTTCGATCAGCGAGGGGGACGAAGCGGTTCGTTACGAAGCTCTGATCAAGGCGCGCTCCCTGGGGCTGGTCGTTCCCGACCACCTGCTCACGGCGCTGTTCGAGTACGGCCCGTCCGACCGGGTGCGTCTGCTGGCCTTCGAGAACTATCTCGAGCCGCGCAGCGGCGACTATGGCGAGATGCGCAAGACCCTGCAGGCCGCGCTCGACGTGCCCAGCGCGGCGCTGCATGCCGACGTGACCAGGCGCCTGGCGGACCTGGACCGGCTGGAAGCCGGCGCGACGGCCGATCCGCAGCTGACGCAGTAGCGGGCTTTTCCGATCCTGTTGTCTGACGACGCGTGGTTCGCGGGCGGCTTGCGTCGTCTGTCCCTTCTGGCGCCTGCAGGGAGAAAACAATGAGAAGCCAACGATTCTTGAGGAAGAAGCTCGTGTCCAAGGCCGCGGCCGGTGTGCTCGCACTGGCCGCCGCCACGCAGGTCTCGGCGTTACCCATCGTCACGCTGACCAATCCCAACAGCTTCAGCTTCGGCCTGGCCCCGGCCGCCGTGCCGATTGCGGCGGGGGTCTTCCAGACACCGGTGTTCTTCAACCTGGCGAACCAGCGTTTCATCGTCAGCTACACGGCCGAATGCGTGGTGGACGCCGTCGCGGGCGACACGAGGACCTTTGTCGATTTGACCATCCGTGCCGTTAATGTCGGCACCGGAGTCGTCACGGTGCTGGCTCCGACAGCCGGCGCATCCGATGCCTTCTGCAGCGCAAACGGAACGGACTTGATCGACGGCTGGGCCATGCACACGGTCAATGCGATAGGTGGTGTCAATTTGCCGGCCGGCAACTATCGGGTAGAGGTGCTGGCTCGTCTAAGTGGGCCGGGGACGGGCACCCTGGACGACAGCACGCTCATCGTGTGGCGATGATGGTGACAGCGGCCGAGGCGGCGATCGATCGCCGTGCCGCGTCGCCGGTGGTCTGTGCCGGTTCATCCCGGGAGGGAATCGGGTCAGGCTTCGGGTGACCCTGGCCATGCGCCCGGCCCCTAAGGGCCGGGTCCTTCGCCGGCACGGGGGATCTCTAGGGCGTGTGCCGCCCCTGAGACCTCGGGCGCGCCGCGGCCGGGACGGGGCCGTGCATCCGCGATGCCCTTTCAGGGCCCGGGCAGCGGCATCGCGGCCGCCTGGGCCTGCAGCCAGTCGCAGAAGCATTGCGAGCGTGGGTCCTCGGACCGGCTGCGCCTGGCCACGTACCGATAGCCACTGGGCCGGAAGCTCAAGGGGGCCACCAGGCGGCCGCAGCGCAGGTCGTCCAGCACCAGGTGCCACGGCGCGATGCAGATGCCCAGTCCGGCGATGCAGGCCTCGAGGGTGAAGTAGTAGTGCTCGAACTCGGTACCGGGGCGCACCTGCACGCGGCTGCCCGCCGCCGCGCTCCACATCGCCCAGGCGTTGGCGCGCGTGCGCGTGCGCAGCAGCGCCTGGCCCTTCAGGTCGGCGGGCCGCCTGAGCGCCAGCTGGGCGGCGAGGCCGGGCGCCAGCACCGGGCCCAGCCACTCGTCGAACAAGTGCAGCTCGGTGGTGTCGAGGGGGGACGCGGTGTCGGACACCGTGATCGCCACGTCGTGCCGTGCCACCGGGGCCGCCGCGTTCTGGTCGGTCGCGCTGAGCCGCACGTGGATGGCGGGCTGGCGCGCGTGGAAATCGTAGAGCCGGGGAATCAGCCAGCGCATGGTGAAGGTGCTGAGGCAGGAGACATCGAGCGTCGAATCCTTTTGCTCGAGCACCGCGTCCACCGCCTGCTCGATCTGCAGGAACGCGGCGGAGAGGGCGGTCTGCAACAGCTTGCCCGAGGGCGTGAGGGCCGGCTTGTTCTTCGGTCCCTCGAACAAGGCCGTGCCCAGCAGTTCCTCGAGCTGCCGCACCTGCCGGCTGACCGCTCCCGGCGTGACATGCAGCTCGCTCGCGGCCGCCGTCATGCGGCCCAGCCGGCCGGCCGCCTCGAAGGCCCGCAGGGCGTTCATGTGTCGCAGGTGCTGTTTCATGTCTATGTGACTTTAACGCACATAGGTGTGCCGAATTCATCGTTTCAGGAACGGCGGTCGGGCCCCGAGAATGGCCGGCGATGGGCCCGTGCCATCCACCGATCGTTCCATTTCAATGTGAGAAATCATGCCATTCATCCGCACCGCCGTCCCGCAGGGCAGTTCCGCCGAACAGCGTCAGGCCATCGTCCGAGGCATCCACGACGCGCTGGTCGACAGCATCGGAATGCCCGAGAGCGAGCTCTTCAACCTGCTGAGCCCGTACCGCCCGGACGAGTTCTTCTTCGACCGCCACTTCAACGGCGTGGAACGCTCGGACCGGCTGGTCGTGGTCGAGATCACCCTGCGCCGCGGGCGCAGCGATGCCATGAAGAAGGCGCTGTACAGCCAGATCGCGCGCAACCTGGAGCAGCGTGCCGGCGTCGCGCCGGCCGATGTGTTCATCTTCATGCACGAGAACGATTATTCGGACTGGTCGGTGGGGCACGGGCAGTTCGCGATGGCCCTGGTGCAGCAGCCGGGGGCGGGCGCGCAGGCCCGCTGAGCCGCTGCCGCGTGGTTGCCGCTCAGGCCCCGGCCGCGGCGGGCACCCGCAGCAGCTCCGCGCAGGCCCGCAGGGCCGGGGACCAGCTGGCCGGGGCGCCGGTCACGAAATACGTGCCCACCCGCGCGATCTCGTCGCGCAATGTCCCCGGCAGGGACAGGCAGTGCACGCCGAAGCGGTGCCGCTGGGCCTCGACCACGGCCCGGGGCAGCAGCGCATGGCCCATGCCGGCCGCCACGCAGCCGAGGATGGCGTCCAGCGTGCCCATCTCCATGATGCGCGCCGCCATGACACCCTGCGAGGCCAGCAGGAGCTCGACGCGCTGGCGGTAGCTGCAGCCCTGGGGAAAGGCCAGGAAGGGCGTGCGCAGCAACTGCTCCGCCGCGGGCAGGGCCGGCATGGGCCGGCCGGAGACCAGCACCAGTTCTTCCACGAAGACCTCGTGCGCATGCCAGCGCGGCTGCGGCGGGCGGCCGGACACCAGCACGCAGTCCAGCGCCCCGGCGGCCAGGGCCTCCAGCAGCTCGGCCGTCGAACCCGTGCGCAACTGCAGGTCGATGAGCGGATGCCGCTGGTGCAGCCGGGCCAGTACCGGCGGCAGGCGCAGCGCGGCCGTGGTCTGCATCGAGCCGATGCGAAGCGACCCGGCCGGCGCGCTGCTCCCGGCGAAGAGGGCGCTCGCCTCGTCGTGCAATTGCAGCATGCGCCGGGCGTAGGGCTGCAGCGCCAGGCCCGCCGGCGTGGCGCGCACGGGCACGCAGCGCTCCAGCAGCTGGGCGCCCAGTTCGTCCTCCAGCTTCTTGATGTGCGCCGTGACATTCGATTGCACGGTGCACAACTGCTGTGCCGCGGCGCCGAAGCTGCCCGTCGCGCACACGGCGTCGAACATGCGGAGGGTCTTGAGCTGCATGGGGTCCGGTCTTCATCTGTATTCGTGATTCCGTCAATCACATCTAATCATTCGACATGATGGGTCTCGGCAGAATACGCTGGGAACCGTGCGGGGGCAATGGGCTGCCGCCACCGACGAGGTTTCCCGGTGATCCGACGCGATGAACTCCCCCTGCTCTGGACCGGTTTCATGGCCACCCTGTGTGGCGTGGGCCTGAGCCGCTTCGCCTATACCGCCTTGATGCCGGCCATGGTGCAGGCAGGCTGGTTCAGCGCTTCGCAAGCGGCCTACCTGGGGGCGGCCAATCTGCTGGGCTACCTGGCCGGCGCGCTGTCGGCCCACACGCTGACCGAGCGCCTGCAGGCGCACCGGGTGCTGGGCTGCTGTTTCGCGGTGGTGGCCCTCAGCTTCGCGCTGTCGAGCACGCCGCAGCCTTTTGCCTGGTTCTTTGTCTGGCGCTTCGCGGCCGGGGTGGCCGGCGCCGTCCTGATGGTGGCGGGGCCGTCCCTGGGCATGGCGGCGGTCCCGGTGGCGCGCCGCGCCGCGCTGGGGCCGGTGATGTTCAGCGGCGTGGGCTGGGGCGCGCTGATGTCGGCCACCGTGGTGCCCGCCCTGGCGGCCCGCGGGCTGCCGACCGTGTGGTGGGCGCTCGCCGGGCTGGCCGGGGCCTGCGCCTGGATCGGCTGGCGGGCCGTGCTGCCGGTGCCTGCGGCCATCGCCCCGCCCGTGGCGGCCGGCCCGTCCGTCGCCCGGCCTATGCACTGGGGTCCGGCCGTGCTGCTGGTGCTGCTGGCCTATGCCTGCGACGCCGCCGGCTTCATTCCGCACACCGTGTTTTGGGTCGACTACCTGGCGCGCGAGCAGCAGCTGGGCGCTGCCTACGCCGCCACCCAGTGGGCCTTGTTCGGCCTCGGCGCCATCGCCGGCCCCGTGCTGGCCGCCTGGTGCGCCTCGCGCTGGGACTGGCAGCGCGCGCTGGTGGGCGGCTACACCCTCAAGGCGATCGGCGTGGGGCTGCCCTTGCTGTGGTTCTCCTTCGGCGGGCATGCCGTGTCGTCCTTGCTGGTAGGGGCCTTGTCGCCCGGCATGTCGGCCCTCACTTCCGGGCGGCTGATGCAGCTGGTCGGCCCGCGGCTGCACAAGCGGATGTGGGGCTATGCCACGGCGGTCTTCGCGCTCACGCAGGCCGCCTCGGGGTATGCCATGGCCGGGCTGTACGGGGCGGCCGGGCAGTACCGTCCCTTGTTCGTCGCCGGGCTGGCCTGCATGGCACTCGGCCTGCTGCTGGCCCTGCTGAGCGGCACCCGCCGGGCTGCAGGCGGCTACCGGGTACCTTCGCCGTGAATCGCGCCGTCCGCCGGAGCCGATGGCGCCATGCCGCCGGACCGGTCTTCCCTCTGTTCCTTGGCTTCAGGAGACGTTCTCATGCAATTGCTGCTCAACCGCACATCCCCCTTTGCCCGCGTCGCGCGCGTCGCTGCGCTGGAGGCCGGCCTGGGCGACCGGCTGGAGCTGGTCTGGTGCGATCCCTGGGTGGACGATCCGGCCCTGCTGTCCAGGCACCCGTCCGGCCGCGTGCCGCTGCTGGTGACGGACGAAGGAAGCGCGATCGCCGAGTCGATGCTGATCGCACAGTACCTGGACCGGCGGGGGGCGCCCGGCCGGCTGCTGCCGCTGGAAGCGGAGCCGCTGGCCGCCACGCTGCAGCTCGGCAGCATCGCCTACGCGCTGATGGAGGCGGCCTTCCAGACCATGATCTCGCGCAAGCATGAGGGCGCGGCGGCCGACGCGACAGTCATGGGTCAGCGCCGCCTGGCGGCCATCGCGCGCTGCCTGCAGCAGCTGGAGGCCCGGGTCCCGCAGCTGCCTCGCGTGGAGGCGGCATGGCGCCTGGATGCAATCGTGGCGGCCGTGGCCCTGGCCTACCTGCAGTTCCGGCTGCCCGAGGTGGTGCTGCCGGCGGGACTGGCGGCCTGGTCGGCTGCAGTGGCCGGGCGTCCCTGCCTGGCGCAGACGGATTTCAGGCTGGCGGCCTGAAGGCGGGGCGGGCGGCGTCGAATCCGCCCGCGCCCTGTGTCAGCGCCGTGCATAGGCCCGGCTCTGCGACTCCACGTCCGGCGTCGCCCCGTCGTTGCCGGCGCCGAACCACCCGAAGGCATATCGCCGGCGCCCCGCCTCCACTTCGAGCCGCCCGCCCTGGTCGTCCGTCGCCACCAGGCGGCCGGCGCCGGGATAGCCCCCGCGCTGGATGGCAAAGGGTTCCGCCTGCCGCAGCCTCAGCGGCACGGCGTCCACCAGGGTGCTCCCCTCGAACCGGACGGTCTGCGAGCCGAAGGCATCGCGCTCCACCTCCAGCCTGAAGTTCCAGCGCATGCGGTGCGGTCCGTGCCGGACGTCGAGGTCGCGGTAGTCGACCGCGTACCGGCCGCTGCCGCGCTCGCCCTCGCTGTGTATCGCCAGCCGGGCCTGGCCCGTCCATCGCAGTTCGGTCCAACCCATCTGGTCGACGCGGATCTCGAGTTCGGTGATCTCGGCCGTGCCCTCGAGCCGGTGTCCGGCGAAGCGGTACCGGCTGCGGCCGCTCACGGCCCGGCCCTCGACGACACAGGCCTTGAAGATGGTGTCGACCTCGTCGCCGACGCTCAGGCCGCCGCTGCGGTCGAGGTCGTGCAGGCGCGCTTGCACGCTGCCGCCGTCCGGGCAGCGTTGTTTCCCGGGCTTCCTGGCGGTGAGCGCGGCCGTGAGGCCGGGAGGGCGCGCGGCAGGCAGGGCCGCCGCGCCAACGAGCAGGGTGGAGAAGCTGAGCCCGCTGCTGTCGATCAGGTCGGCGAGGCCATCGCCGACGTCGACGAAGTTGGAAGGGCCGAGGCCGGTCGCGGTGTCGGCGTAGGCGCTGCCCGTCGCCAGGGCCAAGGCCAGGCAGAGGGCGCCGTGAAGGTGGTGAGGCTGGGCATGGTGCATGTCTAGGAGGATTCCCGGGGTGTGTCGGCGCAGGGGTTCGGCAGGTCCAGCACGAGGCGCAGGGCCTGCGCCTCGCTCTCGTCGCCTTCTTCGGTGAAGCCGTGCCGGCGCGCGAGTTCGCGCATGGGGCGGTTGTCGCGCAGCACGTCGGCGACCATGCGCTGCGTGCCCCGGCTCGTCAGGTAGCCGACCATCTTGGCCAGCAGCAGCTCGCCCAGCCCCTGCCTCTTCAGGTCCGAGCGCACGATGATGGCGAATTCGGCGTCGATGTTGTCGGGGTCGCACACCGCCCTGACCACGCCGAGTGTCTGCGGCAGCGCGCCGCCGGCCCGGCCCACGGCGATGAAGGCCATTTCGCGCGCATAGTCGATCTGCGTCAGCCGCGCCAGTTCGCTGCGCGGCAGTTCGCGCCGGCTGTTGAAGAAGCGCAGCCGCAGGTCCTGCGGCTGCAGTTGCGCGACGAAGGCCTGGTGCGCGGCCGTGTCCTCGGGGCGGATCGGCCGCAGCTCCAGCGTTTCGCCGTGCCAGTGCACGGTCTCGGCGAGTTCGGCCGGGTAGGGCTGGATGGCGAAGCGGGCGGCGCCGCCCGGGCGTTCGGGGCTGATGCGGATGCGCGCATCCAGGGCGATGACCCCGTCGTCGTCGGCCCACAGGGGATTGATGTCGAGCTCGGCCAGTTCGGGCAGGTCGGCCAGCATGCGCGCGACGGCGACCAGCACGTCCTCGATGGCCTCGAGCCGGGCCGGGGGATGGTCGCGGTAGCCGGCCAGCAGCCGGGCGACGCGGGTGCGCGAGATCAGTTCGGCCGCGAGGCTGCGGTTGAGCGGCGGCAGAGCGATGGCGCGGTCGGCCAGCACCTCGACGGCAGTGCCGCCCTGGCCGAAGAGCAGCACCGGTCCGAACACCGGGTCGATGCTGGCGCCGATGATGAGCTCCTGGGCCAGCGGCCGCGAGACCATGGTCTGCACGCTGAATCCGGCGATGCGCGCCTGCGGCCGGGTGCGGCGCACGCAGGCGAGCATTTGTTCGGCCGCCTGGCGCAGGGCGTTTTCGTCACGCAGGTGCAGGCGCACGCCGCCGACGTCCGACTTGTGGCTGATGTCGGGCGACAGGATCTTGAGCGCGACGGGGTAGCCCAGCCCGCGCGCGGCTGCCACGGCGTCGTCCGGCCAGGGGCCGGTGGCGAGCGTGGGCACGATGGGGATGCCGTAGGCCTTGAGCACGGCCTTGGCCTCCAGTTCGTCCAGCATGTCGCGGCCGGCGGCCAGCGCGGCGTCGATGGGGGCGCGGGCGGCGGCGATGTCGGGCGGGCCGCATTCGGCGGCGGTGGGGGCTTGCAGCAACTGCTGCTGGTTGCGCCGGTAGGTGGATAGCAGGGCGAAGGCGCGCACCGCCTCCTCGGGCGTGGCGTAGTCGGCCACGCCTGCCTCGACGAAGATGCGCCGCGCCTCGGCGACCGCGGCGTCGCCCAGCCAGCAGGCCATCATCCGGGCCGGTGCCCGGCGTGCGAGGGGGGCGCAGGCGCGGGCGATGTCATCGCTGCGCACGATGGCGGTGGGGGCGTGCATGAAGAGCACGGCACCGCCGCCGGGGTCGGCCAGCAGGGCCTGCAGGGTGTCGGTGTAGCGGCTGACCGGGGCGTCGCCGATGATGTCGACCGGGTTGGCATGCGACCAGGTGGCCGGCAGCACGGCGTCGAGTTTCGTGCGCAAGTCCTCGCCCAGCTCGCGCAGCGGCACGCCGGCGAGGGCGGCGGCGTCGGCGGCCATGACGCCGGCCCCGCCGCCGTTGGTCATCAGCGTCAGCTCGGTGTCGCGGTTGCTGCCGAAACGGGCCAGCGTCTCGGCGGCCATGAAGAGGTCCTGCAGGGTGTCCACCCGCAGCATGCCGGCGCGCCGGATCGCCGCGTCGAAGACGATGTCGGAGCCGGCGAGCGCGCCGGTGTGCGAGGCGGCCGCCTTCACACCCTTGCCGGCCCGCCCGGCCTTGACCACGATCACCGGCTTGTTGCGCGCCGCGGCGCGCGCGGCCGACATGAACTTGGCCGACTCCTCGATCGACTCGATGTAGAGCAGGATGGCGCGGGTGGCGGCATCGCTCGCCAGCAGGTCGAGCAGGTCGCCGAAGTCGACGTCCGCATGTTCGCCCAGCGACACCAGGTGGGAAAAGCCGATGCGGCGCGACTTGGCCCAGTCGAGCACGGCGGTGACGAGGGCCCCGGATTGCGACACGAAGGCCAGTCCCCCGGGCAGGGCGTCGGTGTGCGCGAAACTGGCGTTCAGCCCGAGTTGCGGCGACAGCAGGCCGAGGCAGTTCGGCCCCAGCACGCGCAGCAGGCGGGGGCGGGCGGCCGCCAGCATGGCCTGCTTCTGTGCCGCGCCCAGCCCGGCGCTCATGACGATGGCGGCGCGGGTGCCGAGCCGGCCGAGTTCCTCGATCAGGCCGGGGATGGTGGCCGGCGGGGTGCACAGCACGGCCAGGTCGGGTGGCTGCGGCAGCTCGGCCACGCGGGCGAACACGGTTTCTCCGTCGAGCCGCGTGTATTTCGGGTTCACCGCGAGGATCGGGCCCTTGAACGGGGCGGCGCGCAGGTTGCGCCAGACGGTGGCGCCGACGCTGCCGGGGCGCTCCGAGGCCCCGATTACGGCCACCGAGCGCGGGTTCAGCAGCGGGTCCAGGTGTCGGATGCTCATGTGATGGTTCAGCCCATGGTGGCCAGCAGCAGCGCCTGCAGCAGGAAGCAGCGCTTGTCGTCGGGTGAGCAGTCGCCTTCGAGCTGCCCGGCGAGCGCGGCCGCGGGATGGTTGGGGGAGGCGATGCCCTCGTGCACCGGGACGCTGGCGTGGTGGCGGAGCTGCTGCACCAGCGCGGGCGCCACGCCCTGGCAGGCCACGGCGTCGTAGAGGCGGCCGAGCACGCGCGCGGCGTGCTGGATGTCCTCGGTGGTGGACAGTTCGGACAGGCTGGGCCGCAGGTGGGCGACCTGGGCGCCCAGTTCGACGGCGGCCCGGCGCAGCAAGGCCGCATCGGGGTCGTCGACGGCCTCGCACAGCAGCCCGAGGTTCTTGCCGCGCAGCAGCGGACGGGCCTGGCCGGACTCGGCGGCCAGCTGCAGCGCCCGCGCCTGGGCCAGCAGCGCGGCGCCGGGCGGCAAGGCCGCACCGGCGATCGCCGTCGGGCTGGAGGGGTTGCGGAAGGGGGACATGATGGTGGGATGCTCGAAGCAGCGCTAGCCTGGTGTGGGAAGCCTAGCGAGCCGTCCGCCGATCGCCTTGATGCAAGTCAAGCCGTGGCGGACCGGTGGCGTTGATACACGCCGGACACAAAGTGTTTACCTGCCGTCACCGAGTGACGCGCCCCGTTGTCACGCCGTTGTCGCTGCCTGCCTAGGATTCGATCCATGGACACGCACACCACCCCACGCCAGGAGATCAAGATGCTGAGCACCGCCCCGTCGACCCTCGCGGCCCCGCTTCCCCGCCGGCCGGCCGCCGAACCCGTGGCACCGGCTTTCCGCGGCGACGAAGGCCATGGCGCCCGCATCGCCGACACCCTCGCGCTCCTGGCCCGCAGCCTGCAGCCGCAGCGGCGCGTGGTGCATGCCGGCGACCTGATCTACCAGGCCGGCGAGCGCTTCGGCAACCTGTACATCCTGAACTCGGGCTTCTTCAAGGTCGTCAACCTGTCGGCGGACGGGCGCGAGCAGGTCGTCTGCCTCAAATTCCGCGGCGACTGGCTGGGTTTCGACGGCATCGCCAACGGCCGGTACTCCTGCGACGCCGTGGCGCTCGACATTGGCGAGGTCTGGACCCTGCGCTACGACACCCTGCTGGCCGCCTGCGCGGGCCAGCCGGCCCTGATGAAGGCCTTGCACGAGGCGATGAGCCGCGAGATCGTCGGCGAGCGCGACTCGCTGATGTCGGTCTGCACCCTGCCGGCCGACGCCCGGGTGGCCGAGTTCCTGCGCTACTGGGCCGACTCGCTGTCCAAGCGCGGCCTGCGCTGCGACCAGATCTCGCTGCGCATGACCCGCGCCGAGATCGGCAACTACCTCGGCATGACGCTGGAGACGGTCAGCCGCGCGCTGTCGAAGCTGGCGCGCGACGAGGTCATCGCCTTCGCTGGCAAGGGCCGCCGCGAGGTGCTGATCGCCGACCCGCGCGCGCTGTCGCACTTCGTGCAGCGCTGTCTCGCTCCGCGGCTGCTGCAATAGCGGTTCGGCAGTCTGCGGGGTGAGCATTCGCTGGTCGAGCCGGCAGGGGTGTCGGCCGGCGTTTGGTCGACCTCGCGCATGGCTGCCGGTCAGGGAAGACGCCGGCCTGGCATATGCTCCGGCAGCTTACTGATCAGGAGTCGCCGTGCGCGGTATGAAAAAGTTCTTGCTGCTGGGCGTGATGACGGCAGTCTGTCCACCGCTGTTCTGCGGGGAACCGCTGGCCATGGCGGGGCAGACGCCCGGTGCCCATGCCGCCTATCCGCCCGCTCTTCCCTTGCCTGCCGCCGGTCAGCTCGTTCTCGACGTCCGCGATCCGGAGATTCTTCAACGGCTCGAACAATCGTCGGACGATAGCCTGTCCCTGGGGGCTGTCCTGCACGATGCGTCGCCGGGGCTCGGGCCTGCGCCCAAGGGTTTGTCGGCCAATGCCGTGCTGGACCGTGAGGTCCCGGTCTACAAGGCCTTGACGGACTTGATCCGAACCGACCTGGCCAGCTTCGATCGACATCTGGGCACGCCTGCGGTCAAGGAGAACGCACAGGCCCTGAGATTCCCCGCAGGCAATGTGGCCAGGCAATTCGACGAACGCTGGCTGCGCTCGGAGCAGGGGTACTTCCTGCTGACGGGGGTGGTCAATCGCTTCGATCGCAAGGAACTCAGCCCGTCTTCGAATTGCGGCGAACTCAGGTACATCTATCGGCTGGCCTATCGGAAACCGACCCCGTCGGGCAAGACCAGCGCGTCGCGGCTGCCCTTTTTCCTGAACCTGGTCTTCGAGTATCCCTACCAGGCGGATTGCAGCGGCCTGGCCAGGCAATGGCAGGCTCCCGACATGGCGACGCCCGAGGCCTTCGTCGCCTGGTTGCGCGGCGCGCCCTTGGACAAGTCGCGGCTGCGCTTCAAGCAGATCGAGCTGAATGCCCAGGTGTTGCGTTTCCCCGCGGGCATGATGAGGGAAACGGGTGGACAGGCCGCTTACCTCATGAGGGTCTATCGCCTGGACCGGGAAGTCGCTGCCCCCCAGCTGAAACGCGAGCCCCTCGAGAACACGCCCGACGTCAGGCGCCTGCGCGCGACGCCGGCGCTGTACGCCGAACTGGTCGCCTTCATCCGCAGCCGGCTCGAGGCCATCGATGCCGGCGTCTTCCAGCTTCCGAGGAAGTTCCTCGCCATGGAGGCCATCTCGTTCTCGCCCCTGGGGAACAACCGCCTGGCCAACAAGCCCTTCAATGCGATCTTCAGGAAGGACGAGCTCAAGCTGTTCTCGGATGCGGATTTCGGGAAACTGGCCCTGGTCAAATCGCCCGCCGGGTTGATGGAGCGCTTGAACAATGCCACCTGCATGGGCTGCCACCAGGGCGGATCCACCGCCGGATTCCACTTCTTCGGCCTGGACCGGAGGGATTTCTCGGGCGCGACCAATCAGATCCGCCTCGGGACTTCTTCGCACTATTTCCACGACGCCATAAGGCGGATGAGCTATCTGCGCGAAAGCGCGCAAGGGCGTTCTCCATCGCTCTTCAACCCCCTGTCCTATGCGCCGGCACGGCCTGGTGGCGAGACCACGCAGTATCGGGATGCATCGGTGAACGAGTTCTGCATCGTGGACGCCGAGGCGGATTTCCATTCGGCGCATACCTGGAAATGCGAGTCCGATGCGCTGGAGTGCCGCAGCCTGGTCAAGAATCCGGGCTTGCCGATCCAGGTCGGCCAATGCGTGCCCCGCCGTGGCCAGGAGAAACACCTGTTCGCCGGGCAGGCCTGTCGCGAAGGAACGTTGGTGGAGGCCAAGGCCCCGGCCGACACGAGTTCGGCGCCTCCGGAGCTGCCGTTCAATTTCTTCAGCTTCAAGGACGGCTTCACGTCGCAGCAGGTCTACGATCTTCCGCAGGATAAGATCTTCACGACCCAGGGCTACAACTGCCGTCCGACCCACATCGGCGTGCCGCTCGGACGTACATTCCGCAACTGCACGGCCGGCGAAAGAAAGCTGTCGAATTTCTCGAACGCCTCTTCATCGCAGAACATGCCGGCCGAGATCTGCGGGCTGGTGGGCGGCACGGCCTTCGACCGTTGCGCCGCGGGTGACTTCCATGAATGCCTGGGCGACATCGTCGTGCGCGGCGTGGTGGACACCTGCCACCAGAACCGATTCTGCCGCGAGGACTACATGTGCCAGAAGCTGGACATCCGGCTTTCGCCTACATCGCCTGAAATCGCCCGCAGGATGGAAGAGGAATATGTCGGCTTCTGCACGCCCACTTATTTTCTCTATCAGATGCGGATCGATGGGCATCCCGTTCCGTAGTAGTCGCAAAAGTCTGAGACTCACGGGAGCGCTCGTTGATCGGGGGACTTTGGGATGGCGGGAACTCCCGGAATCGAATGCAATGGGATATCGATTCCCGGGAGTTTTTGAGAGTGTTGCCGATGGCCTCAGACGATTTTTTCCGCTCGTGTCTAGATACGATGATCGATCTGCGGCATTCGCTGGCTGCTGCTTGCCATCGCTCGCCGTGGCCCTGCCGCCATCATCCCTCGGCCTTTGCATGTCGATGTTTGCCCTTACTCCCTCCGGATGCCTTGTGAAAATTCAGCATGAACTGGGGCGAGTGAGGTTCGCAAGTCCGACCAAGTACACTCTGTCGCCCTCGAGTGATTGTCCGGCATCCAGGTTTTGATTGCGATCGTGACCTCCGGTGGAGACTCCGTACGGTTGCAATGCTTCCGAATGGCTCATCTGATGAGCTACCCGAACCTTAGATTTCGTCTCGTGGCCCGAAACTGAAGCCAGGCGTCGAAGCCGCGGCAGGAGAGCAGGGAGATGAATTCATGCCCGGTTTCGATGGTCTCGAATGAACCGGCGTCCGGCGAGGTCGGATGAAGATGGGCTGCGGGAGCAGCTCGGTGAAGGCGGAGGGCTCGCGGGCCTCACGGTACGAATGAATGGCATGTGATGGATAGGAGGTCGGGGGGATGCCGATCGTCGATGCTTGTTACCGCGTTGGTGCGACTTGGGGATGTCGTGTTGGAGCTTGTGTTTGGCTGCGTGGATGCGGCGGCTCTTGCGCCCAATTTGATTTTTGATATGGATTTGAGAGAGGAACGGTCCAGGTGAAGAGTTCAGGAAATGATTTGAACGTTGCGGGAAGATTTTTGGAAAATATCCGTATGCTGCGTCCCACGTGGAGGCTGATGTCGGTTTCGTGTCTTTTGCTCTCGACCTTTCCCGTCTATTCTCAAGGGCTTGATCAGTGCAGGCCTTATGGAACGACCGTTTCTTCGGGAGCATATGGTACGTGGGGTTACTCGCCTATGGAGGTGTGCCAGCAACTCGCTCTGCCGGGACCGGACAGAGCTTACTGGAATTCTCGTCCGGTAAACAGTAACGATTATCGTACGGTGACCATCATCGGTGTGACTCCTACCGGGCCCGGAAGTTGGTACTGCCGTGCCAATGTTGAAACGGTGAATATGCAGACAGGCCAAATCAACCAGGCCGAAACTGGCATATATGAGTACGAAGGCGCGTTGGGGCCATATTGCACTCCTCACCTAGACGATCCGAAGCCCCAAAAACCGCCGTCTTGCACCGCGGACCCTTCCGTCGGGAAGCCCATATTTCCACTGACCGGAGCGGAGAGGTACGTCCAGCCCTTGTCGATCAGAATCGGGTGGGAGAACTTGTCCATCACGTTTGATTCGACTCGCCGTTTGCCTACGGCAGAGGGGGGTCCTCCTTTGTTTCCCAAGCCCTACAATAATTTCACTGAGCTGTGGGAGAGCAATGTCCACAAACGGCTGATTCCCGCTCATTTCAACCGGGGAATGCACGCCTTGCGTGGAGAAAATCAGATCATCACTTTCAAGAAGGATAACTTTGGGTTGTTTTTCGCGGATTCGGATGTGTCCGATGCCTTGTGGAAGGTGGCGGATGGCTTCAGATATTTTGATGCGAGCAGGAATGCCGTGGAGTCGTACAGCGCCGAAGGATATCTGCTGCGTATCGACAAGAACGATGGGCGATATTTGATCTTTACGAACAGCGATGCGGCCACTCCGCTAACCGTGGCGCCGGGGCCGGGTTATCCGTTGAGCATTCAGGATCAGAGCGGGCGCTCGGTTTCATTCGGCTATGCAGGCGGACGAGTCGTCAGGGTGGTGGATGCGGCCGGTCTGGCGATCAATTTCATCTACGATGCCAATAATCCGAGGCTCGATGGGGTGGAGTGGCAGGACGGAACGAAAGTGCTTTTCCCCTACACCGGTGCTCCTGGTTTTTTTGCGCTTGCAGGTGTCGTCGACGAAAATGGCGCACGTCACGCGACTGTTTCCTACGATGCCTATGGGCGGGCGGTCTCGACGGAGCTGGCGGGAGGCGTCAATCGGTACGAGGTGACTTATCAGGCTCCGCCCGTCATTCAGGTGACGGAGACCGGGCCGATGGAGGGGGATCCGACGCCGTTCGCTTATCGGACGCAAGCCATGCAAGCGCCCGAGGGCACGTCCGTGAAGCTTCCAACGGGTGCTTCGTCAGCATGGGCTGCGTTGAGCGTGGCCGGGGCACCGAGCATCAGCTCGCAAAGCCAGGCCGCCGGCAGTGGCTGTGCTCCCAGCGGTTCCTCCGTCAGCCTGGACTGGAACCGCAACCTCGCTTTCAGGGACGATTTCAACAACGTCCGGACCTGCTATGTGCACGACCATCGCAATCTTGAAACGGTGCGGGTCGAGGGGCTTGCCGTGACGGCCCAGTGCGGTGCGATGACCGCGTCCAACGCTGTGCTGCCTGCCGGTTCCCGCAAGATGACCACGGTGTGGCATCCCGATTGGCGCCTGCAGACCCAACGGTTCGAGCCGCATCGCAAGACGACGAGCGTGTACAACGGTCAGCTCGATCCTTTCACCAATGCGGTGGCGTCGTGCGCTCCAGCCACGGCCAAGTTGCCCGACGGCAAACCCATTGCGGTGCTGTGCAAGCAGGTGGAACAAGCGACGACGGACGCCAACGGCTCGCTGGGTTTCAATGCACCGCTGCAAGCCGGGGTGCCGGCGCGCGAGACCAAGTTGACCTACAACCAGTACGGCCAGGTGCTGAGCGAGGACGGCCCGCGCACCGACGTGGCGGATGTCACCAAGTACGAGTACTACACGGACACGACGGCGGACCACACGCTGGGCGACCTGAAGCAGGTCACCAACGCGCTGGGCAAGGTCACGCGGTACACCAAGTACAACAAACACGGGCAGGTGCTGGAGTCGATCGATCCGAACGCGGTGCTGACGGTCAATACCTACGACCTGCGCCAGCGGCTGCTGAGCACGTCAGTGGGCGGGCAGAAGACCAGCTACACGTATGACGCGGTGGGCCAGCTCAAGCGGATCACGCAGCCGAATGCCAGCTGGATCGGCTTCGACTACGACGACGCGCACCGGCAGGTGGCGGTGTACGACAACAAGGGCAACCGCATCGAGTACACGCTGGACGACATGGGGAATCGGAAGGTGGAACAGGTCAAGGACCCGGCAGGCGTGCTCAAGCGTCAGCTGGGCAGAAGCATCGACGCGCTGGGGCGCGTGCAACAGGTCACCGGGCGGGAGTGAGGGGAAGAAGATGACAAGGACAGGAACAAGACAGCCGGCTTCGAGCCGGCTGGTGGGGAGTCTCGCGCCCGTCGTGCTGGGTGGGCTGCTGGTGTCGGGCGGCGTGCGCGCGCAGGTGCCGGCGCCGCCGGTCTCGCCCGCGCCGGTGGTCAAGTACGAATACGACGCCGAGGGCAACCCGACGAAGACGGTGCAGGCACCCGGGGTGGCGGGGTTCGACTTCAAGACGGTCCAGACCTACGACCCGCTGAGCCGGGTCAAGGACAGCACGGATGCGAAGCTGGGCGTGACCCGCTTCGCCTATGACGGGCTGGACCGCACGACACAGGTCACGGATCCGCGCAACCTGGTCACGAAGTACCCACGCAACGGGTTGGGCGACGTGACGCAGCTCGTCAGTCCCGACACCGGCACGGCCA